>NZ_JBFTPM010000013.1:0-170000 GCF_056398505.1 Rhizobium sp. 01T437
GTCCGCATCCATCACCCCACTTCCTGACGGCGGTCGCGCCATCGCCGACATCAGCCGCAGATCGAAATCCCCATAGCCTCCGACTGTGGCCCGCGGGTTCCTTCCTCGGGGACTTTCGTACGCCTGCCGGCGCCCGAAACTCTTCACGGGAGGGGACTGTCGGGTTTCAGAGGCTAAGTGACGTAAACTGACGTTCAAAGACGTATGAGGTCTATGGGGTAGTTTTCGAGTTAGCCTTTCCCCGTCTTTCACGCTGTTCTTTACGTATCGCTGCGACTTTCGCCTTTTCAGACTCGATGCGGCCACGCACCGTCCGCCCGATTCCAGTGCCCTTTTCGCGGAGTGCCGGACATGGATACGGGCGACGGCGGCTTTGTCTTATTCCAAACAGTCGAGCATCCATTGAACGCCGAATTTGTCGGTCAGCTTCCCGTAAAATGTGCCCCATGGCTGCACCGCCAGAGGCGTAGTCACCCTGCCCCCCTCAGACAGTTTTTCAAACAGACTTAGAGTTTTGCGACGATCGTCCATAATGAGAATGTGAGACGAGCCGCGCATGGGTTCAGCGTCATGATTGTCCGACGCGAAGAACAGGACGCCTGCACCTTCGAAGCGTGCGTGCATTACCTTCCCAATCATGGTTTCGTTCACGGCTGGAATGCCATGGTCTCCGTGACGCATCAATGTTGTTACCCGGCCAAGGCCACAGTCGGTATAAAAGGAAAGTGCGGCCTCGCATTCGGTGGTGAAGAATAGATAATTGGCAAGTTGCATGGAGTAGCCCTCTTCTCTGGACCGGGCAAATTCCGTGCCCGGCCCCGGATTTTCCGCGTTTATGCTAGCACGTCTGCCTTATGCGGCGGCGCTGGCTGCGATCGCTTGACCAAGATCTGCATTGCTATAGCTCTCACCTGCAATGCCCCAACCTCCCTCTGGCGCATAGACGATGTTCGACCAGATATGCTCTCGCTTGAGCCGTCCGCCGGCAGCTTTTCGACGATGTCGGTTGCCTTTCCCAAGAAGGCGCGCTTTGCCTCTGGTGTCGTTAAGGCGACCATTGGTAATTTCAGCTCGACGAATGCGGCATCGACCGGCTTACCAGCAGCAAGCACGTGTCCTGTCGGCAAATTGTGTATCGAGCCGACCACATTGGCGGTCATAAACGGATTTCCGCTCAGTTCCGAAACCTCAAGAAGTGCGTCAGTCAGTCCGGCAAACGCGTCTGCCTGGGCTTCGTCCGACAGCAGGCCTTCCGTGATAGTAAGTGTGATGGGCATGGTTCTCTCCTTGTTTGATGATCGGTGCAAATCATATATACTGATCGCTCTCTATCGATACACATCGATTGCTCTCTATGCAAGACATAAAGAGCACTCACTCTCAATAAGGATTTTAGCATGCGCTATAACACCGAGCACAAAGAGCAGACGCGAGCAAAGGTCGTTCTGGCCGCCGGACAGGCATTTCGAAAAGAAGGCTATGGCGGAGCTGGTATCGATGCGCTGACGAAAGCGGCAGGCGTTACCAACGGCGCATTCTACGGCCACTTCAAATCCAAAGGAGAAGCTTTCCGTGCCGCGGTTATTGCGGGAATGGAAGAACTCCGTCAGGGAATTGCAGCATTGAAGCTGGAACAACCACGTGGCTGGCTCAAAGCCTTCGCTGGCTACTATCTCGGATACAAGCGCACTTGCGAACTTGGAGAGAGTTGCGCCTTGCCAACCCTCTCCCCCGATGTCATGCGAGCGGATGACGAGACGCGGCGTTGCTACACCGAAGAACTAAAGCGTCTGGCGACTGAAATCGCCTCCGGCTTGGAGGATGGCGGCTCGGTGTACTCAACGGAAGACCGGGCATTGCTGTTGCTTGCACTGTTTGCCGGTGGGGCGACGCTGGCGCGCGCAGTGTCCGATCAGACTCTATCTGAAAAAATAGCTGGACTTGTGACCGCTGAGGCGCTGCGCAATGGATCGCCTTCGCAGAGTTAGCCGCGGACATATATTTGGCAAAACATTCCGGCTCACCTATTCGCCGAATGTCCGCTGTCGCGGCGGCGCTAGGCTGAGGTCTATGACCGAAACGGAGGCGCAAAGCAGCCATAGCTCACAGCGCTGGCAGCGCTCGCTCGGGAGGGCGCGCAATTCACAACGCTCTTAAGTGGGTTCGAACCACCGACCCGCTTATTTCCGTCCAGGATATCACTTCTTGACGTCCTCGAACCGTAGATCGAAGCGCGCGAGATACTTCGTCAGACGATCTGCATCATTGCTGCTCTTCTTCTCCAGTCGCGAGTTTGCGAATAGGGCTCTGCCGGCAGCGCTTGCCGTCGGGTGTTCTCGGCAGGTGTGAAGGACAGTGGCAAGTTGCGCTGTGTCAAAACGATCGAGGCGAGCGGCAACTTCGGCGCCCAGCAATTCAATGATGATTGCGTCGGCTGCTTGGTCATCATTTGCGGTGCGCCAAAAGGCCTTCAGTCTTCGGACTTCGTCATCAACAACGTCGGTCGTGATGCGCCCATGCGGCGCGAGTGTCGCCATGCGCGTCACCGAGGCCGACAGATCACGGAAGTTGGCGCTCCAGACGGCTTGCGGGCCGGTCGCAAAGGCAAGATAGCGTTCGCGCGCTTCCTTGTTGAAGGTGACGTTTTCGCCTTCACGTTCCAGATAGCGCTTGAGCTCGAAGTCGAGATTGGGCTCTATGTCTTCCTTGCGCTCGCGGAGGGCCGGTAGCTGGAACGTCCAGAGGTTCAGGCGGGCATAGAGATCTTCGCGGAACCTGCCTTTGTGGACATCCTCGCCAAGATCGCGATTGGTGCCGGCAAGCAGTTGGAAGTCTGCGGACGCCTCCCGGTCGGCACCCATCGGCAGAAACCTCTTCTCCTCGATCGCGCGCAGGCACATAGCCTGTTCATCGAGGCCGAGTTCGCCGATCTCGTCGAGAAACAGCACGCCCTTGTCGGCGGACTTGAGCAGGCCGGCGCGCTCGCCGGCAGCACCGGTGAACGCGCCTTTCACATGGCCGAACAAGGTGGACATAGCCTGGTCGCCGCGCAAGGTCGCACAATTGACCTCGACAAACGGTCCGCTGACCTTGCGCTGGCTCTTTTTCAGTTCGTAGATCCGGCGAGCGAGTTGCGACTTGCCGGCACCGGTCGGCCCGGTCAGGAGAACGGGCGCTGTCGAGCGGATCACCACCCTTTCGATCTCGTCGATCATTCTGTTGAAGGTGGTACTGCGGGTCGAAATCCCCGATTTCAGGAAAGAGGCGGCGTCTTCCCGCTCGGAAGCGAAGCGTTTGGCGATCTCGTCATAGCGGGAAAGGTCGAGGTCGATAACCCGATGCGTGCCGGCGAAATCCTGTTCTGGCTCCCGGTCGCGGGGCGGCGAGAGCTGCAACAGTTGGCCAGGAATGATGCGGGCTTCGGTCAGCAGGAACCAGCAGATCTGCGCCACATGGGTGCCTGTGGTGATGTTGACGAGATAGTCTTCCATGTCAGGGTCGAAGCTGTAGTTGCGGGCAAAGTCCCTGAGCTTCGTATAGACCTCCGAAAAGTCCCAGGGATCGCGGAAATTGATGACATGGCTGCGCACCTCTGTCGCCGGCGAAACTGTCCCGATGTCACTGATGATCCGATGACACAGCGGCTGCGCATGATTGTCGTGAATCAATTCCAGTCGATCGATGAAGAGCCCGGGTTGCTGGCAGAGCGCGACATTGGGACGCCAGCGGCTCCAGCGATTTTCCCATTTCCCCGCATCCAGGGTGGTGCCCAATATGCTGATAGCCACACGTCGTTTCATGTCTTATCCAAAATTATAAGATACTATAAGAATGAATAATATTCGCTGAGTTGCAAAAACTGCAACTACAGTTTTCTGTGACGACGACAGAAATTTTTATCCCATTAAAACAGATAGATAAGAGAGTTTTTCCTATTCTTCACGCTCATTTCTCCCAGTTGGCACGCCACTTGAAACGTATCTGGCACGAACCGATCGAGAGCTACCGTCACGGCCTCCGGTACAGTTCGTCGCCCAAGCAGCGCATAGAAAGAGAATTGAAGAAGAAGGACTGCAGACGCAGAAAAGACAATGATAGCGGTAATGAGCGGACAGGATTTGATCGATGCCGGCATGAGCCAGGGGAAGTGGTTCCGCCCGGCTCTCGATGCGGCCAACGCAGTCTTGGAGAAGGGTGGCTCGGTGGCCGATGCTCTGGAAGCGGCAGGGGCCTTCCAGCCCGGGCCGACGCTTGCCTTGAGGGCGGACAACGATATCGAGATCTATTCCAACATCCGCGCCGAGAACGCCTTCGAACAGGACAATGTCGAGAAGGTCAATGCGACGATGCGCGCACTCGTACGCACGCCGGTCGTCCGGGCCGCGGCGATCATGCCGGACGCCTGCCCGGCCGGTCCGGTCGGAACGATCCCGGTCGGCGGCGTAGTCGCCTCCGAAGCAATCCATCCGGGCATGCATTCGGCCGATATCTGCTGCTCGATGGCGATCTCGATCTTTCCAGGCACGGACCCGAAGTCGCTCCTGGATGCCGTGCATGCCGTGACGCATTTCGGTCCCGGCGGCCGTCCGCGCGGTGCTCAGCTCAAGCCTTCTGCGGCGACGCTTTCGGCCTTCGAGCAGAATCCTTATCTGCGCGAGGGTGCGCTGAGCGTTGGCATCGAGCATTTCGCGACCCAGGGCGACGGAAATCATTTCGCCTATGTCGGAACGATGAAGTCGACCGGCGAAACCGCGCTTGTCACCCATCATGGATCGCGAGCACCGGGTGCGCGGCTCTACGACAGGGGCATGAAGGTCGCGAACAGGTTTCGCGAGCTGATCTCGCCCGAGACGCATAGGGAAAACGCCTGGATTCCGGCCGATACAGAGGAAGGTGACTTCTACTGGTCAGCGCTGCACACCATTCGCCAGTGGACGAAGGAAAACCACTATGTCCTTCACGACATGGCGGCAGAAAAGCTTTCGGCCAAGGTCGCGGATCGTTTCTGGAACGAACACAACTTCGTCTTCCGGAAGTCGGACGGGCTGTTCTACCACGGAAAGGGTGCGACGCCTGCCTTCGACAACTGGGCGCATGACGCGACCGATCTGACCATCATTCCGCTCAATATGGCGGAACCGATTCTGATCGTTCGGGGCTCGAATGCCGCCCATGGTCTTGGCTTCTCGCCGCATGGCGCCGGTCGCAACTTTTCGCGCAGCGCGCATATGAGGCAGTTGTCCGCGGAGTATGGGGCGGATTCGCGAGGTCTCAGCCCGAACAACATCGCGGCTATTCTGGAGAAGGAAACAAGCGGTCTCGACGCGCGATTCTTCTCCGGTTTCGCGGATGTGTCGGAACTGCCGAGTGCCTACAAGAGTGCTGCGAACGTGCGGTCGCAGATCGAGCACTATGGCTTGGCCGAAGTGGTCGACGAGGTGATCCCCTACGGGAGCATCATGGCCGGCGACTGGCAAAAGAATGCGCCCTGGCGCAAGAAGCGTCAGTAAATACGGGGGAAGGCGGCAAGCTCGCCTTCCCTCGACATGCAGCATGCCTCAATGAGCATTGCGAGTACGAGTGAAGAAGATGAATATCGATTGTGCTGTTGCTGATTGAAGGTTTCCACTCCTCACTGCCTATGGAAAGTGGGCGTGACTTTTTCCTTCATCTATCGAAAACCCCGCGAAGCTATCACTGCCGCTAACTCCCTGCTCCGAGTGGAAAATTTCGCGCGTTAACGCTCCTTCATCGCCTCGTTGTGCACTTCTAAAAGAGGCGAAAACAGCTACTCGATGATCCGGCGGCTGCCAGCCTTGATTTCCACGGTCGCCGCCATGCCGGCGGAAAGGGGAACATATGCTCCGAATTTGAACAGGCCCCGTTTGAAAGCGGGGACGCGGGCGCCGATCTCTGCGAATGAACCCCGACTGAATGATACCTTCAGCTTCTGTTCCAAAGGGAGCGCCTAAAAGAAAGACGTTCAACCGCGGTCATATCCGCCTCAGGAGACTCAGTCATGATCCGTACGTCTTTCGCTGCAATCGCACTCGTCGTTGTCGTTGGCGTCACCACCGCAGCCCCCGCCATGGCCAACGATGTGCGTATCGAACAATATGGCTGGTCGAACTCTGCCGGTGGCGCGCAGGAAGGGTACGGAAACCGGATCAGAACCTACCAGAACGGTAGCTACAACCGGATTGTCGGTCGTCAATATGGTCGTCATAACCTTTCGGCTGTCGGTCAGGAGGGCAATGACAATTATGGCGCCACCTATCAGAACGGCGACCGCAACGTTGCCGGCATCGGCCAGTTTGGCTCCAACCACACGACGATCCTTACCCAGGACGGCAACGGCAACATCGCGGCTGGCGTCCAGGTCGGCCACGGCTGCAACGCCAATGTCAGCCAGGGCGGCAACGGCAATGTGGCGGCCTTCGTCCAGGCCTGTCCGTAAGCAGCTGCGGGATGACGTGAAAGAGGTCAAGATCGCAACGGCAGACCATTAGGGGAGACGACCCATGTCAAATAGCATCAAACATCCACGCCGCCTGATGGCCATTCTTGCGCTGGTCCTGCTTCCGGTCGGTGCGGTTGCGGCCATGGCGACTGCCAACCAATCTGACGAGGCGCAGCTTTGCGAAATCAAAGCAACGCCTGGAGCGGGTATGGTCAGACTGGATGCGCTCGTCCACGCCGACAAGCATGTCGGCGGGACTTACACCTTCCATGTCGAGAAATCAGGAGACGGTGGAAGCTCCACGATCCGCCAGAGTGGCGATTTTGATGCCATAGCGGGACATGCGGCAATCCTCAGCTCCGTCTCGCTCGACTCCAAAGGAACCGAATACAAAGCCACACTGGATGTCGTGATCGGGGACAAGAGTTTCAGCTGCACGAAGCAGATCGGCGGCAACTAATCGGCCCCCACACTCTGTGAATCCCCTAAAAAGGGCGCCGGCTTCCGGCGCCCTTTTGCTTTCGCAGGCTGAAACGACTGAACGACAACTGAACGGGCAATTCCGACTGGGTTCAGCTGCAAGATGCGAAAGTTAATCATCGGCTGAGGCAGCCGGCAAATGGAGATCAGGATGACCCGCAGTGTATTTAAGATCCTTACTGTCACTCTTCTTGCCGGGAGCCTGGGGCAAGTAGCCTTGTCTGTGCCAGCCTATGCCGGCGGCCGGATCTCGTTCAACCTCGCGCCGGATAATGCCAGGGATGCGGACCTGTTCTCAACCGGACTGCGCGTCTACTCGTTCTACCGCGACCTGAAAGACGCCGACATCCGGCAGTTGGGCCGGGGTAACGCTGCTGGCATCGCTCAGGCTGGCCGTGGCAACATCGGCTTCATTCAGCAAAGGGGCAATGGTCATTCCGCGACCTTGCAGCAGAACGGCAATAACAATGCCTATGGCATTTTCCAGTATGGGCGAAATACTGAAACCGACGTGGTGCAAGATGGGGATAGTGGCAGTGGCGCTACCTTCAGCTATGGCTGGTAAGGCAGTTCACAACCGTCCTGAAGGCGATGTAACCCATGTTCCATCGCCGACTGGAGAAGGTACTTCCCGTAACCCCGGCAGAAACCCTCCCCGCAGACAATTCCGGCTTTGCGAACTGATATTTTGAACGGGGATTTCTAGAACGGGTGGACGATCGCCGGCGGCTCCGACGAAGCGGCCGACGTCAATTCCGCGATCACATTCTTCGACCAGATCACCCGCCTGAAGCTCATCAAGCGCCAGATTTACGGACGAGCAAAACTCGATCTGCTGCAGGCACGGTTGATCGGCGCAATGTAGGGATCATCCTTCAGCAAATCGGCCTAAGAGCCAAATCTCGGCGGAAACGTCGTGTCAGCTCCCAGCGGAAATCAACAGACTCTGAACCCGGAGCGGCCAGGTCCTCGGCTCGCTGCAAGAAGTCATGGCTTCACAGGGATATTCGCTCCGGCTTGTTTTCCTAGGATGGAGCTGTGTCCGGGTATCTCTTAAACCTCCTGCCAACACCTGCGCGATGGCAATCAAGCCTGAGCGGTTGCACTTTCAGCCCCGATCGAGAAGCCGGACGACGGCGTAGACGAGAAAGCCTGCCGGATGTCGCCCGGATGGCTTTCCCGTTGCCGTCGTGCGGTAATCAGAACTCTTCCCAACTGTCCGCGCGCGCCCACTTGCAGCTAAGAACTTCCGGCGTAATACGCAGCGTTGAGATATCGAGAGACATGCCGTTCAACCTTCCGTTGACCACCAATTAATACAAGCAGAACTCCCTTTGTCCATCCATTTCCATCCGAATTCGTAGGTTTATCAAATCGGGAAAGCTTCCGCGCGGCCGATAACAGGAAGATCGGCACGGCAGTCGAAAAGGTATACCTGGCGACACGGGATTAAAGTGTAACCGCACTCGCGGAAGACGGCGATGGCTTGCGTATCGGAAACATCATTCAGCGATCGCCATCGACGTTGGCTTCGTCGACGATGCGGTCGATGTCCACGGCGCGAATGCCCTCCAAGATCGCAGTCGCGTAGCCGGCATCATGCAGCATCTCAGCCCTAGTGATTTCGTTCGCCGGCAGTGAGAAAGGGGTGCCTGCAACGGCAACCAGCGACAGTCCGGACCGAATAGAATAGCGCCCTGTCATTAACGCGGCGCGCGAGGGCGTACAGGATGGCTCGACCAGAAACTGCGTCAACCGCAATCCCTCAAAGGCGAGCTGGTCGATGCGGGGCGTCGGCGATCCACGCAACTCCCCGCCTCCGTAAACTCCGATGTCACCGTAGCCGATATTGTCGCCGAGAATGAACAGGATGTTTGGCTTTGCTTGCTGCGCAGATGCCGTCCCGACTGAAAACAGATGCACAGCGAGGCACGATGCGATCGTCAGTGCTTCGGTCATCGGCTTCCAATGCCTAACCCATTCCATGCTCTTCCTCCTTGCCAATGGTGACTATCTGGTCCCTTTTCACCCTCGGTCGTGGTGGTCTCTCGATGTCGGAAGGTGTCATGCGAGTACCCGCTTGACCGCATCGATGAGTACGGACCCTGTGAACGGCTTCCGCAGATATGCGATGCACCCTGCCTGCTCTGCCTCGGTTTTCAGGCGAGCGTCTTCGAGGGCGGTGATAAAGATGATCGGCAGGCCCGATCCAGTCTCTTTCAGCCTGCGCTGCAATTCGACGCCGGACATGCCCCCCAGGTCGATGTCCAGCACGAGACAGTCGAGCGCGGTGTTTGGATCGCGGCCGAGAAAAGCTTCCGCGGATTCATACTCGATGGCTGGAAACCCATAGGCCCTGAGGAGCCGCCCGACACTTCGACGCAGGCTTGGATCATCATCGACAACGGCGACCGTGTGGCGTAGCTTTCCCACCTCGTGCCCCCATCCGTGACATATGCGAGATACGCAGTTGGGTGTCACTTTAGGCGTTTCGGCGGTTGCTTGATATTGCCCTAAGGGGAAAGTCGCCTCTCACTCGGCGGCGGAACCGCGTCCGCGGTCGAGACCGATTTCTGCGGCGATCGAGACAGCCTCAGCCAGCGACCTTGCTCCGAGCTTTTCCATGACCTGATGGCGGTGCACCTTCACCGTCCGCTCCGAAATGCCAAGGGCATAGGCAATCTGCTTGTTGAGCTGGCCACGGATAATCAGGCTGAAGACTTCGGCTTCGCGCGCGCTCAAGCTCCCCACCAATGTCCTCAGCTCCTGCACGCGCTCGTGCTCGGCGCGGCGCCTTTCATACTGAGCCAACGCGCGCTCGATCGTTTCCATCAGGACCGTCACCGAACTCGGCTTCTCCAGGAAGTCCTGTGCACCCGCCTTCATGGCGTCGACGCCGGCCTTTATGTCCCCTTCCCCCGTGAGGAATACGATCGGAAGGAGTGGCGCTAGCGTGCATAGCTGGTGCTGTAGCTGCAGGCCAGACTGGCCCGGCATCTGCAGGTCAAGGAGAACGCAGCCAGGCTCGCAGCCTGGGAGGCGGGCTAGAAACTGATCTCCTGACTCATAGGCTTCGACCTTGAGGCCATAGGCGGAGAGCAGCCGAGCAGTCGCCGTTCGGTAGGATTCGTCGTCATCGACGATATGGACGACAGGTTTCATCAACCTCTCTCCTCCCGTCGAGCCAGAGGCAGGGCCACGCGAAAGATGGCGCCGCCTTCGGGCCGGTTGCCAGCGGAGATCGTGCCGCCGTATGTTTCGACAATGGCCCGCGCTATGGAAAGACCCAACCCTGTCCCGGCCTGCTTGGTGGTGTAGAACGGCTCGAAGATGCTGCACAGCCGCTCTTGCGGTATTCCGCTGCCCGTGTCGGCCACGCAGAGTTCAGCCTTCTCCTTCTCAAGTCCTGTCGCGAACGTCAGGATCCTCCTGGCAGGTTCGGCGTCCGTCATGGCGTCCATCGCATTGGTCGCCAGATTGAGGACGACCTGTTGCACATGAACCTTGTCTGCCCGCACCGGCAGCTCGGTCGTCGGTCGATTTGTATCGAGCGTAATCCCCCTGCGTTCAGCCTCGCCGTGAATGATATGGATTGCGCTCGAAGTGACGTCGTTCAGGTCGAACTCCTGCCAATCGATCTCGCTTCTCTTCTTCAGCAATCCTCGCATCCGGCGAATGATGTCGCCCGCACGCTGGTCGTCGGCCTGGATGTCGAGAAGGATCTGCTGGATCAACTCAAGATTCGGGCGTCCGCTTCGAAGCAGCTCGGATGCAGCCTCGGCATTGTTTTGAATGGCCGACAGGGGCTGGTTCAGTTCGTGGGCAACCGATGAAGACAGGGCGCCGGCCGTTGCGGACTGGTTGAGGTGGACAGCTTCGAGCAGGTGAAGGCGAGATCGGCTCTCCGCATCCTGGCGACGGCGTCGTTCGAGCAGCAGCGCTGCGATGATGCCTGCCTGCATCAGAACAACAAAGAGCGCCCCTGTTGCCGCCAGCCAATGTTCTTCCCACAGGCTCTTCTCTTTGTGCATCATCACGGTACCCGGCGGAAGGTTTCCCTCCGCAAGCCCCCAACGCCGGAGCTGTCGAGCATCCACGATGTTTGTCTGCGGTGCCTGGATGTCGGAAACGGGTCGGCCCGCTATAACATCGATAACAAGATTTCCGACGGTCCGGCCCAAAATGTCAAAGGTGACGGTATTGCCGCCGACGACGCCGTAGTCGATGTAGGTCTGATAGGGGCCATAGACGGGTGCGCTAGCGGCTGCCGCGATCTGCCTTATCGCCTCACGCGGGATGAAATTCTGCCCTGCCCGATCCTTGAAGACCGTCAATGCCAGGATGATGCTGTCGGATGGGACATGAGATACGCGTTCGATGAGCTCGTCGATCGTCAGATCTTCGAGGTATGTCGTTTCGTATGACTTGGAGAACTCTTCGAGATCGGCGCGCGCTGTCGTCAACCATCCTCGATCGAACTCCGACGATCCGCCGATGATGTAGAGGTGACGGGCATTGGGCTGCAGTCTGCGTGCGAGTTCGGCTGTCTTCAGAATGTCGAATATCGTGAAGGCACCGATCACGTCATCAGGTAGATCGATGTTCTCCGCGGTGGAGTTTCCGAAGCCCGCAGCAACTATCTTCGCATCGGGAGCGATCGTGATGCGGTACGTTGTTACGAAGTTTGCCGACTCCTTGCCGAGTGCGACGACCACATCGGGGCGGCGGGCCGCGTACTTCTCCGCCAGGTACCGCCCCATGCGTGCGACATGGATCGCCTCCGGGAACCTCGACAGATCAAGGAACTCTGAAAACAGGTCGACCTTGCCATCTGTCGCTTCCAGCAGGCGACTGCGCAACGCTTCTCCGGCGGCCGTCGTTGCGGCGATCCTTTCATCGTAGGGGTAAAGAATAAGCACGCGGGGAACCCGGTCGGTGATCGGAACCGACGTGTCAGAGGCATCAGCAAAGCTTCCCCAGACGGTCGCCAGGACAACCGTCATCAGAGCGGGTCGGGGAAAAATAGCTGCGCACCTGCATCCCCAGCTCATCAGCCGCCCCCCTTATGGCGGCGGCGATAATACCAGTTTCGAGCTTCTGCGTCATCTGAGCAAAGGTACTACTAAAGATTGTCGAACGTGGATTCCCCAAAGTGCAATATCGCGTGGCAAACGCATTCGGTAGAGTTGAATTGGATGACACCCTTACGGCGCTAGCGCCGTCGCACGGGCCAGCTTCCGGAGGATTCCCGAATGCTCGCTTTTCGCCGTAAATTCCTTGGATGGGCGCGAGACGGCGTCTTGATGATTGCCGTTTCCCTCATCCTTGCTACGCCAACAATGACGCTTGCACAGAGCGATCCCCTGCCCTCATGGAACGATACCGAGCCCAAGACAGCTATCGTCTCGTTCGTCGAGAGGGTGACCAAACAGGGCTCGCCCGACTTCGTCCCGCAACCGGAGCGCATTGCCGTGTTCGACAACGACGGCACGCTGTGGGTCGAGCATCCCATGTACACCCAGCTTGCCTTCGCCCTGGACCGCGTGAGGACGCTCGCCCCGCAACATCCGGAATGGAAGAACATACAGCCGTTCAAGGCGGTGCTCGAAGGCGATATGAAAACACTCGCCGCATCAGGCGAAAAAGGCATCGTGGAACTCATCATGGTCACCCATGCGGGAATGACGACGGAGGATTTCCAGAAGGTCGTGAACGACTGGCTTTCCACGGCACGCGATCCTCGGTTCAAGCGACCCTACACCGAACTCGTGTACCAGCCCATGGTCGAGCTGCTTTCCTACCTGCGCGCCAACGGCTTCAAGACCTTCATCGTCTCCGGCGGCGGCGTGGAATTCATGCGGCCATGGACGGAGAAGGTCTACGGCGTTCCTCCGGAGCAGGTCCTGGGTTCCTCGATCAAGACCCAGTTCAAGATGCAGGACGACACGCCGATCCTTTACCGTCTGCCGGAAGTCAACTTCATCGACGACAAGGCAGGCAAGCCGGTCGGGATCAACGAACAGATCGGCCGTCGACCGATTGCAGCGTTCGGCAATTCCGACGGCGATCTGGAAATGCTGCAGTGGGCGACGATGGCGGGCGCGCCTGCGCGGCTGGGCATGCTCGTCCACCACACGGACGCGGAGCGCGAATACGCCTACGACCGCAAGACCGAGTTCGGCCGCCTCGACAAGGCGCTCGATGCGGCCGCGATCACCGGCTGGACCGTCATCGACATGAAATCCGACTGGAAGCAGATCTTCAAGGATTAGGACTGCGCGCGCCTCGGCCGGGGCCTGCCTAACGCCTGGGGCATCAGACTTAAGCAAATGCATCAAGGTGACGGGCTCCCTGCCCGTTCCAACTGGGAGGATATTTGCCATGAAAGTCGACCGTCTTACTACGCTCATCTTCGTCGGAAGTTTCGCGCTGGCCCCCGCTGTCTTTGCGCAGGACGCCTCGAAGAAGCCGCATGTACCGCTCGAAAAGGCTATTGGCCAAGTCACGCCAACAGGTCCGGTGCCGTCATTGGCCGTGATCAATTCGGCTGGCGCCAAAATCGAAAACGGGAAGCTCGTTTTGACCGGCGTCTCGGCCAACTCGATCGTCTTTGCCGACCGGCCGGTGCGGGCGGCTGGCCATGTCGCGACCGAACAATTCATCATGCAATGGGACGTCGGCAAGGACAACTTCGCTGTCGATCCTCCCAATGCGACTGTGTCGGTGCTGGGCGGCGATGGATCGGACGTCAGTGATGCCGTCGTCACGCTGAAGACTCCGAAACTTGACGGCACGACACTGACCTTCGACATCGCCGTTTTGGAGGGAAGCCTAAGCGGGGCGACCGGACCGGCGGCCGTCTTCATCGATCACTTCGGTGGTAGTTTCGGCGGAGGTGGTTTCGGTGGCTTCCATGGAGGCGGTTTGGGCGGCGGCAGCTTCGCCGGGGGCGGTTTCCGTGGCGGAGACTTCGCGGGAGGTGACCTCCGCGGCGGCTTCCGCGGAGACGACGTCCATATCGGCGACACGAACATCAACCGTGTGGGAGGCACCTACTGGCATGCGCCTGTCTACCACGGCGCCTGGTATCGCGGCGCCCCCGTTGCTGCGGGCGTGGTGGCCGGCGCAGCTATTGGAGCGGCAGCAACTCGCCCCTACTACTACAATTCCTACTACGACAACCAGCAATGCGGCTACTATCCTTTTCCGCCTTGCTATTGAACTTCCCATCCGCGTCACGCCGCCACGCGGCGTGACCTTCCCCCGAACATTAGAGAACAGGCATAATTGAGGCCGCCGGGCCACATATCACGGCAATTCTGCTTAGCCGGCCACTCGAAATAGGTGTTTCCGCTTGCCGGAATCCACTTCCTCTTGCAGGGTCCCTGCACGGAAGCAGGCTGGGGCGACGAACGAGATGGGGGAGATTCTCATGAGGGCCATTCACTTGCAGGCGATTGTTTTGCTGGCCGGCGTCTCAGCCGCGTCGATCGGCAATGCGGCCGATCTGACGCCACTCGCGCCGGAGGCGAAGACGGTCGAGACGCGAAGCGGCTGGGAATTCGCGGTCGCGCCATACTTCTGGGCTGCTGGAATTTCTGGCGACATAAGACAATTCGGGCTTCCGACGGTCAGCATTGACTCCGATTTCAGCGATATACTCAGTAATCTGGACTTCGCCTTCATGGCAACGGCGGAAGCAAGGTATGATCGCTACAGCATCGTCGGTGACGTGATCTACACCAAGCTTGGCGCGGATGCACATACGCCGGATGGTATCCTCGCCGGCAGTGTCGACGTAACATCGGAGACCTTCGCGGGACTTCTTGGCGTGGGTTACGCTGTGCTAGAGGATCAGAACGGTCACCTTGACGTGGTCGGCGGTGCGAAAGTGTGGTCGGTCGATACGGACCTTTCGTTCAATGGCGGGCTTCTGGGCGGAGTCGAGCGGGAAGACAGCGCGACGTGGGTGGACGCGGTCGTCGGCCTGCGGGGGAACTACTTCTTCACCCCGGAAATCTATGCCACTGGATGGGGTCTGGTGGGCGGTGGCGGCGCCGACATCGACTGGGACGTGGGCCTCGGTCTCGGCTACAAGTTCAACGACACCATCTCGGCAGTGGCCGGATACCGGGCGTTGGGCGTCAATTACGAGAACGACGGGTTTGTCTTCGACGTCGTCCAGCAAGGCCCGATCATAGGGGTATCCTTCCACTTCTAGCGCCGCTGCAGGCAGCAGTGGCACTGGCTTGTCACCTTGCCGGTGAACGTCGCGCTCGCTCTGTGAAAGCCTAATGTCCCGCAGGAGCCGGAAGAGCGACGCCCCAAGAAACAGAGAACCGCCCATGAACAGCACGGCGGCTCCCGGTTCGTGGCGGTATCCCAGGAATGCGACACCGAAGCCAAACAGCAGCAGAACCGTGACGCCAATTCCGGCCAGAACAGACAGGTGCAAACGCACTGTTCAAGAGAAGTTCTCGTTCCTTAACTCCCCGAGCCAAGTTCGGGCGGCATCGTTTTCATCAGTCTCGCAGAGACTCCTAATCCGTTGCGTACCTGTGGCATAGAGGCGATCGGGGAGCCAAGGACCTGCCAGGTGAAGCGCGGAGCGGTCTCCTAAGGGTGTCCGCTCCGACGTCGTTACGCTACCGCCAGCGTCAATCGTGACCTGTCTTCATCTCCCGGACCTGTTGCATCACTTGCTCCAGATTATAGCTTGCAGGGCTCTGAAGCGGCGGGAAGTCGACGTAAGTCTCGAGATGCTTCAGCCACAACTGCTGGCCGATGGGCAGGATGTTCCAGTCATAGACATAGGCGGTGGACGGTGAGGCGATCGATCCGCCCATGCCAAACAGTGTTTTGATCTGCTGACCGACCGAAGTTTCGAACGGATCACGCTTGATGTTGACGACCTGCGTCCAGGAATAGGGCTGCACGCCCGAGATGAAGCCGGCCGGGTCGTCGGACACCATGGCGAAGTACATCTTCCAGTTCTTGTAGCGGACAGCTGACGGCTCCTTGCCGGAATAGTACAAGAAAGAATCACGCGCGGATGGAGACTTGCCTTCCAGGAAGTCGCGCTGATCGATCCCGTCGAGCGTGGTCTTGACGATCCCGGGATACGAACCCGCCTCGATTTCTTTCTTCAGCCCGTCGCCCTTCGGACCGCCTGCGATGTTCACAAACGTCGGCAGCCAGTCGAGCGCCGAGAAGATGTCGTTCTTGACCGTGCCGGGCTCGATGTGCCCCGGCCAGCGAACCACAAGCGGCGCACGCATGCCTCCTTCCCAGGTGCTGAGCTTTCCGCCCTTGAACGGCGTCGTGCCGCCATCTGGGAAGGTGATTGTCTCGGCGCCATTATCGGTCGTGAAGACGACGATGGTGTTGTCGAGTTCTCCCATCTCCTCGAGCCTTTTCAAAACGTAGCCGATGTTGTCGTCCATCTGCTTCATGCCTGCTTCGTTGACGCCCCAGTCCTTGCCGCCCGGCTCACCTACCATGTTCAGGTACTTGTCCGGCAGCACGGTGGTGATGTGCATACGGGCAGGGTTGTACCAGACGAAGAACGGCTTCTTGGTCTTCTCGGGATCGTTCCTGTCGAGGAAATCGATAACCTTAGCCGAGATCTCCTCGTCAATCGTCTTGGAGCGCTCGAGCGTCAGTGGCCCTTCATCCTTGCATGTCTGGTTGGCAGGCGATCCATCGGAGGATGTGCATGCGAGCATCGGTCGCGGCGGCGTAAGGCAGGTCGTGGTTTTTGGGTCCACCGCCGCCGGGTCTTCCGCTATCCCGGGAATTGGCGTGTTCCTGCATGGTGGTGCAATCCCCTGCTCGGTTGGGGTCTTGTTGATGTCGGGGAAGCTCACCCCCTGCATGGCGTCGAGGTGATAGAGGTAGCCCCAAAATTCCTGGAACCCGTGTGCCGTCGGCAGGGATTCAGTGGTATCTCCGAGATGGTTTTTGCCGAACTCCCCTGTCGAGTAGCCGAGATCATACAGGAACTTGGCGAGGTGAGGCGTGCCGGCCCGCAGGTAGGACGGGCTTCCGGGAATCTCCGGCAGAACCATACCGACGCGCACCGGCTGCATGCCGGTGATGAACGCGGTCCGCCCTGCCGTGCAGCTCTGCTCGGCATAGTAGGTCATGAACTTCGCCCCTTCCCGGCCGATGCGGTCGATATTGGGCGTTTCACCGACCGCGAGACCTTGGTGATAGATGCTCGGCTGCATCCAGCCGATGTCATCACCCATGATGAACAGGATGTTCGGCTTTCTGGTCTCCTGGGCGTGCATCGTAGCGGTACTCGATAGCAGGCTGGCGGCGACCGCCATTGCTGCTGTGAAGAACTTCGTAGTCCGTCTCATTTCTAATGCCTCCCTCACGGGGCCGCATTGGCGGCCAAGGTTAGTTGAAAGACAAGTCAGAGCAAAAGAGGGCTTGTCGGCGACGTCCAAGTTTACTGACCAGCAAATTGGACCAGATCTTTTCGGTAAAGACGCGGCCCCTCGGCCCGCACGGTGACCCTCGACTTGCGGAAGAGGGATTTCTACTCTTCCATCCATTTTCTACATTGTATTGGCGGGAGCAGATATTGCCCTTTGGGGAATCCGTCGGGGCTAAGAGTTGCCAGTTATGGAAGCCGTCCGCGCCGGATTTCCCGCGCCCCGCATCGAGACCTCCCTAAAGGACAATAGGCAGCAACCGCGACCGCGTGTCATAAGATGCTCGCAGGGGGAGGTTCTAGCGATGGGCAGGACCATGAGTGCATTGGACGCACATGAAACGGAATTTGAAGGCTTCGCCTGGGTGCCTGCCCGAACGTTCACCATGGGATCGAACAGGCATTATCCTGAAGAAGCCCCCGCCCATCCGGTAAAGGTTGACGGCTTCTGGATCGACGTGACGCCCGTGACCAACCGTCAGTTCGCCGCGTTCGTCAAAGCCACCGGACATGTCACCATCGCAGAAAAGGCTCCAAAGGTTTCCGACTATCCCGGTGCGATTCCCAGGATGCTGCGCGCCGGATCACTCGTATTCACTTAGCCGAAAACCGTCGTCGCCCCCGACATCAGACAGTGGTGGTCGTTCAAGTTCGGCGCCGACTGGCGGCATCCTTATGGCGGCCGCAGCGATATCTGCGGGAAGCTCGACCATCCGGTCGTCCATGTTGCCTATAGCGACGCCCGAGCGTATGCCCACTGGGCCGGGAAAGACCTGCCGACCGAGGCCGAATGGGAGCTGGCCGCTCGGGGAGGTCTCGAGGACGCCGAATTCGCATGGGGCGACGAATTGACCCCCAACGGAAAGCTCATGGCCAACATCTGGCAGGGTGCCTTTCCCACAGTGAGCACAAAGCCCATAGGAGCGGATAGAACATCACCTGTCGGATCCTTCCCAGCGAACGGCTACGGCATCCACGACATGATCGGCAACGTCTGGGAATGGACGTCGGATTTCTGGTCGCCCCGCCATTCGGAGCTTGCGGCGAAATCATGCTGCATTCCCCAGAATCCCCGAGGCGGCGAGTGAGAGGCGAGCGTCGATCCCCGCGAACCGGAAATACGTATTCCGAGGAGGGTGCTGAAAGGTGGATCGCATCTTTGCGCGCCGAACTACTGCCGACGCTATCGTCCCGCAGCCGAGACGGTCAAGCGGCTGATAGACCGCGTCAACGCGGGCTTTTACCGCCGGTCGGAGATCCTTTGTCGCGGGCAGGAGCCCGGGGACGGGGACGAGGTTGACGATGCGACCCTTCAAGAGGCTGAAGCGCTCCGCGAGTTTGCGCGCACCCATAAGGCTTCTGATCTTCCCTGGACTTTACCTGAGGCGCTAGTGCCCCCATTCGGACTTCGGGCGGCTCGAATCTTGGAGGACGAAGATCCCGAAAAATCGGAAGAACTCCGGCACCTCTTCGCCGGGCTTGGCATGCGTTTCAGCTCAACGCCCCTAAAATTGGACGGACCAAATCCGCTCGAAGGAAAGGTGTCGCAGCCGGGGCAACGATCCTCCCCCAGAGAGGAAGCAGCCACCTCAACAAGGTCCGTTTTCACGCCACTGTACCGTTATCTTGTGTTCGTTGCGGCGGGATGGGGACTCATCTACGCGTTTAACCCTCCCCACCTTGTCTCCACGTTGATGCTCGTATGCTGCGTTCACTTCGGCCTGGTGACATTTGGGAAGATACGATCTGCCCTCAAGCAGAACGCCGAAAATCGCGCACAACTAGTCTGATGCCAGACACGCCGGAGGGCCGTCGTGTATTCGGAAAACTTAAGACAGCGTCGCCGCCTTGAATGGATGTGAACCGTCGATCCTTCTTTGGAGAGGCCCGCCAACGTCACCGTAGCGCCAATTGCGGTCGTTCCAACCGTATGATGTGAGCGGGAGACCAAGCACCGGCTTTGGCCGCAACAGGTTGAAGGGCTCGAGCAAGCCGCTTGCAGACATCGCAGGTTGACTAGCGCAATTCGGGATCAATCGCCGAGGCGCGTTCAGTGGAAGCAGAGTATATTGGGATTTGTGCTTGCACTGCTTGTCGGATAGTCGCAAAGCCATGTTGTAATGCGCCGCAAGGCCGCAAACGACATCGACTTGTTTAAATTCGGAAAACGAAAGTCTTTCTATGCCTCTCCAGCTTTCCCTCCCACGTGACCGAATTTCCGTGCTTCTGCTTGAAGGCATCAGCCAGAGTGCCGTGGACTATTTTTCGTCTTGCGGATACACCAACCTCGTGCATCTGCCTAAGGCGCTCGATGACAAGGATCTCAAAGGCCATATCGCTGATGCTCATATCATCGGCATTCGTTCACGAACGCAGCTGACAGACGAGATTTTTGAATCCGCCAAGAAGCTGATTGCCGTCGGCTGTTTTTCCGTCGGCACGAACCAGGTCGATCTGGAAGCGGCACGCCGCCGCGGGATTCCGGTGTTTAACGCGCCTTATTCGAACACGCGCTCGGTGGCCGAACTCGTGATCGGCGAGATCATCATGCTGACGCGGCAGATCTTCCCACGCTCGGCGTCTGCACATCAGGGCGGATGGGAGAAATCTGCTGTCGGCAGCCGCGAAGTCCGCGGAAAAACCCTCGGCATCGTCGGCTACGGCAATATCGGCTCGCAGCTGAGTGCTCTTGCGGAAAGCATGGGCATGTTGGTGCGTTATTTCGATCTCTCCGACAGGCTGCGCCGCGGCAATTCGGAATCGATGGCTTCGCTCGGCGAGCTTCTCGAAATCTCTGATTATGTGACGATGCACGTTCCGGAAACGGCATCGACGCACAATATGATCACCGAAACCGAACTGCGCCGCATGAAGAAAGGCGCCATATTCATCAACAATTCCCGCGGCACGGTGGTCGATCTCGACGCTCTCGCAAAGGTCTTGAAAGAGGGCCATCTGGCAGGTGCGGCGGTCGATGTATTTCCCAAGGAACCGGCATCGAACAAGGAGCGTTTCGAGACGCCACTGCAGGGCTTGAGCAATGTCATTCTGACACCGCATATCGGCGGCTCGACAGAAGAGGCCCAGGAGCGCATCGGCGGGGAAGTCTCCAGAAAGCTGGTCGAATATTCCGACATCGGCTCAACGATGGGCGCCGTCAACTTTCCGCAGGTTCAATTGCCTGAACGCCCGACTGGTACACGCTTCATCCATGTTCACCAAAACCGCCCCGGCATGCTCATCCAGTTGAACGAGATCTTCTCGTCGCGTGGACTGAATATCGTCGCCGAGTTCCTACAGACCCATGGCGATACGGGTTATGTAGTTATCGAAGTCGAAGACGTGTCCCACGCAGCCGACGATATCAGTCAGGCACTACGCGAGATCCCGGGAACGATCAGAACGCGTTTACTCTACTGACGCATCACGCAATGGTACATCGCCATTGAGACTGGCAGAATGAAACACGCAATGGGCGGTGGGTTCAACTGATCGCTGCAACACACTCTGCAAACCTCTCCGCGGGCGTCTGGCGCGCCGGAGAGGATGAAAGTGAGAACTCGTATGTCATTGCCGCGCCTATAAAATTTTAGAATGCCGCTATGGTGCGGGTTCACTTTGCCCTTTGCGCGAACGGACGATCAATTTTGCCTAGGCCAGCCCGCAAGCCGTCGACGGAGCGTAATTGGGGGAGGGCTATGTATGCCGACGGGTACGGGGGGTATCGCAGAGCTTTTTGCGTTTGAAAACGCTTTGTTCACAGTCGAGATTCCCTAGATGATGCAAATCATTTATGGGTCCTCCTCTTCTCGCCAGGCGTGAGCGACGAGGGCGCCAAAAATACACGCAAAGATCAGGACAAGCATATAAACCAGATATTTGACGTTAATATCGAACCAGTCGTAGGCAAAGAGGAACGCACTTACAACCAATACCGATGTAGCGATATACTTCATAAAAATGCCAATAACAGATTGCGGGTTGTAACGGTCCGGTCAGCCTTATGGTCATTGTTTTAGATCGCAAAACTGCGGAATTGACCCAATCGACTGAAATTCAGCTCTTTGAAAAAATTGATATTTGTGCCTTGCAGGTACTCTTTTTAAGCCATCGATGCAAGCTGGCTTGAGACTCAAGGCGTCAGCCGCTTTCTCACCCGCAAATACATCGACAGCGGGTGGCTGGAGCGTCTTGAGCGCGGCGTCTTCCGTCGCCCGGCTCCTCAGCCGGTCCCGCTTGACTGGCAGACTTGCTACTAACAATGCCTATGGCATTTTCCAGTATGGGCGAAATACTGAAACCGACGTGGTGCAAGATGGGGATAGTGGCAGTGGCGCTACCTTCAACTATGGCTGGTAAGGCAATTCACAACCGTCCTGAAGGCGATGTAACCCATGTTCCATCGCCGACTGGAGAAGGTACTTGCCCGTAACCCAGGCAGAAACCCTCCCCGCAGACAATTCCGGCTTTGCGACAACAGTTCGACAGGATCTTCACCCTGCGCACCGGCTATGACCGCCCTGAAGGGATACGAACTGACGACCCGCTGAAGGTTAGGGACCATCAACCCGAACGACAATAACGCAGGAGAGGGACTTACGTCGCCCGGTCGTTAGGGCAATCCAGGTGGCAAGGCGCTGGGATGCCATGCCGGTATTGAAGTTGTTCGAACTCCGAACACGCATTGGATTTTAGGTGGATTCACTCAAGTCGGGCAACATTCATGGAAGGCTCGCAAGTCCTCGCGTTTGTCGTCTCGATGTCTCGCCTAGCCTTTGATAGCCCCTGTCGTCATCGAGCCGGAAATCTGCCGATACATCAGCAGGCCAAGGAAGACCGGAGGCAGTGCGCCGAGGACCATGACCGCGGATGCTGTGCCCCATTGGACACCGCCGCCACTTGCCGCAAAAAAGAACGACGCACCGACCGTGGTCGGAACCGCCCTGTTCGTCGTCAGCATCAGCCCGAAGAGGAACTCGTTCCAGGCGGTGATGAAACCGAAGATGAAGGTCGTTACCAACGCGGGTCGCACGACCGGCCGAATGATGCTGATCATGATCCGCCACGAACTCGCGCCGTCAACCCTTGCGGCCTCGTCCAGCTCCAGCGGGACGTCGGAAATCGCATTGACGAGAATGACGAGCGCCAGCGGCGTGTTAACGATTGTCAAGATCAGGCCGAGGCCGAGCTGGGTATCGAGAAGGCCGAGCCACTGATACATCATGTAGAGCGGGATCGCGAAAATGATGAGCGGCACGGCGCGTAGATTGACGACGATCGGCAGCAACGTGTGTTTACCTGCCTCGCTCCTTGCAATCGCATAGGCGGCCGGAAAAGCGAGCACGATTGCAAGCCCAGTCCCGATCAACGAGGCGACGGTGCTGTTCCAGAGATAGGAATATATGTTGAAGCGGTCGGTCTGCGTCAAAACCCTCAGGTAGTTTTCCAGCGTTGGCTGGCTGATCCACAAACCAGGATTGGTCGAAAGTTCACGCGCACTCTTGAACGAGGTGACGAGCGTGACGATAACGGGGAAATTCATTGCTAGAGCGGCTGCGGCAAAGACGAGCCAGCGGAGCGCATTGATCATGCCGATCTCCTCCTGCGGCCGGCCAGCCAGTTGAGGCCGTAGAGCACACTCAGCGAAGCGAGGAAGAGGATGACGGACGCCGCCACTGCCTTGCCGATCGCACCCTCCTTGAAAAACGCCTGATAGATGTAGATCGACAGCGATGTCGTCGAGCCGCCTGCACCGCTGCCGGTGAGCGCGTAGACGTTGTCGAAGACTCGAAATCCGTCGATGAAGCGGATGAAGAAGGCGATCACCAACGTCGGCAGCATCAGCGGGAGCTCTATGTACCACAGAAGCTTGACGGCCGACGCGCCGTCGAGCCCAGCCGCCTCGCGCACGTCGAGCGGCACGGCGACATAGGCCATGTAGAACAATAGAAAGGCAAAGGGCGTCCATTGCAGCGTTTCGACCACCGTCAGCGTCCAGAACGCGTGAGCGACATCGAGAAAAGCCGGGCTGTCGCCGAACCACTCGAAAAGATAGTAGGGCACCGGCCCGGCAAACTCGTGCAGTACAAGCCGGTACATCAGACCGATCATGGCGGGCGCCACCATCAGCGGCAGCATAAGAAGTGCCATCAGCGCCGAGCGCTTCGACAATAGAGGCGCCAGAAAGATCGCCAGAAACAGCCCAAGCAGGCACTCGATGAGCGCCGTCAGAATGCCGAAACGCAGGGAAAAGAAGGTGGCGCGCCAGAAATCGCGATCGGCAAGCACGGCAAGGTAATTGCCGAAGCCACTCAGCGCCGGACTTCGCAGGGTCTGGAAGTCGACGGTCGAGACCGAATAGATAAGGTTGATGACTGCGGGAAAGCCGAGAAACAACAGCAGGAACCCCACGAGCGGCGTGAGATAGGCCCTTCCCTCGGCACGTTTTATGATAGCCATTTCGATCCGCCGGATGGGCCGGACGCCTTGCATGGAAGCAGGGCGTCCGGCGGGTATCACTTCTTCAGGAGGTCCTGCATCCCGGCCTTGGTATGGGCCAGCGCATCGTCGAGGTTCTGCTGGCCCGACCAGTAGCCGGTGAACTCTTTCGCCTGCAATTCATAGACGGAGAGTGCGTTGGCGGAAGTCGCCCCGTTCATGACGTACCCATACTTGCTGGCGAACTCGCCGAGCTTGACGAGATCAGGACGTTCCTTGGCGACTTTCGCGACCACGTCAGGTGAAAGGGCTGGAGAACCGCCTTTTCGGGCATAAAGCAAGGCGGCATCCTCGGTCGCCAGCCATTTCAGGAATTTGACGGCGCCGTCCTTGTTCTTGGCGTTCTTGTTGAGGCCAAGACCCAGGCCGTGAATATGGTCAGCGCGACCATCCGGCCCGGCCGGTGGCGCCACGATGCCGGTGACTTCGGCAACGGCGGGGGTTTTCTCGGCACTGGTGAGATCTGCGGCAGCGGCATTCCACTGCAGCGCCGTTGCGGCCTGCCCGGAACCGAAGGCGGCATTGGTCTCGGCATATTCGTAGCTCAGCGAATCCTTGGGCGAGGCGCCTGCGTCATAAAGCTTCTTGTAGAGTTCGAGGCCAGTCTTGTAGGCGTCGGAATCGACGGTGACATTGCCCTCCTTGTCGGTCCAGTCGCCGCCATAGGAGCGCGGCAAGGACTGAAATACCATCATGTTGAAAAGCAGGTTCTTCATCTGCAGGACGGTGCCGTAACGCACGGGGCTTTCAGAATTCACCTGCTTGGAGAAATAGAGAGCCGTTGCTGCCCAGTCGTCCCAAGTCCAGCTGTCCGGGTCCTTCGGCTGCAATTCCTTGCCGAGATACCGCTTGGAGATTTCGGCATATTTCTTCTTGGCCGCATCATCCTTCATCAGCGCATCGATCAGATCCTTGCGGTAATACATGAAGTGGAGCGACAGATCCGTCGGCACGCCGTACTGCTTGCCGTCGAACTGCATGGTCTTCAGCACAGATTCGCCGTAGGTCTTTACCGCAGCGCTGTCGAGATCGATCGGCTGCATGTAAGGCGCGTAACGGCCAATCGAGTAGGTGGCGACGAGGTTGATGTCGAAGGCCGTCGAGCCTGCTGCCATGTCGGCCTGCAGCTTGTCGTAGAAACCCTCCCGGTTGAAGAACAAAAGCTCGACCTTGTCGGCATCGCTGATACCGGATGTTGCGTTATAAGCTTCGACGGTCGCGCGGAGCGCCGTTTCTTCCGACCCGCCCGGCCAGCCGAGAACGGTGACGGTCGCATTCGAGGTACCCGGCAGCGCAACGCTTGCGAGAAGCAAGGCAAGAGCGGATAAGGACGTCCTGTTCAATGTCATCGTAGTTCCCTTTCTTTTATTGTTAGGTCTGGATGCATGTCTTCTGGAGTAGTCAGTCACGTTGAACTGCAAGGCTGGCCACACCGATAATACCGGCACGGCTGCCGAGCTTGGCGGGCAGGAGAACGGGCGCCAGCCTGCTATCGACACCTGCGAGGCAATCGCGCATCCGATCGAGATAGCCCGCGGCAAGACCGATCCCGCCGCCGATGACGATATGCTTCGGGTCGAGCATCATCTGGATGTCGCGGCAGAGCGTGGCCGCGCGGAATGCCGATTGCGAGACGAGGGCCGCAGCCCAGGCCTCGCCTCTATTGGCATGCCCGAACACCTCGGCGGCCGTTGCCGGATGCCCAGCCTTGGCGGCTTCGGCGGCCATCCAACGGCCCGATGTCTGATCTTCCAGAGGCGACTGCCCTGAAGACGGCCCGCGGATCAGCCCGAAATGACCGGCGAGCCCTCCAAGAGGACGACCATTGACGATGATGCCGCCACCGATGCCGGTCGAGATGGTGAGGAACACCAGATCCCCGCCATCGCCGGCGCCGAACCTGTACTCGCCCCAGGCTGCAGCTTGCGCATCGTTGATGGCCAACGTCGGTTTGCCGAACACCGCGGTTGCCTTGTCGACCAACGGGTATCGGTCGGGAATGCCGAGCGTTGCCGGATTGAGCGCCGACCAGCATCCGTCCTGAATGAACCCCGTTACCGCGATGCCGACGCGGGAATAGCGATCCATCCATGAACGAACAGAGTCGGCGATGGCGGCAAGCCACGCATCAGGACCTACTTCCCGCGCCGTCGGCACTGTTATTTCGTCCAGCACTTCGCTGCCTCTGACCAGCGCGGCCATCGTCTTCGTGCCGCCGATATCGATGGCAAGCGCTGTCTGCGGACTGTCGGCCTCGTAGGCCAAGGTGACGGCATCGCGAAACCACGATGTCACGTGTTCGGTCCGCGTGATCGCCGAGCCCACGACAACAGCAAAAGCCCCAGCCTTGGCTGCGCCTGCAGCCTGCTCCGGCGTGCGGATGCGCCCCTCGGCGATGACATAAGGGGTGAGCGCACGCATGGCCGTGATCAGGGAAATATCCGGATCGACCGGCTCGGGGCCGCCGACATAACCGGAGAGCGTGGTGCCGACGAAATCGACCCCGGCCGCCAATGCGCTCCTCGCGTCTTCGAGGCTCGAGCAGTCGGCCATCGTCAGCTTGCCCCGCGCCTTGACCGCCGTCACAAGCGCCCCGACGGGAGCCGGGCGCACACGATCCGTGGCGTCGAAGGCGACGATGTCGGCGCCGGCATCCATCAGCGCTTCGGCATCGGCAACGAATGGTGTGATCCGCACCGGACTGTCATCGAGATCGCGCTTGACGATGCCGATGATCGGTACGCTCACGGCAGGACGAACGGCTTTTACATAGGCGATGGATTCGATCCGCAACGCCGTTGCGCCGGCATCGATGGCGGCTCTTGCGAACCCGGTCACGAATTCGGCCGTGTCCGTTGGCCCGCCGGGAACCGGCTGACAGGAAACGATAAGACTCTTCTTGATGTCGTCGCGCTGCAATCGTGACACTCCATTTCGGCATCACGATAATGGGAAAGTACCAGATTACAACCAGTTTATAACTGGTATCATCTCGTCAGTTCAAACACGAAGTCATAGACGTCGCCCTTGTAACGGCTCTCGCAGTATTCGACGATCTGGCCATCGCCAAGGAAACAGCGGCGCTCCGTCATCAGCAGCGGCGCTCCTGCCTCACAATGGAGATGCTGCGCATCCTCCGCGGAGGCCGGGCGCGAGCGCATGCGCTGGACGGCGCGTTGCGGCAGGAAGCCACGCGCCTCCAGCGCCTGGTAGAGTGAGTCGCCAACCATGTCCGCCGAAGGGATGAATCGAACCGGCACGCTTGAGGTCTCGACAGCAATCGCCACGCCATCGGCCGTTCGGATACGCTTCATGCGCAGGATGTTGCTGTTTCCGGCAACGCCGAGCGCCATCATCTCGGTTGGAGAGGGGCGACTTATCTGCTTGGAAAGCCATACACATCCCGGAACGAGCCCACGTGCGAGAATGTCCTCCGAAAAGCTGGTGAGCGTGGAGAGGGACTTTTCGACACGTGATCCGACTTCGGTCTTGAAGCCGTGACGGCGATTGAGGAGGCCCTCTTCATCGAGCAACGCAAGCGCCTTGCGCACGGTCACCCGGGAGAGCGACAGCGTCTCGGCAAGCACGCGTTCCCCCGGCAGAACGGCACCAGCCTTCAGCGCATTCGAAAGGATTGCGGTTTCGATCGCTGTTTTCAGTTGCTTGTATAGCGGCAGGCCGGACGCCGATGCCTGCAATTCCTTACCGATCACGTCGATCAGCTCATCCGTCGCCATGAATTCTCCCCGAACCGTTCGCGGTACCTCGATTTTTTTCCGCGGGGCACGTCTGGATCTATACTGGTATTAGAGTGAAAGGGCAATTGCCTCGACGGCAGGCAGCCAGCACCGAGAAATCAAACCTGCCCATTTGACAGATATCCTACAAGTGGATATGTAAGTTTTCACGCTTATGGCGATGTGAGAAGAAGATCGGGTATGGCAATGAAATCGATGAAGCCGCTGACACGCGCCCCGCTGCTGCATGTATCCGTGCAGGAAAGCCTGCGTGCTTATATCGATGAGAACGACCTCGCGCCGGGAACTCTGCTGCCGGCCGAGGGAGAGCTCGCCACCCAACTCGGCGTCAGCCGCAATTCGCTGCGGGAAGGCATCAAGGCGCTGGAATCGCTCGGCGTGTTGGAGACGCGGCGCGGTGTCGGCATCTTCGTGAAGGCCTTTTCGTTCGAGCCGCTTCTCGACAACCTCGCTTACGGCCTTGGCGGCGCCCTGCGGCAGATCGAAGAAGTCATCGAAATCCGCCGGACTCTTGAGGTGGGATTGATCGGCAAGACGATCGAGGTGATCAGTGAGGAAGACATCGCCGAGCTGCGCGCCACCGTCAATCGTATGCGCACCCATGCAGAGCGCGGCGAAACCTTTGCCAAGGACGACCAGCTGTTCCACCGGCTGCTGTTTCGCTGCCAGGACAATGAAACGCTCGTGCGGCTGATCGATGTCTTCTGGCTCGCCTTCTACAAGGCATCGGATTTCGTCAACCTCGAAAATGTCGATCCGATGGCAACCTGGCGCGATCACGCCGCGATCGTCGATGCAATCGAAGCAAAGGATCTGGAGGAGGCGCGCAGGCGCCTGGATCGTCACTACGAGGGCATTGCCCGGGTGATTGCCAACAACAAGACAAGTTCAAACGTGGGAGGAACACATGAAAAGACTGTCTAGATTATCCGTTATCGCCCTTGGCGCCATGCTGTCGACGGTTGCCGTGCCGGCTCTTGTCGCTTCGGGCGTTGCGACAGAGGCGCAGGCTGCCACTCTGTCCGGCGGCTTCGATGTCGGCCCCGGCGGCTTCCAGGGCAATTTCAATCCGCTTGCCGCGACTGCCGGTTTCACCTGGCTCAGCGTCTACTACGAACCGCTGGTCACCTATGACGAGAAGCTGCAGAAGGTCGTTGGCGCGCTGGCAAGCTCCTACGAGGTCAGCCCGGACCAGATGACCTACACGCTCAAGCTGGCGGACGCCAAATGGCATGACGGCAAGCCGTTCACCGCCAAGGACGCGAAGTTCACCATGGGCCTTGCGATGGATGCGAAAACCGGTTCGGTACTCGCTGCCCGGCTGAAGGGTATATCGTCCATCGAGGCACCGAACGATCAGACCGTCGTCATCAAGCTCAGCGCACCCAGCAGCAGTTTTCTCGACACGATGACCAAGGTGATGATGTTGCCCGAGCATGCACTCTCCTCGATACCGGCCGATCAGCTGGCGAAGAGCACATGGTGGTCTACCGCCCCGATCGGCACCGGTCCGTTCAAGTTCACCAAATACGTCTCGGATCAGTATGTCGAACTTGCCGCAAACACCGATTATCGCGGCGGTAAGCCCGCCCTGGAACGCGTCATCAATCGCTATTTCGCCAATCCGGCGGCAGCGATCGCGGCGCTGAGATCCGGCGAAATCCAGTTCACCTATGTCGATTCCAACGACGTGCCGACCTTCAAGGACAACAAGGACTTCAAGGTCATCGAAGGTGACTCTTTCGTCGTCAACTATCTGGGCTTCAACCACGATTCCCCGATCTGGAAGGATGCGCGCGTCCGCAAGGCGGTGATGTACGCGATCAATCGTGAGGCCATCATCAAAACCCTTTATGGCGGCGCGGCCAAGCCCGCCAACTGTGCCTATGTCGCCGAACAGCTGGTACCGCAGGGCATCGACACCTATGCCTACGATCCGGAAAAGGCGAAACAACTACTGACGGAAGCCGGCTGGGACCAGATCAACGGCGGCAAGCCGATCACGCTTCTGACCTATTATACCACGCCACTTGCGACCAACGTCCTTGCCGCGGTCCAGGCGATGCTTGCCCAGGTCGGCATCAATGTCGTCCCGCGCGCCGTCGATGCGCCGACCTATAACAGCATCGTGCTCAATGCGACGCCGGATATTGCCCAGTTCCAGATGGTCTATGCCGGGCTGCAGAATGGTCCGGATGCCGGAAGCATCAATGTCGGCCTCAACGAGAAACAGATCCCTCCGGCCGGCCCGAACGTCGCCAGGGTTCGCATGCCTGATCTGACCAAGGCACTCGATAGCGCGCTTGCCGAGCCGGATAGTGCCAAGCGGGATGCAGCCTACCAGGACGTCTGCAAGGTGATGAACACAAACCTGCCCTGGGGGACGCTCTGGGTGGCAAACCGCTACGGCATCGTCTCGACCAAGGTGAAGGATTTCGTCTGGACGCCGGCACCGGGCGGTGGCCCGTACCAGGCCGATCCGCAGAAATGGTCGATCGCCGAATAGGCGTTTTCCGCAAAGCCTTGAGGGTGGCCTCGGCCACCCTGACAAGACGGATTGACGATGCTCCGATACAGTCTTAGACGCCTGATCATAGGAATAGGCATGCTCGTCGCCCTGAGCATGCTGATCTTCCTGCTGCTGCGCCTGACACCCGGCGATCCGATCGATGCCTATATCGATCCGAACCTGCCGATGTCACCGTCAGATCTCGCCGATCTGCGCAGAAAGCTCGGGCTCGACCAGCCCCTGCCCATCCAGTATCTGGGCTGGCTGCAGCAGGCGGTAATGGGCAATCTCGGCTATTCGATCAAGCGTCTCGACCAGCCGGTTCTCGGTCTGGTGCTGTCACGGATCGGCCCGACAGTGCTGTTAATGGGCACCGCTCTTGTCTTCGCCATCGTCTTCGGCATCGCCTGCGGGGTGATCGGCGCGGTTCGCCGCAATTCACTTGCCGATCTCTCCTTATCGGTGGCTGCGCTTGCCGGCATTTCGAGCCCGGCATTCCTCAGCGCACTGATCGGCCTTTATGTTTTTTCCGTCCGCCTGCACTGGATGCCATCCGGTGGCATGCTGACGCCGGGCGAGGAATTCTCGGTGGGCGACCTCCTCCATCATCTGATCCTGCCGGCCGCACTTCTGTCTGTCGCGCAAGCCGCATTGATCATGCGCTATATGCGCGCTTCGTTGCTCGAAGTCCTGAACCAGGATTACGTACGCACGGCCCGCGCCAAGGGCGTTCTCGAATTCTGGGTCATATCCAAGCACGCGTTGCGTAATGCGCTTCTTCCGATTGTCACCCTGATCGGCTCCACCATCGGTCTTGCAATCGGCGGCGCCATCTTCATCGAGAGCGTCTTCAACTGGCCGGGCATGGGTCTGTTGCTCGTTGATGCCGTGCAGACCCGCGACTACCCCGTCATCATGGGAGCGACGCTCGTCATCGGCACCTGCGTTATCGTCATCAATCTCTTGACCGACATCACCTATGCGGTCGTCGATCCGCGCATCAAGGTGGGCTGAGCATGCTCGCACGCTCCCCTGAACGCCGCAGCCCAGGGCCACTTGCCCGCGCCTTCGGCCGCTTCCTGCTCAACCGCGCAGCCGTTGCCGGCGTCTGCATTGCCGTTCCGATGCTACTGCTGATCCTTTCCTATCCGCTGTGGTGGGCTTTCCAGCCGAACGACATCGATCTTCTGGCGATGAATAGTGGCCCGACCGCAACGCACTGGTTCGGAACCGACGGCGTCGGCCGCGATGTCTTTGCGCGCGTGCTCGAAGGCGGCCGCATTTCGCTCCTGGTCGCCGTCGCATCGACCGCCCTTTCCGCTGTTATCGGCTTTCTCTTCGGGGCCATCTCGGCGTTGGCAGGACGTTGGACCGACGCGGTCTCGATGCGTTTCGTCGATCTGGTTATGACCCTCCCGCCCGTCATCTTTCTACTCGTGCTTGCCTCGATTGCCGGTACCGGTATCTGGCCGACCGTGCTCGTCATCTCGCTGCTTTCCTGGCCGCTGCTTGCACGCATGATCCGCTCCCGGCTTTTGGAATTGCGTGAGCGCGACTTCGTCATGGCAGCCCGCGGCATGGGCGCCGGCATAGGACATCTGCTCTTTCGCCACGGACTGCCGAACTCGATCGATATCCTCGTGGTCTATGCGACGCTCCAGATCGCCAATGCCATCCTGCTCGAGGCGGGCCTGTCCTTCCTCGGTCTCGGCATCGCGCCGCCGGCGGCCAGTTGGGGCAATATGCTGAATGCGGCACGCTCGACCGCCGTGCTCGAGCAATATCCGTGGCAGTGGCTCTTCCCCGGCGCCGCGCTCATCCTTGCCGTACTTGCAATCAACTTCATTGGCGATGGCCTCAGAGATGCCTTCGACCCGCGTGCCGAACTGAACTGACAATCGAAAGAAGCGAAAATGACCAAATTCAAGGGTGTTGTCCCTCCCGTCGTAACACCGCTCAATCCGGATTTCACCGTCGACTATCCCTCCTATACGCGGGTGCTCGAGCACCTGATCGATGCCGGTTGCCATGGCGTATTCGTGCTCGGCTCGACGAGCGAGGTGGTCTTCCATGACGAAAAGACCCGGCGGGAAATCATCGAGCATTCGGCCAAGGTGGTGAATGGCCGAGTGCCGCTGATCGTCGGCGTCATCGATCCGACCACCGATCGCGTCATCGCTCATTCGAAAGTGGCAAAGGCGGCCGGCGCGGATGCGGTGGTGGTGACTGCACCCTTCTATACCGTCACCAGCCAGTCCGAGATCCTCGATCACTTCCGTTATATTCGCGACGCGGTGGACGTTCCGCTGGTTGCCTACGACATTCCCGTCTGCGTTCACATCAAGCTGCAGCGCCAGACCGTCGTCACCCTTGCCAGGGAAGGCGCCATCATCGGCCTCAAGGATTCCAGCGGTGACGACGGTAATTTCCGCTATGCGCTCCTCGACCTTGCCGAACACAAGGACGTCTTCCTGATGACCGGCTCCGAGATCGTCGTCGACAACGCCCTGCTGATGGGCGCCCACGGCGTCGTTCCCGGTATCGCCAATGTCGATCCGCACGGCTATGTGCGCCTTTGGGATGCCGCACAGCGCGGCGACTGGGTCGCCGCGAAGAAAGAGCAGGAGCGCCTCTGCCGCCTGTTCGAAATCGTTTGGGTCGCACAGGGCCGTGTCAGCGGAGGCGCATCGGGCATCGGCGCCTTCAAGACTGCCATGCGCAGCCTCGGCATCATCGATTCCGCCGTCATGCCACGGCCGCGTGCCTTCTTAAACGATGCGGAAACGGCACGGATCGACGAGATCTTGCGTGCAACCGGCCTGCTGAACTGAGTCGGCCGATGGAACAGACCGCCGAACCCGTACTCGACATCAAGGGATTGCGAACGATCTTCCGCGTCCGTGGCTGCGAGATCACGGCGGTCAACGATATCGACCTTACCGTTGCCGCCGGCGAGACGCTTGCGCTCGTCGGCGAATCCGGCTCCGGCAAGTCGGTCACCAGCCTGTCGGTCATGCGGCTGCTCACTCGTAACATCGGCGTAATCGCGGCAGGCAGCGTCCGCCTTGCTACGAGGGGCGGTGCGGTCCGCGATCTCGTCTCCCTCGACGAAGAGAGCATGCGCAGGATCAGGGGCGACGACATCGGCATGGTCTTCCAGGAGCCGATGTCGAGCCTCAATCCCGTTTTCACGATCGGCGACCAGATTGCCGAACCGATCCGCATCCATCGCGGTGCGAAGCGCAAGGCCGCGATGGATGCTGCCGTCGCGCTGCTTGAAAGCGTCGGCATACCGGACGCCAGGCGCCGCGCCGGCCAATATCCGCACGAACTTTCTGGCGGCATGCGGCAACGCGCCACGATCGCCATGGCGCTGGCCTGCGATCCGGCACTGTTGATTGCCGACGAGCCGACCACGGCACTCGACGTGACAATCCAGGCGCAGATCCTCGATCTGCTTCTCAAGCTGCAGCGCGAGCGCGGCATGGCGATGCTTTTCGTCACCCATAATCTTGGTGTAGTCGCCGAAATCGCCCATCGCGTGGCGGTGATGTATGCTGGAAGGATCGTCGAAGAAGGGCCGGTCGGTGAGGTTTTCCGCAATCCGAAGCATCCCTATACGATGGGCCTGCTCGCCTCCATGCCGCGCCTTGGCGACGCGTCGCGGATGAAACAGGCCGGTGAAAAGCTCTCCGCCATTCCCGGCATGGTTCCGAGCCTGATGAACATGCCGAGCGGCTGCGCCTTTTCCCCGCGCTGCAAATTCGCGATCGATGCCTGTCGCGCCGCGGTTCCCGCGCTTGAAGAGATCAATTCGCAGCATCGCAGCCGCTGCATCAGATGGCAGGAGATCTAGATGAGCGCACCACTGCTCTCCGTCCGCGACCTTTCGAAACATTACACTTCTCGCGGTACGCGGCTGAATATACTTCAGGGTATCTCCTTTGATATCGGCAAGGGTGAAGTCGTCGGGCTCGTCGGCGAATCCGGCAGCGGAAAGACCACGATCGGGCGTTCCGTCCTTCGCCTCGTCGAACCCTCTTCGGGCAGCATCCGCTTCGACGGGAATGAGCTCACCGCGCTTTCCGCCTCGGCGCTCAGACGACAACGGCCGCGCATGCAGTATATTTTCCAGGACCCCTTCGCCAGCCTGTCGCCGCGTATGACGATCGGCGAAATCCTCACGGAAGGTTTGAAGATCCAGGGGATCGGATCGGCACGCGAAAGGCTTGAACGGGCGCAAGCCGCCCTGGCGCAGGTCGAGTTGCCGGCCGACACGATCAATCGATACGCGCATGAGTTTTCAGGAGGACAGCGCCAGCGCATCGGCATCGCTCGCGCCTTGACCTTGTCGCCAGAATTCATCGTCGCCGACGAGCCGGTCTCCGCGCTCGACGTGTCGATCCAGGCGCAAGTGATCAACCTGTTGCGCGAACTGCAGCAGCGGCTCGGCCTGACCATGCTGTTCATCTCGCACGACCTTGCCGTCGTCGAATATATCTGCGACCGGGTGATCGTGCTCTATCTCGGCCGTATCATGGAGATCGCGCCAAGCGCCGACCTCTATGCAAGACCGCAGCATCCTTATACGCGCGCGCTGCTCTCGGCCATTCCATCGGCGGATCCGGATGCCCGGCGCGACCGGCAGATTCTGAAAGGCGATATTCCAAGTCCGGCCAACCCACCGAGCGGTTGCGTCTTTCGCACGCGCTGTCCGAGTGCGCTCGATGCCTGCGCCGCTACAATTCCCCCACTGCGGGAAATCGCACCCGGCCGATTCAAGGCCTGCATTCGCGACGATCTCAACTGAACTGAAACCTCAGGGAAAACGATAGATGGACGCGAAGGAGCAGCATCCAGTCATCTGCGGCAATTGGGCGAGCCTGCTGCTGCCGATTGCGCCCGACGACAGCATCGAGTTCGATAAGCTCGGCGAGGAGATCGATATCCTCATCGACGCCAAAGTCGATGGCATTTATTCGAACGGGACCGCCGGCGAGTTCCACAATCAGACCGAGGAGGAGTTCGACAGGATACAAGCGTTGCTGGCCGAGCGTTGCACCGCATCCTCGACACCATTCGTAATTGGCGCTTGCCAGCCGGACCCGCTGATCATGCTCGACCGCGTCCGCCGGGCCAGCGCACTCGATCCCGCCGCCATTCAGGTGATACTACCAGACTGGTGGCCGCTAACCGATGCCGAAGCGATCGACTTCCTGAACCGTGCTGCGGAAACGGCCAGTGGAATTCCGCTCATTCTTTACAATCCGCCACATGCAAAACGCGTACTGACGCCCAGGGACCTCGGCCTGGTCTGCGCGTCAGTGCCTGGTGTGACAGGCATCAAGCTCGCCGACGGCGACAGCTCCTGGTATGAAGAGGCTCGTCGCCACCTTTCAGGCCAGTCTCTCTTCGTTCCCGGCCATCATCTCGCGACCGGCACGAAGGAGGGTATAGCGGCAGGCTCGTTTTCCAATGTTGCTTGTCTCAGCCCCCGCGGCGCTCAAATGTGGACGGCATCGATGCGGAGCAATATCGATGCCGCACTAGATCTCGAGCGACGCATATGCGCATTCATGGACAATCACATTGTCCCCTTCCGCCAAAACATGGGTTTTTCGAACGCTGCTCTCGACAAATTGCTCAGTGCGATCGGCAATTGGGGTCCCGTGGGGACACGTCTGCGGTTTCCTTACCGATCGATCGACGCCGCGGAAGCCGTGAGGTTGCGAAGCATTGCAAGGTCTGCACTCCCTGATCTATTTGACTCAGCCAAAGTTTGAGGCGTGTTGGAGGTCTTGAACGGATACGAACCGCCAGCCCTTAAATCCAGCACAAGTCTGAAGAAATCCTAGGACTTTGCGAAAGCCCCTCGCGCCTGTCCGCGCCGATTTCAGTCTAGCCATGGGTCGATTATGATCAAGTTTGTACCATCGAAACCCTGAACATTCCGTGTGACCACAGTTAGACCATGAACCAGCGCAGTTGCCGCTATCAGAGCATCAGCCTCGTTGCGGCGGTCTGGAATATGTAGGTGGGCACAACGCGTAGCTACCGCGTCATCGATTGGCAGAACTCGCTCAGCGAATTCAGGGCGAACCCGGCTATCCATCCATCGCCGCAAACGAGAACCCTGGTCAGCGGTGCGACGCTGGATGCCTAATATCCCACGCTCAAGTTCTAGGATCGTGATCGCGGAAATGAACAGGTCGTTGGAATCTTGCGCACCGACCCACTTCGTCACATTCGGATCGGCATTACCGTCGCCAACTTTGCGCAACTCTGAGACGACATTTGTATCCAGCAGATACTTCAAGACAGATCGACCCCGCGAGGCGCGATTTCGGCTCGAGGTAGATCGAAATCAATGGACGACAAACCAGGCATTGAAAGAGCTTCGACCAGATTGCGGCGCTTACCAGTCAGGCGCTCGAACTCGCTGTAGGCCATCAACACATGGGACGGCTTCCCGCGATCTGTGATAACGACAGGTCCGTTTTTGGCAGCCTTCTTTGCCCTGCCGACGTCGTGGTTCAGCTCCCGGCTCGATAAACTCGTGATGGTCATAGAACGTCTCCATGTAGGAACGTACCTACATGGAGGGTATCATTTGCAGTGAAGCAATATCTAACGGTGGGCCTTGATGGGATACGAACCAAAAAACCACATCTCATTTTGTCAAGATATTGAGAATACCAGCTCTTACGACGCGAGCTATATTCTGGCTGCTCCGCCGAAGTTCTTGCTCTCCTGCATTGTCCATAACTTTGAGACGTTGCGCGGACGAATCAGCGTTGCCGGCATGGAGAAGACTCTATTTGGTGCGACTCCCACGCAAGTGCGGTTTACGCTGTTAGAAATCAAGCTCGGGATGAACAAGGCTGCACTGTCAGCCATGGTTCATGTACCGAGTTATTCAATCCGGGATGGCTTGGCTTCGTGCAGGAGATTTGCACATTGAAGTCGACGAGACCTCACCTTCTAAACTCATGACGAAATCCTTACGACAGACCCGTCGAGAACTCCATGAGCGGCAGGGTTTAGTCGAACATCTTTTTGATCGTCGCGATTGGGATGAATATCCGCATCGCGTTTGTTGGCAGAGGCTGGAAGCCGTATTCCTTGTAAAGCTTTACTCGTCTCTCGGTCCGCTCTGCATCACCGCAATCGAGGACATCGAGCATGACGATTGCCGTACCTATGTCATCCGAGATACGCGCTATTCGCGTCAAGCAATCGATCAGCAGGTCGCCGCCGTATCCGCTGCCAGCGAATTTCAAGTCACGACCGATCATTGAGATGTAGGCCGCGGGAATTGACCCATGTCCGGGCCGGTCGCGGGCGAACCTTTTCGGAAGCTCCGTATAATCAACAGCGTGGCTGTTGATGGCGTGGAAGCCCATCACCGGGCCTCCGTCTTGCGTCATCACGAAAACACGAAGATTGTCGCTCTTCTGAAGCTTGTTTGCGGTCTTCTGAAAGAAATTGTCGACCTGCTCAATGCCGCACGAAAAAGCCGCCCGATCATGTTTTGAGGGATCGAGCGGCTCGATGATTGGCTTTGGCGCTTCGTTTTGCGGCATTATTTTGAAACGACGGTCTCGCTGTGACGCTTGAAAGCAGCCTTAAGTCTATCTGTCGGCTCTGGCGGGTTGTCCAGTGCAGCAAAAAACGCAGCATGATCGGCTGGCTGCAAAAGGGTCCGTTCATGAACGGCAATCGTCGTCATGGCGGCTTGATAAGCAGCGTTGATCGTGAAAGCGGAGTCGTCTACACCCGACAGCGCAGCAGCGCGTTGAATTGCCGTCTTGATGCGCGCCTTCATACGGAAGCCCATACGTGCGTCGTTTGGTTCATCGATTTCGGTAGTCATGTCTTTGAAAGCAACCATAGTCGCCTCCTATTCGGGTGCAACAGTGTGGCTATGTGTACGTCAAAATGACGTACCCGGCAAGTTGGTATACGGATCTTTGTACGTCGTGTGTGCGTACGTGCAGCGAACGTCGCGCAACGTCTATGGTTCCTGCGCACCGTGCATGTGGGCAGGCGAACGTCAACGGCTCATCGTTAGTCGAGACAGGAGGAGAGCGAGTGATCTCATGGCATGCCACCCCGAACTCCGTCCCGATGTCACCGGGTACGGACCCGACATTGACGGACTGGACAATATGGGGCGCGTTCTCCTGGGTTAGGCGCGGGCAATCTGTCCGAATCCTGGCGACAGCAGCCAGATACATCTGTATACGGGACAAATCTCGATCTCCAAGGGGTTCGAAAGGCATTGTCGGCAGCCAGTTCGACGCGAAAGCCTCAATGGTTGCCGAAGATGCACCGCAATCTTGATGCAAACCCTCGGCACGCCGGCCGAGCTCCTGGACTGTTCGCGGCAAGGGTTTGACCTGGCAGCTCGACGGTGGCATCTTCCCTGTGCGCCCTGCGCATAGAACCCGGCTACTTCTCATTGTGTACTGAAATCGAAGCCCCCGCACCGCGTTAAACTGGCACGAAGGGAGAGTCTTGGATGCCTGGCCCGCAGCGTTCCGCCCTAGGATCCTTCGTATTGATAGCGGCCGTCGTAGGTTTCGGTGTCGGCGCGTTTGCCTACACTGCGGGATGGCTCAGCCCTGACCGCCTTACGTCGACGAAGCTAGTAAGTGCGTTGGCGCCTCCTGGCGGACCTGCTCTCGGACATCGGAGAAACCACGCAAAGGGCGTCTGCTTCACTGGCACATTCGAAGCGAACGGGAACGGTAGTGCGATTTCACGGGCGTCAATGCTTGCCGCCGGACAGTACCCCGTCCTTGGCCGCTTCAACCTTGCAACGCCGGACCCGAATGCTGCCGATCCGACAGTTCGAGTTCGGGGCATTGGCGTACAGATCTCGGCGCCTGACGGCAACGTCTGGCGGATGGCTCTGATCGATCCGCCTGTTTTCGCGGTCTCCACGCCGCAAGGTTTCTACGATTTGCTTAATGCGTCCGCGAGCACGAATCCGGAAGCGATGAAAGGCTTTGTGGCAGCGCATCCAGAATTCGCTGCGTTCGGCGAGTGGGCGACCAAGGCTCCCTGGACGGCCAGCTACGCCGAGGTGGCGTTCAACAGCCTCAATGCATTCATTTTCAAGGATGGGTCGGGCGCAGAGCACGCCGTTCGTTGGTCTTTGCGTCCGGAGGCGCAGGCCGCGCCGATCACGGCCGAAGACTTCGCCAAGCTCGGCGCCAATCATCTTGAGCAAGATATCACCGAACGCGTTGCGAGGTCGCCTCAGCGTTGGACGCTCCTGCTGACGGTGGCCGATCCCTCCGATCCGATATCAGATCCTACCAAGGCCTGGCCGCCGGGGCGACGTACTATCGAAGCTGGAACTCTGGTCGTGCAGAAAATAGAGCCGGAGGCGGACGGCCCGTGCCGTGACATCAATTTCGACCCGACCATCCTGCCTGACGGAATCAAGGTTTCCGACGATCCGTTCCCCGCGGCCCGCTCGGCAGCCTATGCCAAATCCTATGATCTGCGGACATCGGAAGCGAGCAGTTATCCTCGAACAGGAGCGAGCGCGAGGCCATGACGGACGGAATCAAGACACGATTCTCAACCATCCAGCGCTTGTTGCACTGGCTGATGGCGATAGGCATCCTGGCAATGCTCTTCATCGGCGTCGGAATGGTTTCCACCATCGGACGTCAGTATGTGCCGCTCTTGCTGACGCACAAGACGCTCGGGATCGCCATTCTTGTCCTTGCCCTGGTTCGCCTCGTGATTCGCTTCATATCCGGCGCTCCACCGTTGCCCGCAGACCTTCCGGAACCGATGAAGCTTGCCGCCCATCTGTCCCACGTAGGTTTGTACGTGCTGATGATAGGGATGCCCTTGATCGGGTGGGCGATGTTGTCCGCCGCCGCTTACCCAGTCGTGCTCTATGGCGGCATAAGGCTCCCCCCGATACTGCCGCAGAGCGACACCCTGCACGCACTCCTCTGGAGCGCGCATTACTATCTTGCCTTCGCGTTCTTCGCTCTTGTGTTGATGCATCTTGCGGCGGCGCTTTTTCACGGGCTCGTCCGTCGCGATGGGGTCCTCGAGACTATGCTGCCCGGCAGATAGCGGTGGTGTTCGTGGAAGGGTTATCGTCACTGCCAGGCCTTCAACCGAGGCAGCGCTGAGTATGATCATTCGGCTATAGAGTTCGCTTTCTTGGAACCGTCCTTTGGCGGCCAACCACGAACTCACACCAGCCACGAAGCAGACCCGGCTTCCCGGGAATCCCTGATTTCCTTTTGACCGAGAGACGGCATTTGACATGACCGACACCGTTGTTCTTCTCCACGGCATCAGGAGGACCAGCGCTTCCATGCGCAAGTTTGAAAAGTACCTGCAAGCCCAAGGCTACATTACGCGCAACGTCAACTATCCTTCGACCCGCTACCCCATTGAACGGCTGGCGGAGATCGTTACTGAGGAAGTCGAAGATGCGTCTGAGAGCAACCGAGAAGGCCGTCTTCACCTGGTAGGACATTCCATGGGTGGATTGGTCATCAGGGCCATGTTGAAGAACTACCGACCATCAAATCTCGGGCGAGTGGTGATGATCGGCACTCCAAATAATGGCAGTCAGGTCGCAGATTTCTTGAAGAAGGTGCCGCTGTATAAAGCAGCTTTCGGCCCTGCCGGCCAGCAGCTCGTCACCGATCAGAGCACGTTCGCCCATATTTTCGGTCAGGTGGATTTCGAACTGGGTATCGTCGCCGGAACCCGAACCATCGATCCCGTCTCGTCATTGATCATCGGCTATCAAATCACCAACGACGGTAAGGTAACGGTAGAAAGCACGCGACTAGCCGGAGCTGCCGACCATATCGCGATCGCTGCCAACCACACATTCATTCCATCGAACAAAGTCATGTGGGCGCAAGCCCTTTCGTTTCTTCGAGACGGCAAGTTTCACCGATGAACGCCTTGACCGGATTCGAACCAGTTGCCACCAACTTTAGATACGCGACACTAAAGCTTATCTTAGCATTCAGCCGCTAGAGAAGGTGATCGTGCTCTGGAAGGTCTCGCAACGACGTTCCGAAGAGCGCTGCCGGGCAAGGTGCCGGCAGCATCGGTTTCGAGGCAGGCCGCCTGTTTCGTCTGGATGGTAGTTCGAGGATCATGTCTACTGAAACAGCACACTCGATCGGCCTGCTGGAGCGCCTTGCGCAGCCGCGAACCCGGTCCCGCCGGATCGTCGAGTGTGTCATTCTGGCTGTCTGGCTCGTCGCGGTCGGCCTTCAGGTATTCCATCATGTGATGTTTCGCGATGAGGTCCGTGCCCTGACACTGGCTCTTTCCGGCGACAGCATATGGGCTATGCTGCGGACAATCCATGGTGAGGGTCATCCGGCGGCCTGGTATCTGCTTCTGCGTGTTGCACATCTGATATTCGGAAGCGTAGAGGTTCTCCCCGGCCTTGCCCTGCTGGTCGCCACTGCCGCAGTGATCTTGCTTCTCTTCCGCTCACCATTCCCCCTCATTCTGGTCGTCTTGATCATAGGAAGCGACGCTTTCGCCTATGAATATTCCGTCATGGCCAGGAACTACGGCATATCGGCGTTGCTGCTCTTCGTCATCGCCGCAAATTACCAGGCCTGGCGGACGCGAGGATATCTAATCGGCGGGCTGCTCTTTCTCCTCGCCAACACCAATGTCATTGCCGCCATCATGACCGGCGGCTTCCTGCTCTTCTGGTTCCTAGACCTCCTCGAAGACCGCGCCATGCGCTCGTTGCCGTCATTGACCAACTTCTTCGTCAATGCGGTGATCGCGACGGCCGGACTGGTGGTCTGCGGCATCACCATCCTGCCGACGTTCAACGATGCCGCGGTTGTCGATCTCTCGATGACTTCACCAGTCGAACTGGCCGTGAGTGCGCTCTTAAACCCAGCAAGCACGACACCGGGCGCCCTATTCCCGGCCGTGCCGATCCCGATCGGATCACTAATCCTCTTCGGTGCCACGCTCGGCCTTCTGGCGAAACCCGCCGCTTTCGTCGGGGCCGTTGTCTCGCTTCTCGTCTTCTCGCTCTTTTCCAACCTGGCATCGGCCGGCGGTGAAAGGCATGCGCTCGTTTGGTTCTGCTTCTGCCTGTCGCTTTACTGGATTAGTTGGGATCGGATCGCGGATTGCTTTTCAGGAGAACAGGCGCTCCGTTCGAATGCGGTGGTTCGCTTCGGCTGCGGGCTGTTGGTGATAATGGCGGGGCTGCAGGTATCGTTAGGGTTCAACAAGGTGACCGATGCAATTGGTGGCAGCAGGGTCGAGAGCCGCAGTGCGGATCTTGCCCGTCTCATCGGCTCCCGGCCGGAACTCGCCAAGGCAACCATTGTTGCCGAGCCGGACTATCTCGCCGAAGCTCTGCCATATTACATCGACAATCCACTATATCTGACCCGCGAGCGCAAATTCGGGACGTACGTCCGCTTCACGAAGAAGGGTAAGCTCGACGTGGATCTCGGAGAGACGCTGAAAACCAGCCAGGACCTGCGCGCCGACACCGGGTCTCCGGTGATAATCCTGATGCAGCACAAGCTGAAGAAAATAGTTCCGGACCAGGTCTACCGGGAGGGTTACAACTGGACCTTCCATGCCTCGCGTCAGCAGATCGACGATTTTCTGTCCACGACAACGCTGCTCGCCGAATTCGGCCCTGCGAATTATTTCGAAACCTATGATGTGTATCTATTGGACGGTGATCGGAAATAGACCGTCTGATGATGAAGGAGGCGTCGGGCATGAACACAAGCTTGGGTGACCGCAGGGTGACCGCATCAGGCCGAGCGGGTTTGCGCGACTATATCGCCATTGCACGGCTCGATCACAGCACGAAGCATGTCTTCATCGTTCCCGGCATCATCCTCGCCTATCTTCTCCGAGGGGTCAGAAACGACGACCTGGCGCCCTCGATCCTGCTCGGACTTGTGACCGCGCTCTGCATCGCATCCGCGAACTACTGCATTAACGAGTGGTTCGACCGCGAGTTTGACCGACATCATCCGACGAAATCGCAGCGGTCCGCCGTACAAAGCGCAATGAACGGCAGACTGGTTCAGCTCGAATGGACCCTGCTGCTCATCGTCGGCCTCGGCTGCGCCATCCTTTCGAGCAAACTTCTGTTCTTCGCCGCCTGCTTGTTCGCGATTCAGGGAATCCTCTACAATCTTGACCCGATCAGAAGCAAGGACAAGGTCTATCTCGACGTCATCTCGGAATCGATCAACAATCCGATCCGCCTGGTGATCGGCTGGTCAATGATCGACTCCACGAGCCTCCCGCCGGGATCGATCATACTGGCATACTGGTTCGGCGGCGCGTTCCTGATGGCGGCCAAGCGCTTGTCGGAATATGACGAGATAGTCGCTTCGCATGGAAAGGAGCTACTGTCGCGCTACCGGGCGAGTTTCGCCCAATATACGCAGGTCTCGCTAACCGCCTCCTGCATTGCCTATTCGCTGTTTTCGATTGCCTTTCTGTCTGTCTTCTTGGTCAAGTATCGCATCGAGTATATGCTCGTCCTGCCCTTCGTCGTTGCCCTATTCACGGCCTATTTCGTGATGGCGACGAAACCGGGTTCTACGGCGCAGAAACCGGAAAAGCTGTTCCGCGAGCCTGGCCTGATCGCGATCGTCGCGGCCCTGGTGGTGGCCTTCATCTTCACGACACTTGTCGATATCCCGCTTCTGGTGACGCTGACCGAGCAGCACTACATTACCATCCGATGATCGCGGGGAATGTCGACTGGGGCAGTATCCGCTTCGTCGCCTTCGACGTCGATGGGACACTCTACAACCAGCGCAGGCTACGCCTTCGGATGGCCGGCGAAATGATTGCTGATGCGGTGGCGAGCGGCAGCCTAACCAATCTGTGTGTGCTGCGCGCATACCGCTCCTTGCGCGAAACCGTCGGAGAGGAGGAGATCGACGATTTTCAGGCGAGCCTGATGGCGCGAACCGTCGCGCGAACCGGCCAGCCAACCGAAAGGATAGAGGCAATCGTCAGCGAGTGGATCGAACGTCGTCCGCTCGCCCATATCGCATCCTGCCGGTATGAAGGAGTGGTGGAGCTGTTTGCAGCGCTCAGACGGCAGAACAAGGCGATCGGAATCTATTCTGACTATCCCGCCGACCAGAAGTTGCAGAAGATGACACTGTCGGCCGATTACGTATTGGCCTCAAGCGATCCCGACGTCGGCATCCTGAAGCCGGATCCGCGCGGCTTGCAGATGCTGATGCAACGCGCTGGCGTGGGGCCGGCGCAAACAGTTCTGATTGGGGACAGGCCAGAGCGGGATGGCCTTGCGGCGCGCCGCGCCGGTGTCCTGCCACTCATTCGCTCCGACAAGCCGCGGGAGGGCTGGCTGACATTTTCGACATATTCGGACCAGTTATTCGCAGCGTTGCGACGATGACGCACACTGAGATATCGCGATCCTTGTAGAGAGCCTGCGATGGTCTCGCAAACCGATCTAATATATGTGAGATTCCGCACTCTTGGCGTCTGGCAGACCGCCACCGAGAAGGCCATAGAACCGAAGCCACCTGGACGCGTGCGCTCCTCGGATCCGCCAGCCAAGGGGCGGATCATTTCGAAAAAAATGGTGCAACGCTAATTTGCGATCTCTCCATATATTCCTGAAATTTAAATCATTCATGTCGAACCTCAACGCGTAGAGCCATCCGGGCGGACAGATTCTCTGCCTCGCCCTTTTTCCCACGACTTTTCGTCCGGCCAGCGTTTCCACTTCGCGTCGCCGTGCTGTGACCAGCATTTATTCCTGTGACCCAGGACAGAAGCGTCCATAGACAAAAATAATATTCTCACACCACCGTGCGTATGACGCGTTGATGACGCTTCCGCTGGGATCGCAATGCGATACTCTCGCCACTCAAAGCAACGCCCAGTCTCTTCACCCTTTATGACAAGTCAGCAGACAGAAGCGGAAAACGTAATCGGGACGACGACGGGAAACATGAAATCCACAAGACCCCTGCAATCCGGCCTGCCCGAAAGTCTTCTTTTAACTGGAGATTACCCTTTATGCGACTTATTACTTCTCCTATCCAGACAACAATGTCATGAGAGGATTCATAGTCATGCAACGCCTTGGAAGCCGATTGCGGATCGATCCTGTACACTTTACACGCTTTACTAACATTTTGGCGTGTCGCTCTCCCCGCACGTTGTTGTTCGTCGCCTCCAATGTGTAAAGACCTCACCTCATGACTCGCACGAGCCGCGCTCGGCCGCCCTACCTTCGAACCGTATCGATGAAAAGCGCATGGAACGAATTTGGTTCATATCCGTTCTCGCTTCCCCTGTTCAAGCAAGGTGATTTCAGCCTCAAATTTGACCATCAAATTACGATCATCGTCGGAGAGAACGGAGTGGGCAAATCCACTCTGCTGGAAGGCATCGCTGTTTTGGCTGGATTCGATGACGCGGGAGGAGGCAATGGGTATCGTCCTGTTGATCATTCAATGGCTGCGGAAACGTCAGGCGGCGTTCTGGCCGAAAGTCTTGTGGGCGGTTGGCTTCCTAAAACCTCTGCCGGTTGGTTCTTCAAGGCCGAGACCTTCTTCTCTGTCGCTCGCTATCTGGATCAAGCGGCAAGGGAGAGCCATGAAGTTGGCCCGGACTTTCTTTCCTACTCGCATGGCGAAGGTTTCTTGAGGTTCTTCCACGAGAGGTGCCGGCGGCGAGGAGTCTTCATCTTGGACGAACCCGAGTCCGCCCTATCGCCGCGTCGCCAAATAGAACTTCTGAGAATATTGCAGGAAGCGGAGGTGGCCGACGAAGCGCAGTTTATCATCGCGACCCACTCACCTATTATCATGGCATATCCGAATGCACGGCTGTTGCACATGACGGATAAAGGTTTGTCAGAAATTGACTACCGGATGACGGATCATTTCTCGTTAATGAGCGCGTTTTTATCCGACCCGGAAGGTTTCTTGAGCGAAAAGCTGCTCAAAGAGACCTAGCTGGCCCGTTACCGGGGCCGGCGTTCTTCACTTTCTTCGACTTGGCAGCTGGTATTCGCAATGCAGAGAGACTGATCAAAGTTGTTTCCACGACAACTCCGACCGCAGAGATCCTGCAGTGACTGTCGAGCCGTGACTTGTTGCGCCTACAAGAGATGGCGTACCTGAAACCACCCATCTCTACCGCCAGCGGTCTTTAGTCAGTATTTCAATCTTAGATACCACACTCGCATTAATAATTTTGCCCTCGTCGACAGCGATGCGGCATGAAACTATGTCATCTGTGGTGGAAAGCGCGTTGCGAAAAATCCTATTAAAGAACTTATTCTCTAACGCTACTCTTGCAACTGTCATCCCACTTGGAACCCGGCCGAGCGCATCTTTCTTCAATCTTCTATAGCTTCGAGAAAAAAATAGCGTGTATTCTATTTCGCCCGGAGGAAAGGCTCTCCTGCCAAGTGCATCGATTTTATCAATGGAATCTTCAGGAAGTAATATATACGTCGTTGTTCCCTTCCAGCTCAGTCTTCTTTCAATTGTCCTCTCCATCCAAGCCGTAGTTTCATCTGCAGAATATCCCAAAATGTAACTTTCTAGGTATTCCGCACCATTAGACCATCCGTATTCGTATAGAACCTTTTGAAGCTTCATATATACGTCAAACCGCCAAGTCTGCTCCGGACGGGCAACAAAAATTAGATTTGTATTGGGCGGCCCGAGCGGATTTGTAAATGTCTCTCGCGACACCGTTAAGCCCATTGATAATGCGGCGTTTGATATTTCTTTCTCTTCACCCTCGAACTTTTGCGCGTATGGGAAGGTGTAAACTGCCATCGCCTTCCGCCCGTCTCGAATCATCCCAAATTCATCTTCGGAGCGACCTGACGCCCGTGATGGTGCTTCACCGTCATCCGCGAACAATACATTCGGGTCAAATTGAGTATTACTCGGCGTCATCAGCTGTTGGCCTATATCCATTGCTTTTGAAGAAGCAGTTAGCACATATGAATCTACCAGGGGCTTTGGGATCAGGAAATTGTCCACTTTGGAATCGATAACCTGGGCTGTCCTTACACGTAGAGTTGGGTCCATCGCAGCGGGGGCCCCAACGTCCCTCACCCGGACTGCAGAGGCCGAAAGGATCAACACGATTGAGCGGTTCATTCTCCACATAGGCGAAGAGATTGACGCCAGAATAAAGTTCGCCAGCCGGGTCGCGTGAAACCCACCGTCCGACACTTGGATCGTAAGCACGAAAAAGTGTTAGCCGAATGCCACTGTCAATGCTGTCCATTGTGTGTGCGAAACCGAAGTCCGTCAATTGCGCCGCTTTTGGAAGCGGCACCCCATAAGGATCGTAGTCAAACACCGGAGCGCTCGTGGAACTCTCAAATACGCGACGAACTGACCCTATCTGGTCGAGACCATAGAAAAGGGTGGGATCTACGGTGCCATACTTATATTCGCCCTCGGCCACATAGCTCCGTGTGACGGCGTAAGCGGCGTTGCGCGATTGGCAAAGCTCACTGCCGCACCAAGCGTATTTCGAAGTGATCGCGTTGCCACCTGTCGTCGGAAGGTCCTCGATTGTAACGCGACGGCCAAATCCGTCATACGAAAAGCGCGTCTGCCTGCCTGGTTGCGAGGCGTATTCAATGCCGACAAGCCGATTATCCGCATCCCAGGAATAAGTGTGCTCGCTGTCAGCCAGCAGATTACCGTTAGGGTCGTAATTGTACGTCTGCCCGGAAACTTCGGTAATCTCATTCAGTGTGTTGAAGGAGACATTTTGCGCAGGGGGACTCGGCTCGGCGACGACGGTGTCACTTGCTTGGGTTATACCTGAGATGAAATTTTCCGGTGTTGTTTCGAACGTGAAATTCGTGAACTGCCCAGCGGTTAAGCCGGTATTGGCGATCCCCGCAAGCCGCCGGTCGTGGACATTATCAAGGTAGCTCCAAGTCGTCTTCAGGGGGGAGGTGGCGGGGAGTAGCTGACGAACCGTCAGCTGCTGCGTCTGTCCAAGATAGCTGAGCTCGAAGGCGCCAAGATCGCTGGAGTGGTTGGTGACACGTCCAATCGCATCATGCTGAAAGGTCTCTGGTCCGCTGCCGGAAATCTGCCGGCTCACCGAACGCCTCAAGGCATCATAGCCATAGCTGATCGTATGCGAGCAACCTGTCGCTCCGTTCGCCGTGAAGCACTCCTGGGCAAGCTGCTCAGCACCGTCGACGAACGACGGATTGTAAGCGTAGCTGGTGACGCCGACGCCATCGGTCATCGTCGCAAGCCGCGCGAAATAAGGATCGTAGGTGAACGTGACGTTCGGCGTCGAATTGACGGCAGTGAAGTAGGTGAGCCCACTCAAATTGTCGTCGATGGCATATGAATATTGCTTCGTCTGGCCGAGCGCATCGAGTGCGCTCTTCAGGCGGCTGGTCGTCGTCTCGTAAGTGTACGTGACCGTGCTGTTGTCGGCATATTTTTTCGACGTCTGCCGATCCTGGACGTCGTAAAACCACGACGTCACATTTCCTTTGGGATCGGTGAGCGACGTCAGATTGCCGGACGGATCATAACCGGTTTTGGTGGTCTGACGCAGTGGATCGATGACGGCGATGAGGCGTCGATTGGCGTCATATTGATATTGCCAGGAGCGTCCCTCGCGATCCTTGTACGCAACAAGCTCCAGGCGCTGATAGGTATAGCGCGCCGATGTCCCATCGGGATAGGTGATCCGCGTCAGACGATCGGCAGCGTCATAATCGAAGGTGACGGTCCAGCCTTCGGAATCGGTGTAAGTCCTCACACGAGCAAAGGCATCATAGGTGTAGCTTGCGGCCGTTGCGCCATTGGCATTGACCGTCGAAGCAGGGTTCGCATTTGCGTCGTATTGATAGGTCGTCTGCTCGCCGAGAGCGTTCGTTAGCGATGTAATCTGGCCAACGCTGTTATAGGCGTAGGTCGTCGCGCGACCGGCCGCATCCGCATAGTAGATCGGTCGATGCTGCTTGTTGTAGAGATATTGGGCAAGCGTCGCCCGAGTTCCGAATTCGCTTGCCTGACTGACGGCGGCAATATCGATGCCATTTGTGTAGGCGTAGTAGGTCGTGCGACCGTATGGGTCTGTCGCCCGGGTGATATTCCCGCTGCTATCGTAGTCGAACGTGCTGATCTGCGACGTGCCGTTATCCAGAACCCGTCCGATTGCCGTCGGTCGATCGTAGGTGCCGCCATAGAGGGTTCCCGTGGAACCGGATTGGCCAGGATATGTGTACCAGACCCGGTTCTCCAGCGGATATTTCTGGCTCTCAATTGCGGTGCCTTTGATCGACGTCCCCGGCATATGGACGAAATGCCGTATTCTGGCCTTCGTGTAGTCGCAGCCGCCTGTATCCGTGCATCCCGCTGCCACATAGGCGCTTTTGTCCCAATGGAAACTGTTGCGGTAAGTCAAATAGGCATTCGTCAGCGGAAGCGGCATGCCGACCGGGACGGTCCCGGCTGGATCGCTTGCCGGGATCGGCGCCGGCTCAAGCCACTCCTCGCGCTCCTTGTTGCCGAGTGGATCGGTGATCTGCACGAAACGGGGCGGGCTTGCGGTTCCAGGAGCGGTATAGCTGAACCGGGTCGTGCCATATGGGGTGGTGAGGCTGTCGATCAACGAATTGGCGTCGTAGGTGAAGCTCGACGTCAGGCCGATGATGTCGGTGAGCGAGATCAGACGGCCCATCCCATCGTAGGCCAGCGTGGCGCTACGCTTAAAGGGATCGGAGATCTTGCTGACGAGCAGCGGCCTGCCCGGCACCTCATAGCTGAAGGTCGTCTCCCGTCCGACAGCGTCGGTGATCGAGGTCAGCCGCTTCTGGCTGTCATAGTGAAGCGTCGCCGCGTTGCCTTGCGGATCTATGACCTGGCTGAGAAAGACCTTTCGAGGGTAAGCGGTGGTGGCATCCGCCTGCTCATAGATTTCCATTCCACCATCGCGTAGCTGGCGACGATAACGGACCGGCGACTGGGACACTATGGAGAGGATCGAGCCGTCGGTGTCCTGCGCGGCAAAGGTCCTTCGAACCGCGTCATAGCCGCTGTAATAGAACGCGCCGCCCTCACCCATGACGCGCGAGACGTTCGCGCCTGGATTGGCCGGATCATCGATGACGTAGCTCGACCAGTTCATCGACCACTTCTGTCCGATGTTGAAGTAATCAAAGTTCGCCGGCTGGCTGTCCTCACGCTGGTTGTAGCTGATGTTGACTTTCATCGAAGGGCCAATCGGCGGCACATAGCCTACTGGCTGATCCGACAACGCTACGCTGACGCTCGACTCCTTGATGTTCACCACGCAGAGAGGCGCACGGCATTGGCCACCCGGCCCGCCGGCTCCACCCGAGCCGCCAGATCCACCTACGCCCCCCGCACCTCCTCCAGCGCCGCCACCAAAAGCCGGAGGCCCCGGAGGATTGCCGGGTAGACCAGGATCAGGCGGGTTCGGGCCGCCGCCGCCCGCTTCAGGATCGCCGGCACCGCCGGGTCGCGTCCCGTTTGTCGGACCCTTCCCGCGGACCGTGCCGGCTTCGGCGAACGTCAACGTTTTCCAGCTCGCGTCTGAGGCGGCCGTCTTGGGCACCATGAAATAGCCGCTCGCCTCGGCGTCCAGCGCTTGCGGCGTCACCCAGATATCGGCACTCGGGAAGACAGCGTCCCGGACATGATAGCGTCCGTTCTCCTTACCGACGATCGCGGCAAAGTGACCGACTTTCCAATGAACGATGGACGGGAAAGGGACGGGCTCACCCGGCGCGCGCTCGACGAAACGATAGTTGAGCTTCAGGCGGTCTGCGAGACCGCCGAGTTCGGAGAGCGTCGTTCCTTCCGGGCCGGCATTGTAGAACTGCAAAAAGTTCAGCGTATTCGGGTCCGCATTCACCGCCAGCATCAATGCCCGCAACGCGAGCGGGCCGCAATTGAACAGGTGGCGCGGATCGGACTTCACGAGCGTCAGCATTTCGCGTGCGGACTGGATCGACTCCGTCGCAGGGCCGGAGACTTTCCTCTGACCCAAGCGGTCGAAGAGTGCTGTCAGGTCATCGGACTTTCCAAGATTGGCTTCAAGTCCTGCAAGCTCGCCGATCGCCCTATCGACCAAAACGCGCGCCTCGGGTGAAGCGGCATCAGCGCCCTCGGTCCAAGCGTTTTGCCAGGCCTCGATCGCGCGCGAAAAATAGCCGTCGTGCAGATAGGACAAGCCGATATTTGTCCATAAGCCGCTCGCCCAGCCACTGTGGGGATATCGCGCAAGAAATTCGGTTAGGCTTGAGAGGTCGGACGGATCGCTTCGATTTTTGAACGCATCCAGTGCCGCGGAAAGCGCCGTGTCTTCCGTCGCACTCGTGGCCTTCGTGACGACCAGCGGCTCATGCAGCCCAGCAATTGTCGGCATGGCGATCGACGACAAAGGCGCGGCGGTCGCCCCGGTTCCAGCGGCGATCAACCCCGCGATAAATAGCCCAACGGTGACGGATTTGAATACAGACATCGATCAGCTCTCTCGTGAGACGTCGGAAGGCATCAGAGGAAAAGGGGTGAGACCTGATCAGGGCGGCGTCCAAAGAATGCAGCCCCACGAACCGGAACCCCAGATCGCGTTCGACGCACCGCTGGTCCAGTTCACCCCTCCCCAATTGACCTGTCCCCAGATCGGCGGGGATGCCGCTGTCGTGACGGTCTGCTGGGAGGTGCGATTGCCGTTAGGGTCGTAGGCCCACAGGACGCATTTGGAACCCTCGTAGCGGCCAGTCGTCAGCCGCCCATTCGCGTCGTAACCGAACTGCGTTGATTTGGTATCGGCGAGCGCCGGCAGAGCGCTCGCTAAAAGTGCAAACATTACAATGACCTGCAGGGAGAACCGTACAATCATAGGGGGCATTCCTGTGAAAATTTGTTTACTGCCTGCCGACCTGCATCTTGAGTATTTGAGTTTCAAGTACTAGCTTCCGCGGCGATACAGGTCACTGCAGAGGACTTTCTTCCCTGCTTTGGGCGACAACATTTCAGTATTTCTGCGTGCAGTCAGCATTCTCACAGAATAAATACAATTACAACCCGAAAAAATCGGCGTTTTCGAAACATTATTGCGCGTTAAAATCTGGAAATTCTCGGATTTCTGGAGTGCTGATCCCTATATCGTTAGATCAACAGCATTGAAACGAATTTTTGTTACTGATGCTACGTTTCCGCAGTTGACCAGATTGCTTTAACCGTGCAAAGAAAAATGCAGCTTTTGCCTGTAGTTTTGCTTTCATCCTCCTCGACAAGGACAAAACCCGATGCGCCCGGAATGCAACTTTGCGCTGTGTATCGCTCTGGCCGCCGTTCTGGGGCTAAGCGCGTCGCCGGCCGGCGCCGCCTGCACTGTTCCCAACGTCCTCTCCAACGGTCAGACCGCCGACGCGACCCAGCTGATGCAGGATTTTTCTGCTGTTGCCGGCTGCGCGGACGCAGCAGCACCCGCCGGCACGGCGAACTCGCTGCAGTATAAGACGCCCGCCGGGAGCCTTAGCGGACTGTCTTTCACTAACGGGCAGCTACCGATCGGAACGACCGGCGGCGCGCCTCAAGCCAAGGCGCTGACGGCCGGGCCTGGTATCGCCATTACGGATGGGCCGGGCAACATAACGATCACCGCAACGAGTAGTGGTTCTGCAAACAGCGTTGATTGGCTGAATGAAGCGGCTGTCATTCGCCCCAGCGTCAGCGCATTTTCGTTTCTCACCTCAACGACTGCCCCGGCTGGTGCATCGCTCGTTTCAACCAGCCGCGGAATGGCGCTGCGTACAAGCTCGAATGCGAACGGCACGTCCTTGATGGGCGAAACGCCGACACCGGCCGGCCGCTGGCAGGCCACCATGCTTGCGGTCTATTCCGGACCGCTCACAACGTTCAACCTGCCGACCATTGCGGTTCGCGACTCGATCAATCACCGTGCAGTCGAATTCGGGATTGGCGGGGCCAGTACGACAAGCTACCTCTTCGCCTATACGCGCACGATCGGAGGACAAGGCCTCGATACCGTACTCGGACAGACGACCACCACGGATGTCGGTCTTCCGCCGCCATCTCAACCAATATGGTCGCGCCTGACCTATGACGGGACCAATTTATCATGGTCCTTCTCCCGCGACGGCGAGGTGTTCAGCACCGCCTTTACCGTCCTTGCCAACGACAGTTTGACGAACCTTGATCGTGTCGGCCCCGCGACCCTGTTCCAACAGCCCACTCAGGCGGGCTGGCCATCGGCCTATCACATTCTCTCCTGGCAGCTCGTCAGTCTTTGATCCGGGCACGCCATACGGACGCGAGGATTTTCCATGCATAAGGCTTTGTTCACCGCATCTACCCTCATCGCATTGCTTGGCACCGGATCCACTGCGGCCTACGCGCAATGCACCCTGCCCAATCAGCTTGTCGCCGGGGACGTTGCCGATGCAGCGAAGGTGATGGCGAACTTTTCCGCGCTTGCAGGCTGCGCGGATGACCAGGCGCCGGCCGGCCCCGCCAACGCAGTTCAATTTAATTCCGGAAGCGGCACTCTTGGTGGCGTTGCGCTCGGCGATGGTCAGACTATCATCGGGTCGACGGGCAATCCGCCGCAGGCCGGCTCGCTGACTGCCGGCGCTGGAATAGCGATCACCAACGGTCCCGCCTCGATCACAGTCACGGCAACCGGTAGTGGGACAGGCTCCAGCGTCGACTGGCTCAATAAGGCCGCGGTCGTCAAGCCAACCGCCTCGGCGTTTACCCTTCAAACGTCGACGACACCTCCATCGGGCGCCGCCGTCAGCGCGACCACGCGCGGTATGCTGCTGTCGGCCGGCACTATCGCCGACAACAGGGCGATGATGGCGGAAGTGCCCCTTCCCACTGGCAATTGGCAGGCGACCATGCTGGCCGTCTATACCGGGCCGATTTCGTCGTATATCTCGCCGGGCATAACGATCCGCGATTCTGTCTTGAACCGGGCCGTGTCCTTTACCGTCGACGGTAATGGTAGCGGCTACCGATTTGACTACAATCGTTCGACGGGTGGCATAGGGCTCAATGCCTATGTCAGCGACGTGGTGATTCAAGATGCGGGTTTCTCGACCCCAAGCGAGCCGGCCTGGGTGAGATTGGCACGCAATGGCACCAATCTGACCTGGTCATTTTCCCGCGATGGCGAGAATTTCACACCGGTCTACACAATTTCGGCGACCGACTACCTCACCAACCTCAGCACCATCGGTCCTTCAGTCACCTTCTACCAGCCAACCCATCCAACCTGGAATTCCGGTTACCATGTGCTGTCCTGGAACCTCGTCGCGAACTGACCCCTGCTGCAGGAGCGTTGTCATGTCCAAGAGCCTTTCTCTGATGTCTATCGGGCTTCTCTTTGCGGTTAGCACCGGCGCTGCGGAGGCGGCCTGCACGGTACCAAACCAGATCGTCAACGGTGGCATCGTTGATAGTGCGCCGGTGACGGCCGACTTCAATGCGATCGTCGGCTGCCTCAACGCCGTTGCCCCTGGAGGTTCGGCCAATAGCCTGCAGTTGAACAACGGCAGCGGCGGGTTTTCCTCCGTGGGCCCTCTGACCAATGGTCAGGTTCTGATCGGATCCTCAGGCGTGCCTGCCGCCGCGAACCTGACTGCGGGAGCGGGCATTGCAATTGCCAACTCCCCGGGCGGCGTTACGATTTCGACAACGGGAACGCTGGGCGGTGGTGGTGCCGACTGGCTGAATGGCGCAGCGGTCGTTAAGCCGACGGCGGCCAACTTTACCTTGCGGACATCGACGACTCCGCCGACAGGTGCGGCTATTGCGGCAACAGCGCGGGGAATGGTCCTGTCAGCGACGGCGATCGTCAATGGCACGGCGATGATGGCGGAAATGGATGCGCCTGCAGGACGTTGGCAGGCGACGATGCTCGGGGTCTATACCGGCAGCATTTCCAATTACAACCTTCCATCGATCGCCGTCAGGGATGTCGCGAACAACAGAAGCGTCGAATTCGGAATAGGCGGCCGCCAAGGCGCTTACCGTTTCGATTATTTCGTTCTGAATGGCGGGATCGGGTTGAACACGCGTGTCACTGATGTCGAGATCGTGGACATTGGATTTCCTCACCCCGCACAGCCGATCTGGCAGCGCCTCACCTATGACGGAACGAACCTGATCTGGTCCTTCTCGCGCGACGGTGAATTCTTCATACCAGCCTATTCGATTGCGGCGAGTTCTGCCCTCGTCAACCTGAACAAGCTCGGACCGGCAATAGTGTTTGGCGCAAACACCACGCAAGCTTGGCCGTTGACGTTCCACGTCCTCTCATGGAATGTGGTCAGCCTTTAGTTACCGCGGTTTGGCATGCGATACCGCGTCCAAACGCTCTTTGCAATTTCTTTGCTCTTGTTAAGCGAACAGTTGAAACGCGTCGAGATCGTTGTCCGGCCCCGCTCATTGAAGGCCGTTGACCACACTTTGGTGAATACGTTCGAGCTGGTTCCACGCGACTGGGTTATTTCGCCATCGCCAGAATGTGAACTATTAGTAACTTGAAATACAAAGCGCAGAGCGCTTTATCCGGGCGATGAACCCGAAGCACTTCATCTCGGCCATGAGCGTCGCGGCTTTGACGGCATGCTCACATATCGAGCCTCTTGAGACGCCCCTCGCCCAGTCAGGTATCGATAGTGAGGGATTTGAGGGCGCAAGTGAACTGAGGACGGGCCGGAAGGAAGCTTCAGGATCGCGGACAACAACACGTGTGGCGCAAGCCTGACTAAATTTGTACAAATAGTTTGTACTAATGGGTATCTCGCCTATATATTGGCATCATGATCGATTTTCGGAGCGCTTTGAATGCCCCAGTCGACGTACAAGATCAGCGAAGCCCGCAAGAATTTCGCCGAGGTGCTCGAACGCGCCAATCAAGGCCAAGAAATCATCATCATGCGTGGCAATCAGGTCTATGCCCGTATCGGCCCCGCCGACACGGGCGGCCGTCGCCCATTTGGCCTCCTGCGTCACCGCAATCTACCTGACAATATCTTCAACGAAACCGATGACGCACAAGCCGCAATCGATGCCGGCGATTTCAGTGACGATATCGGCATATGGCAAGGCAAGCCGAACGACGGTGGCCGGTCGCAATGAAACTTCTGCTCGATAGTCGCGCTGTCTATTGGTGGACAATCGGGAGCGAACGCCTGTCAGTTACTGCACGCTCCTTGATCGAAGACAAGGCAAACACCGTACTGGTCAGCGCCGTGTCATTCTATGAGCTCAACAGCAAGATGCGGCTTAAGAAACTGGATCTCGAACCTCAAGAACTGCGGGCGGCCGTCACGAGCAGCGGCATGCAGACTATTGCCATCAGCGATTTGCACGCCGAACTCGCAGCAAGTTTTGACTGGGATCACCGCGACCCGTGGGATCGCATCCTCGCTGCCCAGGCACGACTGGAACACTGTGCCTTCGTTTCCCTCGACCAGGCATTCGATGCCGTCTTGCATGAGCGGATTTGGTAGGAAGTTTGCCAGAGCCGCTCATATTTTAGGCAAGTCGTCCTGCCGTTCGGCCCTGAAACTTGGTATCGATAGTGATTGATTTGAAGGCTTCGTCAAACCTATGACCAGGTTGACGTTTCAATCCCGCTTGATCCGGTCGAGACCGGTAGCATTGCCATCGATCAGCCATCAGTTGAGCAATTTGGACATGCGTCGCCGATGTGGCACATGCTCCTTTTCGGCGGCGTATCCCATCAGCGGACCTTCCCACGATCGACCCGTTCGGTGTTTTTTGAACTTCTAGAAGATTCATTAAAAATGCCCACCTATAGTAGACGTTTTGACCGTGACAGCTTATTATATACTTCGTCAGGGTTGGGTTTATCATCTGCTGGGAGGGGTCTGCTGCTCAGCGGCAGCTTGGTATTACCGCTTTATTGCTCGTAATGACGTCATCTTGAAATTGGCCGTCGAGCCGAAACTGTCGTGATTGGACCTAAGGTTCACCGCGCCCTGAGTGCAATGCTGTGATTGCGAGCATGTCATGCAGTGACCTGGTTTTTTTAGAGATCCGCCCCCACGCGAAAACAGGCCTGCCCCTTCCCCGGGGGCCGACCCTTAACGGCTGAATGCGTGCAGGAGTGGCTTGCGCGTTTAGCGCCGCAAATGGCAGATAAGCCATCATCGCTATCCAGGTAGGCCTCACAGACGTCATTTCATATCTGATCTACTGACATTGTCGCGAAGAACTGTTTCGTGTCCGGAAAGGGATTGTCTCTCGTCCAAGCTCCGTCGCTTTCGTTCATCACAAGGGCCGGTCGTTGGAAAATCCCTTCCCCTCGCGCAGGAGCAATAGCCATGAAAGCGAATTGCTGGGTGCAGTACTCGGGGGAGATTGCCGACGATCTGAAAGCACAGATCGCGGTTGCTCTGACAAAGGAAGGCATCGTAGTCATGCCGCCGGATGGCGCAGATCAGGGGTGTCTAGGCCTGTATTTCATCGCGCCTCCCCTGGGAGCTGCAAAATTTCCCTTTCGTAGCGACAAGGACCATGTGATCGCGGTCGTCATGGCATCGGGCAGTCTTTCACAAATGGCAGGCTGGCCTTTGCTGTGGGCAGGCGCTGCCGACGTCATCTACTGGAGCGACGTCGGCAAGGTCGCGTCTCAGATAAAGGCGCGCTTCCAACGGAAACTATCAATCGACCAGCTCTTTGAAAAATCCGTCCTGGGTGACCTTGTGGTGGGCAATAGCCACCAATGGCGCAGCCTTCTGCGTGACATCGCCGAAACCGCCCATTTCGGTGACACCCCGATTCTTTTGATGGGCGAAAGCGGCACAGGCAAGGAAGTAACGGCAAGGCTTATCCACGCGCTCGATCCGCGTCCTCAAAAGCGCGACATGGTGATCCTCGATTGCTCGACCATCGTTCCGGAACTGTCGGGAAGCGAATTTTTCGGCCATGAGCGCGGCGCCTTCACCGGAGCGCTGAACGATCGCCAGGGTGCATTCGCCCTGGCGGATGGCGGCACGCTGTTTCTCGACGAAGTCGGTGAACTTCCTCTTACGCTGCAGGCCCAGCTCCTGCGCGTCATCCAGGAGCATGCCTACAAGCGCGTGGGCGGCAGTATCTGGCACCACACGCGCTTCAGGCTTGTCTGCGCCACCAACCGCGATCTTGCCGACATGGTCGAACAAGGCACTTTCCGCGCCGATCTCTATTTTCGCATTGCCGGCTTCGTGACACGCTTGCCACCGCTTCGGGAGCGGACCGAAGACATCATCCCGCTCGCGCATTATTTCATTCGCAGGATGTGCGGCTCAAAGCGTCCTCCGGTTCTCGACGATGCCGTGTGCCGATACCTGATGGAGCGCAGCTACCCGGGCAATATCAGGGACCTCCAACAGGTCATCGCCCGCCTGATGTATCGTTGCGCCGATGACGGCATCATCAGCATCGGCTACGTCCCCCGCAATGAGCGCCCCGCCGACCTTGCCAAGCTCCAGGATTGGCCCGATGATAGTTTCGAGACGCTAATCCAGCGGGCGGTGCTGCTCGGCGTCGGGCTGAAGGAAATCGGACGGGCTGCCGAAGACTGCGCCATTCGATGCGCGACGCGCCTTGAGAATGGCAGCCTGCAGAAAGCAGCTCAACGGCTAGGCGTCACGGATCGGGCCCTGCAGATCCGTCGAGCCAACACGCGCGACCTTCCAGATAGGCGAATTGACGACGTCCGACCGATCAACTGATCGTTCCGGTCATTGCGTCGATAGCGCTGCGATGCGGCAAACACCCGACGTCAGCGCAAATGTCATGAATTTTCAACGACCCACGATAGCGGCAGGGATCTTGCCGCTATCGGACAAACAGGTGCAGCCTGATCCAAGCCTAGTTATCGAAGCGACGCAGGTTGTTCTGGCGCATGATCTTGATCAGCTGGGTGGCGTAGTCCGGGCCTGTCGCATATCCAGCCTTGTGGATCTCGCGTGCGAATGCTTCGGCGTCGTCTTTCACGCTGAGGGCCTTGGCGTATCGCTTGTTGCGCAGGAAGAAGCGCGCATGGTCGGTAATGCTCTCCTCGAAGCTGTTATATTTGGCGAAAGCAGCCTGGATCGTAACCCATTGTCCTTTGACATATTCCTTGGTCGGCATGGTCACACTGCCCGCCGGGCCTTTGCCCTTGATGCCGAAGAGATTTTTGGCCGAGCCGATCGTGTGTTTGCCCCAGCCCGTTTCGACGATGGCCTGCGCCACCGTGACGGAAGCCGGCACTCCGGTCGCGGCCATCGCCTTGCGGGCCCTTACGCCGACGAATTCGATGAACTCGGCGTGGCTCAGCGATTTCAGGTCATTCGGTTCGCCGGAAGGAACTGGTTGCGGCACTGGTTGCGGCGATGGCGCCGGGCCTGGTGAACCGCGCATCTGTAGGTACGGGGCTCCCTGAAGGCGCTCCTTCCAATGGGTTATGGGGACGTAGTTGTGGCGTCCGTCCTTGGACGGCAGGACGATCGCGTTGGCAACGCCTTTATTGCGCAAGGATTCCGCCAGCTTCGCCGTGGGCGACCCCTTGATATAGTAGATGAAACAACGCGCGCTCGGACGCCTTTTGGCCCAATCGGCCCAGAAGCTGTCGTCGCCGCCATTATACGTGCAATCGAACCCCCAGCACTCGCGCAGGTTTGCAAGGGCCTTGTCGCTCCCGCCGGCAATGCGCCGCATTGGCGAGCCGCCACCGCTATGGCAGGCGAGAATGAGATTGCCGAGTGCAGACGGCACGCCCTGCCCCAGGACGCCCAGGACCTGAGCCAGGAACCTGTCCAGCCCGCCAGCCTTGACCAGAGTGCCTGCCTCAGAACGTGCACCAAGTGTGGGAGCGACCAGCACAATGTTGCGACCGCTGTCGTTCACGCCTTCGCGGAAGGCGCCGTAGTGCACGCGGCTCGCATTCCAATACTGATCGATGGTGAGCCGACGGTTGCTGTCGCCCTTATGGCCATGCAGCCAGAGAACGATGTCCGTGCCGCGGCCACTAACGAAGCCGTTGGGAACGAAGATGCCGGTCATCGGCTCGGCCTTGATGCCGAACTTGTCGACGATGGAAAGGTCGATCCTGGCATAGAGTGTCGTTGCCGGCGGCACGTGTTCGGTCCTGGTCACCGGTGGGGCGGCGACGTTAGGCAGCCGCACGACGGAGGGACCGGGCCCCGGAGAAGGCTGAGGCTGGGGGGAGGGTCCGGGCTTGACGGATCCGCCCGCGTCCTCGGCGCGGATGATACCGTAGAACTTGGCGCCCTTCAGGCGGCCATTTGCATCGATTGGCACTTTGACCATCAGGACGGTGCCGTTACTGCCCTTGTTGCCGCCGATCGCCAGCAGATGATCCGGCTTGACGGCCACGACCACGTCGCAATGGCCGGGATCGCCCGGCTTGACGCTGTCATAGGTGACCGGCTTGTCGCGCCAGTTGCAGATCAGGTCACCCGGTCGCGGCGCGATCTCGGTCGGACGGTAGGCCTTGAAGGGATTGTCATTGTTTTCGGCGCGGTTTTTGCGCGCGGCGGCAAAATAGACCGAGTGGGAGGCCGCATATTTGAAGGCTTTGCCGGCTCCGGCCTTGCGCATGACCCAGCTGATGAAGGCGGCACTCCAGTAATGCGCCTTCTGGAAGGCCGGTGAGGCGAGCTGGGTGGTCGTGTAGCTGATGCCAAGCCCGGTCTTCCAGTAGTCCTGGAGCATCGGCAGCGCCCGGCTCTGTGTCTCAGAGAGCTTGCCCTTGTCCCAGAGAACGAATTGCTTCTGGGCGATGCTTGCCGCATTCGCCGCAATCGCCGCGGCCGGCAGAGGGGCGGGGCCTGGAGCCGGTGCGGGTTTCGTTTTGCTGCTCGCCGGCCGCTTGCGGCGACGCTGCGGATGATAGGCCTCGACATCGAATTCCAGCTCGCCCGGTGCTGCGCCATCGGCGGGTTCTGATGCGGAATCGGCCGGAGGCTGCTCAGGGGCTGGCGGAACTGGTTCCGCGGGAGGTCCGGCAGTCGGGCCCGGCGCCCCCATGGCACCGGCGCCTCCTGCAACCTGTCTCAGAACAGCCTGGGTCTCCGGTCCGACCAGTCCGGTGACGGGCAATCCCTGCCGCTCCTGGAAACTGCGCACGGCGCTGCGCGTGGCAGCCGACATGATGCCGTCGACAGGCAGGCGAAGGCCGAGCTGATCGTTGAGGCTTGATTGGATCCAGCTTACGAAATCGGACGGCATGGCGCCGTCATAGAAGGTTGCCGGAGCTAAGATCGCGTCCCTCCAGGGATTGCGCCAGCCGCCATGGCCACGACCGAAATGGCGCTGGCCGTGGTGCTTCGCCCAGGGATGACCTTGTTGGCCGCCGGCCTTGCGAAATGGCCGGAAACCACCTCCCGATGTTCGGAAGGACGCACCCGTCTGACCAGCGAAACGGCCCTGCCCCGTGCGAAACTGGGAACGGGAGACGGATGCCCGCACCGGCATGCGCGGTGGCATATTGTAACGCGGCGAAGGTCCTGAGGCGCGGTAAGGTCGCATCGACCCTTTCATCCCGCCGCGGCCGCGGAACTCCTCTTCCATATCCGCTTCGGTTTCGAACTCATGCTCGAAATTCTCCAATTCCAGTTCCGGGCTGAAGGGCTCGGGATTGAACCGCAACAATCTTTCCATGGCTGTTACTCCTGGATTAGCAAGGCTGGTTTCTGTCGCGTGCGGGTGGTGACGAACAGACGCAGGGCTTCGAGCCCCGCCTCTATGTCTGCGAGGCTATGGCTCGCGTTGAAAAGGAAGCTGACGAGGGCTTCACCGCCCTCACGTGCAAGATGCAGGACCGTGGTGACACCCAGCCATTCGAGCGCTGTGTGCAGTCCGCTGGCCCTCACGTGCGCCGGCAGGATCAGGGTCTGGACTGGGAAATACCCGCCCTGGGCCGCAAGGCCCAACCTTCTCAGCCCCTGCCGAAACGAACAGATCAAGTAGAGCAAGCGTTGGCGAAGGGCTTCACCATGTCGGAAATTGACGGCCAGCGCCCAATGTGCCGCCGCAAGGTCTGCCTGCGAGGGCGGGCTGCAGTGGAGGCGCGTCTTGCTGACCGCCTTGAAGCGTTCGATGAGCGACCGACTGCCGCCGATCAGCGCAAGCGGCGCGCCGAAGCCCTTGGCAAGCGAGGCGATGCGTATGACGCGCGGGTCTGCCAGTCCAAACCAGGCTGGCGTGCCCGCCCCACCGATACCCCAGGGGCGGGCGGGATTCGGCTGGCTGCCCAAGATGCCGAGCGCCTGCGTATCGTCGATAATGAGCCATCCTTTACGCTGCCGGATAAGATCGAGATTGTCAGGCAGGGGAGCAGGCTGCCCGCTGAGCGGGTTCAATCCATCGACGAGCACAAGCGGCATATGTTTTGCGGGCCGGAGGGCGAGGGAGGCTCTTAGGGCGCCGACATCATGGGTGCCGAACGCATATACTGGCACGCCGCGTCCGCCGATATTGTCAGCTGCCCAGCGAGCGATCACATAGGCACCGCTATCGATGTGAACGGTAATATCGTACTCAGCGAACATGTCGAACAGGTCCCAGAACAGGTGAAATGTCGAAGGCCCGATCGCGACGGCGCCGCAGCCCAGAAAGTGAGCAAGCGCGCATTCGAGTTCTTCGGCCTCCCGGGAAGAACCGAGCGCCGCCGGGCGCCCGGTCGTCAGTTGCCGCCATGGCCGGAGTGAGCCATGGTCGTGGGTGAGGCCCAGATAAAGGGCCGAGGTAAAGTCGGGCATGGCCCTAGCCTACTTCTCGGCGAGATATTTCTGGGCCGGCCGCACCGGCTGCATTTCCTCAGGCGAAGCGGTAGAGGACCCGATGGTGCGCATGCTGGCTTGCCGCCGTCCCAAAGAACCACTGCGCTGGGCCACCAGGCGCCGCTGCAGGAGCTTCGACGGTTGAGTGAGCCTGCCTGTGCCGTCCTGCGCCTCGGTCGTCTCGGCGGCAAGATCGACACCGGTGACGGCTTGGTAGCCGTGCAGGTAGCGCTGGATCTCGGGCTTGCAGCTGCGGGCCCAGTTCTTGGCCTGCTCCTCGATATTGTTGATGTCGACCCAATCCCCGTAACGGATGGATAGCAGGATGCGCTCGCCCGTCACGGCCAGCTCGTGGAAATGCGTGATCGAGGTATCGGACCAGCCCTGCAGCTTCTTCATGCAATCGACCGCACCCATCCACCCTTCCTGATAGGGCACCATGTAGCGGCCGCGCAGAAATTCGCGCATCTCGGGTCGCGCCAGCATCCACTGATTGATCAGCATCTCGCCACGCGCCGTCCAGGTCAGGTCGCCGAACTGGTTATGCGCTCCTTCGGCCAGAATGAGATGGACTTCCTTCAGCGCATTCAGGAGCGGAAATGCATCGGCGATGACTGTTGTATCGCGATCCTCCCGGTAGAACATGCTGGTGCGGTAAAGGAGATTGTGGAAAGCCTCGATGAATTTGGAGCGGGTATCGGCCGGCGCCATGTCGCGGACCGCCTTGCCTTGCAGAACGAGGCCATAGTGATGTTGATATTCATAGGCACGCCGCGACACCGTAAGGCGGTTGTGCTCGTCCTGGATATAGCCCCAGAGAAGATTGTTGAGCGGACGCAGCGGATCGAATTCCAGCTCGCCGAGCGGGTCCTGCGGTGAACTGCGGCGGTTCTGGAAGCGCAGGGCGATGGCGTTGATCGTCTGCACGAGCATGCCCTCCTCCAGCCAGTAGGACCAGATCAGCTCCAGCATGCTGGGGGACGTGAAACGATGCGATAGAATGCCTTCGCTGAAAGGCGAAGTTTCCGGCTTTGCTGGATCATCCTTGTCCAGGCTGATGAAGGCGCGGACAATACGCTTGAGATAGGGCAGAGCGACAGGCTGCCCGTCAGAGGTCCTGAGATAGCTGCGAAGACGCCTTTCCAGACCGCGGGCGGTAACCCCCTCCCGTTCCATGCGGACATCTTCATGTTCGGCACTGAAAATGTCATCGCGTTCACCAAAGGCGTCGCGCTCGCGGATCGCCACGCCGCTCTCCAACGTCAGAAAGGCCTGGGTGGCGAGTTTGAGAATGCCATAAGAATGTGGACCGAACACACCAAGCGATTGGCGTCTCCCGTCGATATCCAGATCGTTGAGTTCACGCTCTACCGTCTGGACCGCCTTGTCGAAGCCTCCCTTGTCAACCAGCAATGTATTGATGAAGCGCTGATAACGGGGGAAGCTCGTTGCGGACGTACGATTGCGGATCGCCGCCCACAGCGCCTGGTCTTGCGTCGGGGAAGAGGCCGTGCGCTGCAACGCCACCTTCGTCGGGAGATCATGTCGACCCGAAATCTCAATGGCTTGATCGGCTCTCAGGCGCTCCGGAACCAGAGGCACCCTGTTGAAATACTGGTCGCCTTTGAACAGGGTTCGCATTTCCGCGGCGGGGTATGTCAGCTCGACGGTAAGGATATGTGACCCATCAGGGACATGCGGCAGCTTAAGGTGATCCGGGTTCGTAAAGACTTCCGATCCGTCCGCATTAAAGAGGGTAGTTTCATCGAGCCTGTATCGATATTCGAAGAGGCTATAGAATTCCGGATATTTGCCGATATCCACCTCTCCGATCTCCGGATGATGCAGCAGGACACCAACCTCCACCTGCGAATCCCCATAGAGTTTCGTGGGCGAATAAAAGATACGGCAGCTCCAGTGATGTTGCGAAGAAGAGGCTACGGGTTTCATGCTCGTTACTCCAGCGTCAGATTGCAGGGATGGTTTGCGGTTGCCGGCCAGGCAAGGCTGTCCAGACCGGGACGACATTCAATGTGCTGCCGATGGCCCAATGGGTCAGAAGCCGGGCCAGAAGCTCGCTCTCGTCCTCAGGGCCGAGATGCCCGTCCGCCTTGGCCTGGCCGATGGCGGCGAAGACGAGCGAGGGTGGCGCCCCGTACATTTGCGCGGGTTCGCGCCGCCATATCTGAAACAGGGAGCCGAGCCGTTCGGGACGGCGGTCGTGCGCCTCCAGCGCCTCGGCAAGCGAACGTCCTCTGAGCGAGGCCGGCCGATGACCGGCGAGGAGTTCGGCAAAGGCTGGCAGGCTTGCCTCCAGCCGCAGGATCAGGTCCCGTTGGACACGTGAGAGCCTGTCGAGCGGATAGTAACTCTCCCAGACACGGGCGACCCGCTGCCATTGCGGATGCGGGTTGAGCGCGTCGCCGATCGCGCAGCTGAGCTTGACCCGGATCCAGGGCATGGGGTGCGGATCGTCGACATTGAGCCGGAACACGAAGGGTCGCGGCAGGCCGACCACACCGATCAGGCCAAGCGTCGATACAATACCGAGGCGGGCGATGGACCAGAAATCCGAGATCACTTCGGAAACCCAGCGCTCCCAGAGATTCCAGACCAGCGGATCCCTGGATCTTGAACCTTTTTCAAGTATTGCCGGCCGTAGCGAAGCGACGAGGCCGAGAAGTTCGGCGCCCTGATGTCCGACCTCATGGATCAGCGACGAGGAGATGCCGCTGCTGATCATCCGCTCGCGCGGAATGCGGATGATCGAGACAGGGTTTTCACCGCCACCAGGCAGGCGCGTGCGCACGCGCCGGATGGCTGCTCCCACGCCGCGATCGAGATAACAGATCACCGGCGGCGCCTTGTAATATTCGGGCAGCGCCAACGCGTCGGAAGACACAGCGTCGAGGCCCGAAAGCCAGACGCCAAGCTCGTTCTGTCCGCGCTGTGCAAGCACATGGTCGAACAGATCGAGCTGCGAGAGCACCGCGTTGAAACGCAGTCTGAGAAAGACGAAACGTTGCTGTGCGTCGGCTGCCGGCGCCCATCTGCCCGGGCCATTGACCCAGACGATGAATTGGCGAATGCGACGCTTCAGTTCGCTGCGCCCCTTGGCGAGGAAGCGCTCGATCGCGAGCTGGGCGGTGGGCAGGAAGCTTGCCGCCGGCACCATCGGCTGGTTGAGCACGAAGGGCTTGAGCCGGGCGAGCCGTGTAAGCAGGGCCCTCGCCTCCTGTTCCAGCATCCAATGCGCAAGTGGAGCGGCGGACATGGCTCTCAGGCTCCGATGAGAATGATCGTATGGCCGCGCCGAACCCAATTGCCGCTTTTTGCGCGCTTGTGGTGCGGCAGGCCGGCTGTTGATGGGACGAGACCTGGTGCCTTGGCCTGGATAGCGGCGGCAAGCGCGCCGGTGGCGCCACTGCCGTTAGCCCGCCCCGGTGATGCCTGCACGAGGTTCTTGACCGCCTCGCCTGCAAGATCGACGAAGCGTCGCGCCACCTCGAATTCACGGTCCTCATTACTCAATCCCTCCAGTTCGAGGCCGAAGGCGCGGCCCGCAAGTGAAGCGGCCTGACCGCCAAGGCGCGCTCCCTCGGAACCGCCGATTGCCCCGCCGAGCGCCGCACCGGCTTGCGGGAGAAGCTTGCCGGCAGCTTTCTTGAGCATGCCGACCAGCGCCTGCCCGTCGCTCGACTTGATGAAGCCGCCCAATGCGTGGCCAGCCTTCTTGATCAGGCCACCAAGGAAATATTCGAGCTCGGCTTCGCTGCCGACCTCAAGCAATTCGCTGGCGAGTTCCATGTTCTCCATCTCGCCGAAGACTGTCTCGGCTTCGCCGCTCCACGCCTCGGTCTCGTTGAATTCGAACTGTTCGGCTTCAAGCTGCCGTTCCCGCGAGCCAAGCTCGAGGCGCACGCGATCCAGGTCATGCATCGAATTTCTCCATAAGGTTCTGCCGCCTTGGCCAGGGGCCTGCGGACCGCAACTGCACTGCCCCAAGGGCTCGCCGCATCCGTCGCAGTGCGCGGCGCGGCCAACCGACAGCCTTGCCCTGCGGCGGGCACGGAAATTGCTATCACCAGGCTTGAGCGGTGTGGGCATTGCAGCCTCCTCTTCAAACGCTGTGCGGCCTCAGATGCCGACGATGACGATGTTGTGGCCCTGGCGATGCCAACGGCCACTTTGCGGACGATGGTGGCGGTGACGGCCGCCGACGCCCGGCAGCAGGCCGGGGGCGAACTTACCCGCGGCTTCCGTGACGGCGGCCTTGGCAGCAGCCGTGGGATCGCCGCTCGGAGAGGACGTCAGAACCTTGTTGACGGCATCGCCGGCCATGCGCACGAAATTCTTGGCGCCTTCGAATTCGCGATCTTCTGCCTCCATCTCGGCCTCCAGGCCGATCGCATTGCCGGCCGCAGAAGCAAGGCCGCTGCCGATCTGAGCGCCCAGCGGGCCGCCGACAAGACCGCCAAGCGCTCCGCCGGCAAGCGGAATCGCCTTCTTTGCAGCACTTTTGAGAAACCCTCCGATCGCCTGGCCGACAGGCGACTTCACCGCCTGGCCGATGGCGCGACCGGCGCTTTTTATGAGATTGCCGAGAAAGAGATCGAGCTCGGCTTCGCTGGTGACCTCGAGGAGTTCGCCGGCAAGTTCCATGACCTCGGCTTCGCCGAGAGCTTCGGATTCGGCTTCCCACTCATATTCGCCGCCCCAGCCGGCCTCCGACTCACCCTCTCCTTCGGCCTCCCATTCGGCTTCGGCCTCGCCTCCCCATTCCGCTTCGGCTTCATGGCCCCATTCGGCCTCCGCCTCGCCGCCCCATTCGAACTCGCTCTCGAAAGCTTCGTTCTGCGGGCTCAACTCGAATGCATCCCTTACGAATGCTTCCTTCTCGAAACCGTTCATCGTCATGCTCTCCAGTTTTGAAACTCGTTTCGCCGGCGCGACGCCTGCGGTGACAAAGAGAGCTTCGCAACTTCCGTGCCAAATCTAACCCTTTGATTTTATTCATTGTGTTTTCGGAAGGTACCGAAGCAGCTTTCGCCGTCGATCAAGAATCAACGGATTCTTGCGAAAGTATTTTCGGTATGGACGAGGAGACCGGCGGATCTGCGAGGGGCAAACGAGCAAGCCCGCGCAGCAAGGAGCTGTAGAGCCAAGAAACTGTTTTCATTCATGCTTCCTGGCTAACGACTGATCGCCCGCTCTCTTTCAGCCACCTTGCTTGCGCTCATGCGCGTCGATCCTTCGGCTTGGCACCCCGCTTGCAGGAGGAGATCGCGGCCATCCAAGCCGATCAACCGCGGAGAAACTGAGATGACGATCGCAATTGAGCCGTCTTATGGAAACCACATCGTGGGCCGCACCCGGATCCCGGTATTTGACGAGGCGCTGAGCGAAGCGGAGGTATTCGAACTCGGCATTCGCCTTTCGCGCAGCAGATCTGAAGAGAGTTTCGATCACCTGCTCGGCGCCACACTCGCCCATGCTGCCGCAAGCTCCGGCGGGATGCTCAGCCCACAGCTCGGCGCTGCGATGGGCGGCCTTCTCAAGAATATCGCCGGCCGCCGGCTGTTGAGCGGCAGCCCGGACAGCCAGTTCGACATGGAGTTCGGCGAGACTGACAGCCGTCGCCGCGCCTTGGCCGAGAGCCGGCGCTTCGTACGGCTTTCCGGCGAGGCTGCACGCCACGCGATCGAGGAGTTTGGCGGCTATGGCGGCCGCCGCGAAGCGCTCGGCGCGCTGGCGGCTGCAGCTGAACTCTATGCGCCGGCCCTCGCAACAGTGCTCGAATCCGAAGGTGAATGGGAAAGCGAACAGACGCCTTCCTTCGACCCTTTCGATTACGACCCGCAGATGGAGTATTTTCTCGGTGGCCTCGTGCGCAGCGTCGGCAAGGTGGTCAAGAAAGTATCCAATGTCGTCGGTAGTGCGGCCAAGGCCGTCGGCCGCATCCCGGTGATTGGCGATATCGCCCGCATGGGTGCCAGTGCAGTCCGGCTCGCCGCCGGGCCGGCTGCCATTGCGCTTGACGCCGGCGTGAGGGTTGCGAAGGGAGAGCGCCTCGACCGTGCTCTGAAGGGAGCAGTCAAGGGCCAGATCGATGCCGCACGCGATCAGCTTCGACTGGCCGAGATGGTTGCTCCCTTCGTGCCGGGTATCGGCACCGGGGTCGCAGCCGCTCTCGGCGCTGCCAATGCACTCGCTGCCGGCAAGCCGATAACGCAGGCGCTGCTATCGGCAGCACGCAGCGCTGTCCCCGGAGGGGCGATCGCCCAGACCGCTTTCGACGTCGCGCTCAACCTTGCCAGCGGCAAGAACATCGGACAGTCATTATTGGCTGCCGCACGCGACCGCCTGCCCGGCGGGCCTGCGGCAAAGGCGGCGTTCGACGGAGCCCTGGCGCTCGCCCAGGGCAAGAAACTGCAGGATGCGGCTTTCGCTGCCGCAGGTCGGGTTTTGCCGCCGTCCCCCTACGCGGCCGATGCACTTGCCTTCGTGAAGGGCGTTGCCAATGGCCAGAATATCCAGAACGCTGCGCTTTCGGTTGTCGGAAAACGTGCGGTCGGTCGCATTCGGAGTCAGGCAGCGCGTGTGACCCCGACGCCGAGGCGATTTGGTTGACCTAGCACGCCTACTGTGAGGCGTTCCGGCAGCAACTCGATTGAGGAAAAGCGCGACATGACGACCAACCGCCATCGATGATTTAGGTGGGCGCTACCTCGGCCCACTGCAAGAATGTCGCCGCCTGGCCGAAATCCTGTCCTTCTGCGTTCCGGAGCTGCCAGACTATTCCGTCTTCCATCCAGAACCGGCTGCCCGACTTCGTGACCCGCAAGCCACGATAACCCGTCATAAACCCGTTTCGTGCCACCGCATCGAGCAACGCCTGACGCTCTGACCGCTCGCTTGGGCCAGCGGACAACCGGGATTGCAGCTTTACGAACTCGCTCCAGCTATACCCGAACCGCCTCTGTGCTGCACCATTGGCATAGACAAAGACGGGATCGGGCGCGGCATTGTGTGCAAGGACCACAAACGGGGCATCGCCGTAAAGCCACTCGGGCCCCCGATCCCTCGGGAGAAGGTCTCGGCCGACAAGGCGCCGGAAGCTCCCAGTGAGAAGTTCAAAGAATTCGGGATCGTTCGGGTTCAATTCGCCGTTCAACTGCATCTCGTTTCCTTCTCCAGTGCGGCCGCTTCACGAGCCTGTTCCGATCTAGTCACGGGATATGGCATCGGTGCGGCAATCCGCACCGATGGGAAGGGCTTAATTCGGCAGGAGATAGTTCTTGCGGATATAGGATGGCTTGAAGCCTGCTTTCGTCAGGTTGGCGAAGGAGATGTTCGGTTGATCTTCCTGAGGTTCGGCCGTCTCCACGGCAAAGAGAGAAACGCCCTGCGCGACGCCCTCGTTCAATCGAGCATTGATCAGCGCCTTTTGCGTGCCGCGGTTCCGGTACTCGCCAAGTGTCGTTCCGCCTCCCAGCCATGCGCATCCGTCCTCCACGAACATCGCCCCGGTTCCGATCGTCGTTCCCTCCAATTCCGCAATGAAGCAGGCCCAGCCTTTCTTGCCGACCAGGCATGACCACAACGGCTCAAGCTCCGTCGGGAAACCAAAACCTGCGCACATCAGCCTGCCGAAAATCGGCGCGTCATCGATACCGGCCAAGCGCGTCTGCACAGGTCCTTCGATTGCAAGCGGAGCGGATGGGGCAGGCCGCGTGAGTTTCATCCAGGCACCGTTTTCGACCAGTCCGTGATCCAGTATCCAGCCACGCAGCTCGTTGGCGGCAGTGGTTTCGCGGATCTGGATATGCCGCCTGCCTGTTTTGGTCTTCATCCACTCGAATGCGAGATTGAGTTCGTCTCTGTCATTCAAGGCAAAAATGCGATTGAGCCCAATGGCAGGAGCTGTGGGCAGCGAAATGGCGCAGCCGGTGCCCACCGGCATGCAGGCAAACTCGACGCCGTCTTTAAAGGGTTGGGGTGTGATCCTCGCCAGATCAATGAAAGCCTTGGCCTCGATCATCTCTTCCCAGGAAATTCTGTCGCTTGAAATACTCAATTTGCTTCCTCTTTAAATGACGGGCCACTGAGAGCCGCTGCGCAAGCCCTGGCGGATTCTCCCTTCCCTTCAGGAGTGGTATCGCGGGCGTCGAGATAACCTGCATCGCATTCACGAATAAAGTGTAGGCCGGTTAAAAGAGGTTAAGGGTAGCCATCGAGAGCGTAGACAGGCTGTTCAATTGCGCCGCAAACTGTTGCGGCAATCGTCGTGCGTTCATCGTCCGTCAGAAATAGATCGACATGACCAGATCCTGGTCGAAATCACCAAACCCCTTGCCGAAGAGGTTCATCCCACCTGGATTGTCGGCCTTTTCGTCGATGCCGATGCGAAAGCGGATCGAGTGGTGATCGGGTATGCGCAGCGAGGCGATGGTCTGGGTTGAAACCATGGCGCCATCGATCCAGGTGCCGGTCTCGTCGATCGTCCACGTCTTGAGCTTGCCGTATTGCGAGCCGGACAGCTTCCACCACGAGGGCGAATACATGCCGCGGCGGTCGCCGAAATCGCCGGGTGAGGTCCAGTGCCCGGCCTTGATGCCGTTGACCCAGATCGAAATGTCGGAAGGCCAGTTGGCATTCGTGGCCGGCGTCTCGGAGCTCAGTTCGGCCGAGAATTCCACCTTGCGGATCTTCTTGCCGGAGACCTTGGCGTTGTTGGGAAACTTGTATTCGACATAACCCCGGGTAAACCAGAGCAATGCCGCCTGCATGCGCTGCGGGTCGAGGAAGACCTCCTGCACGTCGAGCATGCCGATGACGTTGTTGACCGAACAGAGCCCGCAAGGCGCCCCCACGTCGAATTCGGTGAAGAGGCCGATCGGCATGCTGACGGTGACTACATCCTCGCTCGCCTTGGTGCCGTTGGTATCGAAGCGGATCAGGATTTCATCGTAGATGCTGGAGCAGACCTTCTGATTTCCCTTCGTCGCCTTCATCGTCTGGGTCTGGATGAGGCCTGCCTGCTCGAGCGACTTCAGATTGGTTGCCGTCGTCGATTGCGGCAAGCGCATCTGCGCCGCAATGTCGTTGACATTCAGCGGCCCCTTCTGGCGCAGCAGGTTGAGGATTTCGATACGCGTCGGAGAGCCGAGAGCCTGGACGACGTCAACGTCCCTCATCGGATCGACGGTTAGAAGTTTCGTCTCCATACTTTAATACTGGTTCTCCAGTCTTTCTTCCTGGTTTCAGCTGATATCACGGCGTCATGTCCCATGTCGCCGCTCTTTTTCGTGAGCGCCGGTCCGCGCCTCGGGAGAGCTCTCGCGGACCGGCAGGGCCTTCTCACCTCGGCCCGGAAGCAAATCTCTCATGCACTTATCCCTTGATGCCCGATGACAGCATCAGGGCCTGCGTTACGCGTTTCTGGAACAGGAGGTAGGCGACGGCGACCGGCATGGCGGCAAGGATCGCCACCGCCATATCGCGCGCATATTTGACGCCGAAGGCATCTCTCGTCTGGGTAATGCCGACCGTGATCGTCATCATGTCGTCGGAGTTGGTCACGAGGAACGGCCAGAGGAAGGCATTCCACGCCATGATGTAGGTGATGATGGCAAGTGCTGTGGTAATCCCCCAGTTCAGCGGCAGATAGAGCTTGAACAGGATCTGGAACTCGCCGCAGCCATCGAGTTTTGCCGCCTCGCGCAGTTCCTTCGGCACGGAATCGAAGAACTGTTTGTAGACGATGACGACCACGGGAACGATCAGCTGCGGCAGGATGATGCCGCCCCAGGTGTTGATCAGGTTCAGCTTATGCATCAGCACGAACTGCGAAATCACCAGCGCCTGCGAAGGCACCATGAAGCTTGCCAGGATAATGCCGTAGAGAAGCTTGCGGCCGGGAAAGACGATCTGCGACAGTGCGTAGGCGCACATGACGCTGATGAAGATGACGACGACGGTCACGCTCACCGAGGTGACGATGGAGTTCAAATACCATGTCGAAAGCTTCGTCTCGAAGAGGGCGTAGTAATAGGCCGAGAAATTGAAGACGTCAGGGAAAAGGGTTGTCTTGTTGACTACATCCTGTTCCGGCTTGATGGATGTCACGATCGCCCAATAGATCGGGAAAGCCCAGGTGCAGGCGATCACCAGCGTGAGGATCAGAAGCAGCGCGTTGCCGATTGTCTTGCCGGGCATCTCAGCGCTCCCTCACACGCAAGAGCTGATATTGCAGCACTGAGACGACGACGATGATGACGAACAGGATCACCGCGACGGCAGAGCCGAGACCGCCATGGTTCGATCGAAAGGCCTCGCGATAGACAAGCTGCAAGAGCACATAGGTGGAATTGAATGGCCCCCCCTCGGTCAAGAGATAGACCTGGTCAAAGATCTTGAGCTGCAGGATAAGCTGCAATGTCAGTACCAGCGCGGTCACCGGCCAGATCAACGGCCAGGTGATGCGCTTGAAGCATTGCCAGCGCGTCGCACCATCGAGCATCGCCGCCTCGTAATAATCGTGGGGAATGTTGCGCAGGCCGGCGATGAAGAGCAGCAGGTTGAAGCCGTTGGTCCACCACACGGTCACGAGCGCCACCATCGGCATTGCCCAGATCGGATCGCGGAAGACACTGACCCGCCCGCCGGTGAAGGCCTCGATGATGAATTGCGCGATCCCGAATTGCTGGTCGAGGACCCATTTCCAAATCTGGGTGACAACGGAAACCGGAAGAATATAGGGGATGAAGAAGAGCACCAGCACCAGGCTCTGCACCCAGCCTTTCAGGCGCACGACCATCAGCGCCAGGCCAAGGCCGATCAGCGTGTTCGGGATGACCGTCAGCACGACGAAATATCCGGTATTCCAGACCGAAGTGTAGAAGAGCTTCTGGTGGAAGAGCTTCACGTAATTGTCGAAGCCCACCCATTGACCTTCGCCAACGAGCGGGGCGTCGGTAAAGCTCAAGGCGAACATCTTGTAGACCGGATAGGCAAAGACGGTCGCATAGGCGATCAGGAACGGCGCGATCATGACGATCGCCGTCAGCGTCTTGCGTCGCTTTTCAGTATTGACCACAGATCATCTCCCTGGACGAAGGGCTGGCCGGAGACAGACTCCGGCCAGCATCTTCTCACTGCTGGCTCTGCAGCTCTTCGCGCATCTGTTCGATCGCATCTTCCGGATCGAGCTGACCGTTGAGTGCGGGAACCACGAAATTCTGCGTTGCCTCGTAGATCGGGCCGGCAACGCCCGCGAGCTTGGAGACCGGGTCGAAGACGGCGGTATCGGCAAGCTTCGCATAGGTGGCGTTCGGCTGCATTTCCTTGAATTCCTTGCTGTCCGTCACCGGCTTGTAAGCGGGGATATGGCCAGCACTTGCCCAGGAGATACTGTGCTCGTTCATCCAGGCGATGGTCTGCAGCACGGCCTTCAGCTTTTCAGGCGTGATCGGCTTGCTCTCGCTGTTTGGAATGGCGAAGGAATGCGAGTCCGCCCAGGTGGCCTGCGTGCCCAACAGGTTCGGGATTTCGATAGCCCCCCATTCGAAGCCGAGCTCACCCTTCTTTGCGAGGTCGGTCATGGTCGGCACTTCCCAGACGCCGTTGACGTGCATCGCAGCCTTGCCCGAGGTGAAGAGCGCGATCGAGGCTTCATAGGAAATCAGCTTCGGCGAATAGCCTGAAGAGACCCAGTTCGCCATGGTCTTCAGCGCCTTTACGCCGGCATCGCCCGGCAGGATCTGGTCACCGTCGATAAACTTGGCGCCCTGCTGAGAGAGAAGCGTATAGAAGACGCGCCACATGGAGCCGCCTTCGTCCGTGTGCAGCGACAGCGGATATTCCACCTTGCCCGTCGCCTTGATCTTGTCGAGCGCAGCATTGAAATTGTCGAGACCGTCGAGACCCTTCGGCAGACCGTCGTCGCCGAGCAGGCCGGCTTCCTTCAGGATGTTCTTGTTGTAATAGAGAACGATCGAATGGACGTCGAAGGGAATGCCGTAGACCTTGTTGTCGAAGGTCGCCTGCTTCCAGGCCGCATCAACATAGTTTTCCTTCTTGATGCCGGCGGAAGCCAGTTCCTCGTCCGTGAAGGGACGCAGGATGCCGGTCGGCACGGCAAGCGGATAGCGCGACATATGATAGGTCATGATGTCGGGCTGCTGGCCGACGGCAGCCGACGTTTGCACCTTGGTGTAGAAGGGCACGCCCCATTCCAGCGTCGTGGCATTGATCTTGATGTCGGGATGGGTGTCGTTGAATTCCTTGATGAGCGCCTTCATGCGCACGCCGTCGCCGCCGCTCAAAAAATCCCACCAGGTAATATCAGTCTGTGCGAATGCGGCTGCCGAGGGCAGCAATGCGATGGCCGCCGAAACGGCAAGTTTTAAAAGCTTTCTCACGTTTGTTCCTCCTCTGAAGCATGGGTTGGGATCATCCCGTGTCACGGTATGACTTTTGCCGCGAGCCTCCTCCAAAGGCGCGCGATCAAGATCTCCTGCATTCCTTTCCGGTCTCCGGATCTCAAGCTCCGGACCCGCTCAATCAGCTGAGCCTTCTGCCTTCGGCATCGAAAGCCAGCATCTCAGGCACTCTCAGAGAGAGGCTGATCTTCTCCTTCGGCTGAGGCCTGCTTTCGCGGCACTCGACCGTCATCTCCGCATTGGTTGCGGTGAGCACGTGAAGATATCCGGTGCCGCCAAGCTCTTCGGTAAACTCGGCGGTGACGGGCAGCGTCAGGCCGGCTTCCCCGTTGTTGAGCGCGATATGCTCGGGCCGGACGCCAATATTGATGGCAGCGCCTTCGGCGACCGGCGTACGTGTCGGCAGTTCGAAAGCCTGGCCCGGCGCGTCATCGAGCTCGACGCGGGCAGAGCCCTGTCCGGCGCCGATGACCTTACCCTTCAGGAAGTTCATGCCCGGCGATCCGATGAAGCCGGCGACGAACATGTTCTGCGGATCGCGATAGAGCTCCAGGGGTGCGCCGACCTGCTGGACGATGCCTTCCTTCAGGACAACGATCTTGTCGGCAAGCGTCATCGCCTCGACCTGGTCATGGGTGACGTAGACCATGGTCGCTCCGATCTGCCGGTGCAGGCGGGCGATTTCCATGCGCATTTTCACGCGCAATTCGGCATCGAGATTGGACAGCGGCTCGTCGAACAGGAAGACGCGCGGTTCGCGCACGATGGCGCGGCCGATCGCCACGCGCTGGCGCTGGCCGCCGGAAAGCTGGCTCGGCTTGTGCTGGAGATAATCGCCAAGGCGAAGAATATCGGCGGCCGCCTTCACCTTCTCTTGAATCTCCGCCTTCGGACGCTTGGCGATCGATAGGCTAAACGCCATGTTTTCGAAGACGGAAAGATGCGGATAGAGCGCGTAGGACTGGAAGACCATGGCAACGCCGCGCTTCGATGCTTCCCTGTGCGTGACATCTTCATTCTCGATGCTGATCTGCCCGCCGCTCGTTTCCTCGAGCCCCGCAATCATCCTCAAAAGCGTCGATTTTCCGCAGCCGGAAGGGCCGACGAAAACGGCAAACTCACCCTGTTCGATCTCGATATCAACGCCGTGGATGACCGCGAAGGCCCCGAACGACTTCCTGACGTCAGTCAGTTTTATCCCAGACATATATCCTCCCGATAGGCACTCCAGGGGGGCAGCCTCCTCTAGCTGCCCCGATGGCGATCAGCTCACGCCGAAGCGACGGACAGCAGGATGAAATGATAGGATTTCGCCGGCAGCGATCCGGTGAGCCTGCCCTCGTCGGTGACCTGGAGGCCGGATCCTGCCGTCGGCACGATACGGTTCTGATCCTCGACGGAGTTGCGCGCCTTCAGGTCCTCGCCCGCCATCGTGTGATGTTGGATGACCTTCGCGCCCTTGAAGCCCTGCAGGGCGACATCGAGATCGATCGCCTCATCGAGACTGCGGTTAATTGCAAAGAGCGCGATGCTCTTGCCATCCTCCTGCAGCACGGCCGAAAGATCGAGGTAGGGAACGTCCTGCGCCACATCGCAATCATAGGTCGGACCGGAGGCCGAAACCGTCAGCGCCGTGCCGCGGCCATACTTCGATGCGAACTGCAGCGGATAGTAGATCGATTGGCGCCAGGCCGGGCCTCCGGCCTTGGTCAGGATCGGGGCGATGACGTTGACGAGCTGCGCCATGCAGGCGATCTTGACGCGGTCGGAGCGGCGGATGAAGACGTTGATCAGCGAGGCGACGAAGATCGCGTCCTCGAGATTATAGAGCTCTTCGAGCAGTGGCGGCGCTTCCGGCCAGTCCCAGTTCTTGTAACGCTGATCGTCTTCCTTGCGGTCGTGATACCAGACGTTCCATTCGTCGAAGCAGATCTTCACGTCGCGCTTGGAGCGCTTCTTCGCCTTTATGTAATCGATGACGCCGCCGATCGTGACGATGTAGCGGTCGAGTTCGATCGCCTTGGCATAGTAGTTCAGCGTGTCGTTTTCCTCATTGCCGAAATATTTGTGCAGCGAGATGTAATCGACGCTGTCATAGCTCGCATCGAGAACCTGTGCCTCCCATTCGGGATAGGTCTTCATCTTGTCGTTCGACGAGCCGCAGACCACGGTTTCGAGCGTCTTGTCGAAATATTTGAAGGCTTTGCTGACTTCGTTGGCAAGCAGACCATATTCCGTTGCGGTCTTGTGACCGACCTGCCAGGGGCCGTCCATCTCGTTGCCGAGGCACCAGATGCGGACATTGTGCGGGTCCTTGTATCCGTGCTTGGCGCGCAGGTCGCTCCAGTAGGTGCCGCCCGGATGGTTGCAATATTCCAGGAAATTGCGCGCGTCATTCAGGCCGCGAGACCCGAGGTTCATGGCGAGCATCATCTCGGTCTTGGCGAGCTTCGACCAGTCGGCGAATTCGTTGACGCCCATCTGGTTGGTCTCGCGGGTCCGCCAGGCAAGATCAAGACGTGTCGGACGCTGGTCGCGCGGGCCGATGCCGTCCTCCCAATGATAGGCCGAAACGAAATTGCCGCCCGGATAGCGGACGATCGGCATATCGAGATCGCGCACCATATCAAGAACGTCGGTACGGAAACCGTCCTTATCAGCTTTTTCGTGACCCGGCTCATAAATACCGGTGTAAACGGCGCGGCCCATATGCTCCAAGAAGGAGCCATAGACGCGCTTATCGACGGTCGAGATGGTAAATTCCCTGTTCAGGGTCGCTTTAGCCCGCATTGATGTTCCTCGTTTATTGAATTTGATTTTTGAGCAAGCTATTCTCAGCGAATTTTTTAATCAAGTATTTTGTTTTATATCCAATAATCAGTTTTAGTATGGCGCAAGACCGACGAAATCTGTGAGAAACCAGGCATTTCAGGCCCAATCGTCAGTCACCGCCGGACCGTTAAAGCCGCGATTAACCAATCAATCTCTGGCGCGGGAACAAATCCTGTTCCGCAACGTTGTGGCGCTCGCGACAGGAGGAGGAAAAACAGATGCCAAATGCCCAATGGAGCGAGCCGGTCGAAATCGAGTTCGACAATGCCGGGTCCCGGACCGTCAGGGGGCCGTTCGACGCACTCATCTATCTCCACGACATGTGGCCGCGGCGCACGGGAGCGAAATTCGTCAAAGCAAGCAATACCTGCAAGGGCGCCGTCGAAGGACGCGTCAGCCTGGAAACGGCAAGGGAAGATTTTCTCGCGGCGGCAGCAGAAGCAAGACTAACCACACATTGAGCCCGAGGGCGGACGCGCACATGCAGCGTCCCCTCATATTTCTGAGGAAGGAGACTGCATGCGCGCCTTGCTGGTATCGTTGCTGACCCTGGCCGTGGCCGCCGTTTCGACAGGCCCGGCCATATCTGCCGACATGATCGGAGGTTATGAACGACCCCATGTCGCCAAGCATCGGCCGAAGCCGGTCATTCGTGCACGCTATGTGCAGCGCCGGCATCTCGATTGCACGGATATGATTGTCGAATACCGCTACATTCCGCGCACCGATCTCGTGACGGTGTGCCATCGTCTCTGAGGCCTGCCGACCGGCCAAGGCCGGTGTCAGATCGGATAGTGCCCGGGCTGCGATGCCACCGTCATCCACCTGAGGTCGGTGAATTCGTTGATGCCGGCCTTGCCGCCAAAGCGGCCATAACCGGAGGCTTTCACGCCGCCGAAGGGCATCTGCGCCTCGTCATGCACGGTCGGGCCGTTCACATGACAGATGCCGCTTTCGATCCGTCTCGCGACCTCCATGGCGCGGGCGGCATCCCTTCCGAAGACGGCGGCGGACAGGCCATATTCGGTGTCATTGGCAACGCGGACGGCCTCATCGATACCGCGCACGCGCACCATGCAGGCAACCGGACCGAAGCTTTCCTCTCCATAGATCCGCATTGATGGCGTCACGTGGTCGAGCACCGTGGCGTCCATCAGGGTCCCGATCGCACGGCCTCCCGCAAGCAGGCGGGCACCCTTGGACACTGCATCCTCAATCAAGCCGTTAACGCGTTCAACCGCATCGAGGCCGATCATCGAGCCGAGCGGCGAATTGCTCTGGCGCGGATCGCCGGCAACCAGCGTCGAGGCCTTGCGGGCGAACTGATCGGCAAACTCGTCGGCCACCGCCTCGTCGACGACGATCCTTTCGGTCGACATGCAGATCTGCCCCTGGTTCATGAAGGCGCCGAACGCAGCGGCTTTCACGGCTTCGCCGATATCGGCATCATCGAGCACGACGAAGGGCGCCTTGCCGCCAAGCTCCAGCAGCACGGGTTTCAAATGGCGGGCGGAGACCTCGGCGATGATCCGGCCGACGCGGGTCGAGCCGGTGAAATTGACACGGCGTACCGCCGGATGGGCGATTAGCTTTTCGACGACGGATGCAGCATCGGCGGGTGCATTGGTGAGCACATTGACGACACCGTCGCCGAGACCCGCTTCCCGCAATGTCTCGCCGATCAGATGATGCGTCTTCGGGCAAAGCTCGGACGCCTTGAGGACGACAGTATTGCCGCAGGCAAGCGGCAGGGCGACGGCGCGCACGCCGAGAATGACGGGCGCGTTCCAGGGTGCAATGCCAAGGACGACGCCGGCCGGCTGGCGCACGGCCATCGCCAACAGGCCGGGCTTGTCGGAGGGGATCACTTCGCCGGTGATCTGGGTACACATGGCGGCGGCTTCACGCAGCATATTGGCGGCGAGATAGACGTTGAAGCCCGCCCAGGCGGCTGTTGCTCCCGTTTCCTCGGCCATGGCGGCGATGAATTCGCCGGTGCGGGAATCCAAGAGGTCGGCTGCCTTCGAAAGGCGCTTGCGCCGTTCTGTCGGCGCCAACGCCGACCAGGCCGGAAAGGCCGCGGCAGCAGCGGCAACCGCTGCATGCGCATCTTCCAGCGTTGCCGCGGCCGCCTTCGTCGCAAGCTGACCGGTAATCGGGTTCAGCCGTTCGAAAGTCGCGCCGTCAGAAGCCGGCATGGCACGGCCGCCAATGAGAAGCATCAGGTCAACCATCTCGTTCCCTTTCAGATATGCGCCTGATGTCCCTCCCAAAGGGCTGGCGCGATGATGTCTGCTGGTTTCCGGCATCTGCCGGGGGTCATGCAAATCCCTCGGTCACGCCGGGAGATCGACGTCCTTCATTGGAAGATCCTCACCCATATCGCCCGAATTCAGGCGCTCCTCAGGATCCAGTAGGAACCAATCCATCGGCGAAATGAATGGATTTTCCTGGCAGTTTATTGTACTTTTCCGCATATTTTTCAGGTTCTCGCTTGGCATGTGATTGCCCGGCCGGTTATGCGCCCGGAGTCCAAGATGGCGGAAAAGTTGCTCGATATGCCGGCCTTGTCGGTCACTGCATCGATGATTTCCGCCGGCCTCGGCAGCCAGACCTGGAGCCTTGACGCTCACGGCAGCCGTCCCTTCTACCAGGCCTTTTTCGTCTCACAGGGCAGAGCGAGCCTGTCCATCGATGGACAGGTGGGGCTTACGCTTTCGGCACCTGCCGCACTTTGGCTGCCGCGACGGATTTCGGGGGCTTTCGTTCTTGCCGCCGGCAGTGAGGGGGCGATGCTCTCGGCAGCCGATGACTTTGTCCGCAGAACGGTTGGAGATAGCCCGGCCGCCGTGCAATTGCACGACATGATCGAACGCGTTGTCGTGGCCCAAAACGAAAATCTGGCGGGACATGCTGGCGATATCGGCCGCGCCTTCGAGGTCATCACGCAGGAGGCACGGGACCACCGACCCGGTGGGACAGCGCTTGTCGGCGCCTATTTTTCCGTGCTGCTCCTGCTGATATGGCGGGCCTCAGGGGCATCGGCGCCGACGAAGACGTCAGGCACCGGGGCGACCACCTTGCAGCGGTTCAGGCAGATCGTCGAATTGCGTTTCCGCGAACAGCCAGCGATCACCGATATCGCCCGCGCCATGGGCATCACCTATGACCACCTGCATCGGGCCTGCATTTCCGGCACCGGACGAAGCCCGATGGAACTGATCCATGAAAGGCTGATCGCCGAAGCAAAGCTGCGGCTTGGGCAATCGGAGCAATCCGTCGAGCAGATCGGCTTCGGGCTCGGTTTTCGCGATCCGGGCTATTTTAGCCGCTTCTTCAAGAGCCGCGTCGGCGAACCGCCCGGCGCCTACCGGCGCAAGATCGCCGCACAGTCGCAGAAAGGCCTCGCCCCATCCTTTGCCGCGTGGCCGTGAGGCACTCGCGATTGAGGCGACGGCCGTTCAGAACTTCCGCAACTCACGCGTCAGCACCTGGAGCTGCTTGAAGCCCTCGTAACGCTTCGCGTGAAGATCAGCGATCGCACCTTGCGCCGGCTTGTAGGTCTCTTGGGCGGCAGAGAGTTTCGTCATTGCTTCACGCATATCGCTAAACAGCCCGCCGGCGACGGCGCCGAGGATCGCAGCACCCAGCAGCACCGGTTCCTCGGCCTTCGTCGCGACTACCGGCTTGCCGCTCGCATCGGCAAGCATCTGACGGACGAAATCATGCTGGCCAGCACCCCCGCTGATGACGATGTTGTCGATGGTGACGCCGGCATCGGCCTGCGTGTCGATGATTTGTCTCAGGCCATAGCCGATGCCGCAGAGGCCTGCGACATAGAGCGAGACCAGACTGTCGAGACCTCTCTCCATGTCGAGACCGGCCATGACGGCGCGGGCATGCGGATCGGCGAAGGGTGCGCGATTGCCGAGGAATTCGGGAACGACATGCAAGCCTGCGACGAGTTTGACGGCATTCGAAGAGCGCCCCGCCCTTTGCGCAGCCATGTCGGCCAGAAGGACCGGCAGCGGAACGCCGTTGCGCTTCGACAATTGCTTTGCCTCGCTGGCGGCGGGATGGAATGACAGCAGCTGATCGATCGCCGCACCCGCAGCACTCTGGCCACCCTCGTTCAACCACATGCCTGGCACCATGGCAGAATAATAGGGACCCCAGACGCCCGGCACGAAGGCCGGTTCGACGGTTGATGTCATGGTGCAGGACGACGTGCCGAAGACGTAGCCGAGATTGGCCTGCGGACCGGCGCCGATACCAACCGTTCCGATGCCGCCAGCATGGGCATCGATCAGCCCTGCGGCGACAGCAGTTCCCGGAACGAGGCCGAGTTCACCGGCGGCCGCTGCTGTCAGGCCCTGACCGAGCGGCGAACCGGGCTCGACGATCGACTGGCCGATGCGGGCAAAACCTTCGTCGGCCAATGCGCCGAGGCCGATCTCATGAAAGTAGGTCGCATCCCAGCGCTTCTCATGGGCGAGATAGGTCCATTTGCAGGTGACGGTACAGGTGGAACGCGCGAGATCGCCGGTCGCCCGCCATGTCAGGAAATCCGCCAGATCGAAGAATTGCCAGGCGGCATCGAAGACCTGCGGCCGCCTTTCCCTCAGCCAGAGCAGCTTCGGCGTTTCCATCTCGGGTGAGATGCGACCACCGACATAGCGCAGCACCTCATGGCCGAGCGCGTTGATACGCTCCGCCTGCGGGACGGCGCGATGGTCCATCCAGACGATGATATCCCGGTTCGGGTCTTCCGAGGGACCGACGGGCAGCGGCCGGCCAGCCTCACCGAGCACGACGAGCGAACAGGTGGCGTCAAACCCCAGGCCAGCGACCGAAGTCGGATCGATACCGCTTGCGGCCACGACCTCGCGCACGCAAGCGCAGACGGCCGTCCAGATTTCCGTACTCGACTGCTCGACGATGGAGCCGGCTTCATGAAACAGCGTGATATCCCGCTTGGCGGATGCAAGCATCTGGCCATCGAGGTCGAAGAGGCCGGCGCGGGCGCTGCCGGTGCCGACATCGACGCCGATGACATGTTTGGCACCCGCTGATGGCGTGTGTGAAGTGTCGCTCATGATCTCTCGTTCAAATCGGCAGTATCAGGGTTCCAGAGCATTTCCATCTTTCCCCGAATCGCGGAAACGCTCTATCTCTTTGTTTTCATGCAATTGCGGACGCAAGACCGCTACGCATTCTTGCTGGAATTGCTCTAGAGCAATCCGCAACCGGACCTGTCAACCTCAAAGGTCGACGCTGTTCGGCAGGATCACCAGATCGCGGACAGTGACGTTGCGCGGCCGTGACAGCATGAAGAGCACGGCATCGGCCACCTCCTTCGGCTGCATCAGGCTGCCATTGGCCAGCGCCTCTTCCATCTTGGCCTTCGGCCAGTCATCCAGGAGCGCGGTAACGACCGGTCCGGGCAGCACGGCGCCGACGCGCACGCCATATTGTGCGACCTGACGGCGCGTGGAGTGGACGAAGGCCTGAACGGCAAATTTCGAGGCGGTATAGATCGGCTCCCAGACGACGGGCACGACGCCGGCGATCGAACTCGTAAACAGGATATCCCCGGACTTCTGAGCGATCATATGCGGCAGCACCGCATGGACCGAGCGGAAGGCCGCGTTGATGTTGAGGTTCAGCATGCGGTCCCAGGCATCCGGATCACCGTCGGCGACAGGGCCGCCAATATAGGCGCCGGCATTGGCGTGGAAGATATCGAGCCGGCCGGCCAATTCCAGAATGCGCGGCAGCATGCCGGAGACCTGCGGGCCATCGAGAAGATCGACGACAAGCGGCAGGGCGCCCTCCCCGATCTCCTTGCAGAGGGCCTCGAGCCTGTCCTTGGCACGATCGATGAGAACAACGGTTGCACCTTCGGCAAGCAGGGTGCGGGCGCATTCCAGCCCGATACCCGATGCTGCACCGGTGATGGCGGCAACCTTGCCCTTCATGAGATCAGTCATGCAAATACTCCTTGAGAATGCGGGTCAGGCGCGGCCATGGCTGACACGGGACCGGCGAGCGAGCGAATCGACGATGACGGCGATGGCGAGAACGGCACCAGTGATCATGTAGCGCAGCGACGAACTGAGATTGAGCAGCGTAAGCCCATTGGAAATCGCCTGGATGACGATGATGCCGAGGAGAGCCGAATAGGCGCTGCCACGGCCACCGAACAGGCTGGTGCCGCCGATGACTGCTGCCGCAATGGCATTGAGGTTCACGTCGCCCGTGCCAGCCTGCTGGCTGGAGGAGGCAAGACGCGAGGCCGAGAGAATGCCGCCGATGGTGGCAAGCGTCGAGCAGAGCACGAAGGCGCTGAGATAGATGCGGCGCACGTTGATGCCGGCGCGGCGAGCCGCCTCGCGATTGCCGCCGACGGCAAACATCGAGCGTCCCCATTTGGTGCGCGTCAGCGCATAGTTCAGGATGACGGCGATTGCGACGAAAAGGCCGAACATCCACGGCACGCCACGGCCGAGATTGAGATAATAGACGGCAAATTCCAACGCGGCGGTGAGAATGATGGCCTTGACCGCAAGCGCCCCGACCGGTGGGGAGGAGAGGTTCGAAGCCTGCCGCTGGCGGCGCTTGCGCATCTCGTTGACGACGAGGACCACGCCCGGCAAGAGAGCCAGAACATAGGACAGCCAGTCTGGCATGACGAGAATCTGGCCGAAGCGCACGAGCGGCGAGGCATAGGGAAGGTTGATGCTGCCGGTCGGCCCCAGGATATAGAGCTGCATGCCGAGGAGGGCCAGCAGACCGGCAAGGGTCGCAACGAAGCTCGGCATGCCGAGCCTGTTGTAGAGCACCGCATACAGCGCGCCAACGACGATGCCGGCGACGATCGCAACCAGGATCGCGAGCGGGATCGGCCAGCCCATATTGACCCAGAGCACGCCGAGGATGGCGGAGGAAAGCCCGCTCATCGAGCCGACCGAAAGGTCGATTTCGCCGAGCATCAGCACGCAGACGATGCCGAGCGAGATGACGCCGACGGTGGCACAGTCAAACAGCAGGTTGACAAGGTTGTTTGGCGCCAGAAACACCGGATTGAGCAGCGAGAAGACCGTGGAGATGACGATCAGGCCGACGAAGACCGGCAGCATGCCGAGATCGCCCGAGCGTACGCGGTCGAAGAAGGCCTTGACCATACCCATGATGTTGTCGTCGTGGCGGACGCGTTCGTCGCTGCGATCAAGGGCAGCCGGCTGGCTGACTGTATCGGACATCTTCTGGCTCATGCGGGCCTCCCGCTGGTTTCGTGTGCAGCACCGGTCTTGCGCTCGATCCGCCGGGAGACGGCGTTTTCGGTGGCACCGGTGATGGCGGCGACGAGTTCCTGGTTGGACGAATCGGGCGTGAAGACGCCATTGTTGCGACCGAGGCGCAGCACGACGATGCGGTCTGCCACAGCGCGCACGTCTTCCATATTGTGGCTGATGATGATGACGCCGAGGCCGCGCTCGCGCACACGTTCGATCAGGTTCAGCACTTCCGCGGTCTGGGCGACACCGAGAGCCGCCGTCGGCTCGTCGAGCATGATGATCTTCGGATCGAGCAGCAGCGAGCGGGCGATGGCAACCGTCTGGCGTTGGCCGCCGGAAAGCGAGGCGATCGGCTCGCGCACCGAGGGGATAGGGGCGGCAAGTTCTCTGAGCAACGTCCAGGCACGCACCTCCATGGCAACCTCGTCGAGGCTCCAGGGAGACATTTCATGGCCAAGGAAGAGATTGGCGACGACGTCGAGATTCTCGCAGAGCGCCAAGTCCTGGAAGACGGTTGCAATGCCGAGTTCCAGCGCCTTGCCGGGACTATCGAGCGTGACATTGCGGCCGCAGAATTCGATCGTCCCCGACGACGGCTGATGCACGCCGGCAAGAACCTTGATCAGCGTCGACTTGCCGGCGCCGTTATCGCCGACCAGCGCCACGACCTCGCCGGCACTCACTTCGAGATCGATGTCGGTCAGCGCCGACACCGCGCCGAAATTCTTGGAAATATTGCTCAACCGGAGGATCGTCTGACCCTTCTCCGGCATATCCTTCACGTCCCTAGTCATGGGGCAGCCCTTCTTGCCATAGGGGCATCCGGCCGCGACAAGCGCGGCCGGAGCTCACTCAAACGCGTTTAGTTGGTAATGCCAAGCTTCTTGCAGCCTTCGGCATATTCACCGGTGCAAATCTGCTCGGGCGTCTGGATCTTCTTGTCGAAGATTTCGGCCTTGATGTTCTTTGCCGTCACGACGGCGGGGATGAACAGCTGAGACGGCGTATTGTAGAGCGTCGTCTTGGCCTGCGGCTTCTCACCCTTGATCATCTGCACCGCCACATTGGCAGCGGCTGCCGCGACGATTTCAGATGGCTTCGAAATCGTGTTGTACTGGTCGCCGGAAATGATCAGCTGAAGGGCTGCGATCGTCGCGTCATTGCCGGTGACCGGCGGAACCGGCTTCACGCCTGCGGCCTTGAAGGCGGCAATCGCGCCGCCTGCCGTGCCGTCATTGGCGGCAACCACGCCCTTGATATCGGCCCCGAAGCGGGTGATCTGGCCGGCAGCCCATTCCTGCGCCTTCGGCGGCGCCCATTCCGGCGTGTCATATTCGGCAAGCGTCTTGTAGGCGGATTCCTTCAGGCCGCGGTGGATGCCGTCGCGGATGAGGCCTGCGGCCGCATCGGTCGGCGAGCCGTTGATCTCGAGCACACCTGCGCCATCGGCAACGCCTGAAGCCTTAAGATGCTCGACGAGCGACTTGGCGATCGCATAGCCGATGCCTTCATTGTCGAAGGAGACGTAATAATCGGCCGGCTTGTCCGGGATCGGGCGGTCATAGGCGATGACCTTGACGTCCTGGGACTGGGCGATTTCGACGAGGCCGGCGGCAGCGGCGGAATCGACAGGGTCAAGAACGACAACCTTGGCGCCCTGGGCGATGACCGAGTTGAACTGCTGCTGCTGCAGCGAGGCATCGGCATTGGCGTTCTGATAGATCACCGTGCACTTCGGGCACAGCTTCTCCATCTCGGCCTTGAAGCCCGGGAAGTCGTGCTGCTCATAGCGCGTGGATGCCTGGTCGGGCATCAGGAACGCGACGGTCGCCGCTTCCTGAGCCGAGGCCATGCCGGCAAAACCGATGAAAACGGTCGCCGAGGCCATAAGCAAATTGCGATAATTCATTTTCTCCTCCTTGGTGTGATCGAAAGACAGGCCCAGGCATTGCTGGAAGTCACCACGGTTCGCCCGCTCGCCGCCGCCTTCGCGGGCATGAAAACGACGAGCGAAGCGCCCCTGCAAAAGGACAACCTCTCCGCAGCTTCTTAGAAATACCTCCCTGCACCGGTCTGCTGACCGGCCTGTATCATCGATTGCGCAACCTTGCTCAATCGATGAAGCAAGAATTGCCACTTCCTCCAATTGATGTCAAGTTACCGTCAAACGGAGAAGACATTTTGAATCAGGTGAAACAGACGAAGAGGACGACGATTTACGATCTGGCGGAGCTTGCCGGCACATCCGCCAGCGCCGTCAGCGCCGTGCTCAACGGCAACTGGAAGAAGCGCAGGATCAGCAGCCAGCTTGCCGAAAAGATCATGCGGATCGCCGAGGAACAGGGTTATGCGCTGAACATGCAGGCAAGCCTGCTGAGGCGCGAAAAATCCCACATCATCGGCATGATCGTGCCGAAATACGACAACCGATATTTCGGCTCGATCGTCGAACTCTTCGAGGACATGGCGCGTGCGCGCGGCCTTTTCCCGATCATCACCTGCACGCGCCGCGACCCTCAGCTGGAGGTCGAGGCAGCGCGCACCATGCTCTCCTATCAGGTCGAATGCCTGATCGCGACGGGTGCCACGGACCCCGACCGCATTACCGAAATGTGTGCGGCTGCCGGCGTGCGCAGCCTCAATCTCGACCTGCCCGGCGCGCTTGCCCCCTCCGTCATCTCGGACAATTTCGCCGGCGCACGCGAGCTGACGCGTCGCATCCTGAAAAACAGCGAGCAACGGCTCGGCAAGATGGAGCCGCTGCTCTTCATCGGTGGCCGCGGCAGCGACCACAACACCGCCGAGCGTATCCGCGGCTTTCGCGAGGCACATGCCGACCTCGGCGTTGCCGTGCATGAGGAAAATATCCTTGCCTGCGGCTATGCGCCGGAAAAGGCTGAAAAGGCGTTGGACGAGCGCGCGCTTGGCGGCAATGCACTGCCCAAGGGCATGTTCGTCAACTCGACAATCTCGCTCGAAGGCGTCATGCGCTGGATCCGCCGCTCCGGCCATCTCGACGATCGCAGTCTGGTGCTCGGTTGTTTCGACTGGGACCCCTTCGTCACCCTGCTTGGAAACGGCATCGAAATGGTGCGTCAGGACGTGCCGGGCATGCTGAACAAGGTGTTCGAGCTCATCGAATCCGGAGCGAACAAACCTGTCGTCATCCAGGTGCCGCCCCTAATTCCGGAAGCGCAGGAAGCGTAAGCGTCCGGTGCGGACCCAGTTGATCTGCCGATTCCTGGTCTCTGGCGGCGGATGAGCGGATCGAAGAAATCCGCGCCCATCCCGTCGTGATCGCCGTCGCGGGTGTGAACGCCGGATTCCCAGCGTTCTCGGCGGCCTGGTTCCGGGCGCACTGATTGCGGTGCAGACCTCCGTCGGATGCGGTGCCTCGGAAGCCGGACGCACGGCACTCAATGCGATGCTCACAGGCTGCGCCCCCGGCATAATCGTCTGCAACATCGACAATGGCTACGAGGCTGCCTGCACAGCCCTTGACGCTGTCCTTTCGCGAATCCGGGCGCGCAAACCTTTTAATCCCCGTCTCGCATGCTCTTCATCAGACTTGCTGGATATCCGCATCCTGCTGCTTCACGGCCTCCATAAGCAGCCGCAACCGTTCTCTCAAGCCATGAACCCGGTCAACGAGATCGATGACAACGTCGACGCCATGAATTCCCACCAGAGCCTTTGTCCACACAAAAATAGTCATTGGCAATAATGGCGACAAGAACGGCTTTTGGCGAGGTCGTATCGGAGAACTTCGTCGCCGGATGCGCATGACGTCCGCGGCGCTCGCTGTTCTGCCCGGCAATGCCGGCTTCATTCCGTCGGACTCGCGGCGTCTGCCACAGCCTGTGTGACGGCATCGTCGACACTGAAATTGCACCGGCTTGCCAACTCCGCTTCGCCGGCCGATTCCATCAGATCCCTGATCCAGTCATGCACGCGGGCATAATAGACGCGCTTGCCGGCCTTGTGCAGCAACGTGTCGAATTCGACGAGAGCATCGAAGCCGGTACTGTCGAGATCGACGCTTTCTTCCAGACTGACGATGACGGAAAGCGTGCTTCTATTGGAAAGCGCATGTGTCGCGATTTCCGACAATACCAATTCGGCGTTGGCGAAAAAGAGGGGCTGAGCTGGCCTGAATATGCCAATGCCGGCGATCTCGGTGGCGTCGGCATGGCGTTCCACGTCGACAAAATCCCGTGTCTGGCGAAGTCTGCCGAGTGTAATCACCCTCGCGACCGTAAGTCGCTTCAAAAACAGGACGAATGAAAGCGCAACCGCGATTAGCATGCCATTCAGGACACCGAACAGAAGCACGCCACAGGCAGCAAAGGTGAGAAGAAACCGGTCGCGACCGACACGCAGAATATGCATGACCGGAGATGGATCGAGCGAGTGTAGGAGTACGCTCACGATCACGGCGGCGAGTACCGTTTGGGGAATATAAGCGAGGAGTTTCACACCGAAAAGGCAGAAAGCAGCGAGGAAAGCTGCGGCGAGCAAAGACGAGAGCCTGCTCTGCGATCCCGCCGCTTCGCTGGCGGACCCTGCCGAGAAGCCGGCCCCGACCGGCATGCCCTGGACAAGAGCGCTTGCAATATTGGCCACCCCGATTGCGCGCAATTCGCGGTTTGCGTCCACGACTTCACCATGAAGCAGCGATAGGCTTCGTACAGTGCCCCAGGACTCGGCAAAGACAATCAGCACGAGAGGCAGGGTGTAGCGAGCAATATGCTCGACACCATGCAAATCGGGCGCGGCGAAAGCGTCCCAACCGATCGCGAGGCTGACAGGCCCGACGACCGGCACGCCCAGACCCTCGAGATTGAACTGGAAAGAAACCGCCGCAGCCCCCAGAGTCACAAACAGACTGCCCGGAATCTCGCGGTAACGGCGCATGGCGAGAAGGCAGACGAATGCGAATAGCGCGAGCCCGAGGCTGATGAGGTTCCATTCGTGAAACCGCGCCAGAGCGGAACGGAGGATTTCCCAAGGTTGGATATCAGCATTGCTCAAGCCAAAAATGGTCGGCAACTGCTTGATCGTGATCAGAAGGGCGGTACCGAAGGCGAAGCCCCGCAGGACAGGTCTGGATATTACGCCAGCCAAGTATCCAAGCCCCATCGCCGAGGCAATCAGGAAGACAAGACCTGCAAGCGCGACGACAACAGCTGCAAATAGCGCCTTCTGTGACGCGGGCACGTCCATGGACATGAGCATTGCCGCGAGGATCGCGGCAGAGGACGATGTCGGTGAAACAACCGCGAAACGGCAACGGCCAATGAAGAAATAGGCCGTACATCCAGCGATTGTTGCGGTAACCGCATGGCGAGGCGTCAACCCCGCGATTGAGGAGTAGGCAATCGCTTCCGGGAGCAGAAGACCGGCGACCGAAAGGCCGGCGACAGCATCACGCCAGTTCCATTTCATGGCTGTGGGATAAGATCCTTCTTACTCAGGCCAGCCGCTATCCTCCTGCATTATCGAATGGTCCACAAGCATCTGGTTTCACGACTAAAAAATTATCAGCTGCGCCGCGGCCCATTTGCGCTTTCCTGGACATCGCGCCCATTTTCAACGCTGATCGCGCCATAACTAAACATCGACTGAGCTGTCTCGCGTGCTCCATGGACGGGCACGGGTTCCGATGCTTCCAACGGATCTATGGCGCGCAACGTCAAAGAGGCTGCGCGCTCGGCTCCGCCAGCCGTCCACATCGCCGCAATTGGCGTCCTCGATATCGTCGATGAAAGCGGGCCGGTTTCCACTGCAAAGGCAAAATCATTGCTCGCCTGCTTCCAGGAAATGCGGGCAATAATCCGTGAGCGTCCAATGATTTAAGGTAAGTGTGGACTTTCGCAATACCCGTGTTTTGGGGATGTTGACGGCGGGAAAATCGCTTTCTATGGGAAGCCGCCGACCCAGTGCGGCGGCAGCAACAGGCGTCCGGTCATACGAGGTGACCGGGCGCTTTTTCATTTGGGAATCAAGCCTATTTCACCGCCTCCGGCGTGAAGCGGGCATAAAGGGCGTGGCGATTGCCGGGATAGACGAAGCGCACATGCGTGACCGGCCCTGACTTGTTCCAGGTGCGTCGTTCGACGACGAGGCATGCGGTTGACGCCGGGATGGAAAGCATGGCTCCCTCCTCCTCATCGACGCCGATTGCGAAGATCTTGTGCTCGGCAGCACTCCAGGGAACCTGGCTCAAGAGCCAGGGGCCGGGTGCCGTCTGCTCAAACGCCTCGCCGGCTGCCTCTGGCACGGTTTGAAGATTGATCAACCGCTTTTCCAGGCAAAACGGTTGCGTCCCAGCGTAGTGGGTGCAGATGATTTCGACGAGGCTGGAATTTTGCTGCAGGTCCAGCATCTGGCGGTCCTGCGCCTGTGCCTTCCTGCGGATACGCTTTGCGACCTTGTAGGAATAGGCGAGATTGAGGGACTGGACCTCCGCCTTGATATCGTGGATCTCGAGCACTGCGGACTGCGCCTGCGGCTGGATGACGAAGCTGCCGGATTTCTTGCGGCGCTCGATGAGACCGGCTTTCACCAGCTGGGTCAGAGCCTTGTTCACCGTCATACGCGAGCAGTCGTATTGCTTCGTCAGCTCTATTTCGAACGGAATGCGGTAACCCGGCGGCCATTCGCCCGAGACGATGCGACCTTCGATATCCGTGAGGATACGCTGGTGTAAGGTCGTTTCCTTGGGTTCATTCATCATCACGCTCCGGCTCTTCCTCCGCTGTAACGCCTGGGAAGCGCCGAGGAAAGGTCGTCATGCCGCCAACAGCTCGTTCATCGCGTCGATGAAGCGGCGGTCAATCAGGTCGCGCCGCAGATGGCGGCCGTTTTCGACCTGCTTGCGGCCGAGCGACCAGACGCAGTCGACCGACACACCACCGGCAAAAATCCAGTGATCGAGAAGCTGGTCCTCGGAGAGGTAGGAAACGGCATTGGTCTCGAGCGATATGATGTCGGCATGGTTGCCTGTGACAAGACCCGCCGGCGCCTTCAGTGCCGCACCACCGCCAGCAAGTGCCTGTTCGAAGAGGGCCTGGCCCGTGGAGCCGCCCGTCGACGCGATGACATTGCGGGCACGCAGCGCCAGACGCTCGGAATATTCGAGCTGACGAAGTTCCTCGGCGATGGAAATCAGAATGTTGGAATCGGAACCGATGCCGAAGCGCCCGCCTTCCGACAGGAACAGGGGCGCCGAAAATGTCCCATCGCCGAGATTGGCTTCGGTGATAGGGCAAAGGCCGGCAATGGCGCCGCTCCTTGCCATCTGGCGCGTTTCGTCATCGGTCATGTGGGTTGCGTGGATGAGGCACCAGCGCTGATCGACCGGCGTATTCTCGAGCAGCCATTGGACAGGCCTTGCGCCGGACCAGGCCAGGCAATCCTCGACTTCCTTGACCTGTTCGGCGACGTGAATGTGGATGGGCCCGTCGCCGGCAAGCCCGATGGCGACTGACAGTTCCTCCGGCGTGACGGCGCGCAGGCTGTGCGGCGCAACACCGATCTCGGCGCCGGGCAGCCGGCCCGTAACCTTTCGGCAGCCGTCCATCAGCTGCGCAAAACTGTCAGCGGAGTTGATGAAGCGGCGCTGTCCCTCGATGGGTGCGGCGCCGCCGAAGCCGGAATGGGCGTAGAGAACCGGAAGCAGTGTCAATCCGATGCCCGTCTCCGCACTCGCCGCGCCAATGCGTTCGGCCATTTCGGCGATATTGGCATAGGGGCTGCCGTCCTTGTCGTGATGCAGATAGTGGAACTCACCGACGCGGCTAAAGCCGCCTTCCAGCATTTCCATATAGAGCTTGGCTGCCACCGCCTCGACATGGTCAGGCGTCATCGACAGGGCGAACTTATACATGACGGTGCGCCAGCTCCAGAAGCTGTCATTGGCCGGACCGCGCACTTCGGCAAGCCCCGCCATCGCCCGCTGAAAGGCATGACTGTGGAGGTTCGGCATAGCCGGCAAAAGGGTGGCATGGCGCTCGTCATCGGCACCAGGCACGACATCCGTCTCGATTGCGGCAATCCGGCCGTTTTCGAGCGTCAGGCGCACATTCTTGCGCCAGCCTTCGGCCAGCAAGGCAGTCGTTCCATGAAGTTTCGTCATGATTGCTCCCCTTCTTTCTTATTGGCCCACCGCTTGCCTTTGTGCACAGGGCCATAAATTTCCACTTGTCACCATCGCTATTATGTATATACATATTAATCCATAAAGAAAGGCGTAAAGCTGATGAGTGGGAACAAATTTTCCAGATCGGGTCGCGGCTCCGCCGCCCGTTCGCTTTGGCGCAACGCGCGCCTGGCGACGCTGCGGGAGGATCTGACGGGCCTCGGCATTATCGACAAAGGCGCCATCGTTTGCGAAGGCGGCCGTATCCTGTTTGCCGGGCCGGAAGGCGAATTGCCGTCCGCCCTGATCGAGACGGCCGAGATCACGGATCTTGAAGGCCGCTGGGTCACGCCGGGCCTCGTCGACTGCCACACGCATATCGTCTATGGCGGCAATCGGGCGCGAGAATTCGAGATGCGCCTTGAAGGCGCCACCTATGAAGAGATTGCGCGCGCCGGCGGCGGCATCGTCTCCTCGGTAAAGGCAACCAATGCACTGTCCGTCGAGGGCCTGGTCGAGGCCGCACTGCCGCGGCTCGATACGCTGCTCTGCGAGGGTGTCACCACCATCGAGATCAAATCCGGCTATGGCCTCAACATCGAGGCGGAGCTGAAGATGCTGCGCGCTGCTCGCGCGCTTGCAAATGTCCGACCCGTGCGGGTCGTCACCTCCTATCTCGGTGCTCATGCAACACCTGTCGAATACAGGGGACGTAACCAGGATTATATTAATGAAGTGGTCCTGCCTGGACTGGAACGGGCGCATGCGGAAGGCCTCGTCGATGCCGTCGACGGCTTCTGCGAAGGCATCGCCTTCTCGGTCGACGAGATTGGCCGAGTCTTCGACAAGGCCCGTTCGCTCGGTATTCCCGTCAAGCTCCATGCCGAGCAGCTTTCCAATCTCGGCGGCGCAAAACTAGCAGCCTCCTACGGTGCGCTTTCGGCCGATCATCTGGAATATCTGGATGAGGACGGCGCGCGGGCAATGGCTGCGGCCGGCACGGTTGCCGTGCTGCTTCCGGGCGCCTTCTACGCGATCAACGAAAAGCAGAAGCCACCGGTTCAGGCCTTGCGCCAGACCGGCGTGCATATCGCAATCGCCACGGACTGCAATCCCGGCACCTCGCCGCTCACGTCCATGCTGCTCACCATGAACATGTCGGCGACCCTGTTCGGGTTGACCGTGGAAGAATGCATTGCCGGGGCAACCCGCGAGGGCGCACGCGCGCTCGGCCTGCTTGCCGAAACAGGGACGCTCGAAGCCGGCAAGTCCGCCGATCTGGCGGTCTGGAATATCGAGAGCCCGGCCGAGCTCGTCTATCGCATCGGCTTCAACCCGCTTTATGCGCACATTTTCAAGGGCGAGAGGATCGACCGATGACCATCACTCTCCATCCGGGTTCCGTTTCACTTCAGGATCTCGCCACCATCTATTGGACCGGCGTTCCGGCAAAACTCGATCCCTCCTTTGATGCGAGGATCCTCAAGGCGGCGAAACGTATTGCCGAGATCGCTGCCGGCAATGCGCCGGTTTACGGCATCAATACCGGCTTCGGTAAACTTGCCTCGATCAAGATCGACAGCGCCGATGTCGCCACACTCCAGCGCAATCTCATCCTTTCCCATTGCTGCGGCGTCGGCGAGCCGCTGCCGGAAAATGTCGTGCGTCTCATCATGGCGCTGAAGCTCGTTTCGCTCGGCCGTGGTGCCTCCGGCGTGCGGCTCGACATTGTGCGGCTGATCGAAGCGATGATGGCGCGCGGCGTCATTCCGGTCATCCCGGAAAAGGGCTCGGTCGGCGCCTCCGGCGATCTTGCACCGCTTGCCCATATGAGCGCCGTGATGATGGGCCACGGCGAGGCGTTCTTCGGTGGCGAGAGGCTGCATGGTGCAACGGCGCTTGTCAAAGCCGGGCTGCAACCCGTCGTGCTGGCAGCCAAAGAAGGCCTGGCGCTCATCAACGGCACGCAGACCTCGACGGCCCTTGCGCTTGCCGGCCTCTTCCGTGCGCACCGGGCGGCGCAATCGGCGCTGATTACCGGCGCCATGTCGACGGATGCGGCCATGGGCTCGTCCGCACCATTCCATCCCGATATCCATACGCTCCGCGGCCATCGCGGTCAGATCGATACGGCAGCGGGCCTACGCGCCCTGCTCGAAAACTCACCGATCCGCCAGAGCCATATCGAGGGCGACGAGCGTGTGCAGGATCCCTATTGCATCCGCTGCCAGCCGCAGGTCGACGGCGCCTGCCTCGATCTCCTGCGCTCGGTTGCCGGCACGCTCGAGATCGAAGCCAATGCGGTGACCGACAATCCGCTGGTCCTGTCGGATAATTCCGTCGTCTCCGGCGGCAATTTCCATGCCGAACCCGTTGCCTTTGCCGCCGACCAGATCGCGCTTGCCGTCTGCGAGATCGGGGCGATCGCCCAGCGCCGCATCGCGCTGCTCGTCGATCCCGCTCTTTCCTACGGTCTGCCGGCCTTCCTCGCCAAGAAGCCGGGGCTCAATTCCGGCCTGATGATCGCCGAAGTCACATCCGCCGCGTTGATGAGCGAAAACAAACAGATGTCGCACCCGGCCTCCGTCGATTCGACACCGACCTCGGCCAACCAGGAAGACCATGTGTCCATGGCCTGCCACGGCGCACGCAGGCTTCTGCCGATGACCGAAAATCTCTTTGCGATCATCGGCATCGAGGCGCTCACCGCAGCACAAGGGGTGGAGCTTCGCGCACCGCTTGCGACCAGCCCCGAGCTCAAGAAAGCGATCGCCGCTATCCGCGCTGTTGTGCCGTCGCTGGAGGAAGATCGCTACATGGCGAACGATCTGAAGGCGGCGACGGTGCTCATTGCGAGCGGCGGTCTCAACGCATCCGTTTCAAGCGGTGTCCTGCCCGCTCTGGAGGTTTGACATGTCTGTTTTCGAGGTCAAGCAAGGCACTTCCCCCGTCATCCTCGGCTTTCCTCATACGGGTACCGAGGTTCCGGCCGATATATGGGAACGCCTTGATGAGAATGGCCGGCTGCTTGCCGATACCGACTGGCACATCCACCAGCTCTACGACGGCTTGCTCGACAATCCGACCACGGTGCGCGCGACGTTCCATCGCTACGTGATCGATGCCAACCGCGATCCCTCGGGCACCAGCCTCTATCCCGGCCAGAACACGACCGGGCTGATCCCGGAGACGGATTTCGACGGCAAGGCAATCTGGAAGGATGGGCCCACGCCGACCGAGGCCGATATCGCCGTCCGGCTGCGCGATTTTCATGCGCCCTACCATCGCGCCCTTGCAGCCGAGATCGAACGGGTCAAATCCATTCATGGCGTCGCCGTTCTCTACGACTGCCACTCCATCCGCTCGCACATTCCCTTCCTCTTCGAGGGCAAGCTGCCGGATTTCAATATCGGCACCGATATGGGCAAGACCTGCGATCCGGCGATCGAGCAGGCGACCATCGCCATTGCGTCGGCTGCGGCAGGCTATGACAGCATCCTGAACGGCCGCTTCAAGGGCGGCTGGACGACGCGCCATTACGGCAAGCCGGAAACCGGCGTCCATGCCATCCAGATGGAGCTCGCACAATCCACGCATCTTGCAACCGAAGCGCCACCCTTCGCCTATGACGGCGAGGAGGCCGACAATCTGCGCATCCATCTCAAATCCATTCTGACGCGGATCGAAGAGATCGCGCTTGGTCTGAAACGCTAGAAAGGGAACATCATCATGACCGTAAACCCGCGCCACAATATCCGCGAAATCCGTGCGCCGCGCGGCGATCAGCTGAACGCCAAGAGCTGGATGACCGAAGCGCCGCTGCGCATGCTCATGAACAATCTCGACCCTGACGTCGCAGAAAATCCGCATGAGCTCGTCGTCTATGGCGGCATTGGCCGTGCAGCCCGCACCTGGGACGATTTCGATCGCATCACTGCAACGCTGAAGACGCTCAACGAGGACGAGACGCTGCTGGTTCAGTCCGGCAAGCCGGTCGGCGTCTTCCGCACCCACAAGGATGCGCCGCGCGTGCTGATTGCCAATTCCAACCTCGTGCCGCACTGGGCGACCTGGGACCATTTCAACGAGCTCGACAAGAAGGGCCTTGCCATGTACGGCCAGATGACGGCCGGCTCGTGGATCTATATTGGTACGCAGGGCATCGTGCAGGGCACCTACGAGACCTTCGTGGAAGCCGGCCGCCAGCACTATGACGGCAATCTCACGGGCAAGTGGATCCTGACCGGCGGCCTCGGCGGCATGGGCGGCGCCCAGCCTCTCGCCGCCGTCATGGCCGGCGCCTGCTGCCTGGCCGTCGAATGCGACGAGACCCGCATCGATTTCCGCCTGCGCACCCGTTATGTCGACGAAAAGGCCCATACGCTGGATGAGGCGCTGGAAAAGATCGAACGCTGGACCAAGGCGGGCGAAGCAAAGTCGGTCGGCCTTGTCGGCAATGCCGCCGAAATCTTCCCGGAACTCGTTCGTCGCATGAAGGCCGGCGGCCCGCGCCCCGATATCGTCACCGACCAGACTTCGGCGCATGACCCCCGCAACGGCTACCTTCCGGTCGGCTGGACCGTCGCCGAAGCCAAGGCCAAGCGCGAGAGCGATCCGAAAGCGGTCGAAGTCGCTGCCCGCGCCTCGATGAAGGCGCACGTGGAGGCGATGGTCGCCTTCTGGGATGCCGGTGTTCCGACACTCGATTACGGCAACAACATTCGCCAGGTCGCCAAGGACGAGGGCCTGGAAAACGCCTTCGCCTTCCCGGGCTTCGTGCCGGCCTATATCCGCCCGCTCTTCTGCCGCGGCATCGGTCCGTTCCGCTGGGCCGCCCTGTCGGGCGATCCCGAAGATATCTACAGGACCGACGCCAAGGTGAAGGAGCTGCTGCCCGACAACAAGCACCTGCACAACTGGCTCGACATGGCGCGCGAGCGCATTGCCTTCCAGGGCCTGCCGGCACGCATCTGCTGGGTCGGCCTCGGCGACCGCCACCGCCTCGGCCTTGCCTTCAACGAGATGGTCAAGAATGGCGAGCTGAAGGCGCCCGTCGTCATCGGCCGCGACCACCTCGATTCCGGTTCCGTCGCCTCGCCGAACCGCGAGACGGAAGCCATGAAGGACGGCTCGGATGCCGTCTCCGACTGGCCGCTCCTGAATGCCCTGCTCAACACCGCCTCCGGCGCCACCTGGGTCTCGCTGCATCATGGCGGCGGCGTCGGCATGGGCTTCTCGCAGCATTCCGGCATGGTCATTTGCGCCGACGGCACTGACGATGCGGCCCGCCGCCTCGGAAATGTTCTCTGGAACGATCCGGCGACCGGCGTCATGCGCCATGCCGATGCCGGCTATGACATCGCCATCGATTGCGCCAAGGAAAAGGGCCTGCGCCTGCCCGGCATCCTCGGAAACTGAGCCATGAGGGTCCTGCGCGCTGCCGATCACAAGCGTATGCCGTGGAAGAATGGCGGCGGCGAAACGGTGGAAATTGCCATTTCGCCGCTGAGCGCGGGACTTGCCGATTTCGATTGGCGGGTCAGCACGGCAACCGTTGCCTCCGATGGGCCCTTCTCCGTCTTTCCCGGGATCGACCGCACGCTGTCGATCCTGGAAGGCAACGGTATGCGGCTCTTCATCGAGGGGCATGAGCAGGTGCTCCTGACGCAGGAGAGCGAACCCCTCGCCTTTGCTGCCGATATCGCCGTCTCGGCAACGCTACCGGATGGCACAATCACCGACCTGAACGTGATGACCAGGCGGGGTACCGTGAGGCACGCAGTCGCGCGGCATTTCATCGATGGCAAGAAGAGCCTGGCGTTTGCGAAAGGGATTTTCCTGCTCTTTTGCGCCAATGGAGCTCTGGCGGCGCGAACGGGTGCGCAGAGCATCGAACTCGACGCCGGCGATGCAATGCTGCTTGAAGAGAGCGATGGCGGCAGGCTCGATCTTTCCGGCCAGGCGCGCTGCTACGCCATCTCGATCGAGGAGGCGTAAAATCATGGAATGGGCTAGGGAAATCGCTTTTTCGGGGCAAGTTCCATATACAACTAGCCTATTCCTCGAAGATCTTGCCGCTGCGCGTTTCCAGCCTGTAGCGATGTCCGGGATAGACGAGGCGCGCCGTCGAGACCACCTGGCGGGCCGACCAGGTGCGTCGGCGGATGGCAAGGCACGGCTCATTCTGCAAGATTGTCAGCAGCTTGCATTCCCAGGCGCGCGGCACCACCGCCTCGACGATATGCTCCGATGCGCTGAGCGGTGCCGCCGCCGTCAGATAGGCATTCGGCGTCAGCGTCGAAAAGTCCTGCGCCAGATAGTCGGGCACGGCCCCCGGATTGACGAAGCGGTCCTCGATCTGCACGGGCACGCCATTTTCGTTGTGGACGATCAGCGAGTGGAAAACCGGCGCACCGATCTCAAGCTCCAGCGCATCGGCAACCTCCGGAGAGGCCGGCTCCTCGGCCAGAACGATGACTGTCGCCTCGTGGACATGGCCGCGCTCGGTGATCTCGTCGGCGATATTGCGCACCTCGAAGAGCGCCGAATAGCCCTTGCGTTCCGCAACGAAGGAACCGACGCCCTGGATGCGGAGGAGTTCGCCTTCGTTCGCCAGTTCCCGGAGCGCCCGGTTGGCGGTCATCTTGCTGACGCCGAGCTCCACCACCAGCTCGTTTTCGGAGGGCACGCGGTGTCGCGGGGGCCATTCGCCGCTACGGATCCGGTCGAGAATGACCTGCTTGACACCGGCATAAAGCGGGCCGCCGTCATTTTCCGCCAGTTCGCGCTTCATCTCGCCGGAACGCTTCATTGCCTATTCCCTTTGCATGAATGGAATCTGCCTTTTAAATCGACTTTCCACTTGCATATCACAAAATATCTCATATGGTACCCTATACAACCTGCCGATCCAAAAATGAAACAAAGGATCAGGACGGGCAAGCCGGCGAAGATCGGCATTCATACCGCAAGGTCTGTCCAATCTCAGAGGAGATCACATCAATGAAGCTCAGCACGATTCTTCTTTCCTGCGCGATGACGGCAGCCGCCTTTGCGGCTCCTGCCTCTGCCAAGGACTGGACGAAGGCGACCATCACGCTCGAAGGCGCCTACGCTCCCTGGAACCTCACCAATGCCGACGGCTCGCTCGGCGGCTTCGAACCGGAGCTTGCCAAGGTCCTGTGCGAACGCGCCAAGATCGAATGCACGCTGGTCGCATCCGACTGGGACGGCATGATCCCGGCGCTGAATGCCGGCAAGTTCGACGTCATCATGGATGCGCTGTCGATCACTGACGAGCGCAAGCAGGTCATCGACTTCACGGTTCCTTATGCAGCAACACCGGCAGCCTTCGCCACCGCCAAGGACAGCCCGCTCGCCAATGCAGCCGGCACCGGTGCGACCGTCAAGATGACGCCCGGCCAGACCGGCGTGAAGGAAATCGACGCGCTCAAGGAAGCCTTCAAGGGCAAGACGATCGGCATCCAGGCGGCAACCGTCTACGCCAAGTTCGTCTATGACAATTTCGGTAGCATTGCCGAGATCCGCGAATACAAGACGGGTGCTGACCGCGACCTCGACCTCCAGAACGGCCGCATCGACCTCGGCTTCGACGATGCCGTCTATTTCAACAATGCCTTTGAAGCCGCCAATGGCGCGCTGACCTTTACCGGTCCGGAAGTCGCCGGCTCCATCTGGGGCGAAGGCGAAGGCCTCGGCATCCGCAAGGCCGATACGGACCTGCGCGACAAGTTCAGCGAAGCGATCAAGTCCGCACTTGCCGACGGCACGGTCAAGAACCTCTCCATGAAGTGGTTCAAGGTCGACGTCAGCCCGCAGAACTAAGCTTTCGATCAAAAGCCGCGTTCCGTGGTCTCCGCTTTGCGATCGGAGACCACGTGCTATTCTGACCGCCCGTCATCACGACGAAGACAGCGCTGGGAAGGCCCATGGCGATACTCGAACTGATTGGATTCGGCTCAACCGGGTGGGGAGCGTTCCTCCTCCTCGGCACATTGCTGACGCTCTGCGTGACCGCCACCGCACTTGCAATCGGTGCCGTGCTCGGCGCGATCATCGCGGCCGCGAAGCTCTCCAGCAATTTCGTGCTCGTCACGATCGGCCATATCTACACCACCGTCTTCCGCGGTGTTCCGGAACTGCTGATCATCTATCTGATCTATTTCGGCGGTTCTTCGGCCATTACCGCGATCGGCCAGTCCATGGGTTATGAAGGCTTTCTCGGCCTGCCATCCTTTGCCGCCGGCGCGCTTGCCGTCGGCATCATCTCCGGCGCCTATCAGGCGGAGGTCTATCGTGGCGCCTACAACGCCATTTCCAAGGGCGAGCTCGAGGCAGCTTCGGCAATCGGCATGCATCGCGGCCTGCGGTTTCGCCGCATCATCATTCCCCAGGTCCTGCGCCTTGCCATTCCCGGCCTCGGCAATGTCTGGCAGCTCAGCCTGAAGGACTCGGCGCTGATTTCGGTAACCGGCCTTGCCGAATTGATGCGTTCGAGCCAGGTCGCCGCGGGTTCGACCCGGCAATATTTCCTCTTCTATATCGTCGGCGGCGCGCTCTACCTGATCCTCACCAGCCTGTCCGACCGCGTCTTCAACGGCGCCGAGCGCAAGGCCAATCGCAGCATGCCGGCTTCGGCCATGGGTCAGGCATAGGGGGGAACAGATGGACATCGCCTTCCTCTTCAGCACCATGGTCACGCTCTTGAAGGCCGTGCCGACGACGCTGATCCTGTTCTTCCTGTCGGTCTTCTTTGGCGGATTGCTGGCGCTCGTCATCGTCGCCATGCGCGTCAGCGGCAATCCGATCCTCTCCGGCTTCGCCAAGGGCTACATCTTCGTCTTCCGCGGCTCGCCGCTCCTGATCCAGATGTTCCTGGTCTTTTACGGGCTCGGCCAGTTCGGCGTCATCCGCTATTCTTTCCTCTGGCCCTTCCTGCGCGAGCCGATGGTCTGCGCGGTTCTCTCGCTCGCACTCTGCACTGCCGGCTACTCGGCCGAGATCTTCCGCGGCGGCATTCGCGCCGTCTCGCCGAAGGAAATCGAGGCAGCGCGCGCCATCGGCATGTCCGGCTTCCTGATGGTGCGCCGCATCCTGGCGCCGATCGCCTTCCGGCATGCGCTGCCGGCCTATTCGACCGAGATCGTGCTGATGATGAAATCGACCGCACTCGCAAGCCTCGTGACGGTCTGGGAAGTGACGGGCGTCGCACAGCGGCTGATTTCGCAGACCTACCGCACGATGGAAGTCTTTCTCTGTGCGGCCATCATCTACCTCGTTTTGAACTTCATCATCCTGCAGGCCATGTCCCTGCTGGAATACTGGCTGTCCCGACATCGCCGCGCCATTCCGGCGGCGCTGAAGGCTTGAACCCGACTGAACGTGATTGGAGCTTCCATGCCCGGCGTAACCCGACTTTCGGTCCGCAATATTCGCAAGAGCTTCGGCACCCATGAAGTGCTGCGCGGCATATCGCTCGATGCCGAGGATGGCGACGTGATCTCGCTGCTCGGCGCGTCTGGCTCCGGCAAATCCACTTTCCTGCGCTGTATCAACCTTCTTGAAGTGGCGAGCGACGGCGAAATCTGGGTCGACGGCGAACACATCCAGATGATCCACAAGAACGGCAAGACAAAGCCGGCGAGCCAGAAGCAGGTCGACCATATCCGCTCAGAACTCGGCATGGTCTTCCAGTCCTTCAATCTGTGGTCTCATATGACCATCCTGCAGAATGTCATTGAAGGACCGGTCCATGTCTTGAAGCGGCCGCGGGCCGAATGCATCGCCGAAGCCGAAGCACTGCTCGAAAAGGTCGGCATTGCCGACAAGCGCCATGCCTACCCGGCGCATCTTTCGGGCGGCCAGCAGCAGCGGGCGGCCATTGCCCGTTCGCTTGCCATGAAGCCGAAGGTCATGCTGTTCGACGAGCCGACGTCGGCGCTCGATCCGGAACTGGTCGGCGAAGTGCTGCGCGTCATGCGCGCGCTCGCCGAAGAGGGCATGACCATGCTCGTCGTCACCCACGAAATGAGCTTTGCCCGCAATGTGTCGAACCGCGTCGTCTTCATGCGCGAAGGGCTGGTCGAGAGCAGCGGCACGCCGAACGAAATGTTCGGCGGCGGCGCGTCGCCGGCCTTCCGCCAGTTCATCGGCCATTTCGGAAGCGGCCAATGACCATCACCATCGACAGGGTTGCCGGCTGGCGCGATATCGCGCGCGTGGCCGAGGGGGAAGCGCTTGGCCTATCGCAAGCGGCCTGGGATCGTGTCACGCATGCAAGCCGCATCGTCGAGCGGATCGTCGAGACCGGCGTGCGGGCCTATGGCATCAATACCGGCGTTGGTGCGCTTTCTGATACCGTTGTCGACAGGGCCTCGCAGAGCAGACTGTCACGCAACATCATTCTTAGCCATGCGGTTGGCGTCGGCGAATTGCTGGCGCCGCGCGAGGTGCGCGCCATCATCGCCGCGCAGATCGCCAATTTTGCCCACGGGCATTCCGGCGTGCGTCCCGAGATCCTCCGCCATCTCGCCACTTTTCTCGAAAAGGGCTGCATTCCTGACGTTCCCTCCAAGGGTTCGGCGGGCTACCTCACCCATAACGCCCACAATGCGCTGGTGCTGATCGGCGAAGGCAGCGCCAGCGTTAAGGGCGGCCATATGAGCGGCCGCGACGCGCTTGCCGCCATCGGCCTCGAACCATTGGTGCTCGGTGCCAAGGAAGGGCTTAGCCTCGTCAACGGCACAGCCTGCGCGACCGGGCTTGCAAGTGTTGCCCTGGCGCGCGCCGAGCGGCTTCTCGACTGGGCCGATGCGATCGCGGCACTCACGCTTGAAGCGGCCGGCTGCCAGATGGCGGCCTTCGATGCTGCTGTTCTGGCACTGCGTCCCTCCAAGGGCATCGCCAGCGTCGGCGCCTCGCTGCGTGCCAGGCTTGCTGGCAGCGGGCTGATATCAGCTGCGACAGGCAAACGGACGCAGGACGCGCTCAGCCTGCGTTCGATCCCGCATGCCCATGGTGCTGCACGCGATGTCTTCGATATTTCGGCCCTCGTCGTCGATCAGGAACTTGCCTCCGTCACCGACAATCCCGCCGTATCCGGCACGCCCGAGGAGCCGATCATATCCTCCGAAGCACATGCCGTAGCCCCTGCCCTTGCACAGGCTGCCGATAGTCTTGCGACGGCCCTCGCTCAGATTTCCGCCATGAGCGAACGGCGCATGGACCGCCTCGTCAATCCGCTCGTGAGCGGCCTGCCGCCATTCCTGGCAAGCGACGCCGGCAGCAATTCCGGCCTCATGATCGCGCAATATACGGCAGCAGCCCTTGCCAACGAGAACCGGCGACTTGCCGCACCGGCCTCCACCGATGGCGGTATCACATCCGGCCTGCAGGAGGATTTCCTGGCGCACCCGACGGCCGCCGCCAACAAGCTTCTCACGCTGATCGATAATGCCGAATACATCCTGGCGATCGAATTGATGGCGGCTGCGCAGGCCCACGAATTCCTCGTCGGTACCGCGTCGAGGGCGACGGGCACGGATGCTATCTACAAAGCCGTTCGCACGATCGTGCCTGCCTATGCCGATGACCGGCCGCTTTCGCGCGACATCGAGGCCTTGCGCGGACTGATCCGTAAGGCCGCAGCACCAGCAATTCCCTGAGGAGACTTCATGACCGCCAGCTTCGACGTCGCCGTTATCGGCCTCGGTGCCATGGGGAGTGCTGCGCTCGCCTTTCTGGCAGCCCGCGGTGTCAGGGCGATCGGCTTCGATGCCTATTTTCCCGCCCATGCGCTGAGTTCCTCGCATGGCGACAGCCGCCTGATCCGGCTCGGCTATTTCGAGGACCCGTCCTATGTTCCGCTGCTCAAGCGCGCCTATCAGAACTGGCGGTCGCTGGAGGCACGCCTGCGCACCGAGATCCTGACGATAACAGGCGTGTTGCAGATCGGCGCACCGGACAGCAAGATCGTTGCCGGTACGCGCGCTTCCTCCGAACTCCACGGACTAGCCTATGAGGCGCTGGACAAGGAAGAGATGGCGCGCCGCTTTCCGGCCTTCCAGCTCGACGATCATGAGATGGCGCTGTTTGACCCGCTGGGCGGCTATCTTCGTCCCGAGGCGGCTGTGCTCGGCTACCTGAGGCTTGCTGTCGAGGACGGCGCGGTCCTCCATTTCGGCGAGAAAGTGACCGCAATCGAGCCCAATGATGCCGGCGTGACGATCATCTCTGAAACCGGGCGGTATCGGGCAGGGAAAATCGTTGTGGCGACCGGATCGTGGATTGCCGAACTGATACCCCAACTGAAGCAGGCGGCGGTGCCAATCCGTCAGGTGGTTGCCTGGTATCAGCCGCAGGATGATGTCGCGACGCAGCCGCAGCGCATGCCCTGTTTCCTGCGGGACGAAGGTGCGCAAGGCACGTATTTCGGTTTTCCCGCCATCGGCGTCGACGGGGTGAAGGTCGGCAAGCACGCACATTTCCGCGAGCCGATCGATCCTAACAAGCCAAACCCGCCCGTCAACGATGCCGACCGGAACTTGCTTGACAGCTTCATCAGGAAGCGTGTTCCGGCTGCGGCCGGTCTTCGCATGAAGGAAACGACCTGCCGCTATACGATGCTGCCGAGCGAGGACTTTCTTCTCGACCATGTGCCAGGCGAAAAGAACATTGTCGTCGCTTCGCCCTGCTCCGGCCACGGCTTCAAGTTCACGAGCGTCGTCGGCGAAATCCTGGCGGATCTTGCCATTGATGGGCAGACCGACCTGCCGATCAATGCCTTTTCCTTTGCCAAGATCTGAGTACCAGCTCTCAGGAGCTGGCGATGATCATGTCAGTTCGGGACCGCGTAGATATGCGTCTTGTCCGCAATTTCCCGCTTCTCGCGGATGAGATTCAGGAAAGCGCGCTCATCGAGGTTTTCGGCATCAAGCCCTTCCCAGTCGAGCGCCGTCTGCATGAGCGCCATATCCACTAGACGCACGAGATCCATGAGCTCCAGTGATGAAGCACTATCTCTTGCTGCAGAAATAAGACGGAAGAGCCGCAGGAATCCCACCGGCCCATTGCTATCAATCATATCAGAAATTCCATCGGCCATCGCCTTGATTTGCCTCCGAGCTTGGCGAAAGTTTCGCGATCGGGCAGGCCCGCCTGCATCGGTCCCGAAACGGAATGTTGAAATCGGATCTTGCCCGCTGCAAAACGCTAACACACCCCATGAGTTGCGTAAATGACCCGATTAGATCGATTTAAATCACTATAATAAAGTCGCTTTATTGAAATATCGAAATAGAAATGGACACCCAATCGGTAGTATTTTTCAGAAGCCCGCGACCAGAATGGACGTTCGCGATCTTTAAACTGCGACTTCTCAACGCCTATAAGCTGTCGTTCTTCAACAATTGCCCGTAATCCCCGATTAAGTATATTGTTGCGCCTCCACTGATACGCGAGGCGGTCGTGAACAAAGCCTTCCCTCCTCTTCCATTCGGCAGCGAACGCGCCGATCTGGATAAATCGCCACTTGAAATCAGAGGCCTGCTTTCGCGGCCGATCTGGCGCGAACTCAGGACCTTTCTGGCGGTCGCCAAAAGCCCTTCCTTTGCTCAAGCCGCTGAGCTGCTCGGCACCAGTGCGCCAACCGTCAGCCGTGATGTGAAGCGCCTTCAGGACCAGATCGGATCGCAACTGGTCATCTCGACCTTTTCCGGCGTCACGCTGACGGAAACCGGGCGCAAGCTCGCCATCCAGGTTGCAGAGCTCGATTTCCAGCTGTTTTCCCTTTCCAACGACCTGAAGGATGAGATGGACGCCGTCACCGGACGGGTTGCCGTCAGCGTGACCTCCGGCCTTGCCGTCGCCATCGTCGCTCCCGCCGTGCCCAGGCTGAACGACAACTATCCGCGCCTCAATCTCGACATCCGGGAACAGGTGTCGCTCGTCAATTTCGAGAAGAACCAGGCCGATCTGATGATCTCGCTCTCTCCGATTTCGAGGGCGGATGTCGATTGCGTCGAGATCGGCACTCTTCATCTCATTCCGATCGCCAGCCGTGATTATCTGAAGAAATCCGGTGTCCCGCAGCGCCAGTTCATCTCCCAGCATGTCTATGTGCAGTGCAACTATTATGCTTCCGAACGCGAGATCTGGGATGGCTGGCGCGGCCTCGTCGAAGCCGGCCACCAGACCCACAACTGTGAGAATTCGCTTGCCTACTTTGCTCTCGTTCGCAACGGCGCCGGCGTGGGGCTGCTCGGCAATTACGTGCTCGCAGATCCCGAACTCGTACCGCTTGACCTCGGCGTGCATGTCGCCTTGCCCGTCTATCTGACCTCGGTTGCCAATCGCCGGCAATCGAGACCGGTGGCCGCCGTCTATGACTGGATCGTCGATATTTTCAGGACCAACCCGTCTTTCGACGGCAGATTGACCTTCCCGTCCGGGCGGCACGAACAGGAAGAAAGCTTGCGCAAGATGCTCGAAACTATCGCTCCTCCGCCGCCTTCACAATTTGGCTGAGCTCTTCCGAGATCGAAAGATAGGCATTCGCGACATCCTCCAGGAAGCCGGCGAGCTCGACCGGCTGCACTGTCGGATCATTGATGAGACGACGCACCATTTCGGTGTGTAGTTTCGTGCGCGTGAGAATTTCCTCCTGCAGCGCAGCCGTTGCAGACATGTCGCCCGCGTTCCTCAAACCTGCCATTGTTATGCTGTCTCAAACGAACTCGGGGCGTCCCATTGACCTTCGATGCGCAACAGCATGGCGCTGCTGCTTTCCATGGTAATCGGATCAGATGACGCGGGGATCGTGCCGACAACGGTCAGATAGGGCTCGGGATGGCCGGCAATTTCCACCGGCGGGCTGTCGACGATCTCCAGATCGAAGAGGATGGTCCATAGCCGCGCGAGGCGCTGCTCGGCCTGGGTCAGAACCTTCGTATAGCCCTTGCGCGCTACGTGATCGAAGGTCATCTGAATGCAACGCTTAACCGTAAAAGGGTGTCGGTACTTTTCGCGGAAGCAGGTTCGTTCATACTTGGCAAAGTCAGCGAACCAGCGGATGCGAAGCGAGCCGACCGGCTCTTCGCCATCATAAAAGACGAAATGCGTGGCCTGGTGATCATTACCGTCGAAGATGAAGGAGGGCGAGATACCGTGCTCATGGACAAAGCAGATGCTTCTCAAGATCATCGCATCCCGAACATGGTCCGGGGTCGTTGCGACTTGGCATCGAAGATTGGGATATTTGTTCACCATCGGTCGGCCTCTTTTTCTGTGCAACCCACTTCAACTCCAGAACGTCTGCGAAGCGAAGGACGAAGATTTCAGGGGGGATTTCAAAAATGACGGACCCTGCCAATCCGATGGCAACCATCATCGCTCTCTGCGCGGAAGGGGCACGCCGGTTTGGCGACGACCCACAGGCCATTGCGAGCTTCGTCGAAAATGAGATTGCGCGTCTGTCCGAGAGAGAACAGCGCCAACTCAAAGAACAACTGACGCTTTTGACAGATGGAGGTGGATCTCAAAAGCCGATCATGTAAAGAGAACCTGCAAGATCTGCAGTCGACGGAAGTATTCTCAAGGATAGGCATGAAAGATCAGGAACTGAATTTGGCAATCGGCCAGAGATTACGCTCCGTGCGCGCCGCTCGCGGCATCACCCAGAGCGAACTCGCTGCGCATATCGGCGTCGCGTTTCAGCAGATCCAGAAATACGAGAATGGTACAAACCGCCTGTCCGTCGCGGTCATGCTGCGGCTATGCGGCTTCATGAAGGTGGATGCCGGCTGGTTCATCAACGGCATCGAAACCGAGGCGGGCGCTGGCGTCGAGGACGAGGCAGCCTATCTTGCCAGGGAAATCGAGCGTATCTCGGATCTGAAGATCCGACGCGATCTGACGATGCTGATCCACTCCCTGGCCGCCACCGATGTGGCGAACTGACCCCGTCTCCAGCAGGAAAACCAACAGCAATCCATTTGCCCGCGGCGCGGCGCTCACCTGATGGGGCGCGCCTTCTTTGAGCGGCCTCGCAGGCAAGCTGCGAGACCGAACCGTTTCTGGCAGCCTCAGGCGGCGTTCGGATAACGCGCAGCGTACCAGGTCTTGAACAGGCGATACTGGTTTTCGAGGTGACGGCGCTGCGAGTTGCTCAGCTTGTCGGTCTCGTTGAAGTGCAGCGTGTATTCCTTCTCGCCGTTCAGCACCATCAGATACTTGTAGTGCAGCACGAGATCTGGACCTTCGTCATAGGTCGACAGAACCATCAGCGCCTCTTCGAGCTCGCGGGCGGCGCTGCGGGCGGCCGCATCACCCTTGGCCGCCTGTTCGCAGAGCGAAACGAGATGCAGCACTTCCTTCGGCAGCGCGTTGCCGATGCCGGTGATGGCCCCGCCCGCGCCGCAATTGACAAAGCCGTGATAGACGCCGGTATCGACACCGACCATCAGCGTCAGTGCATCATCGCCCGACGTGATGTTTTCGGCCGCATAGGTCATGTCGCTCTTGCCGCCGAACTCCTTGAAGCCGACGAGATTCGAAAAGCGCGAACGCAGATCGAAGAACAGATCGGCGCGCGTCGCAAAGCCGTAATAGGGGCTGTTGTAGATGACTGCCGGCAGGCCCTTGGCCGCTTCGAGGATCGCCGAGAAATGGTCCCGCTGGGCCGAAACGGACGAACCGCGCGACAGAACGCGGGGGATGACCATCAACCCCTTGGCGCCAACAGCCGCAGCATGCGCAGCATGGGCGACGGCCGACTTGGTGTTGACGGCACCAGTGCCGACGATGACGGGAACACCTGCTTCGACGAGGCGCTTGACACCTTCCTGACGCTGTTCGTCGGTCAAGAGCGGCCAGTCGCCCATCGAACCGCAATAGACGACGGCGGACATGCCGAGATCGATCAGGTCCTTGCCCTTGCGGGCAAGCGCGTCAAAATTTGGGGTGCGGTCGTCGTTGCAGGGCGTCATGAGCGCCGGGATGCAGCCTTGGAATACGGAACCAGTCATCGCCAATCTCTCGTTCTCTGGAAAACTCCCCGGATAGCGGGGTTGATGAGGCATGTAGCACCTTGCCGACTTCTTGTCGACAAGAAAAATACAGAGAATGATTTCCTTCAGTGCTGGGCGAGGCACTGCTGCTATGGTGCGAGAATTTTGCGGGCGGCTAGAGCGCCAGCTTAGCGTTCTGGCGGGAATCGGCGGTAATGTAGGAGCGGATTTGGCCTACGATCTGATCAGCGTGGGCAGATGCCAGGCTGTCGGCCAGCGTCACGTCGCGATTGATGATCGCCTGGATCATCTCCTCGTGCTCGCCGACATATTGGCGCGGCAGCACATCGTTGAAGGAGGAATAGTAGAGCCTCAGAATGCGGCGGCCTTCATCCAGCAGCCGGGTGAAAAGCTCGACGTAATATCTGTTCCGGCCGGCCTGGGCGATCGCGATATGGAAGTCTCGATTGGTCGAAATCATGCCGAGCACATCACGGCTGGTGACCGCCGCCTCGAAAGCCTTCTGCTGCACAAGGATAGCGGCGATATCGCCTTCGGCGTGATTGGCAGCCGCAAGCCGGGTGGTGACGCGGTACATCAGCGTCAGCGCATCGAAAAATTCCGGCAGGCCGAGGAAATCGATGTTCGAGACGATCGTCGCGCGGTTGGTGAGCGTGGTGATCAGGCCTTCGGCAGCAAGCCGCACCAAGGCTTCGCGGATCGGCGTGCGCGACAGCGCAAAACGATCCGACAGCTGTTGTTCGTCGATCGGGCTGCCCGGCGGCAATTTCAGCTCGATGATCTCGTTTCGAAGCGTCTCATAGACCGTCGATACGCCGGAGCCGCGCCTGTGCGTTTGCAGTTTTTCGGTCTCGTCCACGCGCCCATCGTCCTTTCAAGCAGCCGAGTTTACACCCAGTTACTAGCGAATCCGCAAAAGGACTTCAAACTTAATATACTTTCTGTCGGCAGATGGAATTTTGAATGTTCCTTTTACCTCGGCGGGGAGACGGCGGCGCCTATTCCTGCTTGCCCGGCTTGCCGACGCGCAGGGCGTCGCTCAATTCCATCCGCGCCGTTCCGATCAGCTGCTCCATGGCAAAACGCGCCGCATCGGGCCGCCGCATGCGGATGGCATCAAGCACGTCCTGATGCCGGGCGATGGCGTAATCATGGCTCTGGCTTGCCCGGTTGGTCAGGCGAAAGCTTGCGAGCAGGGCGGCGCGGATGGCGGTGGCGAACTGGCGGAACACCCAGTTGCCGCTGGCATTGATGATGGCGGTGTGGAATTCGAGGTCGGCCTGGCTCCAGGCCTCGTTGTCGCGGGCGTTGGCGGCCACCATGTCCTCGAAGGCTTCGGCGATCTGGGCGAGCTGCTTGGCTGTGGCGTTGGCAGCGGCCTGTGCGGCTGCTGCCGGCTCCAGAAGCTGGCGGGCATCGAGGAGCGAATCGTAAAAGCTGCGGTCGTCGCTGAATTCGAGCGTCGCATCGAGGACCATCGGATCAAGATAGTTCCAGTTCTCGCGCGGCAGCACGCTCGTGCCGGCACGCGTGCGGGAGCGGATCATGCCGAGAGCCGACAGATATTGCATCGCCTCCCGAAGGCTGGTGCGGCTGACGCCATAGACCTCGGAAAGCTCCGCTTCGTTCGGCAGCAGCGAGCCTTCGGCAATGTCCCCGGATACGATCTGCCCGATGAGCTTCTTCAACAGCTCCTCGCGCACCGTGCGCCGTCCCTGTTCCAGGTTGGCTGACGTACTTCCCGTTCGCAGAAGTCCTGATCGCGTGCTCATAACGTCCCCCGTACCGCTGGTCTGGTTGTCACCATGAGCAGCGCCATGCTTTCTCATCAATGTGCAACCGCAGGCTCAGCGGGCTTCTCCCAAGAAATCTGATCATCACGCGCGACTGCCGCGCCCGGCGGCCGACGAGCGCATATTGTCGAGCAGGACGGCGATCAGAAGGATAAGACCGCGCACCACATATTGATAGAAGGCCTGGATGTTGAGCAGGTTCATGACGTTTTCGGCAATGCCCATGATCAGCACGCCGACGATCACGCCGGTCATCGCCGCGCGGCCACCGGCAAGCGACACGCCGCCGAGCACGCAGGCTGAGATGACGGAGAGTTCCAGGCCGGTCGCCGCATTGGGCTGGCCGGACGTGATGCGCGAGGCAAGCAGGATACCGGCGATGGCACAGACGAAGCCCTGCAGTGCGAAGATCCAGATGCGCATGGTGACGACATTGACGCCGGCAAGGCGCGAAGCCTCCGGATTGCCGCCGATCGCCAGCGTATTCTTGCCGAAGACAGTGCGGTTCAAGACGAAGCCGAAGACGATGAAGAGCAGAGCCATGATCCAGATCGGCGTCGGCACCGTGAGAAAGCGCGACAGCGCCAGCTGGTAGAAGGCCGGATCGTTGATGCCGACGGCGCGGCCGTCAGAGGCGATCAGCGCCAGGCCGCGGACGATCTGCATGGTCGCGAGCGTCGTGATCAGCGCATTGATGCGGAAACGGGCGATGACCACGCCGTTGACGACGCCGACGATGCTGCCACAGACGAGCGCTGCCAGCAGGCCAAGCGGAATGGAGCCGGTCGCATTCGATACCATGACTGCGATCATGCCGGAAAAGGCGACGGTCGAGCCGACGGAAAGGTCGAAGTCGCGCGAGGCAAGGCAGAACATCATGGTGCAGGCGACGATACCGATCGTCACCACCGATTGCAGGAGGCCCAGCATATTGCGTTCGGTCAGGAAGCTCGGCACGGTCAGCGAGACGATTACGAAGGCGATCGAAAAGATCACCACCAGACCCTGTTCGCCGAGAAGGATTTTTTTTAACGCGTTCATCACTGCTGTTCCTGAAATTAGATGGTACCGGCGGCATTCTTGTCGGGGAGTGCCGCGGTTAGAATGCTGCGTTCGTCGAAATCGGCGCGCACCACGTCGCCGGCAACGCGGCCCTGGCACATGACCATGATGCGATCGGAAATGCCCATGACTTCGGGCAGCTCACTGGAGATGACGACGATCGCCATGCCGCCGGCTGCGAGCTCGTAGAGGATTTCATAGATTTCCGACTTGGCGCCGACATCGATACCGCGCGTCGGCTCGTCGATGACCAGCACCTTGACGCCCTGTTCCGAGAGCCAGCGGCCGAGAATGACTTTCTGCTGGTTACCGCCGGAGAGATTGATGATGTCCTGCTTGCGCGAGGGCGTGCGCACCCTGAGCTTGGCGATAAACTGGTCGGCGACCGAGGCTTCCTTCTTCGGGTTCAGAACGCCGAAGGGCGAGAAATGCCGGCGCGAGGAGATCGCGATATTTTCCTCGATCGACCGGCCCTGGATGATGCCGTCGAACTTGCGGTCCTCCGGGCAGAGAACCATGCCGGCATTGATCGCCGCCTTCGGATTGTTGGGAGAAACAGCAACGCCATCGATCGCAACACTGCCCTGATGGCGGTGGTCGGCGCCATAGAGCAGACGGGCCATCTCGCTTCGCCCGGCACCGATCAGGCCGAAGAAGCCGAGGATTTCGCCCTTGCGGACGGAAAAGCTGATTGGGGTACGGAGCTTCGAACCGGAGAGGGCCTTGACCTCGAGGCGTACCTCACCGAGCCGGCGTTCGCGCCAGCCCCAGATATTACTGATCTCGCGCCCGACCATTTCGGCGATGATCTGCTCGCGGGTCGTCTCGGCGACTTTTGGGTGGTGGGCGGCAAGCTTGCCGTCACGCAGGACGGTCAGGCTGTCGCAAAGCCGGAAGATCTCGTCGAGGCGATGGGAGACATAGAGGATAACGGTGCCCTTGGCCTTCAGCTTGCCGATGAGGGAAAACAGGATTTCGCTTTCGCGCGAGGATAGCGACGAGGTCGGCTCGTCGAGCGCGATGACGCGGGCGTCAAGCATGACGGCCTTGGCGATCTCCACCATCTGGCGGGCGCCGATCGAAAGCGCGGATACTTTTACCGAGGGATCGACGTCGATACCGATCTCATCGAGCTTGGCGCGCACAGTCTCGACCAGCGTCTTGCCGTTGATGACGCCGGCCTTGCCGGGAAAGCGGCCAAGCCAGAGGTTTTCGGCAACCGTCAGTTCCGGAACAAGCTGAAGTTCCTGATGGATGACGATGACGCCGGCATGGAAGGCATCGCGGACGGAGCTGTATTTCTGCTCGACGCCATCGATGAGAATGCTGCCCTCATCGGCTGACTGGTCGCCCGAGAGCACGCGGATCAGGGTGGATTTGCCGGCGCCGTTTTCGCCCATCAACCCGTGCACGGCGCCCTTGTCGACGCCGAAGGAGACGTTGGAGAGCGCCTGGACGCCTGGATAGCCCTTGGAAATGGTCTTGAATTCGAGGAAAGCCATCATCGCTCCGTCGCGAATATGCCCGGCGGCCGAAACGCCGCCGGGATGAGATCATCATCAGAGGATGATTATTCGATGCCGAGGTCCTTGCGAACCTTTCCGTAGTCGCCGCGCAGCGCCAGCGAACCCGAGGTCAGCGTCACCTTTGCCGGCTCCTTGCCGTTGGCAATCCAGTCATACATGTCGAGCGCGGTTTCATAGCCGTGACGCTTCGGCGAGATGATGACCGTACCGAAGAAGCCGGTCGCAGACGGCTTCTTGAACTCGTTGATCGCCGATTCCGCACCACCGATACCCACACCGATCATGTTGTCGGTGGGAATGCCGACCGATTCAGAGGCACGCACGGCGCCGAGCACGGCCTCGTCGTTAAGGCCGAAGGCGACCCAGTATTTCACGTCGGCATGCTTGTTGAGAACGGTCGTGGCGGCATTGAGTGCCGCTTCCGTATCGGTCTTTGCCTGTGGCGCGTCATAGATGTTTTCAGCCGGGAAGCCGGCAGCCCTCAGCACCGAGATCGCGCCTTCGACACGGTCGACAGCGGTCGGGAGCTGGTCGTAGGAGACGCGGATTGCGCCGACAGTCTTCATGTCCCAGCCACGCTTCTTCATTTCGTCGACGATTGCCTGGCCGACGCCCTCGCCGATCTTGGTAGCGGAAATGCCCATATGCGGCACGTCTTCCAGCGGCTTGCCATCGGCACCGACCAGACGGTCGTCGACCGTCATCAGCTTAAGCTGGTTGGCGGCGGCCTTGGCGACGATGCCGGGGCCGAGCTTGACGTCAGGCGTGCAAATGATGAAACCCTGGGCGCCCTGTGCACCGAGATTGTCGATCGCCGACTGGACCTTCTCGCCATCTTCGGCACCGATCTTGACGACGGTGAAACCCTTTTCCTTGGCGGCCTGGTCGGCGAATTTCCATTCGTCCTGGAACCAGGGCTCTTCCGGCTGCTTCACGATGAAACCGATCTTGACATCCTCCGCCAAGACGGAGCCGGCGGCCAGAACGGCAAAGGCGCCAGCGAGGATGGCTGCTTTGAAGAAGCGCATAATCTCTCTCCCTAAAATCTCGATCTGCCGCTCACTCGGCAGCAGCCATTGAATAAAAAGAAACATCATACCAGTCAATATTTGTGTATGATTATTTATTCGATTCAGCGGGTGAAAAGCCGGCTAAATTCATATTGGCACGACTTGGTGCGCAGAAATCACCAGAAACTCGGGGCTTAGCGCCGCCGGATAAGCAAAATAAATCCTATCTATATTGACAATCAATCGACCGATAATAGGGTGCCGCCACGGTCCGGATCAGCCTCGATCCGTGGGGAAGGCATTGTTTCATGGCGATCATCGATTTGCAGGACGGTGCACTTTCGGCCCGTCTCTCGACGGCCGGCGGTGTGCTCCTTGATTTCTCCTGGATGCGGGATGGCCGGAAAATTCCGCTTCTGAGGCCGGCAGGCGATGATGCCGATGCACTGTCGTCGGCCTGCTATCCGCTCGTGCCCTTCGGCAATCGGGTGAGGAGCAATCGCTTCAGTTTCGAAGGACGCGACTACAGCCTTCAGCCGAACACGTCCTGGGACCCACACTACCTCCACGGAGATGGCTGGCTGGCGGACTGGGCGCTTCTTTCCGAGAGCGCTGCAGGCGCTGAGATCGGTTTCCGCCACCGGGCGGACGGTTCGCCCTATAGTTATAAGGCGAAGCAGAGCTTCGGATTGTCGGGCGAGGGGCTAGAGCTGCATATGAGCGTGGAGAATACCGGTGAGGCGGCCCTGCCCTTTGGGCTCGGCTGGCATCCGTTCTTTCCGCTGACGGAACAGACGACGCTTCTTGCCAAGGCACAGCGCTTCTGGACCGAGACGGAGGGCTGGCTGCCGGGCGAACCGGCCGAGATCCCTGCCGATCTCGATTTCTCGCAGCCGGCGGCCCTGCCGCGGCGCTGGATCAATAACGGCTTCGAGGGCTGGAGCGGTAACGCGCGCATTACCTGGCCCGAGGCCTGCACAGCGCTGGACCTGACGGCAGACCCGATCTTCCGCCATGCGGTCATCTTCCTGTCGGACGAGCGCTTCGACCCCGGATTCCGCCGCGATTATTTCTGCTTCGAGCCCATGTCCCATCTCGCCAACGGGCATAATCTTCCCGGGTTTGGCGATCTCAAGGTCCTGCAGCCGGGAGAAAGCCTGGAAGGCTCGATCCGCCTGCAGCCGCAGGCCATATCCTGATCACAGAGAATGAGCATAGAGAGGAAACAGAGGATGCCAAACCGCCTTTCCGGAAAACGGGTCTTCATCACGGGCGCAGCGCAAGGGATCGGACAGGCAATCGCCGAAGCTTTTGCGGCCGAGGATGCCCGCCTCTTCCTCGTCGACCGCGATGAGAAGCTGCTCGAGGGGACCGCTGCCGCTCTTACCGCAAAGGGCGCCGTGCTCGGCTATCAGGCGGCCGACATCACCGATGGTTCGGCTATAAAGGCGGCCGTTGCCAAGGCGGAAGAGCAGATCGGCAGCATCAATGCCCTCGTCAACAATGCCGGCGTCAACGTCTTTGCCGAGCCTCTGCAGACGACAGATGAAGAGTGGCAGCGCTGCTTCGACATCAATCTCAAGGGCGCCTGGCACTGCTGCCGTTCGGTTCTGCCGCAGATGATTTCGGAAGGCGGCGGGGTGATCCTCAACATCGCCTCGACGCACGCCTTCACCATCATTCCCCACACCTTCCCCTACCCGCTCGCCAAACATGCGCTACTCGGCATGACCAAGTCTCTTGGTATCGAATATGTGCCCCAAAACGTGCGGGTGAATGCGATTGCGCCCGGCTACGTCTCGACCCAGAAGGTCATCGATTACTGGAACAGTTTCCCCGATCCGGAAAAGGCCAAGGCCGAAACGATGAAGCTGCATCCGGGTGGGCGTATCGCTACGCCGCAGGAAATCGCCATGGCCGCAGTCTTCATGATCTCGGACGAATGCACCTTTATGAATGCCACCTGCCTGACGATCGACGGCGGCTTGAGCGTCATGCAGCATCAATAACAGCGGGCCTTTTCTCCTCTCTCCATGGCCTCAGAACGCGGACGCTCACAACCATTGTCTAGTTTTTGCGCAGCAGCATTACTTGACACAATTTTGGGCGATCCATAGAGTTTTATCCATCTGGTAAAAAAGAGGGGAACTCATGAAAAATCAGATCACTATCTCCCGTCGTACGGTCCTCGCCTCCGGCATGGCACTCGGCGCGACCGCCTTTGCACCCAAGCTCTGGGCGCAGGAAAAACTGAAGGTCGCCGGCATTCATGCCTCGCCGGTGGAAAATGCCTGGAACTCCTGTCTGCACAAGGCGCTGCAGGACGCCGCTTCCGAAGGCGTGATTGAATATGTCTTCTCTGAAGGCGTCTCGGGCACCGACTATCCGCGCGCCATGCGCGAATATGCCGAACAGGGTTCAGCACTCATCGTCGGCGAAGCCTATGCCGTCGAGCGTGAAGCCCGCCAGGTTGCTGCCGATTATCCGAAGACCGCCTTCATGCTGGGTTCGAGCGGCGAAGCATCGGGCGACAATTTCGGCGTCTTCGGCACCTGGAACCATGACGGCGCCTATCTCGCCGGCATGCTGGCCGGCAAGATGACGAAATCCGGCATCGTCGGCTCGGTCGGCGCGCTGCCGATCCCCGAAGTCAACATGCTGATGAATGCCTTTGCGGCCGGCGTGAAGGAAGTCCGCCCGGATGCCAAACATCTCGTTGCCTTCATCGGCACCTTCTTCGATCCGCCGAAGGCGCGTGAAGCGGGCCTCGCCCAGATCGATGCCGGTGCCGACATCCTGTTCGGAGAGCGTATCGGCACGGCGGATGCCGCCAAGGAGCGCGGCATCAAGTCCGTCGGCTCGCTGATCGACTATACGCCGCGTTATCCCGACACCGTCTTTGCCAACGCCATCTGGGGCTTCCGCCCGATCCTCAATGCCGCGATCGCCGATGTGAAGGCCGGCAAGCCGACCGGCAACAATTACACGCGCTTCGGCCTGATGAAGGAAGGCGGCAGCGATATCGTCTACGTCAAGGGCGTCGCACCGGCAGAAGCCGAAGCGGCGATGGAGGCCAAGCGCGCCGCCATCAAGTCCAGCGCCTTCGAAGTGCCCATCATGCCCGAGGAGCCGAAATAAGCCGGCAGCCGCATGAACGGGACTGATGCAAGCAAGGGCTCGATACCGGGCGGCGACGCGATAGCGCTCGCCGCCCGGATCAGGAGCGGTGCACTTGGTTGTGCCGAGGCGATGAAGCAGGCGATTTCAGCCGCCAGGGCCAACGAGGCGCTTGGCACGATCTGTCATATCGACGAAGCGCTGGGCATGGCGGATGCCGCTGCGCTCGACCACGAATTTAGAAACAATCCCGCGACTTTCTCCGCCCGGCGCTTTGCCGGTGTGCCGACGTTTGCCAAGGACCTCGGCGGCCCGTTCAAGGGGCTGGCCGTTCGTGCCGGCTCGCGGCTCTTCGACGGGATGCTCGACGCATCGGCTGATTCTGATCTGGCGGCGCGCTTCAGGCAGGCCGGTTTCAGCCTGTTTGGCCTCACCACCAGCCCGGAAGTCGGCCTCTCGCTTGCAAGCGAGCCGGTGCGCGGGCCTATCTGTCGCAATCCGCTCGATCCCTCCCTGACGGCGGGTGGTTCTTCCGGCGGTGCGGCTGCAGCCGTCGCAGCCGGTATCGTCGCGATTGCCCATGCAACGGATGCCGGCGGCTCGATCCGCGTGCCGGCTGCCTGTTGCGGGCTCGTCGGCCTGAAACCCAGCCGCGGCGCCATTCCCGGCGGTCCGGGTTTCGGCAATCATCTCGGCGGCATCGCCAGCGAGCTGGCCGTCAGCCGTTCCGTTCGCGATGCAGGTGCGATCTTCGAAGCCCTGCGCGGAAATCCCGCCGGTCCCTATGCGGAGCCTGCCCTCGACAAGAGCGAAAAACTCCCCCTGCGCATCGGCCTGCTGACGCAGACCAGCAGCGATTTCCCGACCGAGCCGGCACGCCAGGAAGCCGTCGAAGCCGCGGCCCGCAGCCTCGAACAGGACGGGCATGAGATCGTCACCGTCGAATGGGAGCGCCTTGCAGCAAGCGTCGCTGCAAGTGCCGCCATTTTCGCAGATATCATTTCGATCAATCTGGCATGGCTCGTCGAAAGCCTGCATCTCGACCTTTCGAAGGCCGAGCCGCTGACGGCCGCCTTTGCGGCGCGTGGGGCAGTGCTTGCGCCAACCGCGCTCTGGCAGGCCCTCAGCGCCATGCCGCATGTCAGCCATGATCTCTGGCGACTGTTCGACGGCATCGACTGCCTGCTCACACCCATGCTTGCCACAGCACCGCTTCCGATCGGCTCTTTTCCGACCGATCATCACGACACGGAACTGCATCTGAACCGCATGGCGCGCTTTGCGCCGCTCGCCTGCCTTGCCAATATATCCGGCTTTCCGGCGCTGACCCTGCCCTATGGACGCGATCCGGACGGAATGCCGCTTCCACTTCAGCTACTGGCACCGATGGGCGGGGAACCCCTGCTGCTTGCCCTTGCCTCGCGGCTGGAAGCGGAGCAACGTTGGATCCATCCCCATGCCATTGCGGGATTTGCCCCATGATAACAGCTCCCGTGCTTCAGCTTGCCGGCATCAGCAAGCGCTTTGGCGCGATCCAGGCCAATGAGGATATTTCGCTGAGCCTCGCCAAGGGCGAAGTGCTGGCGCTGCTCGGCGAAAACGGCGCCGGCAAGACGACATTGATGAGCATCCTCTTCGGCCACTATGTGCCGGATGCGGGAACGATCCATATCGAGGGCACCGAATTGCCGGCCGGCCGGCCGCGAGCGGCGATCCGCGCCGGCATCGGCATGGTGCACCAGCATTTCTCCCTGGCGCCGAACCTGACGGTGCTCGAAAACGTCATGACGGGAACGGAAAAGCTCTGGTCCTGGAAGTCGGAGAAGGCGGCCGGCCGCGCTAAACTGCTGTCGATCTCTTCGCGCTTCGGCCTCGATGTCAATCCCGATGCCCGGCTCGGCGATCTCTCGGTCGGCGAACAGCAGCGCGTCGAAATCCTCAAGGCGCTCTATAACGACGCCCGCATCCTGATCCTCGACGAGCCGACGGCCGTGCTCACCAATATCGAGGCGGAACGCCTCTTCCAGACGCTTAGGGGAATGGCCCGGCAGGGGCTGTCGCTGATCTTCATCTCGCACAAGCTGGACGAAGTGATCAGCGCAGCTGACCGCGTCGTCGTGCTGCGCGGCGGAAAGGTCGTCGCCGAACGGCTGACCGGTCAGACCAGCAAGTCCGAGCTCGCAGAACTCATGGTCGGCAGGCGGGTGACACGCCCGGTGCGCGAGGCGTCAACGCCCGGCGCTGTCGTCTTCGAAGCCGTCGGCGTCACCGTTTACGACGGCGGCCAGGAGCGGCTGAAGGATATCAGCTTGCAGCTTCATGCCGGCGAAACGCTCGGCATTATCGGCGTCTCCGGCAATGGCCAGGCGACGCTCAGCCATCTCGTCAGCGGACTTGCCGGCTGGAGCAGCGGCGAGATCCTGCTGTTCGGACAGCCGGTCGCCGAGATCGGCGTCGAAAGCCTGATTACTGCCGGCATCGGTCGCATACCTGAGGATCGCAACAAGGAAGGCGCGATCGGCGAACTCGCTGTCTGGGAAAATGCCGTGCTGGAGCGCATCGCCGCGCCTCGCTTTTCGCGTCACGGGCTGGTCGACCGTAAGGCCGGCATGGCCTTCGCCCAGGAGATTATCGCAGAATTCGATATACGCGGCGGCGGCCCGGCGACACGCACGCGGCTTCTGTCAGGTGGCAACATGCAGAAGCTCATCCTCGGCCGCAACCTGCATGACAGGCCGAAGATCCTGATTGCGGCGCAACCGACACGCGGGCTCGACGAGGGTGCCGTCGCCGCTGTCCATGCAAGGATATTGCAGGCACGCAAGGAGGGCACGGCCGTGCTTCTGATATCAGAGGATCTGGACGAGGTGATCGGCCTTGCCGATCGCATCCAGGCGATCGTCAAGGGGCGCCTGTCGCCATCGATCGATGCGGAAAGTGCCGATCCCCGAAAGCTCGGCCTGATGATGTCAGGCGAATGGACGTCCGAGGCCCAGCATGCGTCTTGAACGCCGCGATCACCGTCCGCTCTATCTGGTCGTGGCAGCGCCCATTGCCGCCGTCATCGCCGCACTCGCCATTGCCGGCATCCTGATTGCGCTTGCCGGCGCCCCCGTGTTCGAAGCCTATTGGCGTATCCTCACCGGCGCCTTCGGCACGCGGCTTTCGGCGACGGAGACGCTGACGCGGGCCACACCCCTGATGCTTACCGGCCTAGCCGCAGCCGTCGCCTTCCGCGCCCGGCTCTGGAATATCGGCGCCGAAGGCCAGTTCTATCTTGGCGCCATTACAGTTGCCGCACTCGGCTCCAAGCTCTTGGCCGGACTGCCCGCAGCGTTGCTTATCCCCGCCTTGCTGATTGCGGGCGCCGTCGCCGGCATGGTGCTGATCCTGGTGCCGCTCTGGCTGCGGCTGCGCTTTTCCGTCGATGAAGTGGTGACCAGCCTGCTTTTGAATTTCGTCGCCCTGCTCTTCGTTTCCATGCTGATCGATGGTGTCTTAAAGGATCCGCTCGCCTTCGGCTGGCCGCAATCCACGCCGGTTAGCGATCATGCGCTGCTGCCAAAGCTGGTGGCGCGTTCGCGGCTGCATGTCGGCTTCATCATCGCCATCGTCATTGCGCTCGCCGTCCACCTCCTCCAGTCGCGTACCGTCTTTGGCCTGCGCTCACGCGCAGCCGGCCTCAATCCCGCCGGCGCCGTCTTTGCAGGCGTGCCGCTCGGCATGACGTTGGTGAAGGTCGCCTGCCTCTCCGGAGGGCTGGCGGGTCTTGCCGGCGCAATCGAGGTCATGGGCGTGAAGGGCTATGTGACGACCGATCTGTCGCCGGGCTTCGGCTATTCCGGCATCATCGTCGCCATGCTCGCCAACCTGCACCCGATCGGCGTGATCTTCGCCGCCCTCTTCACCGCCACGATGTTCGTCGGCGCCGACGGCATGAGTCGGGCACTCGGCATACCGACCTATATCGCCGACGTGACGGTGGCAGTTTCTCTGCTCACAATGCTTATTGCCCTGTTCTTCACCCAATACAGGATCCGCAGATGATGGCTCTCATCGACATTGTCTCATCCGCGGGCCTCTGGGCTGCCGTGCTGCGCATCGCGACACCGTTGATCTTCGGCACGCTCGGCGCACTGCTCTGCGAAAGGGCGGGTGTGCTCAATCTCGGCATCGAAGGCATCATGACCTTCGGGGCGATGATCGGCTGGCTTGCGGTCTTCCACGGCGCCGATCTCTGGACCGGCCTTCTGGTCGCGGCCTTCGCCGGCGCGGTCTTCGGGCTGCTGCATGCGCTTTTGACCGTGACGCTCGGCCTCTCGCAGCATGTCACGGGCCTTGGCATCACGCTCTTTGCCTCCAGCCTCAGTTATTTCGTCTTCCGCCTGGTCGTGCCGCTCGCCGGCACGCCACCGACGATCGTGCCCTTCCAGCCGCTCGACATCCCGCTTCTCTCCGGCCTGCCCTTCCTCGGCCCTGCCCTCTTTGCACAGACGGCGCCGACTTATCTGGCGATCTTCCTGGCGCTTGCGATGGGCTATCTGATCTTTCGAACCCCACTGGGCCTGACGATCCGCATGACCGGCGAAAATCCGCATGCGGCGGAAGCCCAGGGCATCAATCCGATCAGGATCCGCTATGGCGCGATCATGGCGGGAAGCGCGATCATGGCCGTCGGCGGCGCCTTCCTGACGCTCGCAGCCTTCAACAGCTTCTTCCCGACCATGGTCCAGGGACGCGGCTGGATTTCCATCGCGCTCGTCGTCTTCGCCTCCTGGCGGCCGGGCCGGGCCCTCTTCGGCGCCCTGCTCTTTGCCTTCTTCGATGCCTTTCAGCTGAGACTGCAGACGGTGCTGGGAGGGTACGTGCCCTATCAGCTTTTCCTGATGACGCCCTATCTCCTGTCGATCGCAGCCCTTGCCGTGATGGCGCGGCGCGCCCGCGTGCCGCAGGCGCTTATGCAGCCCTATCGCCGCGGCGAGCGCTGATTGCCATGCCCAAATTCCTCAACAGACCGGTGCCGCCATGTTTGACCTGATCATCAAAAACGCAAATCTTCCCGATGGCCGCAGCGGCATCGATATCGCCATTCAGAAGGGCAAGATCGCCGAGGTCGCTTCCAGGATCGAAGCCGAGGCCGTCGAGGAGATCGATGCGAGCGGCCGCCTTGTCAGCCCGCCTTTCGTCGATCCGCATTTTCATATGGATGCGACGCTCTCGCTTGGCCTGCCGCGCATGAACCGCTCCGGCACGCTGCTTGAAGGTATTGCGCTCTGGGGTGAACTGCGGCCAATCCTGACACGCGAAGCCTTGGTGGAGCGGGCTTTGCGCTATTGCGATCTCGCCGTCTCGCAGGGGCTTCTCGCCATCCGCAGCCATGTCGATACCAGCGATCCCAGGCTGGTGACTGCTGAAGCGCTGATCGAGGTGCGCGAGAAAGTCGCCCCCTATATCGACCTGCAGCTCGTCGCCTTTCCGCAGGATGGTTATTATCGTTCGCCAGGCGGTGTTGACGCTCTGAACCGCTCCCTCGACATGGGCCTCGATATCGTCGGCGGCATTCCGCATTTCGAGCGCACCATGGCTGATGGTGCGGCCTCCGTCGCAGCTCTTTGCCGCATCGCCGCCGATCGCGGCCTGCCCGTCGACATGCATTGCGATGAAACAGACGATCCGCTGTCACGCCATATCGAGACGCTGGCAGCAGAGACGGTGCGGTTCGGCCTGCAGGGTCGCGTTGCCGGCTCGCACCTGACGTCCATGCATTCGATGGACAATTATTACGTCTCCAAGCTCATTCCGCTGATGGCGGAGGCGGAGATCAACGTCATTCCCAATCCGCTGATCAACATCATGCTGCAGGGCCGCCACGACACTTATCCGAAGCGGCGCGGCATGACGCGGGTGCGCGAACTGATGGAAGCCGGCCTCAACGTCTCCTTCGGCCATGACTGCGTGATGGACCCCTGGTACTCCATGGGCTCCGGCGACATGCTGGAGGTCGGCCATATGGCGATCCACGTGGCGCAGATGGCCGGCATCGAAGACAAGAAGAAGATCTTCGATGCGCTGACGATCAACTCGGCCAAAACCATGGGCCTTGATGGCTACGGCCTGGAAAAGGGCAGGAATGCCGATCTCGTCATCCTGCAGGCGCGCGATCCGGTGGAAGCGCTCAGGCTGAAGGCGAACCGGCTGACTGTCATCCGCCGCGGCAAGGTCATCGCGCGTTCGGCTCCGCAGATTGCTGAACTGCATCTTGCCGGGCGCCCGGCAACGGTTGACGGGGCCGCCTATGCGCCGATCGTCCCCGGCGCCTAGACCTCTTCTTGGATGCGCGCGTTCAGCGTTCGCCCTTGACCTGGATCAGATAGGGTGGTGTCAGGCCTGAGGGCATGGCGGGCAAGTGCTGGAGGATCTTCAGGTTGGGGTCGAGCGCCCGGCGCAGGTGATCTGCAAGTGCTGCGCAGGCCTTCTCGATATCGCCGGCGAGCAGCGCGTCATAAACGCGCGTATGCTCCGATATCATCATGGAAATTTCCGCTTCGGTGCGCAGCTTGGCGAAGGTCGAGTGGGTGGCGATGAGGACGCGTTGGCTGCGGCGCACGGCCGCGAGAAGCACCGTATTGGGGCAGGGCGCGAGTGAATCGAGATGCAGGTCTGCTTCCGCCTGCTCCAGCTTTTCCGGCGCCTGTGGATAGGGGCCGAGGGATTTCAATCTCTGCCGGCGCTCCTCAAGACCCTCCTTATCGAGGAAAGGATAGGCCTGGCGCAGGGCTTCCGGCTCCAGCAGGCGGCGCATGTCGTAGTGATGGCGGAAGACCTTGGCGCTGAGCGGCCCGGCATACCAGCGGTTATTGCTGTCCTGCTCGATGATGCCGCTGCGCTCCAGCTGGGTCAGCACTTCATGGGCGATGGTGCGGCTGACGTCGTAATGCTGGGCAAGTGCTGTCTCGTTCAGCAGGAAACGGCCATAGGCAAGACAGACGGCAACGGCATGTTCGACTTCCGGATAGATCTGCTCCCTTCGGTTGACGACCGGCACGGTCAGCGAATGCGGCAGATCGAGACCCGCGACAAAAAGGTCGCCGCGCTGCGGCTCGCCGCCCGGCACGATATAACCGCGCCCTTCGAAGGTCTGGATCAGGCCTTCCGACAGGAGCCGCGCCAGCGCGATACCGGCCGGGATACGGCTGACATTGAAGGCGCGAGCAATGCTTGCCTGCCCGAGAATGAGGCCGGGCTCCAGCGCCCCCCGCTCCAGATGGTCACGAAGAACCTGATAGATCGTCAGATAGATCGGCTCGGACCGCACAGCCGTGGCCGCGGTTTCAGCCTCCACCCCGCTTGCCATCGTCATGTCTGTTCCAAAGGCCGTCTGCCCATTTCCCGATGCGCCCGATCAGCTTGCGGGCGGTTTTTCCTGCGCGATCCATGATGAAGAAACCATGGATGGTTCCCTGCCATTCCTCGTAACAGACGTCATTTCCGGCGGCAATCAAGCGCTGTGCATAAGCGCGGCCCTCGTCGCGCAGCGGATCGTGGTCAGCGGTGATCAGCAGGGTTGGTGCGAGGCGCGAAAGATCACTGGCGAGTAGCGGCGAGACGCGAGGGTCGGAGGGTAGCGTGCCGCCCGAAAGATAATGTGCCGCAAACCAGATCATCGTCGACTGTTGCAGGGAAAAGCCGTTCGCGAATTCCTGGCGGCTTTCTGTCGTGCCGGAGAGATCGGTAGCCGGATAAATCAAAACCTGCCCGGCAAGCGGGATGGCGAGATCGCGCGCCCGGATCGCCAGCGATGCGCAAAGGCTGGCACCGGCGCTGTCGCCAGCGAGGATCACTTTGCCCGCATCGAGCGCAAGTGTTGCGCCATTTCCCTGAAGCCAGAGAAGTGCCGCCTCGGCATCCTCGAAGGCCGCCGGAAACGGTGCCTCCGGCGCTTTGCGATATTCGACCGACAGCACATTGGCGTGGGCGGCATTGGCGAGCGTGCGAACCGGCCCGTCATGGGTCTCGATGCTGCCGACCATCCAGCCGCCGCCATGGAAGAACAGGATGGTCCGCCCGGTTCCGGCCACGCGGTAGAGCCGTGCCTTCAGCCTGACGTCGCCGCCAGGAATCTCCAGATCCTCAATGCCGGAGACCGCGTCCTTCGCGCCCCAATGAAGGGCAAGCCGGATTTCGGAATCGGCGCGCGCCTTTTGCGGCGGGAGCGTCTCCATCGCAGCTCCGCCAAGCGCGTCCTGCTCCTCCAGCATGGTCCGATATTCCGGCAGAAGCCTCGATCGGTCGACACGCGCCCCGTTCTCTTGCGGCTCCATCAACTCCTCCTTGCCGATTGCCTGGTGCGATGGAAAGGGAAGATGACAAAAAAGTCAATAATCGAATATTGCATGCGATATTCGATCGTGTTAGCGATTGCACATGGCAATGCTGGAAGAGGACCGGACTTGCCCAAACGGGAGGATGTCATGACAATTCGCAGTTTCATTGCTGCAGGCCTTGCATGCTCTGTGGCAGTCGCGCCGCTCAGCGCTTTCGCCTCGGACAACAAGATCGCCCTGGTTCCGGGCGGTCCGCACCCCTATTTCGCGCCCTGGGAACAGGCTGCCGCCGATGCCGCCAAGGATTTCGGCATCGCTGCAGTCGAGTACAAAGTGCCGAGCGAGTGGAAACTGGAGGCGCAGACTGAGCTTCTGGAAAGCCTTGCGGCACAGGGCACCAATGGCTTCGGCGTGTTTCCGGGTGACGCAGTCGGCGTCAACGCCATATTGTCGGAAATGAAGAGCAACGGCATTCCCTCGGTGGCACTTGGCGGCTGCGCGCAGGATCCGACCGATGTCGGGCTTTGCCTGGCGACCGATGTTTCGCAGTCGGCCTATCTCGGCACCAAGGCGCTGATCGAGGCGATCGGCGGCAAGGGCACGATTGTTCATCTCGCAGGCCTGCTCGTCGACCCGAATACGACCCTGCGCGTCAAGGCGGTCGAGAAGGCCGTCGGCGAGACGAATGGCGCCGTCACGCTTCTGCAGACGGTCGGCGATACCGATAGCCAGGAACAGGGCGACCAGAAGATCAATGCCCTGCTTGCTGCGCAGAAGGACAAGATCAACGGCCTGATCGCCACCGGCTATATTTCCTCGGTGGTGGCTGCGACCGCGCTCAAGAACCTTGGCGACAAGAAGATCAAGCTCGTCGGCATCGACGATGACAAGATCATCCTTGACGGCATCCGCGACGGTTTCGTCGCCGGCACCATGGCACAGAACCCCTATGGCCAGGCCTATATCGGCGCCTATGTGCTCGACCAGATGGCGGCAGGCTGCAGCGTGAAGGCGGACGCCCCGTGGATCGCCACACCTCAGACGGCGCATTTCGTCGATTCCGGCACGCTGCTGATCTCGGAAAAGAACGTCGCCAGCTACAAGGACGATCTGAAGGCGCTGACGAAGAAGCTGCAGGGAAGTTTCAAGGACACCTACCTCTCCTGCAAGTGACAAACACGGTGCGGGGTCGAACAGGCCCCGCCCTGGATCGCCCAAATTCCACGAGACCGGTCATCCCAGCGCATGGCACCCATCGACAATGATAGCCCCGCCCCGGATGCAGGCAGACACAGCCTGCTCGGATTGCTGACCAGGGGGCCGGCGCAGCTTGGCCTGCTGATCATCCTCCTGATCCTGTGGGCCGTCTTCACCAGTCTGGCGCCGGGCTTCCTGTCGCGCTTCAACCTGAATTCGATGGGCCGCTCGGTCGCGATCGATGTCGTCGTCGGTTTCGCGCAGATGGTGGTGCTGGCGACCGGCGGCATGAACCTTTCCGTTGGCGCGATCGGCGTCTGCTCCGTCATGGCTGCGGGCTATCTGATGCAGACGGCAGGCCTGCCCATTCCGGTTGCGATCACCCTGACACTCGCCTTCGGCGGCCTTCTCGGCGCGCTGAATGGGCTTGCGATCGTCAAGACCGGCGTCAACAGCTTCATCGTCACGCTCGCCAGCGCCAGCCTGTTTTCCGGCGGCATGCTGATCTTCACCAAGGGCGTGCCGCTGAACGGTTTGCCGGCGAGTTTCGGCGCTTTCGGCCGCAGCGGCATCGGTCCGGTGCCGTCACTGGCGGTCGTCGCGCTTTTGATCGGCGCCCTGCTCTACATCCTCTTCAAGCATACGGTGCTCGGCCGGCAGATCCTGGCCGTCGGTGCCAATGCGCGCACGGCGGAAATGTCGGGCGTCCCCGTCGGACGGATTATCATCTTCGTGCATGTGCTCTCGGGAACGCTGGCCGCAGCGGCAGCCTTGATGCTGACGTCACGACTGTCAGCTGCCATGCCCGGCGTTGCCGGCGACGATTGGCTGCTGCCCTCTTTCCTTGCCCCCGTCATCGGCGGCACGGCGCTTGCCGGCGGAATGGTGTCGGTGGTTGGTACGATCCTCGGTGCAATGCTGGTCGCAACCATCCGCAGTGGCCTGCTGGTGCTGCAGGTCGGGAATTTCTGGCTGCAGCTCTTCCTCGGCATCTTCCTGCTCTCGGCGATCCTGTTCGAACGCTACCGGACGAAGCTCGCAATCCGCGAACAGACGAGGCGCGCATGAAGACGCTGATTTCCCTTGCCGCAAGGACACAATGGTCCGGCATCCTGGTCGGCGTCATCGCCGGCGGCATCGCGCTCGCCTTCGCCTCCCCCGCCTTCATGACGGAATTCAATTGGTTCGTCATGCTGCGCAGCATCTGCGTATCGCTGCTCGTCGCCTTCAGCCAGATGGTCATGCTGGGCGTCGGCCAGATGAACCTTTCCGTCGGGGCGCTCGGCGGGCTCGTCGCTGTCGTGACCGGCGGGCTTATGGATGTCTGGGGACTGCCGGCCATCGCCGCGATCATTGTCGGCATCGCCTTCGGCGGCCTTGCCGGTTTTATCAATGGCTGGCTGACGGTGCGCACCGGCATCAACGGCTTCATCGTCACACTCGCGACCGGATCGGCCTTTGCCGGCATCAATCTCGGCATCACCAAGGCCATTCCATTCTACAATCTGTCGCCGGCCTTCGTCGCCTTCGGCAATGGACGCCTCGGTCCCTTCCCGCTGCTGCTGATCGTGCCGCTGGTGGTGACCGTGCTGCTCGTCATCTTCTTTGCCCGCACGGTCGAGGGACGCTACATGCTGGCGGTCGGCGGCAATGCCCATGCGGCGGAACTGTCGGGCATTTCGGTCGCCCGCGCGACGATCATGGCGCATGTGCTTTCCGGCCTGCTGGCCGCAACCGCCGGCGTGCTCGCCGTCGCCCAGCTCGGTTCGGCGCAGCCGACGATCGGCGCGGACTGGGTGGTCATTTCCTTTGCAGCGCCGATCATCGGCGGGGCGAGCCTTGCCGGCGGCTCGATCTCCATCCTCGGCACCCTCATCGCCGTGTTGCTGGTCGGGCTGATCCAGAATGCCATGGTGCTGCTGGCGGTCGATCCCTACTGGGTCACCTTCCTGCTCGGCGCGCTGATCCTCGCCGCCGTCTGGGTCAACCGCTACCGCGCAGTCCGGGTCGGGGAGGATTGAGATGGCACTCGTTCTGGACCGAATCGGCAAATCCTTCCCGGGCGTCCGGGCGCTCAACAATGCGTCGCTGAGCCTCAATGGCGGCGAGATCCACGCGCTGATGGGCGAAAACGGCGCCGGCAAATCGACGCTGATCAAGATCATCACCGGTGTCCATCGGCCAGACAGCGGGACAGTGACGCTGGATGGGGCGCCGCTATCGCTCGCTTCGCCGCGTGACGCGATCGCGCTCGGCATTTCGGCGGTGCATCAGGAGCGTAACCTCATTCCCCGCTTTTCGGTGGCCGAGAACATTCTCCTGGAGGGGCTGCCGGTTCGAAACGGCCTCGTCGATTTTCGCCGCGCCAACGAACAGGCGCGCGAACACCTTCACAAGGTCGGCCTCGATGTCGATCCGGCAACCGAAGTGCGCCGCCTCAGCGTCGCCCAGATGCAGATGGTGGAGATTGCCAAGGCGCTGAGCCACCAGGCCAAGGTTCTGCTGCTCGACGAGCCGACGGCATCGATCACCGATGCCGAGACCGAAATTCTCTTCAGGCTCGTGCGACAACTGCGTGATCAGGGAACCGCGATCCTCTTCGTCAGCCACAAGCTCGAAGAGGTCTTGAGCCTTTGCGACCAGGTCACGGTTCTGCGCGACGGCGAAACGACGCTGCGTGGCGCGCCGATGGCCGGCATGACACGGCAGACGCTGATCGAGGCGATGATTGGCCGCGCGGAGCGGCCGGTGATTGCCCGCTCCGGCAAGCCAAAGGAAGGCGCGCCGAAGATCGAGCTTCGCGATGTCGCGACAGCGACCGGCCACGGCAATATCTCTTTTTCCCTCCGTCGCGGTGAAATCCTCGGCCTCTACGGCCTCGTCGGCGCCGGCCGCACGGAGCTCGTTCGCGCTATCATCGGCAAGGACAAGCTCAAGTCGGGTACGGTTCTGATCGACGGCAAACCGGTGCGCATCGGCTCGGTCGAAGAGGCGATCAAGCGCTTTCGCATGGGCTATGTCAGCGAGGACAGGAAACACGAGGGCGTCATCCTCGCCCATCCCATCCGTTCGAATATTGCCATGACCGTCTGGGGCAGGATCGCCTCGACCTTCGGCCTGATCGGCGCCGGCCAGGAGCGCAAGACCGCCGCACCACTTGCCCGGCAGCTGGAAATCCGCACGCCCAATCTGGAACAGCTCGTCGGCAATCTCTCGGGCGGCAACCAGCAGAAGGTGTCGCTCGCCAAGTGGCTCGCCGCCGATGTCGATATCCTCTTCATCGACGAGCCGACCGTCGGCATCGACATCAAGGCCAAGGCCTATATTCACGAACTGATCAACGGGCTTGCCGACAGGGGCATGGCGATCCTGCTGATCTCCAGCGACATGCCGGAAATGGTGGCGCTCGCCGACCGCATCCTCGTCATGCACGATTTCAGGATCGTCCACGAACATGAAAACGACCGCAAATATGAGACGGCAAGCCGCGCCATCATGTCGGCAATCCACGCGGCCGAACCCGCTTAAACCCGCATGGCACGCTAGGAGGAACCATGGCCCGCATTGAAAAGATCGAATTGCGCATGGTGGACCTGCCGCCGAAGGTGAAGCGCACCGACGCCATCCAGAGCTTCGTCAGCCAGGAAACGCCAATCGTCACCATCACCGATTCCGACGGTGCCTCCGGCACCGGCTATTCCTACACGATCGGCACGGGCGGCTCCTCCGTCATGCGGCTTCTGTCGGACCATCTGGTCCCGCTCCTGATCGGCGAAGATGCCGATTGCATCGAGGCGATCTGGCACAGACTGGAATTTGCGACCCACGCCACGACGATCGGTGCTATCACCGCGCTGGCACTTGCCGCCGTCGATACAGCGCTCTGGGATCTGAGAGCCAGGAAGCAGGGCCTGCCGCTCTGGAAGCTTGCCGGCGGTGCCAAGGAGAGCTGCCCGCTCTATACAACCGAAGGCGGCTGGCTGCATATCGAAAAGGAGGCGCTAGTCGAAGACGCCCTGCAGGCGAAGGCGAAGGGTTTTTCCGGCTCGAAGGTGAAGATCGGCAAGCCTCACGGCGCCGACGACTACGACCGGTTGTCTGCGATGCGCGCCGCCCTCGGCGACGGCTTCGAGATCATGACCGACTGCAACCAAGGCTTTACCGTCGATGAAGTGATCCGCCGGGCGGCGCGTCTGAGGGAACTCGATCTCGCCTGGATCGAAGAGCCGCTGCCGGCCGACGATCTCGACGGCCATATCCGGCTGTCGCGCTCGACCCCGACACCGATTGCCGTCGGCGAATCCCTCTATTCGATCCGGCATTTCCGCGAATATATGCAGAAGGGCGCCTGCTCGATCGTGCAGGTCGATGTTGCCCGCATCGGCGGCATTACCCCCTGGCTGAAGGTGGCGCATGCGGCCGAGGCCTTCGATATTCCCGTCTGCCCGCATTTTCTGATGGAGCTGCATGTCAGCCTGGTCTGCGCCATCCAGAACGGCAAATACGTCGAATACATTCCGCAGCTCGACGATCTGACCACCAAGGGTATGGAAATCCGCGACGGCCGCGCCATCGCCCCCTCCGAACCCGGCATCGGCATCGAATGGGACTGGGACGCCGTCAAGAAACGCAGCATCGCCGAATTCACGACAGAAATTACCCAGGGGCGGTAGCAATATGCAGCGCATGGGCATGGTGATCGGTCTGGAGCCGGACAGGGTCGCAGACTACAAGGCACTGCATGCGGCCGTCTGGCCGGAGATCCTGGCGCTGATTTCTGCCTGCAACATCACCAACTATTCGATCTTCCTGAAGGAGCCGGAAAACCTGCTGTTCGGCTATTGGGAATATGTCGGTGACGATTTCGAAGCCGACATGGCGAAGATGGCCGCCGATCCGGCAAATCGGGAATGGTGGGCGGCCTGCATGCCCTGCCAGAAGCCGCTTGCTACGCGCAAGGACGGTGAGTGGTGGGCGATGATGCCGGAAGTGTTTCACTGTGATTGAACGGGCGTTGCTCACGCGCTCGAAACAGAACGCTTCCGGGTTCCATTGAATTGCAATTCTGCCATCATTGCATTATATGCAATCAATGATATCAGGAGGCTTTTATGGCCAGCATGACTATCCGCAATATCGATGATGCGCTGAAACGGCGCCTGCGAATCCGGGCTGCGAGCCACGGCCGGTCCATGGAAGACGAAGCGCGCGATATTCTTCGATCGGCACTGGCCACCGGCGAGACACCACGCAACCTTGTTCAATCCATCAGGGCACGCGTTGCACCGACCGGTGGCGTTGACCTTGATATTCCCGCACGTGAGCCTATTCGTGACATGCCGGATTTCGAACAGTGATCATCCTCGATACGAATGTTCTTTCCGAGCTGCTGGTGTCATCGCCGAGCCCTGCCGTCATCGACTGGTTGGCCGAGCAGGGCCCAGCTTCGGTATTCACGACGTCTATCACCGAGGCAGAAATCCTGTACGGCTTGCGGTTACTACCCGAAGGTCGCCGCCATCGGGAGCTAGAGGCCGCAATATTGCCGATCTTCAATGAGGATCTTGCTGGGCGTGTCCTCCCCTTCGATCGCGAAGCAGCTGACGTCTATGCCGCTATAGCGACCAGGCGGCGCGCTGCCGGCCGCCCAATCAGCCAATTTGATGCACAAATCGCAGCCATAGCCTTATCTCGCGGCGCGTCGCTTGCGACGCGCAACGAAGCCGATTTCGAGAATATCGGCCTGGCGATCGTGAACCCATGGAAGGCAAGCTGATCTAAACAGGCGATCTCATCAGGGCCGGGGTCGGTCGGTTGCAAATTTTCCGACTATCCACGCCTAGGCCGGCCCTATCCTTGCTGATCCTTCTCGTCAGTGTGGTGGTGCTGCTCGACGTCCGGCAGGCAAGATAATTGCCGGGCCGCATCGCGATTGCGACGGCTGTACTTATTGAACCCATTCAATACGCTCTGTCGAAACCAAGCTCGAACCAATCCATCACATCCGGCGAGACAAGGTCTTTTTTCGATAGGCCATTCAGCATCCACTCGCGATAGCTATCGCCTTTGGATGGCCGTCCAATCTTCAAGCGCTCGGCAATCTGCAGGGCAATGATGGTTTGATCCCTCGAACTCAGGAGCAAAGGCAATCGGCCCGCGAGGCTCGTGCTGCTTCTCCTCTTTCCATCAAGAACCCCGGCCACGCAACCGGTGAAATAGCCAGCTCTCTTCGCCCTTGGAAACCAGGTGCTGCCGTCGTCATAAGCGGGTGCACTCAGCATCTCGCGGATGGATTTATCCGGTTTGCCCCAATGGAGCACGGCGTCAAGCTGATCAACCACCTCAGGCGTTCTGTCGCTTGCGAACATGACGCGCATATATTGGCAAAGCGCCGGCGCGCCCCTGCTTCTTTCGATCTCGATACTCACGCCGTCGGGATCGGCCATGATCGCCGCACCGAGGTCATTGAGGATTTTTTTCCGTTTGTGCTCATTGAGAGCGGCGAGATCGCGCCTGTCCCGGATGAAGTCGCTCCAGACGGAGGCGGGCTGGCTCTGCGCCATTGTGGCGACCACCGATGACAGCAGCACAGCAGCGACAAGGACTGCGTGCCTGCAAGCGGATTTTATCATTCTGCGAAGCCCCAGTGATCTCACCTTCGATCTTGTTCAGCCTGCATTATTATCCAGATTCGGAGGCCAGACGAGAGCTTGCCATCAGCTCTTGCCCACCTCGACGGTTGCCGTCAGACCGGCGATCAGCCTGACATCATCAGGCACGGTGTCGATGCTGATGCGCACCGGCACGCGCTGGGCAAGGCGCACCCAGCTGAACGTGGGGTTGATGTTGGCGAGCAGGCCGGTGCCGGCGGTACGTTCGCGGTCCTCGATGCCGGTAGCGATGCTTTCAACATGGCCGTCAAGGCTTTTCGTCTGGCCCATCAGGTGGATGGATACCTTGTCGCCGGGGTGGATGCGCTGCAGCTTGGTTTCTTCGAAATAGCCTTCGACGCGGAGCGAATCCGTATCGATCAGCGCAATCTTGGCGGTTCCGGCGCTGACATAATCGCCCGGGCGCAGGCTGAGATTGGAGACCGTTCCATTGACCGTCGCCTTGATCTCCGAGCGTTCAAGATTGAGCGCAGCGAGATCGCGGTTGGCAGTCGCCTGGCGGAAGGCGGCCTCGGCCTGTTCTTCGGCCGTCTGCGCCTGTTCCTTCTGCTGCAGGGACGCGGCTTGCCCGAGGCGCTCCTGGCGCTCGCGCTCGCGGTGTGCCTGGTCGAGCGCGGCCTTGCTGCCTTCGAGTGCCGCTTCGGATTGAGCGAGCGCGATCGAGAAACGTGCGCGGTCGACGCGGAAGAGGATATCGCCCTTCTTCACCGCCTGATTATCGGTGACGAGCACCTCGCTGACGAGGCCAGAGACATCGGGCGCTAGGCCGACGACATCGGCGCGCAGTCGCGCATCGCGCGTCCAGGGTTCGTCCATATAGTGGCCCCAGAGCCCGCGGCCGACGAAGACGGCGGCGACGACCACGGCAAGAGTGACGATGAGGCGACCAATGAATTTCAGGGAGTTCATGCGAAATACCAGCGTGTGAAGGAGGAAACGGCTCCAAGGACGAGCACGTAGAGGGCGAGGTCGAAGAGACCGCGGTGCCAGACGAGGGAATAGGCACCGAGCCAGGCCAGCATCCGTCTGATGACGATGATCAGCATCAGGCTCAGCACCATGAGGACGAGGAGGCGTGGGACATAGACGCCGTAAACATCAAATTCTGCAGGCATGACAATTACTCAGCGGCAAGCGGGAGGAGTTGTGGCGCAGCCTCGGCCGCGTGCCAGCTTGCTGGCGGGGCTGCGTCAGGGAAAAGGACGCGTCTGAGGCCGACGAGGGCGTCGATGCTGTCGGCGCCGCGTCTGTTGTCTTCGAGCGCGATGATTTTGAGGCTGTCGTCGATCGACTGACGCAGGCCCTCCTGCGGATCGAGCGCCCGACCGGCCGCAATACGGTCATGATAGAAATCGGCAATGCCGGAGAGAACCGCGCCAAGCGATGCGGCGCTCGCGCCACGCAGTCTCTTGCGTTCGCCCTGCAGCATCAGCACGTTGAAGCCGATGCGCACTTCGGCAAAGCCATCCACCTTCTTCAATTCGCGGTCCTCGACGACGGCAAGGCGCGGTACGAGCTGGCCGAGGCGATCGAGAATGCGGCCGGAAAGCCGCTGGTGATCGGCACGGCGTTCGCCCGCCGCCGTCTCGGCAAGATCGGTCCAGCCGGCCCGCACCAGCCGCCAGGCGGCGAGTTCGGCGCCGAAAGGACGGGCGATCAGCGTCCAGACCAAGGCAAAGCCGATGCCGGCGAGTGCAGCGACCGCTTCATTGGTGAAGGTGGTGAAATCGGACGTGTAGCGATCCTGCAGCGCGATGAAGGAGGCGCTGTTTACTGTCAGCAGCATGGCCAGCATGTTGAACTGCGGCTTGGGGATCATCAGCCCCAAGAGCAGGAAGGGCGGAGTGAAGACAAGAACCAGGAGCTCGTAGCTGTTGACCATCGGCAGGATGCCGAAAATATAGACGAAGGAGATGATGAGGCTGATGCCGCACCAGATGAACATCGAGGTGATGAAGGGGGCCGGCCGATCAAGCGCTGCGAAGAAGGAGCAGGCAACGGCTGCCATGGTGACGAAGCCGGCGCCATTCTGCCAGCCGCTGTAGATCCAGAACAGGCAGGCGATGAGAATACCGGCAACGACGGCGCTCGCCTGGAAGGCCAGCAGCGCATAATCGAAATGCCTGATACGGCCGACGATCTGGCGATGGCGAAAGGCCGGCCGCCAGGGGCCGGAATGTTTGCCGCTTATGATTTCGTCGCGCAGCGTCAGGCAATCCTGCCAGAGATCGACGATCTCCTTCAGCCGCGCCAGAGCACTTGAAAGCAGCAGGTCGCCCCAGCGCCGATCTGGGTCGGCCTCGCGGAGACTTTCGATCCGCTGCGCCAGCTTTTCAGCCGTGTCGTCAGCCTGAGATTTTGCGCCAAGGCTCAGCCAGTCGGCGACCCCGTTCAGCAGGCAGATCAAATCTTTTGGCAGCACCTCGCGCTCGGTCTTCAGCGCGTGAAGACGATCTGCGAGCGATGAGAAGAGCGGCAGCAGCATCAGGAGACGGCCGCGCAGCTCGCGCGAATGGCGCACGATATCGCGGCTGCCTGCGTCGTAACCAAGCTGGCTGATGATGAGGTCGAGGCCGGTGACGTCGGCGGCAAGCTTCTGCCGTTTCAAGGGCGTTGCCGGCGTCGCACCCTCGCCGCGCAGAATATCATTTGCCCAGCTGCCGGCATCGTCAAGCCAAGTGGAAATGCGCTGGCCGAGCACGCTGCGCACACTGGTCGGGAAGACGACGGCACTGACGAGGCTGGCGCAGACGATGCCGATAATGATCTCTTCCGAGCGGGCAAGGGCTGTGTCGAAGATGGTGTCAGGCGAACCGACTGACGGTAGCGCGATCAGCGGTAGGGAATAGCCGGCCAGCATGAAGACGTAGCTGCGTGAAGAACGGTCCAGCATCGAGATGAAGAGCAACGTGCCGGTCCAGAGCGCGATGACGATGCTCAAAAGCTCCGGCGCGTTGACGAAGAGCGGCACGAAGAAAACGGCCGCACTTGCGCCGAGAAGTGTGCCGAGCGCGCGATAGAGGCCCTTCGAACTTGTCGCACCCGCGAGCGGATTGGCGACGACATAGACGGCCGCCATCGCCCAGTAAGGCCGCGGCAGGTCCAGGGACAAGGCAATGAAAAGGGCAAGCATGGAGGCGAGGAAGGCCTTCGCTGAGAAAAGCCAGTCCCGCCAGGAGGGAAGGGTCACGATGTTTCCTCAAACTGCTGTGCAACCGCCGCAACCTGCGACGGGCTGATCTCTTCGAAGGCCTGCAGAACGCGGACCGCCGCTTCGAGATCGGCTTCACTGACGTTTACGAGGATCCTGCCGCGCAGGTCATCGAGAACGGCCTCCATCCGGGTTGCGAGGCTCTGGCCCTCCTCCGTCAGCCAGAGACCCTTTGCCCGCCTGTCGATCGGATCATCCTTGCGCACCACAAGCCCGAGCGCTTCCAGCTGGTCGAGCAACCTGACCAGAGAAGGCCCTTCGATGCCGACGTGATTGGCCAGCACGACCTGGCGCACCCCGCCGCCCAAACGGCCAATCCAGAGCAATGGTGCTGCGCAGGCTTCCGAGATGCCGTGGGAGGTCAGCGCAAGATCCACCGCTCGGCGCCATTGGCGGCCGGTCGACAAAAGGTTCGCGGTGAAAACGCGCTGAAGGGACGTAAATGATTGCATGCTATTCTAGTAGCATTAAAATAGTTAGGATTCAAATGGTATTCTAGAAAGAACGGAAAATTGCTCCCGACGGATGTCCGAAGACAACTGGCGTCAGGATGGACATGGGCAGGATTTTCCTTACCTGGAGGAAGAGTGCAGGGCAGCGACGCTCGCCCGCAGCCGGGGTGCGGCGAAATCCAGAAAGTGGCGCATCTTGAGCGGCATCTGGCCACGTGCGAGATGGATCAGGTGGATGGGAGCGGGCTCCGGTTCGAAGTCCTCGAGCACGAGTTCGAGCGCGCCGGCCGCGATCGCCCCTGCGACCTGATAATACAGCAGCCTGGTGATGCCGGCGCCGCGGATGGCGGCCTCGGCCGCCGCCTCGGTCGTGGTGACGGAAAGCCGCGGGCTGATCGGCACCTCAATGGCCTTTGCTGCTCCGGGCTTCTGGAACTGCCAGCCGACAGCTGGCGTCAGGATCTCGACGCTGATGCAGGGCAGGCTCAGAAGATCGGCTGGCTCCTTCGGCACACCGCGGCCGGCAAAGAAGGCCGGACTGCCGCAGACGACCCTGCGAACCGTACCGACGCGCGTGGCGACCATGGCGCTGTCGGGCAAATTGCCGATGCGCACGGCCATATCGACATGCTCGTCGACGAGATCGATATTGCGGTCCGCCAGCATCAGCCGCACGTTGATTGCCGGAAAGGTCGCCAGAAAGTCCGTCACGACAGGCAGCACGTGAAGGCGGCCGAACTGCACCGGAGCTGTGATCACCAACTCGCCCTTCGGCATGGCGAATTCGCCGGATGCCTGACGTTCGGCCTCCTCCACCTGCTCGAGGATGCGCCTGGCGGCATCGACATAGGTAGTGCCTGCATCGGTCAAGGCGATCTTGCGAGTGGTGCGGGTAAGCAGCTTGGTTCCGAGCAGCGTCTCCAGATCGGTGATCTTGCGGCTCAGCGTCGGCAGGGGAATTTTCAACGAACGGCTGGCCGCCGACAGGTTTCCCCTGTCCACCACCTCCAGCAACATCGACATGGCTTCGAACCGGTCCAAACTACTCTTCCATTTTCCGGTAAAATCACTTTCATTTTAAGCATATTCTCTTGGTGAATGGAAATCGACACATTTGCATCAACAAGCCAATCACGGTTTGCCAGCAGCGAAGGAGATCTCCATGTCCCGCATTTTCATTCCCGCCAAGGACGATGTGCCAGAAGCAACAAAGCCAACGCTCGACGCCATCCAGAAGGCGCTGGGCTCGGTTCCGAATATCTTCCGCCTTGTCGCCAACAGCCCGGCCGCGCTGACCGCCTTCACCAGCTTCCAGAACGCTCTTTCCAGGACACTCGATGTCAAGACGCGTGAACGGATCGCACTGGCCGTCGCTGAAGTGAACGGCTGCGACTACTGCCTGTCGGCCCATACCTATCTCGGCCTCAACCTTGCAAAGATCAGCCCGGAAGAAATCGCCCTCAACCGGAAGGGTGCCTCGGCCGATGCCAAGGCGAATGCTGCCGTCGGCTTTGCGGCAAAGATTGCCGAAGCGCGCGGCCATGTCGCCGACGCCGACATCGCGAGCGTCCGCGCTGCCGGTTTTTCGGATGCGCAGATCGTCGAAATCGTCGCTCTGGTCGCCGAAAACACTTTCACCAATTATCTGAACGAAGTCGCCAAGACCGATATCGACTTCCCGGTCGTGCCTGCTGCCAATGCCGCCTGACGGATGACGAGCGGGGCTGAAGCTCCGCTCCCTCCCAACCTTGAGGAGATGGATCATGTCCTATGGATTTCTCGACATAGCCTCGACGCCCAGCGTGCGCGCCGCCCAGGCCGAAATGGGTGTTCAGGATTTCTGGACCAACCTGCCGACGGCCCGCAGCTTCGACCGCTTCACTGAAAACGAGAGCGCCTTCATTGCGTCGCGCGACAGTTTCTACATGGCCTCCGTTTCCGAAACGGGCTGGCCCTATGTCCAGCACCGGGGCGGCCCGCAGGGCTTTCTCAAGGTGGTCGATGATCGCACGCTTGCCTTTGCGGATTATCGCGGCAACCGCCAGTATATAAGCGTCGGCAATCTGGCGGCCAATGAGCGGGTCTGCCTCTTTCTCATGGATTATCCCCGCCGCGCGCGGCTGAAGATCTATGCGCATGCCGAAAAGCTGGCGCTCGATGCCGATCCTGCGCTGACGGAGCTTGTCGCCGCGCCCTCCTATCGCGCAAAGCCGGAACGCCTCTTCCGCCTGCGCCTCGAAGCTTTCGACTGGAATTGCCCGCAGCATATCACGCCGCGCTATACCGAGGCGGAGATCGCCGTCGCCGTCCAGCCGCTTCGCGAGCGTCTCGCAGAGCTGGAGGCCGAGAATGCCGCCTTGCGGGCGCAGATCGCGCGCCCTGGAGATACCGAGTAGCGCTTGGCTACTGAGCCGAAACCATGCCCCGATCGGTGAGCGTCATACTGGCGAGGTCAATGCCCATGCCAAGTGCGCCCTGGGCTGCTGCCCGGCCGACGGCCTGGAGCTGGTCGGGATTGCTCTGAGACTGCTCGACGGCGCTTTCGACCAGCAGCGCCTGCAGCAGCAGGGCTTCAGCCATCTCCTGTTTCGACGCGTCGTCTGCGGTGGTGACGATGGCGGCCGATGCCATGGCATTCATGACCTGCCGGCGCACGGCAGCCGTGGATGCCGGGCTCGGATCGTCGGTCGTGCCGCGCGTCGCCTGCCAGCTGTTGATCAGCCAGACGGTATAGGCATCGACAACATTGTCGATCCTCAGGCCGTAGCGGGCAAGCGGTGGGCGCATTGCCTCGATGATATCCTGCGAGGCAACGAGTTTGGCGAGCGTGTCAGCACCTTTCGGATCGACGGCTTTGGTCTTCGATACGAAATTCTCGAGATTGGCGGAACGGCGCGACTTCGACGGTGTATAGCGAAAGTCTGCGACGCTGACCGGCTTGGTGGCGGCAGGCGCTTGCTTTCCTGCCTTCCCTTGCGGCAACGGGGGCTGTATTTGCCGGCGCAGCGTCTCGGCGATCGGCCCCATATTCAAGGTGGCCTCGAAGGCGCCGGGGCTCAGCGGCCCGGCAAAATCTGCCTGGGCGCTTGCGCTCACCGGCAGGCAGAGAATGAACCCAACGACGATAATCCGAACATGTCTCATCAAGGAACCCCAAGGCGCAGCCGAGGCGAATATATGCGGCGTGTTCGGGTCGGCAAGGTGGAGAGATGGCTTGCGGCCTACTTCGCTTGCCCGCAGTTTCGTATCCTCGCAGAACCGTATTGCGAATGTGCGACATTGACCGGCATCGAACATATCCCGCCTGTAGCCTGAGCAGCAACTGGACTTTGCCCCAGCCTCCGGGGATAGTTTGAGCAATATCCGGACAGAAACGATGGAGGCTCCGGTGAAGGCTCATCTTGCGGCATGTCTTGGCCTCACTCTCCTGGCATCGTCGGCAATGGCTGAAGGCAGGGTCGCCGAGGTCTTCATGAAGACCTGTCTCGCGCAGTTTCCGGATTTCAAGAATATCGATATGGCGCCCTATCAACCCTCCAAGAGCTCGACCACCACCGATAGGCTCAGCCCGGCGAACGTGCCGATGATGATGCCGACCAGCAAGACCTTCTGGGAGGTCGGAACACCGGGGAAGAAATCACCCGACGATTTTCTGCTGGAGGTGAGCGAAGGCACCGTCCTGGAAAAGCCCGCAAAGGGTTGCATGGTTCTCGGAATGGGTGGCGGCAGCCTTCAGGAAGAGACTTTGCTCGCGACATTCCAGACAAGCCAGTTCGTCGGCGAGATGAAGTCGTCAATCACTCCGGGCTTTCGCTACTGGATCGTTGATGGCAGCGGACGAAAAGCCTTTTTCGGCATCAGCCTTGCCAATGCCTTTGCGCCCGCGGGCGCCTTGATGTTCCTTGTGGTGATCGACCCGTCGGTGGCGCAGCAATTGGGCAAGCTGCCTAAGTAGCAAAGAACCGAGAATAGAGGGCATTATACAACGCGAAACGGGCGACTGTTGCCGTCATCAGCGCTCCAGAAATCCCGCCAGACTTGTTACTCCCGCTCATTGGCGGCCCGGCCTAGGCTCCTCGGCGATCATCAGGGAACCCCTCCTGATGGCATGGTCAATTATAGGAGCATGTCTTGAACATCGAAAACAAAACGGTCTTGATCACCGGCGCCAATCGCGGCATCGGCCGGGCTCTCTTGGACGAAGCGCTGCGGCGCGGTGCAAAGCGCGTTTACGCGGGATCGCGCAGCGAGCATCAGCATGGGGATGAGCGCGTCACCTTCTTCAAACTCGATATCACCGACGAGCATGATGTCCGGCAGGTGGCCGCCACCGTCGAGAACCTCGATATCCTCATCAACAATGCCGGAATCTTCATGCCCGACGATCTCGGTGATACAGACATCATCAATCGCCATCTGGCGGTCAATTTTTTCGGGCCGCTGAGGGTGACCCAGGCTTTTGTGCCGGCGTTGACGCGGTCGAAAGGCGCCATCATCAACAACCTCTCCCTGTCGGCACTCGTGCCGGTCCCTTCCACGCCGGCCTATTCGATTTGGAAGGCGGCGGCACATAATCTCATGCAGGCCTTCCGAGCGCTCTTGTCAGCGCGCGGTGTCGCGGTGCACAGCTGCTTCACGGGGCCGGTTGATACCGACATGACACGCGGCTTCGAGGTGCCGAAGTCGACGCCTGCCCTGGTGGCAGCGGGAATCCTCGACGGTTTCGAAAGAGGCGAGGAGGATATCTTCCCCGACCCCTATTCCGAACGCGTTGCCGATGGCTGGCGCACCGGCGTCGTAAAGGCACTTGAGCAGGAATTTGCCGCTTACGTTCCGCCAGCGCCTGAAGTGGCTCAGGATTGCTGTCACCACTGACATTCTGTTTGCGAGTGAATGGCATTGCTGCGCCGTTCGCCGCAAGCGGCTGGCTCTACTTCATATAAAGCGAACGCGAACGCTCCAGATGCTTGAGCACCGCCGCTTCGGCGCCATCGGCGTCGTTGGCGGCAAGCTGCTCCAGGATCTCTTCATGTTCGGCGAGCGTATATTTTTCCTTGCCGGTCCAGATCAGCATTTCCGTATGATATTCCTTCAGCCATGCCAGCATGGCTTCGCTGACGGCCACATAGATCGGATTGCCGGAGATCTGGGCGATGCGGGTATGGAACCGCATGTCTGCGGAAATGAATTCTTCGGCGTGGCCGAGCGAAGCGCGCTGATGGTCGATGATCTCGCGAAGCGCTTCGACATCGGCCTGCTTGGCGCGCTGGGCGGCCTCGCGCGCCATGCCGCGCTCGAAGAAGATACGGGCGCTTTTCAGGTGCTCCAGCGAATCCGCCGATTGCGACAGCATGATCTTCGCCGTCAGGTCGACCTGCCGGAAGATCGACTGCGCAGTCAGTTTCAGGACCTTCGCCCGCTCGCCGTGCGAGATGCTGACGAGGCCCTTGTTGGCGAGAGATTGCATCGCCTCGCGGATGGCCGGACGGCCGACGCCGAAGCGTTCCATTAGAACGCGCTCGGAGGGCATCTCGTCGCCCGGTTGCAACTCTCCTGAAGTGATCAGCCGTTCCAGCCGGTCAAAAACCTCATCAGACAGTTTTCGACGGACAATTGGCTCGATGGCTGAGGTCATGGCGTCTCGCTGGCTCAAATCTTCTCTCCCCTTAGCATTTTCACCGACCGACGACAAAGCGCGCCAAGCGAAATTCACACCTGTTGAAAATTTCCGTTGCAGAAAATGGAATACTCATTATACCAGATTACAAGTTGGCGCCATGGCTTCTTGACGTGGCGAGAGGAGCAACCGGCAATTTCATGATGATAACCCTCACCTACCGCGTCGAGACGCCGGGCAGCGTCGAAGCGATGGCGAACAAAATCGCCTCTGATCAATCGACCGGCACCTTTGTTTCGGTTCCGGGCGAGACAGAGGAATTGAAGTCGCGGGTCGCCGCCCGGGTGCTCGCCATCCGTCCGCTGGAAGATGCGAGCCATCCCTCTTGGCCGGAGGCGCCCGAGGGCGTGCGGCTGCAGCGCGCCGATGTCGATATCGCATTCCCGCTCGATGCGATCGGCACGGATCTTTCGGCCCTGATGACGATCGCGATCGGCGGGACCTTTTCCATCAAGGGCATGACCGGCCTGCGCGTCGTTGACATGAAGCTTCCGGAGGCCTTCAGACAAGCCCATCCCGGCCCGCAATTCGGCATTCCCGGCAGCCGGCGCCTGACCGGCGTCGAGGGCCGGCCGATCATCGGCACGATTGTCAAGCCGGCGCTCGGTCTGCGCCCGCATGAAACGGCGGAGCTTGTCGGCGAACTGATCGAATCCGGCGTCGACTTCATCAAGGACGACGAGAAGCTGATGAGCCCCGCCTATTCGCCGCTGAAAGAGCGCGTGGCGGCGATTATGCCCCGCATTCTCGATCACGAGCAGAAGACCGGCAAGAAGGTCATGTATGCGTTCGGCATCTCGCATGCCGATCCCGACGAGATGATGCGCAACCACGATCTCGTGCTTGCGGCTGGCGGCAACTGCGCCGTCGTCAACATCAATTCGATCGGCTTTGGCGGCATGAGCTTCCTGCGCAAGCGCTCGGGCCTCGTGCTGCATGCGCATCGCAACGGCTGGGACGTCCTGACGCGCCACCCCGGCATCGGCCTCGACTTCAAGGTCTATCAACAGCTCTGGCGGCTGCTCGGCGTCGACCAGTTCCAGATCAACGGCATCCGTGTCAAATACTGGGAGCCGGACGAAAGCTTCGTTGCTTCCTTCAAGGCGATCAGCACGCCACTCTTTACCCCCTCCGACTGCCCGCTTCCCGTTGCCGGCTCCGGCCAGTGGGGCGGCCAGGCGCCCGAAACCTATCAGCGCACCGGCCGCACCACCGATCTTCTCTATCTCTGCGGCGGCGGCATCGTCAGCCATCCGCAGGGACCGGCAGCCGGCGTACGCGCCGTGCAGCAGGCCTGGCAGGCAGCAGTCGCCGACATTCCGCTCGACGACTACGCCAAAGATCATCCCGAGCTTGCCGCTTCGATCGCCAAGTTCAGCGACGGCAAGGCGCCGTGAGGATGCGCGACCTGCTCGTCAGTTATTACGGCGACGATTTCACCGGCTCCACCGATGTGATGGAAGCGCTCGCCAGCAACGGCATTCCGACCGTGCTCTTCCTCGGCATTCCTGATCAGGCACTGCTCGACCGCTTCCGAGATTGCCGCGCCGTTGGCATTGCCGGAACGAGCCGCAGCGAGAGCCCGGCCTGGATGCAGGAACATCTTGCCCCGGCCTTCCAATGGCTGAAAGGCTTGCAGGCGAATATCTGCCACTACAAGGTCTGCTCGACATTCGACTCCGCGCCCGAGGTCGGCAATATCGGCAAGGCGATCGAGATCGGCAAAGAGATCTTCGAGCAGCAGCTGGTGCCCGTCATCGTCGGTGCGCCGCAACTCAAGCGCTATACAGCCTTCGGCAATCTCTTTGCCGCCTATCAGGGGCGCGTTTTCCGCATCGACCGCCACCCGGTCATGAGCCGTCATCCCGTCACACCGATGCATGAGGCGGATCTTGCCGTTCATCTCGGCAAACAGACCGACCTTGCCGTTTCGCTCGCCGACCTGACGCTACTTGCATCACCTGATGCGGACGCGAGAACCGATCAGCTGATCGCCGAGGCGTCAGGCATCCTGCTGCTCGATGTCGATTCCGTCGAGAGCCAGGCTTCCGCCGGCCGGCAGCTGCAGCGCATCACGGCTGCCAAGGGCGCGTTCGTGGCCGGTTCCTCCGGCATAGAATATTCGCTCATCAATGCGTGGCGCGAAAAAGGCCTGATCGGCCAGAGCGTCGAGTTCCAGTCGCCGGCTAAGGTGGATCGGCTCGCCGTCGTCTCCGGCAGCGTTTCGCCGACGACGGAACGGCAGATCCGCACGGCAGTTGCTGACGGCTTTCATGATATTCCGCTCGATCCCCTGGCACTGGTCGGCACCAATGCCGAGGCGGCACTTGACGTCGCGGTCGCCGCAGGCCTTGCCGCCCTGAAAGCCGGCCGCAGCGTCATCCTGCACACCGCCCTTGGACCCTCGGCCGATCGCGGTACCGATATCGACCAGTTGCCTGGCGCCCGCCATCGGCTGGGTCGCGCGCTCGGAACCATCCTGCGCCGCCTTGTCCAAACCGAAGGGCTTTCGCGCGCCGTCATCGCCGGCGGCGACACGTCGAGCCATGCGCTGAAGGAATTGCGCGTCGATGCACTGACGACCCTCTTGCCGCTGCCGCAGACCCCCGGTTCGCCGCTCTGCACCGCCCATGGCGGCTACGCGCCGACGGACGGGCTGCAGATTGCGCTGAAGGGCGGGCAGGTCGGCGCCGACGGTTATTTCGCGCAGATCCGGGATGGACGGAAGGCATGATGCAACCGGGTGACTCCGTCCGCGAACGATAATGGGATGGTGATTGACTCATCATACCAGTTACGATACCAATCCCGCATATGAAGGTGAGGAAACATGACTGCAATTGCCCTCTTTGGCGCCGGCGGAAAAATGGGATACCGGCTGGCCAAAAATCTCAAAGGTTCCCGTTTTGATGTTCGCCATGTCGAGGTCAGCGATGCCGGCAAGGCGCGCCTGAAGAACGATCTCGGCATCGATTGCACGCCGGCCGATGCCGCACTCGACGGTGCTGACGTCGTGATCCTCGCCGTACCGGATACCGCGATCGGCAAGGTTGCAGCTGGTATCGTTGACAAGCTGAAGCCCGGCACGATGGTCGTCGCTCTCGACGCGGCAGCCCCCTTTGCCGGCCATCTGCCTGATCGTGACGATCTTACCTATTTCGTCACCCATCCCTGCCATCCGCCGATCTTCAACGACGAGACGGAGATGCAGGCGAAGAAGGACCATTTCGGCGGCCTCTTTGCCAAGCAGCATATCGTCTCCGCCCTGATGCAGGGCCCGGAAAGCGCATACGGCCTCGGCGAAGAGATCGCCAAGGTGATCTGGGCGCCGGTCATGCGCTCGCATCGCGTCACGGTCGAGCAGATGGCGATGCTGGAGCCCGGCCTTTCGGAAACCGTCTGCGCCTCGCTGCTCGTCATCATGCGCCAGGCGATGGACGAATGTGTCGCCCGCGGTGTTCCGGCGGAAGCCGCCCGCGACTTTCTGCTCGGGCATATGAACGTGCTCGGCGCCGTCATCTTCAAGGAAGTCGACGGCGTGTTCTCAGATGCCTGCAACAAGGCAATCGAGTTCGGCATTCCGGCCCTTATGCGCGACGATTGGAAGAAGGTCTTCGAACCTCAGGAGATCGCCGACAGCATCCGGCGCATCACCTGATACTGCCGCGGCAGGGCTCGGGCCTTGCCGCCTTGCCGGCCCGGGGGGACTTTGAAGACGGGCCGGTTTTCGATTTCGCATGGATTGAACCGAACCGGGATTGGTTCGGCCATGCGTCAAACCTGGGAGGAGAAACCATGAAGCTTACCCGTAGACTGACCCTTGCAGCCTTCGCCGGTGCCCTGTCGCTTGGTGTTGCGATGCCGGCCTTTTCGGCTGACCTGATCGCCATCATCACGCCGGCCCACGACAACCCCTTCTTCAAGGCGGAAGCCGTCGGCGCCGAAGCCAAGGCCAAGGAGCTTGGCTATGAGGCGCTCGTCATGACCCATGACGACGACGCCAACAAGCAGTCGGAAATGATCGATACCGCCATCGGCCGCGGCGCCAAGGCGATCATCCTCGACAATGCCGGCGCCGATGCTTCAGTTGCCGCCGTCAAGAAGGCCAAGGATGCCGGCATCCCCTCCTTCCTCATCGACCGCGAAATCAATGCGACCGGCGTTGCCGTCGCCCAGATCGTGTCGAACAACTATCAGGGCGCCCAGCTCGGCGCGCAGGAATTCGTCAAGCTCATGGGTGAGAAGGGCAATTATGTCGAGCTCGTCGGTAAAGAGTCGGACACCAATGCCGGCATCCGCTCGCAGGGCTATCATGACGTCATCGACGACTATCCTGATCTGAAGTCTGTCGCCAAGCAGTCGGCCAACTGGAGCCAGACGGAAGCCTACGCCAAGATGGAAACCATCCTGCAGGCAAACCCTGATATCAAGGGCGTCATCTCCGGCAATGATACGATGGCCATGGGCGCAATCGCCGCTCTTCAGGCTGCCGGCCGCAAGGACGTGATCGTCGTCGGTTTCGACGGTTCCAACGATGTGCGCGACTCCATCAAATCAGGCGGCATCAAGGCAACCGTGCTGCAGCCGGCCTATGCGCAGGCCCAGATGGCTGTCGAGCAGGCTGATGCCTATATCAAGAACAAGACGGCACCGAAGGAAGAAAAGCAGCTCATGGACTGCGTCCTCATCAATGCCGACAATGCGGGCAAGCTCGAGACCTTTGCCATCGCAAAGTAAGGCGGACCGACTGCTGCAGGGAGCGCGGGAGACCGCGCTCCCTGCAGCCTATTCTCTTTCATTTCGAGGTTTATCGCATGTTGAGGATCAGGGGCGCCCTGATCGCCGCGCTTGTCGCGGCGGCTTTGCCCGGCTGCAAGATCATCAAGACGCCGACTGCGGAAGAAAAAGCCGCAGCGGCGGCAAAGAGCGCTTTCGATCCGAATGCCAAGGTCGATGCCATTTGGCAGCCGCAAGTCGTGCCCTATTATGAAAAGCGCGCCGGCGAGCTGAAGGATGTCGCAGCACTTGCCGCTTCGAGCCCCGACCAGGCCGGCGAGAAATACGGCAATCCGCACAAGCAGGCGAGCTCGCCCTGGACCTATGCCGTCAAGTTCAGCGGCAAGGTCGTTGCCGCCGATACCGCCTCGCGGGCGGCGACGCTCGATGTCGATGCCAATGGCGACGGCAAAGCCGACGCAAAAGTACAGATCGGGCCTGCCATTCGTGGCACGGCGCTGCGCGACACGCTGGATTTCGTCAATTTCAACGAGTTCAAGAACCAGATCGAATGGGCACAGTTCGGCAAGTCCTTCAATGAGAAGGCCAATGGCGCCTTCCTGTCGGCGATCCCGCGCGACGGCCTGGTCGGCAAGACGGTGACCGTGACCGGCGCTTTCCCGCTACCGTCGGGCAGCGATCTGCCGCTCGTGACCCCTTCGGCGCTGAAGGTGGCACCATGACTATCGCCGAGGCTCCAAAGGACGAGATCATCCTGCGCCTCGACGACGTGTCGAAGGTCTATTCCGGCATCGTCGCCGTCAAGCGTGCCAATCTCGAGCTGCGCCGCGGCGCCGTCAACGTGCTGGTCGGCGAAAACGGTGCCGGCAAATCGACGCTGATGAAGATCATCGCCGGCGTCGAACGGCCGACACTCGGGAATATCATTCTGGACGGCGAAACCGTTTCCTTCGCCAGCCCCGCCGATGCGCAGGCGCATGGCATCGGCATGATCTTCCAGGAGCTCAATCTCTTCGCCAACATGTCGGTTGCCGAAAACATCTTTGCGACGCGCGAACTGACCCGCGGCGTGCTCGGCATCGACCATAAGGAACAGGTTCGCAAGGCCAACGAATTCCTTGGGCGTCTCGATGCCGGCATCGATGCCGAGACCATGGTCGAGGACCTGCCTATCGGTCAGCAACAGCTTGTCGAGATCGCCAAGGCGATGTCGCTGAATGCCCGCATCCTCATCATGGACGAGCCGACATCGGCGCTGTCGGCAGCCGAAGTCGAGATCCTCTTCAAGGTGATCGGCGAGTTGAAGGCGCAAGGGGTCGCGATCGTCTATATCTCGCATCGCCTCGAAGAGCTGATGCGGATCGGCGATTACATCACCGTGCTGCGCGACGGGCAGATTACCGGCCATGCCATGGTCAGGGATATCGACACCCGCTGGATCGTGCGTTCGATGATCGGCTCGGATGCCAAGGATTTTGCGAAATCCGAGGATCATGCGCTCGGCAAGGAAATGTTCCGCGCCGAAAATATCAGCCTCCCGCGCCAGACCGGCGGGCTTGCGGTCGATAATGTCTCACTGTCGGTCAAGGCAGGCGAGATCCTCGGCATTTACGGGCTGATGGGCGCCGGGCGCAGCGAATTTTTCGAATGCGTCATCGGCCGCCATACGCACTCGACCGGCAAGATCTTCATCGACGGCAAGGAAGTACGGGCGCGCGACACCACGCGGCGCATCCGCCGGGGTCTCGCCCTCATTCCCGAGGACCGGCAGCGCGAGGGCCTGGTGCAGGTCCTCTCGATCGCATCCAACTTGACGCTTGCGAGCCTCGGCCGCTTCACGCGCCTCTTCCATATCAATGCCAAGGCCGAGAAGAACGCCATCGTCGAGGCGATCCGCGATCTCTCCATCAAGGCACCGAACCCGGACTTCGAGGTGACCTCGATGTCCGGCGGCAACCAGCAGAAGGTTGTCATCGGTAAGGCGCTGATGACCAATCCGAAGGTTCTGCTGATGGACGAGCCGAGCCGCGGCATCGATGTCGGCGCCAAGGCGGATGTTTTCCGCACCATGCGCCGGCTTGCCGCCAATGGCCTCGCCATCCTGTTTTCAACATCCGATCTCGAAGAGGTCATGGCGCTTTCCGATCGCATCGCGGTGCTCAGCAACGGCCATCTCATCGCCGTCTTCGACCGCGCGCAAGCAACGGAAGAGGCCATTATCGCGGCCTCCGCCAAGGGGCACGAACATCAAGGGAAACTCGCGTCATGACGGCGGCTACCGCATCCACTTCCGCGCCAAAGAGCGCGAACGGCTCCTTCCTCTTGACGCTAATGAAGCTTCGAACCTTCATCGCGCTCTTTGCCGTCATCATCTTCTTCTCGATCTTCGCGCCGAACTTCACCTCGACCGCAAATATGATCCTGATGTCGAAACATGTGGCGCTGAACGCCTTCCTGGCGATGGGCATGACCTTCGTCATCATCACCGGCGGTATCGACCTCTCGGTCGGCTCGATCGTCGGCCTGTGCGGCATGGTCGCCGGCGGGTTGATCCTTTATGGCATCGAACTGCCGATCGGCTATACGGTCTATTTCAACCTCGTCGAGATCGTGCTGATCACGCTGGCAATCGGCCTCTTCATCGGCCTGATCAACGGCCTCTTGATCACCAAGCTCAATGTCGCGCCCTTCATCGCCACACTCGGCACGCTCTATGTCGCCCGCGGCCTGGCGCTGCTCTCCTCCGACGGCCAGACCTTTCCGAACCTTGTCGGCCGGCCGGAATATGCGACGACCGGCTTCGATTTCTTCGGTGCGGGCCGCGTTCTTGGCCTGCCGGTATCGATCTGGATCCTGATCGTGCTGGCGCTCGTTGCCGCCTATGTGGCGCGCTCGACGCCGATCGGGCGACACATCTTCGCCGTCGGCGGCAATGAGCGCGCCGCCCGCATGTCGGGCATCCGCGTGGATCTGGTCAAGATCTTCGTCTACATGTTCTCCGGCCTGTGCGCCGCGATCGTCGGCATCGTCATCTCCTCGGAGCTGATGGCCGCGCATCCGGCAACGGGCGAAAGCTTCGAACTCAACGCGATTGCCGCAGCCGTGCTCGGCGGCACCTCGATGTCTGGCGGGCGCGGTACGATCGGGGGCACGATCATCGGCGCGTTTGTGATCGGCATTCTTTCCGACGGCCTCGTGATGATGGGGGTTTCCTCGTTCTGGCAGATGGTCATCAAGGGTCTGGTGATCATCATCGCCGTCGTCGTAGACCAGGCGCAGCGTCGGCTGCAGCAGCGCGTGACCCTCATGCAGATGGCAAAGGCAGGTTGAAATGACTGACGTGAAAGGTGCTTTGATCGGTTGCGGCTTCTTTGCGATCAATCAGCTGCACGCATGGAAGGATGTTGATGGTGCCACGATCGTGGCAATCTGCGACCGCGATCCGGAGCGGCTGAAGATCGTCGGCGACCAGTTCGGCATTAACAGGCGCTATACGGATGCGGCTGCCATGTTTGCCGATGGCGGCTTCGATTTCGTCGATATCGCCACCACGGTCCAGAGCCACCGGACGTTGGTGGAAATGGCGGCCAGCCACAAGATCCCGGCCATCTGCCAAAAACCCTTCGCCAAGACGCTTGCCGATGCCAAGGCGATGGTCGAAGCCTGCCGGAAGGCCGGCATTCCGCTGATGGTGCACGAGAATTTCCGCTGGCAGACGCCGATCCAGACGGTGCGCCGGCTCTTGGACAACAAGGCAATCGGCATACCCTTCTGGGGCCGTTTCTCATTCCGCTCCGGCTATGACGTATTTTCCGGTCAGCCCTATCTCGCCGAAGGCGAACGCTTCATCATCGAAGATCTCGGCATCCACACGCTGGATATTGCCCGCTTCATCCTCGGCGACGTCAACACGCTGACGGCGCGTACAAAGCGCGTCAACCCAAAGATCAAGGGCGAGGATGTGGCGACGATCCTGCTCGACCATGAAAGCGGCGCGACCTCCATCGTCGACGTCAGCTATGCGACGAAGCTTGGCACCGAGCCCTTCCCGGAAACGCTGATCGAGCTCGACGGCACCGATGGCACGATCCGCCTTTCGGCCGGCTATCGGCTCGAAGTGACCAATGCTGCCGGCACAGTCGTCACCGATGCCTCGCCGCAGCTGCTCTCCTGGGCCTCTCGGCCCTGGCACAATATTCAGGAAAGCGTCTATGCAATCCAGAAGCACTGGGTCGACCGGTTGAAAAATGGCGGCGAGCCCGCGACGTCCGGCGCCGACAATCTCAAGACCTTTGCCCTTGTCGAAGCGGCCTATGACAGTGCCGCGTCCGGCAAGACGATCGACGTGGAGGCAATGCTGAGATGACCACGGACGCCTTCGCCCTCTACGGCACGCATGAGGCCGAAGAGCATCCGGCCCGCCTGACCGCCGGGCGCCTCTCGGCCGGTCTTGCCAACGGCAATCTGCGCACGATCCGCTATGACGGTATCGAGGTGCTGCGTGCCGTCTCCTATCTGGTGCGCGACCGCGACTGGGGGACCTATCACCCCCGGATCGAGGATCTCTGGGTCGAGCAGGGCAACGGCGCCTTTTCCGTCCGCTATGTCGCCCATTGCAAGGGACCCGAGGATAACAGGCTTGCCATTTCCGTGCATATTGCGGCAACCGAGCATGAACTGATCTTCGAAGCCGGAGCGCTCTCGCCGACCGGTTTCGAGACCAATCGCTGCGGCTTCTGCATCCTGCACCCGATCGTCGGCATTGCCGGAAGCCCGGCCAAGGTCGAGCATGTCGATGGTCGCGTGAACGAGACGCGCTTTCCCGACCGGATCGACCCCTGGCAGCCCTTCAAGGATATGCGGGCGATCACCCATCAGGTGCTGCCGGGCGTTTCAGCCGAATGCCGTATGGAAGGCGATACATTCGAGATGGAAGACCAGCGCAACTGGTCGGATGCCTCCTACAAGACCTATGTGCGCCCGCTGGCGCTTCCCTGGCCCTACCAGATCGCCGCCAACGAACCGGTGCGGCAGAGGATCGTCCTTTCCATCCGCGACACCCGAAGCGGACAGATATCAGCCGCCGGCTCGGCTGCTGGCGCCATCCAGTTAGAACCGGGTGAGCACAGCGGCACCATGCCGGCCATTGGCCTGATCGTCGCGCCTGATGAAGCCAAGGCCGTGCTTGCGGCCCGTGATCTGCTTTCCGGGATTGCCCCGCAGGAATTGCTTTTCCACTTCGACCCAAATGCCGGGCATGGCGCCGAAGCATTGCAGGATTTTGCCGCGATTGCCGCGCTTCACCGCGGACGGTCGACGCTGGAGATCGCCCTGCCCTGCGAGCAGTCGCCAGCATCCGAAACTGCCGAAATTGCCAAGCAGATGCAGGCTGCGGGTTTCCGCCCCAATGCCATCATGATCTCCCCCTCCGTCGACCGGCAGTCGACGCCTCCGGGCAGCAAGTGGCCGGAATGCCCACCGCTTGAAGAGATCTATGCCGCAGCGCACGAGGCCTTTGCCGGTATTCGCATCGGCGGCGGCATGCTGAGCTACTTCACCGAGCTCAACCGCAAGCGCGTGCCGGCCGATCGCCTCGGTTTTATCAGCCACTGCACCAACCCGATCGTCCATGCCGCCGATGATCTGAGCGTCATGCAGACACTGGAAGCGCTGCCCTTCATCACGGGCTCGGTACGCGCCATCTATGGCGACAAGCCCTACCGGATCGGTCCATCGACCATTCCCATGCGGCAAAACCCCTATGGCAGCCGCACGATGGATAATCCCGCCGGCGGCCGCATTCCGATGGCAAACCGCGATCCACGCCACAATGGCCGCTTCGCGGAAGCGTTTGCGCTCGGTTATGCTATCCGCGTGCTGGACGCCGATCTCGAATGCCTGACGCTCGCAGCGCCGACCGGCCCCTTCGGCCTGGTTGCCGGTAAGGCAGAACCAACGGAAGAAGGCGGCAACAGGCCGCTCTTTAACGTGGTGAAGCTGCTGGCCGACCTTGCCGGATCGGCCTGGAGCGGCTGTGTTTCTTCGCGTCCGGCAGAGCTGTTGGCTTTCGTATCCCGGCAGTCATCAACTGCGATACTGCATATCGTCAATCTGGCCGCAGAGGAGCGAAGCGTCGATATTGCGGCCTTCAGATCGGCTTCACAGGGGGGAAGCGTGACCCTTGGTGCCTTCGCGACGACGGCCATTCGCCTCGCCGATTAACCGGTAAATCATCGGTCGTCTCATCGACCCGAACGCCAACGGGCGCCGCTAGCCTTGTCGCATTCGGCCGCTGTCGCGCCGGTAAGGCCTCGCTTGCCGACCGGGCATTTCTTTCATCTGCAACACCCACTGAAAGAAATGTGAGCAGACTCTCCATGGTTAGCTCATCATACCAGTTGACATGTCAATGAGCATCCGGCAAGAAAGGCTCCAGCTTACAAGAGGAGGACGTAATGCTGACGCTTTCTGCAAAATTGAAGTCTTCATGCATGGCCGCCATCGCAATTGCGGCTATTGCGGTCACCCCCGTCAAGGCTGAGGACATCACGCTCTGGACGCTGAACTTCGACAACAATGCCGCCAACGTGGCACTGAAGAAGGTTGCGAGCGACTTCGAAGCGGCAAACCCCGGAACCCATATCGAGATCGTCCAGCGCGCCGTCGACGAGCACAAGACGGCGCTGCGCGTCGCTGCCGGTTCCAACCGCGGCCCGGACATCTATTTCAGCTGGGCAGGCCTTGGCCTCGGCGGCGAATATGTGAAGGCCGGCCTGTCGCTGCCGCTCGACAAATACTACACCGAATACAAGTGGAACGACGAGCTGCTTCCCTCTGCGGCTGCCTTTGCCGATCTCTATCCGGGCGGCAAGCAAGGCACGCCCTTCACCTTCAAGGGTGAGGCCGTCTATTACAACAAGAAGCTCTTCCAGCAGGCCGGCATCACCGAAGAGCCGAAGACCTATGACGAGCTTCTGGCAGCAGCCGACAAGCTGAAGGCAGCCGGCATTCCTGGCTTCACCTTCGGCGGCACAGTCAACTGGCACGTCATGCGCCTGATGGATGTGATCCTGGAAACCAAATGCGGGCCCGAAAAGCACGACCAGCTGAAGCTGATGAAGCTCGACTGGTCGAAGGAGCCCTGCGCCACCGACGCGTTCACCGAATTCGCCAAGTGGACGAAGGACTATACGCTGCAGCCTTTCATGGGCATCGACAACAAGCAATCCTATAGTCTCTTCACCGCCGGTCGCGCGGCGATGATGCTGGAAGGCGACTGGCTGGTCGGCCAGCTTTCCGGCAGCGGCGTCAATCTCGACGATTACGGGATCTTCCCCTTCCCGACCAACACCAACCGTCTCTACGGTTTCGCTGAGTACAACTACATCAGCACCAAGACCAAGAACCCGGACATGGCTGCGAAATTCATCGACTATTTCCTGTCGACGAAGGTGCAGCAGGATCTCGTCGGCCAGATCAGCTCGATCTCGGTCAACAAGAATGTCCAGTACACCAACCAGAAGCCTCTGGAAGCCGAGTGGCTGGATATCTTCAAGACCTACAGCAAGATCTACATGAACGGCGACCAGGCCTTTCCGCTTGACGTGACGACGGAATATTTCCGCGTCATCAACGATGTTGCCTCCGGCAGTATCGAGCCGGCCGCAGCAGCCAAGCAGATGCAGGCCTTCATCGCCGGTAGAACCTAACTCCTCCCGAGACGCCGGCTGGCCGACACAATGTCGGTCGGCTGGCGCCGCATTCGCAAGACCGGCAGGGGCAACGTCCCGCCCGGAGGTGAGCATGTCATTGCGCCAAACAACTCATGATCCACGCGTGCAGGCCTTCATCCTGCTCGTCCCGGCTCTGGCCATCTACGCGATCTTCGCGCTCTACCCGATGCTGAACGTGGTTATTATCAGCTTCCAGAAGTGGAACGGGCTCGATCCGCAACGGCCCTTCGTCGGCCTCGCGAATTATACGGCGATCTTCACGCGCGATCCGGTCTTCTGGGTCGCTTTTCGGAATACCGTGATCTGGACGCTGATGAGCCTGGTCTTCCCGCCGCTGGTCGGGCTGCTCTTGGCGCTCAGCCTCAACCAGAAGATTTTTGGCCGCAACAGCCTGCGCGCCATCTTCTACCTGCCCGTCATCATTGCGCCGATCGCCGTCGCCACCATGTGGAAGTGGATGTACGATCCCTTCTTCGGCCTGTTCAGCCAGATGCTGACCTCCTGGGGCATGCAGACCTGGATCAAGGACTGGCTCGGCAACAAGGATATCGCGCTTTATTCCGTCTTCATCGCCTATCTCTGGCAGACCGTCGGCTTCTCGATGGTGCTCTTCCTGGCAGGCCTCCAGAACGTCTCGCAGACGCTGGTGGAAGCCGCCCGCATCGATGGCGCCGGTCGCTGGGCCGTCTTCAAGCATGTTACGCTGCCGGCCTTGCGACCCACCATCACCATCGTTCTGGTTCTCTCCATCATCTCGTCGCTGAAGGCCTTCGACATCGTCTATGGCCTGACTGGCGGCGGTCCCGCCCAGTCGACCCAGATGCTGGCACTCTGGGCCTTCACCCAGGCCATGCAGATCTTCGATTTCGGCCGTGGTGCGGCGATCTCGGTGGTGCTGCTTTTGATCACCATGGCGATCGTCATCCCCTATCTGCGCTGGACGCAAAAGCATGAGGAGGTCGAATCGTGACAGTTCTCGGAGCGCAAGCCGATGATCTCGACATCGATACCAAGCCCCTTCGCCTGAAGCGCGATCCCATCCTAATCGGCTTGTGGATCGCCCTCGTCCTTGTCGCGCTGATCTGGGTAGCACCCTTCGTCTTCATCGTCTTCACCTCGCTGAAGACGCCGGCCGCGGTCACCAGCACCGGCGCCTTCATGCCGCCGACCGAACTCGCCTTTCAAAACTACGCCGACGCCTGGAGCCGCGGCAATTTCGCCAGTTCCTTCTTCAACAGCGTCATCATCACCGTCATCAAGGTGCCGCTCGGCCTCGCTCTGTCGGCAATGGCCGCCTACGCGCTTGCCAAGATCAAGCTTAAGATCAGCAAGGCGCTCCTGCTGCTCGTCGTTTTCGGCACGATGATCCCCTTCCAGGTGATGCTCGCACCGCTCTTCACGCTGGTGAATTCCTTCGGATTGATCGACACCTATCCGGGCGTCATCCTGCCCTATATCGCCTTCGGCGTTCCCTATCAGGTCTTCATCCTGCACGGCTTCTTCAAGGGCATTCCGAAGGAGCTGTCGGAAGCGGCCCTCATCGATGGCGCGACGCATTTCACCATTTTCCGGCGGATCTTCCTGCCCGTCTGCCTGCCGGTTCTCGCCGCCTTGCTGATCCTCGACTTCGTCTCCACCTGGAACGAATTCGCCATGGCGCTTGTCCTTTTGCAGGACCAGCACATGTGGACCCTGCCGCTCGGCCTCATGTCGTTCCAGGGTCAGTTTTCCAGCAATTACGGCCAGCTCAACGCCGCGATCGTCATGACCGTGCTACCGGCGACGATCGTCTATCTCATGTTCCAGCGCTACTTCGTGTCCGGACTGACCTCCGGGGCCGTCAAGGGCTGATACCGAAATCTTGTTTACGAGGAGAGACAGAATGTCCGATGCAGCAGTCGAAAAATGGGGCGTGTTCGAAGCGGCCTTTGCCGGCCCGTCCGAAGGCAATCCCTATCTCGACGTGGCATTCGATGCCGTGTTCACGCACAAGAGCCGCGAGGTCCGCGTGCCGGGCTTTTATGACGGCAACGGCACCTATCGTATCCGCTTCATGCCCGACGTCGAGGGCGAATGGTCCTTCAAGACGCGCTCAAAGACGTCGGCACTCGGCGGCAAGACGGGTTCGTTTACAGCAGCCGCGCCGTCGAAAGGCAATCATGGGCCGGTGCGCGTGCGCAACAAGTTCCATTTCGGCTATGCCGACGGCACGCCCTTCTTCTCCTTCGGCACGACCTGCTATGCCTGGACGCATCAGCCGCTGGAGATGCAGAACCAGACACTGGAGACGCTGAAGAAAACCCGCTTCAACAAGATCCGCATGGGCGTCTTCCCGAAGGACTATCCTTATAACGTCAACGAGCCCCTGCATGCCTGCTTCGAAAAAGGCGCTGACGGCAGGGAGGATTTCGACCGGCCGAACCCTGCCCTCTTCCAACATTTCGACCGGCAGGTGGCAGCCCTTTGCGCGCTCGGCATCGAGGCCGATATCATCATCTTTCACCCCTATGACCGCTGGGGCTATGCCGACATGTCGGCCGAGCAGGATTTCCGCTATGTCGCCTATCTCGCGGCGCGGCTTTCTGCTTACCGGAATGTCTGGTGGTCGCTTGCCAATGAATATGACTTCCTGATCGATACCAAGCCGATGGAGCAGTGGGACCGCTACTTCCATATCCTGGAAGAAAACGATCCCTACCAGCACCTGCGCTCGATCCATAATGGCGACGTGACGGCGAATTTCGATCATCGCAAGCCCTGGGTCACCCATACCTGCATCCAGAACCCCGACGTCAAGCGCACGCAGGAATGGCGCAACGCCTATGGCAAGCCGGTCGTCAACGACGAGCCGGAATATGAGGGCGACATCCTGCAGTCCTGGGGCAATCTTTCGGCGCAGGAACTGGTTCATCGCTACTGGATCACCATGGCGCGCGGCGGTTATGCCGGCCACGGCGAGACCTATTCGCATCCCGAGGACCTGATCTGGTGGGCCAAGGGCGGTGAGTTGCGTGGCGAGGCCTGGAAGCGCATCGGCTTCCTGCGCGATCTGCTCGAAGCGGATGTGAAGCACGGGTTGGAGCCGCTCGGCGTCATCGGCGAATGGCCCTGGTCGCGCGTCTCGGGCGCACGGGACGGTGACGGTGATTTCCGGCTGATCTATCTCGGCGAGCACCAGCCCGTCATCTGGTCATCAGGCCTGCCGCTCGACGACGACAATTACGATGTCGATGTCATCGACACCTGGGAGATGACGATCACGCCGGCCGAGAAGGTCGCCGCACCCGTCCCGCATCCGACCCGTCACGGCGCGATCGTGCGCGGCGGCAAGCCTGATGCTGCTTTCGGCGTCAAACTGCCGCGCAAGCCGCATCAGGCGCTGCGCGTGCGCAGGAAGCGCTAAGGATAGAAGGAGCCCCCATGTCCGGATTGAGCATCAACAAAGTCAAGAAATCCTTCGGTTCGGTCGACATCATCCACGGCATCGATGTCGAGATTGCCGATGGCGAGTTCGTCATCCTCGTCGGCCCGTCCGGCTGCGGCAAGTCCACGCTCTTGCGCATGATCGCCGGTCTTGAGGAGATCAGCGCCGGCAAGATCAGTATCGACGGGCGCGTCGTCAACAATCTGCAGCCGAAGGACCGTGATATCGCCATGGTCTTTCAGAACTACGCGCTCTATCCGCAGATGACGGTCGCCCAGAACATGGGTTTTGCCCTGGAACTGGCCGGCGCCAAGCGGCCGGAGATCGACAGGAAGGTGGCGGAAGCCGCCGCGATCCTCGGTCTGCAGCCGCTGCTGGAACGCAAGCCAGCGCAGCTTTCGGGCGGCCAGCGCCAGCGCGTCGCCATGGGCCGTGCCATCGTTCGCGATCCGAAGGTCTTCCTCTTCGACGAGCCGCTGTCGAACCTCGACGCGAAGCTGCGCGTCAAGATGCGGGCGGAGATCAAGGCGCTGCATCAGCGCCTGAAGACGACGATCGTCTATGTCACGCATGACCAGATCGAGGCCATGACCATGGCCGACAAGATCGTCGTGCTGCAGGGCGGCCACGTCGAACAGATCGGCAGCCCGCTCGAACTCTACGACCGGCCGCGCAATATCTTCGTCGCCGGTTTCCTCGGCTCACCGGCAATGAATTTCCTCGAGGGCACGCTTGAGAATTCCGGTAGCCCGAGCCTCGCTCTTCCCGGCGGCGCGCGCGTCAAACTCTTGCAAGCGCCAGAGAATTCGGCGGGCAAGTCGCTGACGCTCGGCATCCGACCGGAGGATATTTCGCTTGGTGGCGATGAGGGCGGCGTCGAAGCGATCGTGAAGGTCATCGAGCCGACCGGTTCGGAAACCCATGTCGCCGTCGAGGTCGAGGGAAAGGAACTCACCTGGGTTGTGCGCGAGCGTGTGAACCTTACACCCGAACAGCGGATCAAGCTGTCCTTTGCGACCCCGAAGGTGCATTTCTTCGACCGACAGACACAGAACCGGCTCGACGCTTGAGACGGGCAATAGATAGATCGATGAACCGGGCGGCCTGACACCGCCCGGCTCTTTCTCTACGGTGGTGGTCCGCCTAGGTCAGGTCACCGTGCTGAGCGTTCGCGCAATCGCGTTGCGCCAGCCGACAATTCTCGCCTGCCTGTCTACGTCAGTCATATCGGGCTCAAAGCTACGGTCGCTCGTCCAGGCGCGTGCGAACTCCTTCCGGTCCGGCCAGACACCGGCCTTCGATCCGGCAAGCCAGGCTGCACCGAGCGCTGTCGTCTCCAAGGTCGCCGCCCGGTCGACGGGACTTGAGAGAATGTTGGCGAGATGCTGCATGGTCCATTCGGAGGCCGACATGCCGCCATCGACGCGCAGGACCGTTTCGATCGGATGGTCGCCCCAATCGCTGCGCATCGCCACCAGCAGGTCGAGCGTCTGGTAGGCGACCGATTCCAGGACGGCGCGCGCCAGTTCCGCCGGGCCGCTGTTGCGCGTCAGGCCGAAAATCGCGCCCCGCGCCTCCGGATCCCAGTAGGGAGCGCCGAGGCCGGTGAAGGCGGGCACCACATAGACCCTTTGCTGTGGATCGGCTCTGTCAGCCAGAGCACCGGTTTCCGATGCCTTCCCGATAATGCCGAGACCGTCACGCAGCCACTGCACGGCAGCACCGGCAATGAAGATCGACCCTTCCAGCGCGTAAGTGGTCTTGCCGTTCAAACGGTAGGCGATGGTGGTGAGCAGCCGGCTCTTCGAGTGCACGCGATCGTCACCGGTATTCAGGAGCGCAAAACAGCCGGTGCCGTAGGTCGATTTCACCATGCCCGGTTCGAAACAGGCATTGCCGATTGTCGCCGCCTGCTGGTCGCCAGCAACCCCGAGGATCGGGATCGCCGCGCCGAAGATATCAGGATCGACCGTGCCAAAATCATCGGCACTGTCCTTGACCTCGGGCAAAAGCGCCCGCGGGATGCGCAGGATCTCGAGAAGCTCGTCGTCCCAACGGTTCTCGGCGATATTGTAAAGCAGGGTTCGCGAGGCGTTGGTCGCATCGGTGACATGCGTCCGCCCGCCGGTCAGCTTGTAGATGATCCAGCTGTCGATGGTACCGAAACAGACTTCTCCGACTTCGGCACGGGCACGCAGCCCCTCGACATTGTCGAGCAGCCAGCGCAGCTTCGTGCCGGAAAAATAGGGATCGAGAAGCAGGCCGGTCTTGGCGGTGAAGAGCTTTTCATAGCCATCGACTTTCAGCCGGTCGCACATTTCCGCCGTGCGCCGGTCCTGCCAGACGATTGCCTTGTGGAGCGGCCGGCCGGTGGCTTTTTCCCAGACGACGGTCGTTTCCCGCTGATTGGTGATGCCGATGGCAGCAATTGCGCCAGGGGCTGCGCCACTCTTTGCCAGGGCATCACGGGCCGTCGAAAGCACCGTGTCCCAGATTTCGTTCGCATCGTGCTCCACCCAGCCGGTCTGCGGGAAATGTTGGGTGATCTCCGTCTGAGCCGACGATGCGATCCGCATCTGAGGGTCGAAAACTATGGCTCGTGACGATGTCGTGCCCTGGTCGATGGCAAGGATATGGCCGCTCATGACATCTGTTTCCTGCGCAGCAGCCATCGTTCCGCCGGAACGGCAGCTCTGCCCCCGTTATTATTATGGAGAATCAAGGAATGGCCGGGCGCCACAGCGCCCGGCCGGTTTGACGCCTACTTCTTGGCGTCGGCCCAGCTCTTGACGAGATCGTCATAATTGACGGTGATGGGCTTTTCCTTCTCGTTCTCGACCTTCAGCTGCGGCGCAAGGTTGCCCTTTTTCACCGCGTCCGCGTTCCAATAGGCGAGATCATGCTCCTCGGCGAGTTTCGGGCCGATATCGCCCTGTACCTTGGCGCGTTCCAGGCGCTGCAGCACCTTTTCCTGTTCGCCGCACAGCGAGTCCATTGCTTCCTGCGCGGTCTTTGCGCCGGAAGCAGCGTCGCCGATCGCCTGCCACCACAGCTGCGCGAGCTTCGGATAGTCAGGAACGTTGGTGCCTGTCGGAGACCACTGAACACGAGCCGGCGAGCGGTAGAACTCGATCAGGCCACCGAGCTTCGGCGCACGTTCCGTGAAGCTCTTGTCGCGAATGGTGGATTCGCGGATGAAGGTGAGGCCGACATGGCTCTTCTTCACGTCCACGGTCTTCGAGGTGACGAACTGCGCATAGAGCCATGCGGCCTTGGCGCGGTCGTCAGGCGTCGACTTCATCAGCGTCCAGGAGCCGACGTCCTGATAGCCGAGCTTCATGCCATCCTTCCAGTAGACGCCGTGCGGGCTCGGAGCCATGCGCCACTTCGGTGTGCCGTCATCGTTCATGACCGGCAGGCCGGGCTTGACCATGTCGGCGGTGAAGGCCGTGTACCAGAAGATCTGCTGGGCGACCGCACCCTGCGCCGGCACCGGGCCGGATTCGGAGAAGGTCATACCGCCTGCCTCCGGCGGAGCGTAGGCCTTGATCCAATCGAGATATTTCGCGATCGAATAGACGGAAGCCGGACCGTTGGTATCGCCGCCGCGTGCAACGCACGAGCCGACCGGACGCGAATTCTCGTCAACCTTGATCCCCCATTCATCGACCGGAAGGCCGTTTGGCAGGCCCTTGTCGCCATTGCCGGCCATCGACAGCCAGGCATCGGTGAAGCGCCAGCCGAGCGACGGGTCCTTCTTGCCATAGTCCATATGTCCGAAGACCTTCTTGCCGTTCACATCACGACCGGTGAAGAATTCGGCAATGTCCTCATAGGCAGACCAGTTGACGGGAACGCCGAGGTCGTAGCCGTATTTCGCCTTGAAGTCAGCCTTGTTCTTTTCGTCGTTGAACCAGTCGTAGCGGAACCAGTAGAGGTTTGCGAACTGCTGGTCGGGAAGCTGATAGAGCTTTTTGTCCGGCGCGGTCGTGAATTTGGTGCCGATGAAGTCGTCGAGATCGAGGCCAGGATTGGTGACATCCTTGCCTTCTTTGGCCATCCAGTCAGTCAGGCTGCGGGCCTGCTGGTACCGCCAATGGGTGCCGATGAGGTCGCTATCGTTGACATAGGCGTCATAGATGTTTTCGCCCGACTGCATCTGCGTCTGCAGCTTTTCGACCACGTCGCCTTCGCCGATCAGGTCATGGGTGACCTTGATGCCGGTGATCGCGGTGAAGGCGGGCGCCAGCACCTTCGATTCATATTCATGCGTCGTCAGCGTTTCGGAGACGACCTTGATATCCATGCCGGCGAAGGGTTTGCCGGCATCGACGAACCACTGCATTTCCTTTTCCTGGTCAGCGCGGGAAAGCGTCGAGAGATCGCCGACCTCCTTGTCGAGGAATGTCTTGGCCTCATCCATGCCGGCATAGGCCGATGCGGTCATTGCCAGCAGTAAGCCTGCTGTCGTCGTCAGTAAGTGCTTTCGCATAATATCCTCCCAGGGTTTGCGATTGCAGGTCTCACGTCTCAGGCGGCCAAGTACCCCCGGCCATCCGTATCACCTTGGCATCATACGTAGCGGAACACGCCGATCGCATAGATCACGGAGATGCCAAGAGCCCACCACAGGTCGGGTCCGATGAGACCCAGCCATGCAAGATGAATGAATGCTGCGCCAAGCAGCGAAATGAAGAGCCGGTCGCCGCGCGTCGTCTCGAAGCGCAGCAGGCCGACACGCGGCGAGCCGCCCGGCGAAAAATATTCCCAGACGCTCATGGCAATCAGCAACGCCAGGATCGTCAGGAAGAAGAGCGCCGTCGGCAGCGTCCAGGCCATCCAGGAAAAGGTCATGTCCGGTCCTCCTCAGACGCGGCCCAGGGCAAAGCCCTTGGCGATGTAGTTGCGGACGAAATAGATGACGAGGGCGCCGGGAATTATGGTCAGCACGCCGGCTGCTGCCAGCACGCCCCAGTCCATGCCGGAGGCCGAGACAGTGCGCGTCATGATCGCCGAGATCGGCTTTGCCGCCGTCGTCGTCAGCGTGCGGGCGAGCAAGAGCTCGACCCAGGAGAACATGAAGCAGAAGAAGGCCGCGACACCCACCCCGCTCGCAATCAGCGGAATGAAGATCTTCACGAAGAAGCGCGGGAAGGAATAGCCATCGATATAGGCCGTCTCGTCGATCTCCTTCGGCACGCCGGACATGAAACCTTCGAGGATCCAGACCGCCAGCGGCACGTTGAACAGGCAGTGGGCGAGTGCGACGGCAATATGCGTGTCGATCAGGCCGAAAGCCGAATAGAGCTGGAAGAAGGGCAGCGCGAAGACCGCCGGCGGCGCCATGCGGTTGGTCAAAAGCCAGAAGAACAGGTGCTTGTCGCCGAGGAAGCGATAGCGCGAGAAGGCGTAAGCCGCCGGCAGCGCTGCGGCGACCGAGATCACCGTGTTCATCACCACGTAGATGATCGAGTTGATATAGCCGTTGTACCAGGATGGATCGGTGAAGATGACCGCATAGTTGCGCAGCGTCGGGTTCGTCGGCCACAACGAGAAGGCGCCGGTGATCTCGGCATTCTCCTTGAAGCTCATATTGACGAGCCAGTAGATCGGCAGGATCAGGAAGACGATATAGATTGTCGGAACGAGCCAGGAAAGGCTGCCTGCAGGTTTGTATTTGCTGGTCATGTCTGCGCCCTCCTTCAGCCGTTCGCGTCGCCGCTGGTCATCACGGTGTAGAACACCCAGGAGAGCAGCAGGATGATGAGGAAGTAGATGATCGACATTGCCGCCGCCGGGCCAAGGTCGAACTGGCCGACCGCCATCTTCACCAGATCGATGGAGAGGAAGGTCGTCGAGTTGCCGGGGCCGCCGCCGGTGACGACGAAGGGTTCGGTATAGATCATGAAACTGTCCATGAAGCGCAACAGCACGGCAATCAGAAGCACGCGCTTCATCTTCGGCAGCTGGATGTAGCGGAAGACGGACCAGCGCGAGGCGCCGTCGATCTTGGCCGCCTGATAATAGGCATCAGGGATCGAAACGAGGCCGGCATAGCAGAGCAGCACGACGAGGCTCGTCCAGTGCCAGACGTCCATGATGATGACTGTCACCCAGGCATCGACCGGATCGCGCACATAGTTGTAGTCGAGGCCGATCGCTTCCAGCGTATGGCCGAGCAGGCCGATATCGACACGGCCGAAAACCTGCCAGATCGTGCCGACGACATTCCACGGAATGAGCAGCGGCAGCGCCATCAAGACGAGGCAGACAGGAACGCCCGGCCCCGATTTCGGCATGTTGAGCGCGATGAAGATGCCGAGCGGAATCTGCAGCGCCAGAATGATGAAGGAGAAGAGCAGGTTGCGCTGCAATGCTTCCCAGAAACGGTCGGAATGCAGGGTCTGGACGAACCAGTCGGTGCCGGCCCAGAAGAACTCGTTGTTGCCGAACGTATCCTGCACCGAATAGTTGACGACGGTCATCAGCGGGATGACGGCCGAAAACGCCACGAGCAGCAGCACCGGCAGGACCAGAAACCAGGCTTTGTTGTTCCACGTCTTCTGCATGGCTCAGGCCTCCCTGCCGACGCGCCAGCTGTCGGCGTAAATGCTGATGGCTGACGGATCGAAGCTGACGCGGGCGTCATCAGGGATTTCGCCATCCTCAGGCACGACGATTGCAATCGGCTGGCCGGCGAAACGGGCGCGCACGATCTTCTGGCGGCCGATATCCTCGACCTTGCTCACCGAGACAGGCATGCCCTCGCGTCCGAGCCGGATGAATTCCGGCCGGATGCCGAGCTCGGTCTTGGCCGCGCCCTCGGTCTTCGGCGCATAGTCGAGCATCAGCGTCTCGTCGCCGACCCTGACGGTGCTGCCGTCGATCTTTGCCGGCATGACGTTCATGCCGGGCGAGCCGATGAAGTAACCGACGAAGGTGTGGCTTGGCCGCTCGAAGAGTTCGGCCGGCGTGCCGATCTGGACGATCTGGCCATCATACATGACCACCACCTTCTCGGCGAAGGTCAAAGCCTCGGTCTGGTCATGGGTGACATAGACCATGGTGAAGCCGAACTGCTTGTGCAGCCGCTTCAGCTGCGAACGCAGCACCCATTTCATATGCGGGTCGATGACGGTCAGCGGCTCGTCGAAGAGGATGGCGTTGACGTCGTTGCGCACAAGCCCGCGCCCGAGCGAGATCTTCTGTTTCTGGTCGGCGGTCAGGCCCTGCGCCTTGCGCCTCGCCCAGCCGGCAAGGTCGATCATCTCGAGAATGTCGCGCACGCGCCGGTCGACATCTGCCTCAGCCACGCCGCGATTGCGCAGCGGAAAGGCGAGATTGTCGTAAACCGTCATCGTGTCGTAGATGACCGGAAACTGGAAGACCTGCGCGATATTGCGGCTTTGGGTCGAAAGGTCTGTGACATCCTTGCCGTCGAACAGGATGCGGCCATGCGACGGCTGCAGAAGACCGGAGATGATGTTGAGCAGCGTGGTCTTGCCGCAGCCGGAGGGGCCTAGAAGCGCATAGGCGCCGCCGTCGTTCCACTCGTGGTCGACTTCCTTCAGCGAATAATCCTTGTCGCTCTTCGGATTGGCGCCGTAAGCGTGGCGGATATGGTCGAGCGTGATGCGTGCCATTGTGCTCTCCTATACCTTTCCAACCGTGGCGATGGCCTGCCCGTCGGCGCCGAAGGCCATCAGGTGGCGCATGTCGAGAAAGGCTTCGATTTCCATGTCGGGATCGATGTCGTGAATGCCGTGTGCCAGCATCACCCAGCGCACGCCGTCATAGTCCAGGTGTACAAAGCTCTCCGAACCGGTGATTTCCGACACCAGCGTGCGCGCCTTGAGGCGGGCTGCATCGCCGGTCTGCGGCGCGAGCCCGAGGTGGTGCGGATGGAACGCGATGGTGACAGGTCCATCAGGCACGGTGGAAAGATGGGCCGGAACCGGAAGTGTGCCCCCGCCTGGGCGCACAAAGACATGACCTGATTTGGTGACCTCGATGGCGTTCAGCGGCGGATCGGCGAAGATGCCGGCGGTGGCCAGATCGACCGGTCGCCGATAGACATCGATCGTCGGCCCGAACTGCGTGATCCGGCCGGCGTTCAGTGTCGCCGTATTGCCGCCGAGCAGCAGCGCTTCGGAAGGTTCGGTGGTGGCGTAAACGAAGATCGCGCCCGACTGGGCGAAGATCTTCGGCAGTTCCTCGCGCAATTCCTCGCGCAGCTTGTAATCGAGATTGGCGAGCGGCTCATCCATCAGCACGAGGCTCGCATTCTTGACAAGAGCGCGAGCAAGCGCGGTGCGCTGCTGCTGGCCGCCAGAGAGATTGAGCGGCGTGCGGTCGAGATAGGGCGTCAGTTTCAGAAGTTCGGCTGCCTTGCGCACGTCGCGGTCGATCGCAGCCGCATCCTTGCCGGAAATGCGCATCGGCGAGGCGATGTTCTCATAGACGGTCAGCGCCGGATAGTTGATGAACTGCTGGTAGACCATGGCGACTTTGCGCTTCTGCACCGGCATGCCGGTGACATCGGCGCCGTCGAAATGCACGGAGCCTTCGGTCGGCCGATCAAGCCCCGCCATCAGCCGCATCAGCGACGTCTTGCCCGACAAGGTCGGCCCCAGCAGGACATTCAGCGTGCCCCGCTCGAGAACCAGATCGGTCGGATAGATATGATAGTCCGCGCCCACCATCTTGGCGGCGTTTCGCAGCTCCAGCATTCCGATTCCCGTGCCTCCTCGCAACGGGGACCACACGCCACCTTATCCGGCCATCTGTGCCGGTATGGCAGCCATGTACTCCTCCAGTGATCTCACCTGCTCCTTCGAAAGACGCAGGCCATCCTTTGTTCTTCGCCAGAGCACGTCTTGCGCCTGCCTGGCCCATTCATTTTCGATCAGGTAGCGAACCTCGGCCTCGTAGAGATCGGATCCGAACAGCCTGCCGAGATCGTCGATCTTCTGGGCATTGCCGAGAAGCGTGGCAGCCTTCGTGCCATAGCGACGGACAAGCCGGCGGGCATGCGGCTCGGTCAGGAACGGATAGCGCGCCTTGAGCCTGCTGACCTCACCCTCGTAGCCCTGCACCGGAAAGTCGCCGCCCGGCAGGTGGCTGCCTGCCGTCCACGGCCTGCCCTTGATCCCGATCGCCTCGCCGATCTTTTCGAGCGCATGTTCCGACAGCCGCCGATAGGTGGTGAGCTTGCCGCCGAAGACATTGAGAAGCGGTGCCTCGCCCTGCTTGCCCTCGACCTTCAAGACATAGTCACGCGTGGCTTCCTGCGC
>NZ_JBFTPM010000014.1:0-173564 GCF_056398505.1 Rhizobium sp. 01T437
GGCATCCCAAAAGGGCATCTCGATCCGGGCGAGACCAGCTCTGTCGCTGCTTTGCGGGAAGCGTTCGAAGAGGCTGGCGTCGCCGGAGAGGTCGATCCGGAAGTCTTCGGGTCATTTTCCTATCAGAAGGACAGCACGCCTCATCGTTACCATGTCGCTGTCCATCTTCTCGAAGCGTCGCGGATCGCGACGGACTTCCCCGAAAACACGATCCGAAAACAGAAATGGTTTCCGATAGAGGTTGCGATCCGCGACGTTTCGCAATCGGGATTGCGTGCACTCTTGAAACGCCTGCGTTGAACTGCCGGGTCTCGAGAAGCGTTATCGCCAGATGCAAGACGAAATATCGGTAACCTCGGGTAATGCGAACGAGAGCCCAACCGGCCGGCAGATCGTGTCTGGTCAGGACGAGCGGCTGGGCTGGGTGTCCCATTGCTCGCCCGATGATGATCGAGCGTAAATCACCGGCCGACACGATTTCACTCAGCATCGCACGCTTGGGTCAGTTTGCCTGGTCTGGTCCTGGCCTGCGAAAACTCATCGAACAGGAAATGAAATTCGCCGGGTATGCGCACCCGGTAAGTTCCGAACTTGAAATAGGGACCAGAAAGCGGAAGCGGATTGTTCTTCCTGAGCGTTGCTCCAATATTGCCCGACACCGACACGATCTTCTCGCCATTCGCCCATATATCTATTTCACCGGGGTGCCGCGGGCCATATTCGTTGTCGGTGCGACCGGGCTTGATCCGGTAGACCATGTCCACCCATCCCTTTCGAGGGTCCGGAAGCGGTCGGTTGCCAGCTGGTCTGATCTCGATGTTTGCGGTGCCGATATATTTATCGGGATCGGCAACAAAGGAGAGAGCGTCAAAGTCTGAGACGAGTGTTTCGGAAAGACCCAGCGTCTCGGAAAGTGTTTGGTTTTCCGCAGACTGATGCGTGCCAGCAAGGCCGTTGAGCAGCTCCTGCTTGAAGAATTTCTGCGAAAGGCCGGGCATCGTCTTGTTGAGAAGTTCTAGCGATTGCAGGGACTTTACGGAATTGATCGTTTTCTCGTCCGGAGCCAGTCTGCCGAGTGCTGCCTGGGCCGACATCAGCGCGTCGGGATTGCCGTCGGCGCTCGCGACAACACGACGCACGTCGTTGTCCTGAACGGTAATGTGGAAGACACCATTGTCGAAGCGCTGTGCGAGCATGGGGCTGCCGTCGCCAGGCCCCTTCCACTGCCCGATGACCGAACGTGCGCTTCCGAGCGCGGGCACATCACCGGCGATCTTGAAACTGAAGCGATACCAGACTTCCTCGCCGAATATCGGCCAGAATTTCCTCACAGTCCGAAGCTCTGCGCGCTGGCAATCATCGGCGCATTCAATGCCGGCATCGCCTTCCTTCGTGACAATATCGACGGCAGCGCGCCCACACCGTCCAGGCACGGCAAATTCGATCTGGCGCGAAAGAACCTGTTGAGTGGACCACTTGGACGCGTCCAATTTTCTCGCGTCGAAATGGTCATCGAAATCCGCCCCGCCGGCGGACGCCCCGGAAAATGCGATCATGGCTGCCAGGAATATGCGCCTCACGTCGATGTCCCATAGATCTCCATCAAGTATAGCGCGATGGCAAGCCGAGCAGAAGTTGCCGGATCGGGACTTCTCGGTTCGTGCCGCGGACGGACGCGTCAGCAGGGTTTCGTCGCGGTCGCTCTTGGGTAAGGAAGTGGTGCGGAAAATGAAGAGATCCGTCGCCTCCCGACAAAATGTTGACGGCAGCTGGTGCGGCCGGGCCGATGAGGGGAGTGCAAGGCCGGTTACCTGTTGCGGGAATGGCGATGTGTGGCGAGCCCGACCCTGAAGCGGAACGCAAGGGCGTGGGGCAGTCGGTCCCGCGTCTCCTTCGGACCGCTAACGCTGACGCTCCTGCGGCTGCCCTTCTTCACGCCCTGGTGTGACGCGAATTCCCGCTTTCCCGCGCCTGTCCGCGCGTCGCGATGCTGAAAGCTCCGATACGCTTCCTTGTCCCTTGGTCGATCCCGGCGGCTCGGGTGACGAGCACGCCTAGAGAAGTGATGGTTGCGACCCCGCGGCGCATGTTCTGTCTACCGAAGTCGGTCACATATGCCGTCGTGATCGATTTCGATCACAATTGCTACTGGCTCTCTTATCGATGGTGATAGATGTGGCACTGCTGGCAGACGCGCCCGGGACGGCACGGAGGCCCATGCCGAAAGCAAACTGGATAACCAGCGCAAATCTAAAGTTTGGTGGCGGAACCTGGTCCGAATATTAAATTTCAGCCCCTCCCGATCTGAACGTCCACTAGTTCCGAAGACCCGACGCCGCCATGCAACGTTCGGCCCAAACCTGCCGGCATCCGAAACCCTTCATAAAAGGTGACATTCGGCGAACCTCGGTGGCTGGATCCCGGCTGCCAGATCGAAAAGCAGGCGCCGACGGCGACATTCGGCTCCGTGCTTTTTGTGTAGACGCCGGCAATACCCCAGAAAGTTCACCGCCCGCCTAGAGCAATCCATTGGCTAAGTTGTTCCCAGGCGGTTTGTTTTGCGCCACTCTTCGTACTCTCCGCGGGCATCGTCATGCAGCGGATAGTAGCGCTGCAACGACCCGCCTCCCATAAGCTTCACGCGCGAGAACTCCTCCCAATCGTGATGCTTTTGCGATTCTTCGATTACCTTCGAGGCCATTGCGACAGGAAGCATCACCACCCCGTCATCGTCGGCGACGATGATGTCTCCGGGGATGACAGTGACACCGCCACAGGCAATCGGGACGTTGACGGCGTTGGGATAGATGCCGGTCTGCACATGATAGTTGGGTGTCCAGCCGCGCAGCCACAAAGGCAGATCCAGCTTCTCGACATTGGGCCGATCGCGCATGCAGCCATCGATCACGATGCCAGCGCCGCCTCTACCTTTGAAATAGGTCGACATCATATCGCCGAAGACGCCCGAGCTCATGTCGCCGCGCGCGTCGACCACGACCACATCGCCCTCCTGCACGTGATAAAGCACATGGCGGTGCAACTGCGTCTCCGGATCTGCATATTCTCCCTCGGTGAAGAGGTCCGGCCGCTGCGGCATGAATTGAAGCGTCAGGGCCGGCCCGACGATCGACTTCCCGCGATTCTGCGCCACGGGACCGACCATGTGCGGATTGCGGAAGCCCATGTGGCCAAGTGTGCCGGAAACCGTCGCGGCGCCGATTTCCTTCAGTGCATCGATCAGCTCTTTGGGCGGTCGCGTAATGTCGGGCGTATGCGTCATTTTAGGCTCCGGTGAATGAAACTACCAGTTTGTGACAGAACCGTCGCGGCGCTTCAGGTGAGGCGCTTCCCAGAAACGAAAGCTCTCCGCCTTGACCGCCTCTTCGTTGACCTCGACGCCAAGCCCCGGCAGGTCGCTGACCGGATAGTCGGGGCCGTCGAGCCGTGGTTGCACGGGGAAGAAGTCGGAATTATCGAAGCCGAGCTTTGCTTCGGGCGCCCTGGTCTCGAGCCATGCGAAATTCGCTACGGCGGCGGCGAGATGGATGGTCGCGGCCGTGCAGATTGGGCCGAGGGGATTGTGCGGCATCAGGTCCACATAGTGTGCCTCGCTCCACCCAGCGACCTTCATCGCCTCGGTGAGCCCGCCCACATTGCAAACATCGAGCCGGTTGAACTGATGGATGCCACGCTCGATGTAGGGCAGGAATTGCCACTTGCTGGCAAATTCCTCGCCTATGGCGAAAGGGATGTCGGTCATCGTGCGCAGGGATTGGTAAGCCTCGGGTGTCTCGTCTCGTATCGGCTCCTCGAGGAAATCAAGCACGCCACGGTCGAGCTTGTTGCAGAAGCTCGCCGCCTCTGCCACCGACAGCCGATGATGATAGTCGATGCCGAGGACGACGTCGTCGTCCAGCGCTTCACGCGCCTTGTTCAGCATTCGTGCGGTAGGCCCGATCGACTCCCGCGGCTCAAAAATATCCCTGCTGCTTTGCCCGATGGGGAAGAAGCGGATCGCCTGCCACCCTTGGGCGCGTAGTTCGCGGGCCCGTTCGATGGCAACATCGCCCTCGGCCTCGTCACCGGTCGAGGCGAAGGTCGGAATGCGGTCGCGCTGCTTGCCGCCCAACAGATCGTAGGCCGGCACTCCCAGCGCCTTGCCCTTGATGTCGTGAAGGGCGATGTCGATAGCCGAAATCGCCGCCTGCAGGACGCGCCCGCCTTCGAAGTATTGGCTGCGATAAACTTCTTGCCAGATCCGACCAATCTGCATCGGGTCGCGGCCGATGAGAAATTCGCGATAGTGCTCGATCGCGCCGGCCACGGCCTTCTCGCGCCCGCTCAAGCCGCTCTCGCCCCAGCCGAAGATTCCATCGTCGGTCTCAACCTTGACCAGCATCTGATTGCGCGTTCCTACCCATACTGGATAGGGCTTGATCGCCGTGATCTTAAGCTTCGTAGTCATCCACGCCCTCGTTTCACACGCATCCGCCCGGTCTTAGTTGGCCTTGAGCGCCATTTCTGTTTCGCCGTCGAAAAGATGCATCCGCTCCTGATCGAACTCGAGCCAAATTTGTTCGTCGGGCGCCACGGCAATGGTCGGCGGCACGCTGACGTTGACGATGGCGCCGGACAGGAACGCCTGCACGAAAGTGACGTCTCCGGTCGGCTCCACCGTGTAGGCCTTGGCAGGGACGCTTCCAGGTATCGCACTCTTATGCAGCCTGATCGTCGAGTGACGTGCGCCGAGCACGACTTTCTTGGTTGTTGCCCTCGCGACCTTCTGAGCGTTTTCTGGCGAGAGCTCGAGGCGCCAGCCCTCCGCGCTCGTCAACACAGTGTCGCCGTTTGCCGTTGACGCCTCCAGCGGAACAAGGCTCATCGCGGGGCTGCCGACGAAGCTGGCGACGAACATGTTCACAGGATGAGCAAAGACCTGCGCCGGAGTATCATATTGCTGCAGGTAGCCGCCGTTCATCACCGCCATCCTGTCGGCCATGGTTACCGCTTCTAGCTGGTCGTGCGTCACGTAGATGATCGTCGCGTTGAGGTCCTGGTGGAAACGCTTGATCTCCGACCGCATCTGCACGCGCAGCTTTGCGTCGAGGTTGGAGAGTGGTTCATCCATCAGGAATACCGCCGGATCGCGAACGAGGGCACGGCCCAGCGCCACGCGCTGCTGTTGCCCGCCCGAAAGTTCACGCGGCTTGCGCTCGAGGAGTTGCGTCATGTCGAGCACGCGCGCTGCTTCCTTGACCTTCTTGTCGATCTCGTCCCTTGGCAGTTTGCGCATCTGCAACGGGAACGCCAGATTTTTGTAGACCGATTTCTGCGGATAGAGCGCGTAGTTCTGGAACACCATTGCGATGTCCCGGTCCTTGGGGTCGAGGTCGTTGACAACCTGGTCGCCGATGACGATGTCGCCAGATGTGATGGGGATGAGCCCCGCCACAAGATTGAGCGTGGTTGTCTTGCCGCAGCCTGAAGGGCCGACGAGTGCAACGAATTCGCCGTCATTGACCGTCAGCGAAACATTGTTGACAGCTTTGAAGCTGCCATAGGTCTTGACCAGATCTTTGAGGACCACGTGGGCCACCGGCAACTCCCCTAGTGCTTGACTGCGCCTTCCGTGAGGGCGCGTACGAAGTATCGCTGCAGGACAAGGAACAGGACCACGACGGGCACGCTCATCATGAAGCTGGCCGCCATCAGGCCCGGAAAGTCCGTTGTATTTTCCGAGAAGAAGCGCTGAATGCCGACCGGCAGTGTCAACTGCTCGTTCTTGGAGAGGAAGGTGTAGGCGTAGATGTACTCGTTCCACGCGCCGATGAAGGAATAGATCGCCGTGGCGATGATGCCTGGCGCCGAGAGCGGCATCACGATCAGGACAAAGGCCTGGAACCGCGTTGCGCCGTCGATGCGCGCAGCCTGCTCGAGTTGCACGGGGATATTGTCGTAGAAGCCCTTGAGCAGCCAGATTGCCAGTGGCAGGCCGAATGTGAGGTAGGTGAGGATGAGCGACCCATGCGTGTTCACCAGCCCGATCGCGCGCATCAGGATGAAGAGCGGCACGAGAAAGATCACTGCCGGGAACATGTTGCGAAGCAGGACGGCGAAGAAAAGAAAGTTCCGACCCGGGAAAGTGAAGCGCGAAAACGCGTAGGCCGCAGGAACTGCCACGATCACCGAAAGGATGGTGGTGGCGGTGGAGACGAAAAGGCTGTTCCAGAAGAAGCGCAGGAAGTCCTGGCCGACGCTGTTTTGCGGATCGAGCAGCTTCTGATAGCTGGCAAGTGTGGGTTGGTCCGGCCACCATTGCGGCGGGAATTGCATGGCCGCGAAGCCGGACTTGATCGAGGTGATCAGCATCCAGATCATCGGTAATGCGGTGTAAAGCAGCATGAACACGAGGAAGATGCGTCCGCCCCACCGCCATCCATCGATGCGCGTACGGCGACGCGCCTGGCCTCGACGAGCAGTCCCGGCAATGGCGCTCATTCGCTTCCATCCTTCCGTTCGTTGCCGCTTAGCGCACGGACATAGAAATAGCCGAGCGACATCAGGATCAGGAACAGCAGCACCGAATAGGCCGATGCCACGCCCCAGCGCTGGCGGCCGAAGGCGAGCTCATAAATGTGGGTGATCCAGATATGCGATGCGTTCGACGGTCCACCGCCGGTCATGATCCAGGGGATGATGAAAGAATTGAAGTTGGCCACTGCCAAGAGAAGGATCGTCACCGTCGAGACGTTTCTCAAGTGCGGAAAGGTGACGTGCCAGAACCGCTGCCATGCATTGGCGCCGTCGACTTTTGCGGCGCGCAGCAACTGGTCGGGAACTGTCTGCAGGCCAGCCATCATCATGATCATGGCAAACGGAAACTCTCGCCAGATATTGACGACGATCAGCGAGGGCAGCACCGTGCTGACGCTGTCGATGAAATTCGGCGGTCGGTCGGCCCATCCGAGGCCCACCAGCACCGCGCCGATGATCCCAAAGTCCGAATGGTAGATCCACTTCCAGATATAGGACGCAGCGACCGCGCTGATGACCCAGGGAATGATCAGGATGGCTCGCAGGATGCCGCGGCCGACAAAGTCACGATGGAGCGCCAGGGCGCAGGCAAACCCCAGGACAAATGAGATGAAAGTGGATCCCAGTGTCCAGATAAGAGTGTTCGAGGTGACCTTCCAGAACACCGGACTTGTGAGGATGGCGACGTAATTGTCGAGGCCGACGAAAATCTTGTCCCGGAGCTGCAGGCCAGGCGGTGTATTAAAGAACGACAGCTCGATCGTGTAGTAGATAGGGTAGGCTATGACGATGAGCATCACGGCGATCGCAGGAAGCACGTACGCGTAGTCAGCGCGATGCTCCCAAATCTTTCGCAGCACGCCGGACCTACCGGGTTGCAGTCTTAGGCGAGTCTCGGCCTTGCCAGTCAAGATCGTCACTGTGCCCTGCCCTTATTTTTCGGAAGAAACCGGCTGCAATCGAGGCGCAGCCGGTCAGATCGTCGGGCCTGGACTAGAGTCCGCCGTCCGTCAGGTCTTTTACCTTCTTGGCTGCGTCGTCCGCTGCCTGGTCGACGGTCATGGCTCCGGTCAGGGCATTCTGCAGCATGTCCGGGACGATGATGTTCATAATCTCGGGGGACTGTGGCAGCGCCGGGAACGGGATGCCGTATGGCAGCATCGAAGTCGTGACATCAAGGAACTTGATGTTGTCCAGACGTTCCTTCATCCATTTGGTCTTGAAGCCGTTAAGGTTTCCCGGGTTAGAGCCGGCATAGGCCATCTTCAGCGACCATTCGGGGCTTGTCCACATGCAGATGATAGCCTTTGCAGCCGGCTCGTCCACCTTGCCGCCCTCGACATATTCGGGCTTCAGGATGTGAATGTTGGAGCCGCCAAACACGACGGCACGCTTGCCGTCGGGGCCTGTCGGAATGAGGCCGTAGCGCATGTTGTCGATGACGGTCTGCGCTTTTTCCTTGTCGCTGCCCGTCGTCTTCTTCTGCAGGTCGAGCATGACGTTATAGTCGGACGGGTGCGAGATCATCATGCCGAGCTGACCAGCGAGGAAGAGGGGCTGGTTGTCGGCCTGCTGATTGGTGAGTGCCGAAACCGGAACCGACTTGTCGCGAACATACATATCGTAGGAGGCTTGCAATGCCGCCTTGCTCTGCGGGCTATTGAGCTCGACCTCTTTATAGGTTGGGTTGGCGGTAGCCTCGTCAAAGACGCCGCCGCCATAGGCCCACAGTTGCGGCATGAAACGGTATGGCGTATTGCCCGCATTCTTGCGCGCCACGAGGCCGTAACCGGCAATGCCGAGCCTGTCGTGGATCTGCTTGGAATCTTTGACGACGTCGTCCCAGGTTGCCGGAGCCTTTTCCGGATCGAGGCCGGCACGCTTGAAGATGTCGGCGTTCCAGATGAACGCCATCGTCTCGTTGTTGGTTGGAATGCCGTAGGTGACCCCGTCCCAGGTTACAGCCTTCATTGCGCCGGGCCAGAAATCCTCGGTCGAATACCCTACATCCTCGGGTTTGAGCGGCTGCAAATAGCCCTTTGAGGCGAACTCGGTGCCACCAAGGATTTGCAGGCGGACCGCCATCGGCGCTGCATTGCCAAGGAGTGCGGTCCGGAACTTGTCCAGCAGGTCGTTATAGGTGAGGGCTTGTTCCTCGAGCTGGATGTTAGGATAGGTTTTGCGGAAGGTCTCGAAGAAGTCCTTGTAATACTGGCGCAGGAGGTCGGGGTCGCCCTCGAAGACGCCCTGATACCAGAAAGTCAGTCGCCCCTTGTAGTCGAGGGGCGTGACCTTGGCGCAATCGCCGGCCGTGTCAAAATCTTGTGTGCCGGCGATGGAGCGAACGTATTGCGGCGACCACTTGCTCAGGTCGACCGGCGCACCCATCGCAGACACGGACATCAATGATACCATCAAAGCAGTCGAGACAGTGCCGCGCAGGATGGCACGGCCGAGTGAAATCCTCGTCATAGGTAACCTCCCAGGTTTTCTCCCATGCCGCTCCGCGTCGAGGCGAGCGGTCTTTGCTCCCGGCCGCGGGATTTCCCCTAATGTATCCCTTCGACCTGATCGTACGTTTTCAGATCGTAGATTGCCTGTCAATCAAAGAAATCGTACATTGTTTAGAGAAGCTTCGCGTGATATCCGAACAATGTGTGTATTCATTGGGGACAATCTTGGCCGAAACGAGCGATTTTAAAGCACAGCCACCCGAAGGCATCGACGCTATCGGGGCCTCCAGTGAGGGCGCCTCGCTTTATCAACTGATCAGGGATGACATCATCGAAGGGCGGCTCGCTGCCAACGAGCGGCTTGTTGTTACCGATCTCGCCCGGCGCCACGGCACGTCGACCAACCCCGTGCGCGAGGCTCTGCAACTGTTGCGCGGGGAGGGCTTTGTTACCTTCGTTCCCAACCGCGGAGCGCGCGTCCGGCCCATAGATCAGGATTTCGTTAGGGACATCTATGAGATCGGGGTCTTGATCGAGCCGGCACTGACGAAATGGTTCGTGAATATGGCCACCGTCGAGGACATTGCTGAACTCGAACGCATCCAAGGCCTGATTGAAGAGAACAACTTCGCCGACCCGTTCAGGCACAGCGAACTGGACACCGCCTTTCACACGGTAATGTACCAGAAGCACTACAACCGCCATGCCGCCGAGCTTTGGTGGAAGCATCGCGAAGTGCTTCGAGCCGTAAGTCGGCGTTTCGACTTCACGCTCGCTCGGCGTGCCGCAATCCTTAGCGAGCACCGCGAGCTCATCGCGCATGTAAAAGCGGGAAATGCGAACGAGGCAGCCGAACTCATTGCACGCCATGTCGAAGGCTCCGGCCGGCATATCCTCGAACACATGCGTGCGCGTAACGCCGCTCGGGCAGGATAGAATTCATAGCCTGCAATATCGTTATCCCAACCACTTCAGCAAAGGCAGTTGCGATGAAAATCACCAGCGTTCGGCCGTGGCTCATCAGATCCGATGCTTCTTACTGGGGAGAGTTTCTGTTCGTCGAAGTGACGACCGACGAGGGGGTGAGCGGCTGGGGTGAGATCACCACCACGACAAGGCTCGCCAATCGCGCCCTCTGCACGATCCTGCGGCAGATCGGTGCCGCAATTACCGGTGAAGACCCGGCGCGTATCGAGTATCTGTGGCACAAGATATTCCGCAGCTTCACCTACATGGGCAGTCGCGGCGCGGCGGTCGAATGCGTAAGCGCCATCGACATCGCCCTCTGGGACATCCGCGGCAAGGTTCTTGGCCAGCCGATTTATGAGCTCTTGGGCGGACCGGTACGCGATGAAATTTCGCTCTACACTCATCCCGACCAGCGCAAGTTTACCAGCAAGGAGGCTGTGGTCCGGGAGATTCGAGACATCGTCGAGTCCGGCCACACTGCGCTCAAGTTCGATCCTTTTCCGCACCAGGGCCGCACCGCTGACGGACAGGCTCGCGAACAGCGGGACGGTTATCTCGACGGCAGCATGACCCGCAAGGACGAGCGCGAAGCCGCCGAGCTCACGGCACTCATCCGCGAAACGGCAGGCCCAGACATCGACATCCTCATCGATGCGCATGGCCGCTTCGATGTTCCAACCGCCATCCGTCTTTGCCGGAGCCTCGAGGAAGCCGGCCAGATCGACTGGTTCGAGGAGCCCTGCCCCCCGGAGAGCCTCAACGCTCTCAGACAGGTCCGTGAGAAGGTCAGCGCCGCTATCTCCTGGGGCGAGCGCGGCCACACGAAGTGGGATTTCGTGCCGGTGCTCGAAAACAAGCTCGCCGACTACATCATGCCTGATGTCACCTGGACCGGCGGCATTACCGAACTCAAGAAGATTTCTGCCCTATGCGAAGCCTATTACATCCCGGTCTCGCCGCATGACGCCGCAGGGCCGATCAATGTGGTTGCGGGAGCGCAGGTGATGATGACCGTTCCCAATTTCTACAAACTTGAAACCTCAGAGTGGAACCTGGGCAAATACGATCACCTCATCGACAGACCACTTGATGTTTCGAACGGCAGCCTCAAGCTTACGCCCAAGCCCGGTCTCGGCGTCGAAATGAACCGCGACTACCTTCAAAATCACGAGATAGAGCTGGACTAGCTAGCAACGCTCTACGCCCCATCGGCGTGCGCGATGATGAGCCCCCCGACCAGAACGAGGATAAATCATGCCAGAGGCACATGGAGCCGACGAGGCGCTCAATCGGGTGAACACGCATTCCAAGCCGTCCGACCTTCGCATCACCGACATGCGGGTAGCCGAAATTGTCGGCGCGCCGTTCACCTCGGTGCTACTCAAGATCTACACCAACCAGGGCATCGTCGGGCTTGGCGAGGTGCGCGACGGCGCCAGCGCCACCTACGCGCTGATGCTCAAAAGCCGGTTGCTTGGCGAGAACCCTTGCGACATCGACCGCCTGTTTCGCCGGATCAAGCAATTCGGCGGGCATGGCCGGCAAGGCGGCGGCGTATCGGCGGTTGAAATCGCGTTGTGGGATCTTGCCGGCAAGGCCTATGGCGCCCCTATCTATCAGATGCTCGGCGGCCGGTTTCGGGAGAAAGTGCGCGTCTACTGCGATACCGACGCCACCGTGCCGAGCGGGACCGAGACGGGTAAGCGCCTCAAGCAGCGCATGGAGCTCGGCTTCACCTTCCTCAAGATGGATTTGGGATTGATGCAGATCGCGGATGTGCCCGGTGCGGTCGTGTTTCCTGCCGGCTCACTCGAAGGATACCGCGATGGTCCCAGTCGTGGGCCGCTGAAGACCATTGAAGAGCGGCGTCTTCGCAACGCTGCATACGATTTGCACAACGTCCCACACCCGTTTACCGGCCTGCACTTTTCCGACAAGGGCCTCGACCTGCTTGAGCAATACATCGCCGAGGTTCGTGAGGTCATCGGCATGGATGTGCCGCTTGCGATCGACCATATCGGCCATATCTCCATGCAGAACGGCATTCGCCTTGCCAGGCGAATTGAAAAATACGTGCCAGCCTGGCTCGAGGATGTGATCCCCTGGCAATATACCGAACAATACCGACAACTGCAGGACGCCACCACGATACCGATCTGCACCGGAGAGGACATATACCTCAAGGAGGGCTTCGAGCCTCTGCTACGGAGTGGTGGTGTCTCCGTCATTCATCCGGACCTGCTTACCAGCGGGGGTATCCTCGAGACCAAGAAGATCGGTGATATGGCGCAGGACCATGGTGTCGCCATGGCCATCCACATGGCAGAAAGCCCAATTGCTGCAATGGCTGCCGCACATGTCGCGACCGCGACCGAAAATTTCATGGCGCTTGAATACCATTCCGCCGATGTCGACTGGTGGGACGATATCGTCACAGGCCTTCCCAAGCCGCTGGTGAAGAACGGCTTCATCACTGTTCCGGACAAGCCGGGCCTGGGGATTGACGACGTCGTCGACGAGGTGATCTCGCAGCATCTGCAGCCGGGTGTCACCGGCATTTGGCGGCCTACGGATCACTGGGACGATGAGTATTCCTGGGATCGCACCTGGAGCTGAGCCGAAAAGGAACGAAGATGAAGATTACCGATCTGCGCTGCGCCGTTATTGGCAAACACCCGATCGTCCGCATCGTGACGGACGAGGGCCTCTATGGCTTGGGCGAAGTCGAATTCACCAAGTCCTACCTCAAGCCCTTTGTGCTGCATTTCCGTGAGGCGCTGATCGGCGAGGACCCGACTGACGTCGAGAGAGTCATGCTGAAGATCCGCCAACGCGGCTCTTTCAAGCCGTACGGTGCGGCGGTGAGTGCTATTGAGCATGCGCTGTGGGATATTGCTGGAAAGGCCGCGGGCGTGCCCGTCTATAAACTGCTCGGCGGCAAGGTGCGCGACAAGGTACGCGTCTACAACGGCTCGATTCGCCAGAAACGCACGGGCGACCGGCCGGAGGATTACGCCGCTGACGTCAAATGGATGATGGAGCAGCCGCAGAACTTCTTCATGGTCAAGCAAGGAATCTCGTTCCACTCCAACATGAAGGACACCATCGAGGACTTCCACTACGGCGTGACGCAGAAGAAGGCCGGTTATCACGGTGCTATGGATCAGGGCGTGATCAGCGAGCGCGGGTTCAATCACATGCTCGACTGCGTGATCGCGATGAAGGAAGTGCTGGGAGACAAAGTCAGCCTGGCGCTCGACTGCGGCCCGGGCTGGATGCTGCCCGATGCGATCAAGTTCGCTCGCGCGGTCGAGAAGTACAATTTGATGTGGCTCGAGGACATGTTGACTGGCGACTACGTGCCGTGGGTCAATCCGCAGGCCTATCGGGAACTGACGACCTCCACCTCGACGCCAATCCACACGGGTGAGCAGATCTACCTGCGGCACAATTTCAAGGAACTGATCGAGACGCAGGCGGTGCGCGTCATCGGTCCCGATCCCGCCGATATTGGCGGCATTGCTGAGCTCAAATGGGTCGCCGAGCACGCTTACATGCATTCGATCCTGATGGCACCGCACGGCACCGCTAACGGGCTGCTGGGCCTCGGCGCGTTGATCAATGTCTGCGCCACGTTGCCGGCAAATTACATCGCGTTCGAATATCCGAGCGCCTCCGACCCCTGGTGGGAGGATCTGGTAATCGGCTTGCCGCCGCAGATCGTGAAGGACAGCATGGTGGACCTACTGGAAGCGCCGGGGCTGGGCCTCGATATCGACGCTGAAGGGGCCAGGAGATATCTCAGGGACGAGGATGCGGGCTTTTTCGACTGAACCTCCCTCCGCCGGCCTTGCCCATCTTGTCGGGCGCCAGGTAATAGGGCCTGTCGAAATAGGTGGTATCGATCTGTAAACGGGGAATGAAGGCCTCGATCTTCAAGGTCTTGTCGCTATCGGGTCCGGCGGCGGCGACCTCTTCCGGCTCAGGCGCGATATACTGGCCGTTCTCGATAGCCCTCTTCTATTTCATCACCTGCGGCTGGATGATGTGGAACTGGCTGGTGTCTGGACTGGCAAGTGGCGCGGTGTATGCCTGTTCGACGGCTCGCCCTTCACCCCCTCAGGCAACGAAAGGGACTTTGGCGTGGATTTGCTATGCCCACGCTATAAATCGACCGAGGTCCTAGAGCGGCTGTCCTATCGTGATGTCCACCTGGAAATCCACGCCCGCGCCCCGTCCAGCGTCTTGAAATCCTCGAGCGATCGGCTCGGAATGTCCGGATAACTCGTGGCAGCCATTTCACTTAAGGCCCGTCCCGGTCCAAGTTCCAGGAAGGCCATTGCGCCGTTTTCGACGCAGCCCTGCAAGTTGTCCGCCCATCTGACCGTGTGCGAAATCTGCGCCGCCAGCTTGTCCAGCCCCTGATCCAACCGGGACACGCTGGCTCCATCGATCCCGCTCAGAAGTCTAGCTCCAGCAATAGGTGGAAACGCCTTGGGTGGACCTTCAAGGACGCTACGAAATTGCGCGGATACCTCGGAAAGGAGCGGGGTGTGAGACGCGACCTCCACGGGAAGACGAACGATGCGCGCGGCGTGTGCTTCACCAGCGTTCCGCGTGATCGCCGCCAGGAAGGCCTGCCCCCCTCCGACGACGAAAGCATCATCTGGATTAATTATCGCTATGTCTCCGTCGTGCTCTTCACAGAGGCGGCGTATCGCCTCGTAGGCCAGACCTCTTATAAAGACCAGCCCATCACCTGCCGCGCTAGCCGCGGACATCATCTCGGCGCGTCTTGCAGCAAGCTTCAAGGTATCGATGTCACGGAAGACGCCAGCCGCCCCCCACGCGGCAATCTCTCCGACGCTGTAACCGGCGAAAACCGAACGCTGCGGAATGCTCGTCTTCAGCGCGGTTATCGCAGCGAGCGACTGAAGGGTGCAGAGGATTTGAGCGGTCCGGTTTTCGAAGACCCCATTCTCGGCCTCTTGCCTTACGATGATGCGTGGATCGACGCGGTCCAGCAGCATCGTCGCACTGGCGAACAAGTGGCTGGCGATCGCGCAATTCCCGGTCAGGGTGAACATGTTCGGGTTCTGGTTCCCCTGACCGGAACACAAGATGGCGAGTGTCATGACTGGACCTACCGGGGATGGAGTATGATTATGGCAACGGGCAGGGTGGTCACGCTGAACACCGTGAGTGACATCACGAAAAAAGGTGGTGTCAGCGCGAGTAGGATGGTTCCGGCCATCGACTTCAGGGTCCCTCTATCTCATCGACGAACAGCGTCATTGCAAGAAGGTCCGCTGCTCCGCCTGCGCTGAGTGATCTGCTGATGAACTCTTCGTGGATCGATTGTGCGCGTCGTTGCCAGCAGGCGGCGCCGATTCCGCCTGTCGCGAGAAAATGACGCGCAGCGCGCTGGGCAAAGCGAAGGCCCTCGTCGCCGCCCCTGTGCAGAAGGTTGGTGTCATCCAGCTCAGCGATCAGCGCAAAGCAGGTTTCAACCCTCTGCGCCTCCAGATCGCCGGGCGACTTGAGCCGCGCAGCCTGTAGTGCGGGAAGTCCGATCTTGTAGACACTCGGAAATCCCTTGGCGGCCTCCGCTCGCGCGCCGCCCACTCCGTAGCGAAGTTGCGCCTTTGCGCCGTGACTATTGGCGAGCCTTGGACCTGCAAGAATGCTTTGGCCCCAAAGTTCGTGGACGACCGAGCCAAGCGGCGATCGGGGGCTGACAACGCCGTTGTCCCTCGCGCCTGCGGCAGCACATAGCAGACCCATGCCGAAGATTGCTCCTCGATGAGTATTAATGCCGTTCGTCGCCGACAGCATCGCCGTTTCGGCTGCGAGCCCAATAGACCTGAGATGCGTCATTTGACAGCCACCGGCGCCTGCGACCACAAGAGATCGCAGATAGGGCTCGATTGCGGAAGCACTGTCGCGAAACGTCCCGGCGTCCATGTCACTGTGGCTGCCTGAATCCACATGGCTGACCAAACCCGGCTTTGGCCACGTCTCGACCTCCAGCAGGAGGCTTTTCTTCGCTAGAGAAGCGATGCCCGCCGCATCGACATTCAAGCGCGCGGAAGCTTCGAACATGGAGACAGGAAAGGAGAGGGCATTCATGAGAGAAAATCTCCGGCGAGGAAGCGCTTTCGGTTGAGTAGTGCGATGCCCTTCATGGACTTCACCATGACGTCAGCCGGCCTGAACAGGAATTCGCGCCAGTTGGCGGCAAGGCCATCGTCACGGATAAACTCGCCGTCGATGCGGTTGGGCGATGCATCCTCGATCCTGGAAATCTCCGAGGAGACCAGGTCTATGTCGGCCGGGGACCGGACATGCAGCAGCAGGTCGATGTCCGACGAGCTGGTAAGATACGCAAGACCGGTCAGCGCCTGCCAAGCGAGGCTGCCGAACACTTGCAGTTCGATACCGCGATGCGCCGCGAAGGATTCCAGTTCGTCGAAGGTCCGTTGCCATCCCATGGGGGCTTGGCCGCGAGCGCAGGCGAGGGCTGTCGGTTCGTGGATGGCGAGGATGTCATCGGCTTCCACCACGAACGGAATGCGTCGCTTTTCCAGTGATGGTGGCAGCGGCAGGCCAAGGGCGATGCCGTGCGTCTCGTGCGCCATGGGCCGGCGCGCCACGAGCGGCCATTGTCTGTGCACCCAGGACTGGATCAGCGGATCAGTGTGATCCGATCCCAGCTGCCTTTCGAGCACGGAATCCCATCTTGCCGGGTCGAGATAAACCAGGTCGTGGCGCTTCAGGGGGAGAAGCCTAGGAAGCGCGTGCGATCGCATAGACCCGCTCCGCAATTTCCGCCGCTTTGGTACGGCCATGCCTTTCGAAGCCAAGAAGGTCCCGCTTGTCGACTGCGTCAGGGAGATCGGCCAGAAGCGCGCTCAGTTGGCATGCCAGCGATTCCCCCTCGTTCCATACGAAATGGACTGCACCCGTTTTCGCGAGATTGTCCAATCCAGGAGCGAAGACGGCAGTCGTCTTGGCCTTTTCCTGCAGAACCTCGATGGATAGCTTTGTCACCTTTGACATGGACGCGAGGTCCATCACAGCAGGCTCCGCGCCAGGAAGCGCGACGAGAACCCGGGTCGCAAGCGCGGTCGCGAGAAACGCCCCGGCCGCCGTGTGGCCGTAGAGGATGCCGATCGTCGGACGGCCGTGAAGATCGGCGACGATCAGGCATTTGGCGAGATGAGCCAGGAACTCGTTGAGCCCGAGCAACTCGTCGCGTTTGCTCATCATTTGGCTATCGCTGTCAACGATCACCAGGATCGGCCCCTTTCCCGAATGGTCGTCGAGGATGTGGCGGGAAAGCAGGGAGGCCTGATCGACGCCGACTGCCGCCCGATCCGAAACGCCTACGACAAGTGCCTGCTGTCCGTCCGAAAGCGGAGCCCAGCCGTACAGCAGACCATGGTCGGTTTTGATGCTGTGACCGTCCGGGAAAAGCGACGCAAGGATATCAGCGAGCTGCATGGTTCGGCCTCCGTACTTTTTGAGCGGCGGCCGCAAACCGCGCATAGGTCATCTCGGGAATGGAAGCGGCGTCGGTGATGCCCATGGACCGCCAGATGTCGATCGCATCGGCGGACTTGCCAAACTGTTCAATCCGCCATTCGAGCCGCATCTGCTCATCCTGCAATGTCTGGAGAGTGAACGGCCGAGTGTCGGCCAGCAGGCTGAGAGCGGTCTCCCGGAAACCTGCGATCGTGTCATCGACGAAGGCGTCGGCCCCACCGATCAGACGGCGATGCTTGCCGCCCATGGTGCGCCAGACGAGTGCCCGGTCTTTAGAATCGAATTCCTCGACGCCGCGGTTTGTCTCGATCACTTCGGGTCCCGAGACAGAAATGCGGCCCTGCTCGGAGACTGCGAGAGCGGAGCAGCATCCGGCAATCAGGCCTCCGCCGCCGTAGCATCCGGCTCTTCCGCCAATGAGGCCTATGACTGTGACGCCGGCGATCCTCGCCTCTATGACGGCACGCATGATTTCGGCGATCGCCAGTTCGCCGGCGTTAGCTTCCTGGAGACGCACACCACCCGTATCAAACAGGATGATGACTGGTACCGAACGCAAATCGCGGGCCCCCCGAAGAAGGCCAGTGAGCTTCGCGCCGTGAACCTCGCCGAAAGCCCCGCCCATGAAACGGCCTTCCTGCGCTGCGATGAAAACGGGTATGCTCTTGATCAGGCCACGTCCGACAATCATCCCGTCATCGAATTGCTCGGGAAGATCGAAGGACTTGAGATTTGGGCTCATCTCGCGTTCTGCCGGGCCGAGAAACTCGTTGAAGCTATCGTCGTCTAGGAGGAGCGATACACGGGCGCGAGCCGAGGACTCATACCAGCTGGCTTGTCTGGCGTCGGTGCCGGCGGCCTGGGTTGCAGTGTTTGTTGAAACGTTCATTTCTCTGTTTTCTCCATCAGACGCAGAGCCTGTGCCAGGCGAAGCGATACGGTGTCGGGTCGCGCGCCTCCATCGTTGATCGAGAACCGCAGGCCACCCGTTGGGAAGCGCTCGACGAAATCTTCGACGACCGCCTGCCAGACGGGATCGAACCCTCGAACCGTGGTTCGAATCTCGACAACGCACTGCTTTTCAGGAACGACGCGCTCGACGAGGACTTCCAAATTTCCTGACGCCACGACGCCTGTAATCGCCTGCTTCGTGCTGCCCGCGGCCTTGTCGGCCACGTCATGTGTGAATGTGAGGTTTTCCATGGACTGCTCCCATCACCAGTTGCGAAACTTCGAGGGCGGAACGTAGAGGCCGCCCGACCAGCGAACGATGTCCTTGATGGACCGTGCTGCCAGCAGATTGCGGTCCGCCTGAAGCGGATCGATTCCAAGGTCTTCCGGTCTGAGAATGACGCCGCGGGCCTTGAGCTGGTTGACCATCGCCTTGTCGCGGGCGCGGCCCACGTCGGTGTAGCCGGCAACCCCGCGGATAGCCTGTTCGCGCTCCTGCGGGTTCCGGCACAGCAGCAGGTTCGCGATGCCTTCTTCCGTCACGATGTGAGTGACGTCATCCCCGTAGATCATGACGGGCGCGAGATCGAGCTTGAGCTTTTCTGCCAGGGCAAGCGCGTCCAACTTCTCGACGAACAAGGGGACGTTCTTTTCTCCGAACGTCTCGCCAATCTGGACGACGAGTTTCCGGCCGCGGCGCAGGGCCGGCAATCCCGCGGGGTCTGCTTCCCTTCCTGCCTGCAGCCAGGGATCGCTCGGATGCCGCCGACCGCGAGCGTCCGATCCCATGTTGGGAGCGCCACCGAATCCCGCTATCCGTGAGGTCGTCACCGTTGATGAGTTTCCAGCCAAGTCGATCTGGAGCGTCGAGCCAATGAACATGTCGCAAGCGTAGAGACCCGCCACCTGGCTGAAGGCGCGGTTCGAGCGAAGCGACCCGTCGGGCCCAGTGAAGTAAACATCGGATCGGGCCCTGATGTAGTCTTCCATCCCGACCTCGGAGCCAAACGAGTGTATCTGCTCCACCCACCCGGATTCGATCGCAGGAATAAGTGCGGGGTGCGGGTTGAGGGCAAAATGGCTGGCGATCTTGCCTTTCAGCCCCAGAGCTTCGCCGAACGTCGGCAAAAGAAGCTCGATGGCAGCCGTATTAAACCCGATGCCGTGGTTCAGGCGCTTGACGCCGTAGGGCGCGTAGATGCCCTTGATGGCAAGCATTGCTGTCAGGATCTGGGTTTCGGTGATGGCCGCCGGATCGCGGGTGAAAAGGGGCTCGACGAAGAAGGGCTTGTCGGCTTTAACCACGAAGTGGACGCGGTCTCCGGGGATGTCCACGCGAGGGACCTTGGCGACGATTTCATTGACCTGGGCAATGACGATACCGTCCTTGAAAGCGGTCGCTTCGACGACAGTCGGCGTATCTTCGGTATTCGGGCCCGTATAGAGATTGCCTTCGCGATCGGCGCTGACCGCCGCAATAAGAGCCACGTTGGGCGTCAGGTCGATAAAATAGCGGGCAAACAGTTCGAGGTAGGTATGCACTGCGCCGAGCTGAATTTTTCCGCCGAACAGCATTTCCGCAATGCGGGCCGACTGCGGACCGGAGTAGGCATAGTCGAGTTTGGTGGCGACGCCGCGCTCAAAGAGGTCGAGATGCTCGGGAAGTACCACGCCCGACTGCACCATATGCAGGTCGCTTATGCTTTCCGTATTCACTGCCAGGAGGGCCGAGCTAAGCAAGTCGGCCTGCTTCTGATTGTCGCCTTCCAGGCAAACGCGATCGCCTTTACGGATGACGGCTTCGAGCAGGCGAGTGGCGTCCTGGGCATTGACGATTTTTCCCGCCGACAGTTTGAGGCCCGCTTCGATGCGTTGATCCCTGGCGTCACGGTTCTTGTGCCACTGCATGCGAAACTCCTGCATTTGGAAGGTGGACCATGCGATCCGTCGGTGTCGACCGAATTGCGGGATAGAGGGCTGCCGCCTGGCGGCAGCCTTTTTGGCCGGCTGTTATTTGCTGGTCGTCGCGGCCTCAGTTTCAACTTTTCGCGCGGCTTGCGTGATGACGGCCGCCACTTCCTTCGGATGGGACTCGTAGACCGAGTGGCTCGCACCCTTGATCTCGACCGTGTGGCTATTGGCGCGCTTGTAGTACCAACGCTCAAGGTCGGGATTGATGATCTGGTCGTTGCCGGCGACGACAGCCCAGCTTGGTTTGGTTTTCCACGCGGCCGCGGTCAGTGGTTGGGTGAACACTTCGGCAGATGCCAGGACCTGCGAACGTGCTCCGAACAGAGCTTGTTCGCGGGGCAGGTCAGGAGCGAACAGTTTCGGAAACTCGTCGGGGTCGAGATAGGTGTAGCCATCCGGTGTTTTCTTGATCGCGCCCGGCGTCTTGGCGAGCACGCTGGGCGTCTTCTTGCCTAGCGATCCTTCGTCTTCCCCGACATCCGGCGCATGGGCGGCGACATAGACCAGACCTACGACAGACGGATGGACACCCGCTTCAGTGATGATGGAGCCTCCATAACTGTGGCCAACGAGCAGGGTAGGGCCGTCCTGCATGTCGAGGACGCGCTTCGTCGCCGCCACGTCATCGGTGAAGGAGCTTTCGGGTTCCTGGACCATCGAAACGTGGAATCCTTCCTTCGTCAGGATTTCGAAGATCGGCTTCCAGCCGGAACCGTCGACCCATGCACCATGTACGAGAACGATGTTCTTGACAGGCTCTGCGGCTGCTGGATTGGCCAAGGTCGCGAGCGGAACGAGTGCGGCAAGAGCCAGGCATGCGCTAGTGTATCTCATGATCACAGTTCCTTTGTTGCTGCTGGTTAAACGCTGTCGTCGATTAATTTCTGAATCGAGTCCAGCGTTGCGAAATCATGCAAAATCAGAGGTTTGTGCCGGGCATGCTGTTTCGATCGCCGCCGAGTGACCGGACGTTCAGCAAGTTTCGTCTGAGGCTACGGGTTTGCCGTCCTCATAACGCTTTGCGCTGACGATATCGGGCGATGAGTGAGATGTTAGGCCAGACCGGATTGGAGCGAAACCAGATTAAAGTGTAGGTGCCCCCACACTCCGTGGTAGGTACTAGTGATAATCGTCAGGTTTTTTTTGGGGGGGCCGCTTGTTCTCCCATCGGATATTCGACTACGAGACCCCAGAGTGGGCCAGCTTCCTAACCTCAACATTTCCGCGAATGGCGTTCGAGTATGGGCATATCGCGTCAGCCCGCGCGACAAGCTCGTCGATCAGGCCCGGTTCGATCCCTGCGATCGTGATGTGCAGGGTAACAGCCAGCGCGAACGTGTCGCTCTCTGTCTTGCTGAGCCCGACCTCACCAACCACCTCGATGTCACCGTCGGGAATGTGATGACGGCTTTCCCGTGCTGCCCGGAAAAGGGCGTTTTCGAAGCACGCGGCATAGCCTCCCGCGAAAAGTTGTTCAGGATTGGTTGCGCCTCCTTTGCCGCCCAAAGCTTGCGGCATAGCCAGCTGTAAGTCGAGAACGCCGTCGTCGCTCCTAATCTTGCCATGACGTCCACCGGAGGCGGTTACCTTGGCTGTGTAGATCGCTTCCATATACTTACTCCTTTGAGTTCGTTGTTTTGTGGGTGAGGGGCAGGCTCACTCGGAATGCAGCGCCGCTCGACGGGTTGGCTCCGGCCGATATTTTTCCGTCGCGGGCTTCAACGATAGACCTGCAAATGGCGGGGCCCATGCCGATCCCGTGCTGTTTCGTGGTCTGGAAAGGTTTGAAAAACACCTCTCCATTGCCGGAGAATCCGGGGCCGTTGACGACATCGGGCAATTTCACACGGGTTCAATCCCTGTGTCATTGGTATATCGCGAGAAGCATTCCGATCAGCTGGGCTCCCGCCCAAGAAACGGCAATGAACGCGACAATGGCGATAAGGAGAACTGTCGAGAGCGCAATGAACGGGTGTCGTTGATGCGGACTGTGAGTGCTCGTGTTCACGCCTAAGGGCCCCGGTTCGGGGCCGTAAGGGAATGCCATCGGCACCGTTAGAGCGTTTTGGCAATTCGAATTCGCCGCGGTCAGAATGCGCGAGTGGGACGACGAGGTCTCGCGCCGATCGCGGTGGTACAGCGATAATTGGGTGTGTGACATCGGGGTTTCCTCAAGATGCCGATGAGCGTCGGTTCAAAATCGAGGATCGCGCAGTTGGAGGCTTTGGAGAATCAGGACTAGGTCTATTTGACCGATACCTACGTTTAGATTCTGGTCCGAGCGAAGTACAGCGAACCGTGACTATAGTCTGGGCGTAAAGACTTCGCTCAGTGCTCTGACGAGGCAAGCAGTTGGTTGAGGATCGTAGCGATCTTCAGTTCGTGTCCCTTCAAGAGCAAGGCTCTTGGCGGCCGCCTTTGTCGGACTGACAGCGCGCCTTTAAGTAATTCACCGGAAATGGCGGGAGGGCAGGGCGAACGGTTTCGCCCCGCTACAGTTCACTTCGCGATGATCTGACCGCCCGGCAGTTCGACACCGATGACGTCATCGACGCTTCCAGCGCCGACCGCGGCAGGCGTCGCCACACCGGCAACCGAAGGAGCGTTGGCAGTGATGGCGTTGGCGTTGAGCGCATTGGCCGTGATCGCATTCGCGGTGATTGCGTTGGCGGTAATTGCGGCGGATGCCGGAACGGCCGATGCGGAGAAAATTGCAGCGAGGAGAAGCTGGCGCATGTTCATAGTCGTTTTCCTTTGTCTTTGAAGGCAAACCGTGGACCATCCAGCGGTTCGGGATTTTCCAGCTTTCGATTTTCGAGGCGGGAAAAGGTGTCGTCGCTAACGGGAGCGGTTGAAGATCAATGCCTTGCCGAAATGTCCGGCCTTGGCATTCGTGGCATTGCAGGATGCGGGGCCGAGGCGGTCGGTTAGGCGCGGACACGAGTTCCGCAGACCCTCGATCGTCATGTTTTCGGGGACGCGGGTATGGGCGACGCAAACTGCGCCAGCGGCATTCCAGGCGGCTTCGAAACTCAGGTCGTCCGTCCCGGCGCTTTCGGCTTCCCGCTCTATGCCGAGATCGTCGTAGAGGTCGATCTTCATGCCGGTTCGGGTCGTGGCCTTGTCGCCACAATAGTCGGCGCGGACCATCCTGACGCAGGCGCGGTGGTATTCCGCAAGATCGGTGCCGTCCGGCAACGTTTTCCATGGCTTGTAACCGAAGCGGACACATTTACCCTGCGCTCCGGCCGAGCAGGTGAGCGTGAAGCCGGATTGCGAGATCATCCGTCCTTCCAGATCCCACTGGCCCTTGAGCGGAAACATCCAGCGATTTCCGTCCGGGTCAGGATCGCAGAGTTCCTTCGGGCTTCCGCCATCGACAACCGTGACCTTGTGCAGGAGGACTTCATTGTCCGGATCGCGGCCGTCGAGCAGGATGTCGTCGAAGCGAACGCGATGGGCCGTCGTGTCTCCCGGCAACAGAAGCGACAGCGTCGCACCGATGAGCTCCTTGCCCTGGAGGACCCGGCCGCTGGAAAAAGTGAGCCGGAACGCCGTCCCGACGATCTCCGTTCTCTCGAGCCGTTCCGGCGAAGGCGCAGCGGCTGCAGCAGCGATTGGAGCGTTTGAAAATATCGCGCAGGAGCACAGGACGCCCATGGCGAGTTTGATAAGGTGGCTTGCTTCGATCATCATTGCCGCATCCTGAAATCATGCCGTTTCGGTTCGATATCCGGCCGGTTTTGGCCCGTAGGTCTATCCGCAAGGCTCAGGACGAATGCCGCAGGGGCTCCGGGCTCGCCTTGGCGGCCGCCATCATCACGCCGGCGACCGTCTCGTAGGCGGACGTCCAGAGCCTGCGGTATTCGAGCGTGAAACGGTGAGCAAAGAACAGCGAGAGGGTTTCGATCAGCGCCTTGCCGACAGTTGCGTAATGTTCGTCGCGCACGCCGTAGCCGACATGCTTTACGGCGAGCGTTTCGAGGGCAGGGACCACCGTTTCGAGCTTGCGGAGCGAACCGATGACCAGGGAAAGCGCCATCATCAGCTTGCGGCCCTGTTCCTTCATGTCGGTATTGGCAAACATCGTCCGAAGCGAGGGGTCGTGAACGAACAGCCGTTCGTAGAACAGTTCGGCCGCCTGCTCCCGCACGGCAGCAACTTCGGCGAAACTCTGTTCGAGCATGACGATTTCGGTTTCCTGCATGACTTCAACTCCAGCTTGGCTTCTTGAGAGAAGATTTAGCCAGGCTCTATTTCTGTCGTAGTTCGCGGCTTTTCCCTGCGTGTTTCAATTGTTTCTGCGGAGCTTCATGCCGATGGGTCGGCCCGGACCAGCGCATCGAGAATTCGCTCAATATCGCCCGGCATGAAAGGCTTTTCGAGCACGGGGCATCCGGATCGCGCCAGAAACCGGCCGGCGGCGGTACCAAGCGTATCGCCGGTGATGAAGCCGATGCGCTCGGTAAGCGCCGGGTGATACTCGCGCAGCCAGTCGAAAAAGGCCGGCCCGTCGCCGCCTGGCATGCGAATGTCGCAGAGGATGACCTCGATTGGCCGTTCGGCCTGCTCGACACGGATCTTCGCTTCCTCGCCGCTGGTTGTGACAGTCGCGACAAAGCCGAGTTTTTCGACCATGTCCGCCAGCAGTTCGGCGATTTCGATTTCGTCATCGACGATGAGGGCGTGCCGCTCGGCAATCCTCGTTTCGGCAACGGCGTAGGGATCGGTCTCGCCAACGGCCTTCGCCTCCGCGCGGTCGATTGGCAGGACGACGAGGAAACCGGCGCCGCCGAGGTTTGCTGCGGGATCGAGGTTGACCGTGCCGCCATGCGATTCGATCAGCCCGCGCGAGACGGCAAGACCGATACCGGTTCCGGTACCCTGTGGCTTGGTGGTGAAATAGGGATCGAAGATGCGGGAGCGGATACTGGCCGGAATGCCGGCGCCATTGTCCGACACCCTCAGCGAAACCGTCTCTCCGACAGGGTTATGGCTGGCCTCTATCCGGATCCGCCGCGGCCCATCGGTTTTTTCCTCAAGTGCCTGGCAGGCATTGACGATGAGGTTGACGATGACCTGATGGATCTGGTCGCCATCGATCCAGAGCGGCGGCAGGGTGCGCGGCAGGTCCGTTTCCACCGTGACCCCGGAGCTTTTCAGATTGTAGCTCAAAAGCTCCAGCGCGTTCTCGACGATACCGTGGATCTCGACCGACTTGCGCTGGTGCTTGCGCTGGCGCGCCATGTCGAGAAAGCTGCGCACGATACGGGCGCATCGATGGGCCGCGATCTCGATCTTGACGCTGCGTTGTGCCAGTTCGTCGGCCATCGGCGCGCCGGTCAGTTTCTCGCGCAGCATCATCGTCTGGCCGATGACGATCGACAGCGGATTGTTCAATTCGTGTGCAACGCCGGCAAGCAGTGAGCCGAGCGCGGCGAGCTTGTCCTTCTGGTGCAAGGCCTCGCGCTGACTCTCTATCTGCGCTTGCGCATGGCGGGCAGCGCCCAGATCGCGCAGATGGGCGGCAAACAGCCGCCTTTCGCCAAGCTTCACCTCGGTGATCGTCAATTCGACGGGGATCTGCTCGCCGTTGGCGCGCAGCGCCTCAAGCTCCAGCCGCCGTCCCAGAATGCGTGTCATGCCGCTTTGAAGATAACTCGCCAGCCCCCGGTCGTGAGCCGCCCGAAGTGCCTGCGGGATGATCAGATCGGCGATCTGGCGGCCCATCGCCTCGTCGCGGCCGTAACCGAAGATCGAAACGGCGGCGGGATTGAAGTCGACGACGGCACCGGTTTCGTCGATGACGACGATCGCGTCGAGCGCGTTGTTGACGATCGCGGCGTAATAGGCGTCGGCCTGGGTCTGGGCCTCAATTCGCCGGACCAGTTCTGTTTGCTGAACTTTCAGCTCCGTCAGGTCGCGCCATAGGACGATATAACCCGTGACGGCGCTGCTCCGATGCGAATAGGCGGTGATCGTCTGCTTGATATAACGCCTGCCGAGCGGGCCGCAGTCCAGCCATCCCTCGCTGCCGATGGTCTCGGAAAGCGGCAGGGAATGCAATGCCGCTTGATAGGCGCCGTGGACGGCGTCTCCCAGCACCCGCACGACCGTGTTGCCGATGATTTCGGATGGCGGCCTTCCGACGAAATCGAGAAAATGCCGGTTGGCATAGAGATAACGCCCCGCCGGATCGATGACCGTGGCGCAGTCGATCATTCCGCCGAGCAGTGCATTGACGAACTGGTTTTCGCCGACCGGAAGATGATCGAGCATGGTTCCGCCGCAGGCAGGTCGCTCCTCGCCAATCGACAGCGTTTCATCCATCATGCCGTCCGCCTTGGCGGCGTGAAGATATAACCGGCACCGCGAACGGTCTTGAGGGCCTGCGGCTTTGCTGGATTGTGCTCGATCTTCTTGCGGATGCGGGCAATGCGAACGTCGATGCTGCGATCGAAGGGATCGTTGTCGCGGTTGTGGGCGAGATCGAGAAGCCTGTCGCGCGTCAGCACCCGATCCGGATTTTGCAGGAAGACCTGAAGCAGGTCGAATTCCATTGCGGTGACAGGTTCGCTCGTGCCGTCCTGATCGAGGAGACTGCGGGCATTGAGATCGACGAAGAGCTTTCCGAAGGGCAGGATGTGCTTGATGGTTTGTGTTGCGCGATCGTCCCTCGGCACGGCTCCGGACACGGGCGGCCGGCGGCGGAGCACTGCCTTGATCCGCGTCTTCAACTCCCGTAGATCGAAGGGCTTGGTCATGTAGTCGTCGGCACCCATGTCCAGCCCAGCGATCTTGTCGGCGATATTGCTGGCGGCGGTCAGCATGACGACGGGCGTGGTGCTGATATCCCGGATGCGCCTGAGCACCGACAGCCCGTCTTCGCTCGGCATGTTGATGTCGAGCACGATCAGGTCGGCATCCTCGCGCGCCAGAAGTATGTCAAGCGACTTGCCGCACCCAGCGGTGCGCACCGACCAGTTTTCCCGCTGCATGTATTCGGCCACCATATCGCGCAGGTCCGCCTCGTCATCGACAACGATCAGGCGCGGTTGGCATGAGGATCGGCTATCCATCGACGCTCTCTAAAATCGAATCTTTTTTTGTGAAAGGACGTGCGCCCGCGTCACGATCATATAGGTCTAGGGCAGGCTCATAACGGCGTCGTCACCCATAAGTATGATGCGGTGGTTGTGCCTTCCGGCTTAGGTGTCTCATCGCCAGCTTTCGGTTGCATGTGTCCTTGTATTCCTGACACTGTATCGGCGGGAGAGGTAAGAGGATCCAAAGGGCGGGCATGAGCAGACTGAGCGATGAAACACTCTCGTCGATCATCGGCGATATCTATGATTGTGCGCTGAGCCCGGAAGGCTGGACGGGCGTGATGACCCGTATCACCAGCACGATCGACGCGGCCTATACGACGATCGCATTGACCAGCATCACCGACAGCCGCGGCAGGTTCGCAGCGCGATCCCCCTGGGATGCCGAGCGGATGCGCGCACTGCAGGACTACGAGCTCAGTGAGATACCGGGCCTCAGGGAAGCGGTGATGGGTGATATCGATCTGCCCTTGCGGACATTGGCGGTCATCAGCGAGGCGGAACTGGCGCAATCGCCATTTTTTCTGGAATGGGCCGGACCACAGGGATTGCGCGAGGGCTGCACGACGAAATTCGTCCATACGGCCGACCGGATCGGGCTGTTCAGCGCCACGACATGGGCCGACCGGCCACCGATCAGCGCCGAGCAGCAGCGGTTCCTGGCACTGCTTTCGCCGCATCTGCGGCGCGCCTCGCTGATCGGCGACCTGCTCGATCAAGCACGGGTGACGGCAGGCCTCTACCGCGGTGCGCTCGACAGCCTTGCGGTCCCCGTCATTCTGGTCGACGGAGAAGGCGCTGTCCTGCATGCCAACGCGCAGGCCGCGCAGATGCTCACCGACGGAGCGCTGCTGCGTTCGCGAAACGGCATACTCCAGGCCCAGACGTCCATCGTTTCCCGCGCCTTTCTTGAGGCGATTGCGGCCGCAGCAACGGCCGATGCCTCGTTGGGTTCCCGCGGAATCGGCCTGCCGATTTCCGCTCCGGGGCAACCGCCGGCGGTAGCCTATGTACTGCCCTTGAGCGAAGGCACGGCACGCGCCGTCTTCCGTCCTGCCTGCGCTGCCGTGTTCATATCGACGACGATCTCCGCCTCGCCGCCTCAGGAGGACGTGCTGATCACCCTCTACGACCTGACGCCGGCGGAGGCGCGCGTCGTCCTGCAGATTGGACAGGGCCGGTCAGCGCCGCAATGCGCAGCAGCACTCGGCATCAGCGAGAACACGCTGAAAACCCATCTCGGGCGGATCTTCGCCAAGACCGATACCGCCCGCCAAGCCGATCTCGTCAAGCTGGTATCGACGATCGCTTCGCCCATCATGCCCAGAGCGCCATCGGCGAAATCCACCGAGATCCAATGACGCCCACCCGCCATGTCGCCAGCCGCCTCTTGAGGTTCAAGTCGGTAGACTTCGGACGCAGGATGATCGGTCGACGAGGATTCCGTCTGCCGTCCGACGACAATGTAGGCCCAAAGTATAGGAGACAGGGGGCGTCACCCGCGATGATTTTCGCTGAATGATCAGAATCAGGCCGCCCGCGGGTTTTAAGAACTCCCCGGTCGATATCGAGACCGTTCCCACCGATTGTCGATTTGGACGGATCTATGCGAACGTCTTTCCCGATCCGTTTGGATAGGGAAGACGCCGAGCCGGTTTAGTGATCCTCGCCGGCGGGACCACCACCGGCTTGTCTAACGCTCAGGCTGCTTCCATAAGGGGCGTCTTGAGCCCAAGGATGCGAACCGCATTGTCGTGGAAGATCTTCTGTTTAACGGTCGGCGTCATCTCGATTTCATCCAGTAGCTTCAGGCAGACGGCCGGATCCCAACAGGGGTAATCCGTGCCGTACATGACGTTGTCGGCGCCGAAATATTCGACCGCGAACTTCATGCCGGCCGAATGCGGCGAGACAGTATCGGTGAACATGCGATGCAGATAGTGGCTGACTGGTTTCGGCAGACCGGCGGTCTTGGAATTTTTGTCCATGCGGCCGGACTGGTAAGGAAGGGCACCGCCCGGATGCGACATGACGATCTTGAGCTCCGGATGGCGATCCATTAGTCCGGAGAGAATGAGGCGCGTTGGCGCGGCGGTTCTATCCCCGCCAGGTCATTCGACATGATCAGCGAGTTGCGATCCTTTTCAACTCACCTACAGCGCCGTCAATTTTCATGAATGTTTTCTGGCATGCAGCTGCCGCAGTTTCGAACGTCGTGCAGGCAAGCCAAGGGGAGCACGGCCCCGACCGTCCGCTCTCCGGCGGATGGTCCCGCCGGAGAGCGCACCGATGGCCAACCGGCTATTGCAGTAACGCCGACGCCGGAAGGGGCCATGCCTGGGAGGTACAAAAAAGTGAAGAAGTCGATGACTGGCGCGTTCAACCTAGGTTCATCACCACAGATCTATTTTCAGAGAAACAGGTGCATGAACGTCACACCTTAAGTGGCGGTACGCGCTACGTTTTTCCACCCGACCGCAATGTGGAGCTGCCCGTTCGGGATCATGACGGTGGCGCGGCCCCAATGGAGTTGAATGTGAAAGATACACTTCTCAGAATCTGCACAACCGGCCTTCTCTTGCTGTTGCCTGCGATAGCCTCTGCCGCCGAAGGCTATTCGACGGCGAACGTCAATATGCGTGCAGGTCCGAGCACGAGCTATCCCGCAGTTGCCGTTATCCCGCTTGGCGAATCTGTCGAGATCCATGGTTGCCTTGCTGACGTGCCATGGTGTGACGTCGAATTCTACGGTGGTCGCGGTTGGGTCGCCGGACGATATGTTCAGGCGGTGTATCAAAGCCGGCGTGTTTATGTCGGACCCGAATATTATCGCCCGCTTGGAATTCCGACCGTTGTCTTCAGCGTAGGCAATTATTGGGACCGCTATTACCGCAACCGTGATTTCTATCGGGACCGTGACCGGTGGCGTCGAGGCCCCGATTTTTATCGCACGCCGCCTCGTGACTTCAACCGTCCAGAATTCGATAGGCGGCCAGACTTCGATCGACGACAAGATGCTGACGGACGTCGCGGATTTGATCGAGGACCTGATCTTGGCCGCACTCCGGACGCTGATCGCCGTACGGGCTTCGATCGCGATCAGCGCCGACAGTTTGATTTCAATCGCGACCGAGACAACCGCAGGCCGGATGCCAACGTTGACGAAAATCGCCGCCCGCAATTCGATCGCCAGCCGGATTTCCGCCGCGACGGCGATGACAATGGCAACCGCGATCGCCGGGACTTTCAACGTCGGCGAGGCGACGACGGCAACAACGGTGACATCCGTCGCAGAGGCGATAATGACGGGGCGGGTAGTGATCGAAGAAGACCGCGCGGTGCGTGTGATCCGGGCGACCCCAACTGCAACAACTGATTAAAGGGGCGGCACGATGCCGCCCTTCTCATTTGTGGAAATCTAAGTGCAGACAAACGCTCATCAGCGAGGTGAAAAAGCGTGCCGCGATATGTAACGACATCATCTTTACGGCGTTGCAAGGATGGAAGATTGACCTGACACCTCACAATATTCCTCGGCGAGTTCCGGCTCAGCAATCATTGCATTCGTCGTCGCCGCGACCTTTGCGACTGTCTCTTGTGGCTGTCTCGACCAGACCTAGTGGCCCGATTCCGAAATGCCTTTTGGCTCGGCAAGCGGCAGCATGCCGCGATAGATGCCTGGTTCCGAGCCTTCGATCGGAACTGCCCCGACGCTTCGACGGTAGAACTCCATTGGACCGGCGCCCCCGATTACCCCGTAGGCATACCCCTGCGCGTACATATCGAGAAGTGTGGTCAGCAGCAGAGCCTGGCCAACACCTTTGCCGCGGGCGACCGTATCGACGCCAGTCGGCCCGAAGAAGCCCTTCGCGGTTGCCTCGTGGCAGGCAAAGCCGATGAGTTCGTCGTTCTGGATTGCGATGAAGCAAGTGGGCGGCTGGCGCATCGTGGCAACCGTCGCTTCCGCGACCCAGCCGGATCCAAAGCGCGGCTCGATCCAGGCCGTCAGAGCGTTTAACTCCGGCGCAAGGACGCGCCGGATGGTGATGCCCTGCTCGGCGATGCGCGCATTAAGTTCAGGATCGGCCTTCAGCTCGTAGAGTTTTACCAGCATGTCCATGGTTTATTCCTTTGTCAGCCTTTGATGGCGCCTGCCGTCAGGCCGGCAACGATCCGTCTTTGGAAGATCAATACGATGATGATCAGCGGCAGCGTCACGGTAACGGACGCGGCCATGATCTGACCGAACGGATATTCGTACCGGCTATTGCCTGCGATCAGGCCGATCGCAACCGGCACGGTCCGGTTCTCGTCCGTCAGGGTGAATGTCAACGCGAAGAGAAACTCGTTCCACGCCAGAATGAAAGCAAGAATGCCTGTGCTGGCGAGCGAAGGTCCCATCAGCGGCAGCAGGATCTTCGTCAGAATTCTAAAATGCGAGCAGCCGTCGATGATCGCAGCCTCTTCCAGCTCCCGCGGAAACTCGCGGATGAAGGTGGTCAGGATCCAGGTCGTGAAGGGCACGGTCGACAAGAGATAGGTGAGAACGAGCGCGCTTGGCCGGTTGAACAGACCCATCCAGTTGATCAGCTCGAACATGCCGGAGAGAACGACGACCTGCGGAAAGATCGAGATCATCAGCACGATCATCAGGATAGTGCGCCGTTGCGGAAAGTCGATGCGCCCCAGCGCATAAGCGGCGCTGAGTCCGATGACGAGCGACAGGAAAGTGGTTGAGACCGCGACATAGGCCGAGTTCAAAAGCGAGCCCATGAAAACAGGATTGTCGATCAGTTGGCGATAGTAGGTGAAGTCGAACGCCGGCATCAGCGCGGATTGATAGAGCGCCGAACCCTGCTTCGTCGAGGAAACGAAGGCCCAGTAATAGGGAAACAGCGTGTAGAACAGGACGAGCAGAAGAGCCAGGATCTGCAGGCTTCGCACGGCGCGGCGCCGCATCCGGAAGTAGGAGGCAGGCTTGCGCACGGTCTTCGGGATAATTGCATCGGCCATGTCGCTCAGGTCCCCGCGGCTCTGTCGAGGCGAAGGACCCCGATGATGATGATGGCGACAAGCGCGACGAGCAGGAAGACCCAGGTCGATGCCGCCGAGCCGATGCCGAGCTCCTGGAAGCTGATCAGCCGGTCGCGCGCGTAGATGGAGACGGTCATGACGCTCTCGTTGCTCGCCGCCATCACATAGGCAAGGTCGAACATCCTGAGCGCATCGAGGGCGCGGAAGAGGACCGCTACACCGATCGCCGGGCGAAGCATCGGCAGGGTGATCGACCAGAAGCGCTTCCATGCCGGAATGCCATCGACCTCCGCTGCCTCGAATATCTCCGAGGACATCAGTTGCAGGCCCGCCAGGATGAGCAGAACCATGAACGGGGTTGTCATCCACACATCGACGAAGATCACGACGCCCATCAGCAGCGATCCGCTCGCCGTCCAGGGGATACCATGATCGATGAGGCCGAGCCCGATAAGGAGCTTATTGATAACGCCGAACTGATCGTTCAGCATCCATTCCCAGATCTTCGTCGAGACCACGACCGGGATCGCCCAGGGCACGAGGATGGCGGCGCGCGCCAGCCCGCGGCCGGGAATGGCTTCATTGACGAGGAGTGCTATCGCCAGGCCGAGAACTGTCTCGATCGCGACCGAGATGACCGTGAAGGTCAGCGTGTTCTTGACGGCAATCCACCAGCTGCGGTCTTTGATGACCTCAAGGAAGTTGTCGACCCCTGTCATTGAATAGACGGATGGATCGTCAAGGTAGGCATCGGTGAAGGCGAAGAAGAAGGTGCGGCCGAGCGGCCAGAGGGCGACGACCAGCATGACGATGATGACCGGCAGCAGAAACAGCCAGGCCGCACGATGGTCGCGGCGGGCGAGCCGGGCACTCATTGCCGCGCTCCTTCGATCACGCCGCCCTGGCGGTTGAGAATGAGCCGTCTTCCGTCGGGGGCGAAGGCAAAGATCGAGGCATCCTGGAAATTCAGGCCGACCTCCTTGCCGATCAGTTCCCTCGGCGGCTCGACATTGACGCGGACGACCCAGATGACGTCGCCGTTGATGCGGCAATAGGCGAAATGCTCGTGGCCAAGATCCTCGATACGTTCGAGCACGCAGGTCATTCGTCCGTCGCCCGCCTTCATCAGCTGGATCGCTTCCGACCGTATGCCGATTTCGGTGATGGTCTGGCCCTCGCTGCCCGCTTCGATGACGAGGCCGCCCGGTCCGCTCACTTTGGCTGATGTTGTCTGCACGGGCAGGAAGTTCATGCGGGGGCTGCCGATGAAGCCTGCGACAAACCGGTTGTCAGGGGTGTGGTAGAGTTCCTTCGGCGTGCCGACCTGCTCAATGCGTCCGTGATTGAGAACGACGATCCGGTCGGCAAGCGTCATCGCTTCCGATTGGTCATGGGTCACATAGATCATTGTCGTCTGCAGATCGTCGTGGAGCTTGGCGATCTCCATGCGCATCTCCATTCGCAGATCCGAGTCGAGATTGGACAGCGGTTCATCGAAGAGGAAGATTTCGGGCTGGCGCACCAAGGCGCGGCCGATCGCCACGCGCTGGCGCTGTCCGCCGGACAGCTCGCGCGGCCGGCGTTCGAGCAGATGATCGACCTTCAGCATTCGTGCGACCGACCGCACCTTCTCGCTGATAGCGACCCTGGTCATGCCGAGGGTCTCAAGCGCGAAGCCGATATTGCGCGCAACGTTCATATGCGGATAGAGCGCGTAGGACTGGAAGACGAAGGCTACGCCTCTCTTGGAGGCAGGCACATCAGTCACGTCGTCGCCGCCTATCCTGACCACACCCTTCGATGCGGAGATCAGGCCGGCGACGATGCGCAAAAGCGTTGACTTGCCGCAACCGGAGGGACCGACGAAAACGACAAACTCGCCGTCGATGATCTGCAGGTCAACATTCTGGATAACAGCATGCGTACCGAAATTCTTCGAAACGGATTCGAGCGAAACCGATGCCATTTTTCACCTGAGGATATGAGACGGCAGAGGGCTCGCCACCGTGATTGGTGGCGAGGCAGTGACGCGTTCCGGCCGCGTTCCCGCCGCCGGAAATCCGAAGAGCGTCAGCGGCTTTCCTTCAGTTTCTCGAGCCGACCGGCCAGCGGCGTCAGGCTGGACTTGACCTCGGCACCGCCGGAAAGCATGTCGTGAACCGAACGGTAGAAAGCCTGCGAAACGCGGTTGTAGCTGGTGCCAGTGTAGCCGGACGGGCGCACGGCGCTATCGGCAAAGGCCTGCTGGTTATCCTTGAGGAAGGGTATCTTCTCCAGAACTTCCGGATCGCTGTAGAGCGCCTGGATCGACGGGTTGAGGGCCGCCTTCAGCGCACGCATCTTCTGCATATCGGGGCCGGTGATGAAGTTCACAAAGTCGGCCGCCACCTCGGGTTTGGCGCTGTATTTGTTAACGCCATAATACATTGGGCCAAGGCATCCGCTCGACTTTTCGCCTTCCTTGCCGACCGGCAGAGGCATCACGCCGACCTTGTCGACGATATTGCTCCCCTTTTCATGCGAGGTACCCCAGACATAGGGCCAATTGCGGTGGAAGACCGCGTTGCCGGATTCGAAGACGGCGCGCGACTGCTCCTCATCATAGTTGAGGACGCCCTCGGGGCTGATCGAGCCGATCCAGCCCTTCGCCTTTTCGAGCGCCTCGGCGGCCTGCGGATTGTCGATAGTCACCTTTCCGTCGTCAGAAATGATGGTGCCGCCGCCGTTGGAAGCAACAAGCTCGATCGCGTCGCAGGTCAGGCCTTCATAGCTCTTGGCCTGCCAGGCATAACCCCACATGTCGGCCGAGCCTGCAGCCCGTTCCTTGTCCTGAATTTCCTTGGCGGTGGTAGCAAGCTCGTCCCAGGTCTTGGGCGCCGGCTTGCCGTATTTTTCGAGCAGGTCTTTGCGGTAGAACATGAGCCCGACGTCCATATAGGCAGGCATGGCAATGAGATTGCCGTCAAGCTTGGCCGCATTGAGTGTCGAGGCGAAATGCTTGTCCTGGTCTGCCTGCGGGATCATTGCCTTGAGATCGAGCAGGTTACTCTTGAACATGCCAAGCCAGATCACATCGAGGAAAAGGACGTCGACGTCCTTGGATTTGGCGGCGAGCAACTGCTGATAGATCGGGATCGCATCGTCCAGAAGCGCGGGCATCTTGTTGATCTTGGCCTCGTTGCCCGTCTTTTCCTTCCAGGCATTGGCAACGTTCGTGCAGAGCTCGAATTCCGTCGGCGAGCAAAACACGGAAATGGTTTCGGCATGCGTGCTGCCACCCCATAGGGCTGCAGATATCGCCAATGCGGCAAGGCTTTTCTTCAGCATCGATTGTTCCCTTCGTTGATAACGCTTCGGCATCACGCGGAGCTCTCTGTCTCCTTGTTTCCAATAGGACTGGTTATGACCAGTCATGTCAACATGGACTTTGCCAGCGTTTACGTCGAAGATACAAAACGGCAAGAGTGCTCCGCACAGGATCGGATTTCGAAGATGCAGCAAGCTCCGGCACCACTCGTCGCGCCAAAGGGTGGCATCGACCGGAACGACCCTCGCCCCTTGCACAAGCAGGTCTACGAAGCCCTTTTGGCGTCGATCCGAGACGGCAAGCTGCCGTTGCGCGGCAAGCTGCCATCAGAACGGGAACTCGTTGATCTCTATAATGTCAGCCGGATCACCGTGCGCCACGCCGTGCGAGAATTGATCCAACAGGGCGTCATACACAGCCAGCCGGGAAAAGGACTTTACGTCGCCGAGCGTGGTGGTGGCTTCGAACTCCAGGTTCTGAAAAGCTTCACCAGCATCGCCGTAGCGAACGGGCGAAGTCCTGGCCATAGGCTGATCGGGGCCAGCATCGTGCATGCGCCTCTTGAGGTGAGCCGCCCGCTTTTCCTTGCACCCGGCGCCGAGGTGGTTCTGTTGTCGCGGCTTCGTCTTCTCGACAACATACCTGCTGTCGTCCAGACCGATTGGATACCGGTGGGCCGCGTTCCGGGCCTGCTTGATCTCGACTGGACCGTTGCCAACCGGTCGCTCTACGCCGAGCTTCGCGAGCGCTATCGCATTCATCCGAAACGCGGCCAGACAACGCTGAGCGCGCGGCTTGCGACGGATGAGGAGGCTGCGATGCTCGAGTTGCCTCCGCCAGCCGCGGTTCTCACCGTGGATCAGATCGCTTTCGATGATCGCAACCGCCCGGTCAACCTGACGGCGCTGGTCCATCATCCTGCACGTTATCCGCTGACGCTGCTTCAGTCGGAATCGGGCGATTTCACGCAGTATTGAGCCATTCTGTCCTGCTTCGGTGATTGCCGCTCGGGATAATTCCGCGCCATGCAGTAGCCTGACACGTCCGCCAGAACCGGGGTAGATCCGATTAGCGAGCTCTTGAGCTTTTCAGCCATAGCAGTTGCTTATTAGCGATGCTGCTTTTACCGGTCATTGGCGCTCAAAAGCTTGGCCTGGAGACTTGCCCGCATACCTCGCATTTGTTGAACAGAATGCTTAGCCTCTGCCGATCGATGGGCTGAACACCATCAGGCTCAGGATCTCGAAGAGCACCTGCGCTGCGGCGTGTGCAGTGTTGCTCGTTGCGTCATATTGCGGTGCAACTTCGACGACGTCGCCGCCCACCAAGTTTATGCCTTTCAGCCCGCGGATCAATTCAAGGACCTCACGCGTGGTCAATCCACCGACCTCAGGCGTGCCCGTGCCGGGTGCAAAGCTCGGATCGAGGCTGTCAACGTCGAAGGAAAGATAGGTCGGGCCGTCGCCGACGATGGATTTTGCCTTGGCCACGACCGCCGCGATCCCCATTCCGCTGATCTCCTCGGCATGGATCACGGTCATTCCCGACGCATAGGAGAATTCCCACAAATATTCGGCCGAACCCCGGATGCCGATCTGGATTGTCCTTGTCGGGTCGAGTGCGCCGTCCAGCACAGCGTTCCGGAACGGTCCGCCATGATGAAACTTTGTCCGATCGAATGCGCCGCTTGTGTCGCAATGGGCATCGATATGGATAAGACCGACTGGTTGTTGCCGGCCGATGGCCTTCAGAATCGGATGGCTGATCGAATGATCGCCCCCGACGGAAAGCGGGGCGACGCCGGCATCAACGATTTGGCCAATGCGCCTTTCGATGTCGTCGTGGCTGAGCTCCAGCCGGTAACGGCTCTGGAACGAAACGTCGCCGATGTCGGCGACCCGAAGATCAAAAACCGGCGCCGTGGCGAGAACGTGATTGTACGGGCCGATCCTTTCGATGGCGCGAAGTGCGCGCGGTCCGAAACGGGAACCTGGGCGATTGGTGACACCGAGATCCATCGGGATTCCGGTGATTGCGACCTGGAGATTGCCGAAGTCCGGCTCTTCGGCAGCGACCTGCATATAGGGTGCGCCGAGGAAAGTTGGCACTCCAGAATATGGCGCGAGTCGCGTGCCATTTTTGGAGATGATCTTCTCCGCCACTTTCCGAAACTTCTCATCGAATATCTCGCCGCCATTGGTGTCCGCAAACTCCGAGCGCAGCTGCTCAAGTCGCATTTTGTCCCACATCATCGGCATGCGTCTCCGCTTCAGTTTCGTCTCGCCCAACAAAGAGGTTGAGAAAGCCATTGGTATCGTTGTAGCAATCGGGATCAAAGAGAAATCGCTATGACCACCGCAAAATTCAATTCGCTCGTTTCCCGCCTTTCTGCCCCGCCCATTCCGTCCGTCGTTGCCTGGGGCCGTGAATACAAAGGGCTGAAGGGGCCACTCATCGATCTGTCGCAAGCCGTGCCCGGCTATCCCGCGCATCCGGAGATGCTGCGGCTTCTCGGCGAGACGGCCGGACAACAGGCGATGACGGGGTACGGGCCGATCGAGGGCGAACCTTTACTGCGCAAGACCTACGCTGCCCATGTTGCCGAGCTTTACGGCGCCGACATTTCCGCCGGCAATATCCACATTACGGCCGGCTGCAATCAGGCGTTCATGTGTGCCGCGATCGCGCTTGCTGGCGCGGGCGATACCGTAGCGCTTACCAATCCCTTCTATTTCAATCACGACACGACGCTGTCGATGCTGGGGATCGGGCGGCGATTGGTCGACTGCGATCCCGCCAACGGGTTCTTTCCCGATCCGCGTTCGGCCGAGGCGGCACTTGCGGCCGGCGCGAAGATGCTGGCGGTCGTTACACCCAACAATCCGACCGGGGCAGTGTATCCGCCGGAGCTGCTTCATGAGCTTTTCGTTCTCTGCCGGAAATATGGCGCCTGGCTGATCCTCGATGAGACCTATCGCGATTTCCTCGGCGCCGATTACGGACGGCCGCACTCTCTGCTGTCCGAGCCGGGTTGGGAGGATACGCTCGTTCTTCTCTACAGCTTTTCGAAATCCTTCTGCATTCCTGGCCACAGGCTGGGTGCGATCACGGCAGGACCCAAACTCGTCGCCGAGATCGCGAAAGTGATGGACAACATGCAGATCTGCGCACCGCGTTCGGCTCAGATCGCCGTTGCATCGGCCATCCCGTTGCTCGCCGAGTGGCGGGCCGGCAACCGTGCCGAGATCGCTCGCCGGGCGGATGCGCTTAGGCTGGTCGTGTCCAAGCTGCCAGGCTGGGAGATTGGAGCGATCGGCGCCTATTTCGCCTTTGTTCGCCACCCTTTCGTCGATCGATCGTCTTCCGAGGTGGCCCAAAAACTCGCCAGGGAATCCGGAATCGTTTGTTTACCCGGCGCCTATTTCGGCGAGGGACAAGAGCGTTACCTCAGGCTTGCTTTTGCCAATGCGGATGTCGCGTCGATAGGCCTATTGTCCGAGCGTCTTTTTTAGACCGCGGCGCTCAGCCTCTGTCTGAAGTTGATGATAACTGCCGCGCCAATAGAGAAGCGGCCCTATGCTCTTTCGGATTTTGATCGCGCAGATATGCCCGATCAAAATTGCATGGGAATGATGGTGGAATGCGGTTTCAAGCCTGCAATCCAGCACTGCAAGAGCCTTTTCAAGGACGGCCGCGCCGGTCTTCAGGCGGTACCATCCCGCCGCATCGCCATAGCGTTCTGCGCCTTTGCGTCCATCAAGGCCGGCAAAGGATTGCGCCACAGTCTGCTGATCGGCGGCGAGCACGTTGACACAGAAGCAGCCGTACCGTTGCAGCACTGGCCACGAGGAAGAGGCACGATTGACGCTGACGATGACGGAGGGCCGCTCCGCCGAAAATGAAGAGACTGACGTCGCGGTGAAGCCGGTGCGGTCTTCACCGTCGCCGACGGTGATCACGCTCACGGCACCTGCCAGATGACGCATCGAAAGCTTGAAGTCCGCTTCGCTGATCAAGGTCTCGGCACTCATCGGCTCGGCGCTTGCGTTTTGGCAAAGCGGTTCGCCGGCATTGAGAGGCCGAGGTTCTCGCGCAAGGTTCTACCCTCGTATTCCTCGCGGAATAGCCCGCGGCGTCGAAGCTCGGGCAGGACGAGCCGCACGAAGTCGTCGAGACTGGACGGCAAGACCGGAAACATCAGGATGAAGCCGTCTGCGGCGCGGGTCTCGAACCATTCCTCCATGAAGTCGGCAATCTGGGATGGCGTGCCCGTCATGCCATTTCCGGTATGCTTCTCGGCATAGTGCCGGATGAGTTCGCCGACAGTGTGGCCGCCTTTTACGAAATCGACCAGCTCATCGAACAGAGCGCGTGATCCCTTTGGCGCCGCCGGCAGCCGCTCCATGGGGAAGGGCTGGTCGAGCGCCACATCACGCAGGTCCGCTTCCAGGAATTCGGAAAGCATCAATCGGCCGACATCCGGATGCATCTTGTCGATCAGATAATCCACCTTGGCCTTTGCCTCGGCTTCGGTTTCACCGACATTGATAACGATGCCCGGCATGATTTTCAGGTCGTCCACATCGCGCCCATAGGCCGCCATTCGGCTCTTGACATTTTCGTAGAAGGCCCGGTTCCGCTCGATATTCGATGCGAGGCTGAAGACGATCTCGGCCGTGCGTGCCGCCATGTCCATTCCGGGCTCCGAACCGCCCGCCTGGGCGATTACTGGACGACCCTGGGGTGTTCGCGCGATGTTGAGGGGGCCGCGAACCTGGAAGTGCTTGCCCTTGTGATTGAGCGTATGGTGTTTGCTCTTGTCGTAGTAGACACCGGTTTCACGGTCGAGAAGCAATGCGCCTTCCTCGAAGCTGTCCCAAAGACCGAACACGACATCGACGAATTCGTTGCCGCGCTCATAGCGCAACGCATGTGGGTCGAGCCCCTCGCGGTTGAAGTTGTAGCCGGTTTCGTCGTGGTCGGAGGTGACGACGTTCCAGCAGGCGCGTCCCTTGCTCAGATGGTCGATTGAGGAGAACAGGCGCGCGACATTGTACGGTTCGTAATAGCTCGTCGAGACCGTCGCCACGAGACCGAGACTATCGGTTGTGACCGCCAGAGCCGAAAGCAGCGAGAGGGGTTCGAAACGGTTCATCTTGGTCGGAATGCGGGCAAGCGCATTCGCGTCACCGACGGCAGCGGCGGGAGAATCCGCCATGAACATGAAATCGAATTTGGCCGCCTCGGATCGTTTGGCGACATCGAGCAGATGAGCGAAGTCGTTGGCGCCATTGACGTTACTTGCCGGATGCAGCCAGGAGGCCGGATGAAAGCCGAACGTATAGACGAAAGTTCCGAGTTTCATCTTGTCGGTCCGCGCCATCGAGCTCTCCTGCCATGTCGGTCACGCCACCGCGGGAAACCGCCTGCGCAAATTATCGTCAGGCACAAATTTTCATCAATATTGCGCAGCTGAGTTCCGTTTTAGTTTTTCTAAAGTGTTGGCTTGGGTGCGGACGCCACGGCCTGCTGACGGGAAACAGCCACGAGCCAATCGCGGAATTCGCGCCCATGGGGCTTCTGCAACGCCGCGCGGTCCCAGGCGAGATAATAGCTTTCGCGCAGTGCTATGCGTGTGTCGACGGGAATGACGAGCGTCTGTGCCTCGAGCTCATCGGCAATCATAGACATCTGCGCGAGGACGACGCCGCGCTTGTTGACGGCTGCGTCAATCGCACTGCTCGACAGAGTGAAGGAAAGACCGGCTGTGCTCTCCTCGAACGTGGCGCCTGTCTGAGCTGCAAATTCGCGCCAGCTTGGATAGGGTGTGAAATGCCGCTCCCATTCGACATGCAGGAGTGGATATTCGAGAAGCCGCGCGACGCAGGGCGCCTTGCCCTTGATCAGCGCCGGCGAGCAGGCCGGCACGACCCAATCGCGGAACAGTTCGGTATAGTGTTCATGCTGCAGCACATCCGATCCATAGCTGATGCGGAAATCGACGTCGTCGAAGCCCATGCGGGGTTCCTTGTCGCGGCCGACAATCCTGACATGAGCATTCGGATGAAGGGCCTGCCAGTCGAAGATCCGGCGCCCTATCCATTTGTTGACGACGGAAGACAAGGCGCTGAGAACCAGGCCATTCTCATTGCGCGCCCGTTCCAAAATCTGTTCCGCGAGCGCGAATTGCTCGAAAGCCTTCGATATTTCCTGGTGATAGAGCCGTCCCCATTGGGTGAGCTCCACAGTGCGGCCGTTGCGCTCCAGCAAGGTGACGCCGAGAAAGCTCTCGATCTTGCGGATCTGCTGACTTATCGCGCCGGGGGAAACCTTCAGCTCGAGGGCCGCAGCACTTACGCCGCCACAGCGGCCGACAGCTTCGAACGCCTGCAAGCCCTTGAGCGGCACTGTCCGGATAACCTGTTTTACCGTCAAGAGGAGCCACTCCGCGGCGGTTGATCTGGGATGCCTCTCTCCGTCGGATGAAAGTCGCCGGCGAATTGGAAACGGTCGCCGGGATGGATGATTTCGACGTGGGTGACCGTGCGGCTGCCCTGCCATGTCTGGCGGATCAGGGTCAGGCAGGCCTTGCCACGCTCGGTCTCAAGCAGGCGTGCCGTGGCGGCATCGGCCGAAACCGCACGAATGACATGCCTTGCCTTCGACCACGGCACCATGTCCAGCAGCCATTTGCCGGGCGGAACGGAAGCAAAGCTTTCGGTTCTGGCAGACGGCACCATGGCGAGCATGATGATGCGCCGCTCCAGCGCATTTGGCTTGCCGTCCACGGTGTGCAGGCAGTGAAGCCGCAGAATGTCCGATCCCGTTGTCTCGCCGAGCTTTGCCGCGGTGGCACCGTCCAGTGTCTCGATCCTTCGCCGCAGGATCCTGTAGCTGTGGTCATGCCCCGCCAATTCAGCTTCCGTGGAAATGTCCTGGATATCCATCACGGTGCGGTCGATCTGCCGGGAGGCGACGAAGGAGCCAACCTTGCGGCGGCGTGTGATCATGCCGCGTTCCGCCAGGGCCGAAAGAGCCTTGTTCACGGTCATTCGGGAACATCGATACTCTTGTACCAGCTCGTGTTCGAAGGGGATGCGATGCCCAGGTTGCCAAACGCCGGTCATGATCCTGGTTTCGATGTCTTCGAAAATTCTCTGATGAATTGAGACCAAAACTCACCTCGATCCAGCGATGACATTCAATTTCCACCAAAGCCGCCGCTACCAGGTCTACCGGCACCATGCGGCACAAATCTTGCGTCCGCCGAGTTTAGCGTTTGACAGTGTAGGCCGGCCTGTATCTATTTGTATAGACAAAAGCGGATCAGAGAAATCCGCTCGGCGGGACAACGATTGGGGAACTTGGACCTTCCACCGGAAGGGTAAAAACTGGAGAGAAAAACATGAGGAAGAATTCGCTTCTGAAGGGGCTGGTCGGCGCTGCATTTCTGTTCGGCGCGACGATTTCCGCCCATGCGGCCGATACGCTTGCCGCCGCGAAGGCCGCTGGCACCATGAAGGTCGGTACCGAGACGGCCTTCGCACCGTTCGATTTTATCGACGCTGGCGAACATGTCGGCTTGAACGTCGATCTTTTTAACGAGATCGGCAAGGAACTCGGCGTGAAAATCGAATGGGTCACGCTCCCCTGGGACGGCGTCTTCCCGGCGCTCGAAGCCGGCAAGTTCGACGTCGTCGCAGGCCCGGCGACGATCACCAAGAAGCGCATGGAGCGCTATCGTTTCACACCGCCGCTTGCCGAGGCGACCATCGCGATCCTGAAAAAGGCCGGAGACAAGACGATCAACAAGCCGGAGGATATCGCTGGCAAGAAGATTGGCGTCGGCAAGGCGACCGCCCAGCTCGATCAGCTGAAAGAGTTTTCCGAAGCCCTGCCGACAAAGGTCGATATCCGCGAATACCCGGCCTTCACCGAGTCCTATGCGGATCTCGCGGCCGGCCGCATCGCCGGCGTTGCCAACTCACTGCCGAATATCGCTTTCGTCGCCAAGCAGCGCGAAGGCACGTTCGAAGTCGTGCAGCCGCCCTTTGGCAAAAAATCCTATTTCGGCTTTATCGGGCTCAAGGATGCAGATCATGCGCCACTGATGGACGCAATCGACGCCGCCATGTTGAAGATCAAAGCTGACGGCCGGATGGCGACGCTGCAGAAGAAGTGGTTCGGCGCGAGCTTCGACACACCGGATTCCGTTAAGGACCCGGCATTCTGATCAGCCATCGGAAATCGGCCATGCCCGCGGGATGCCGGGGCATGGCCGAGGAATGCGACCGGATCTTCCTCACCGCCAAGCGAGCGAAATCTGAACAATGTCCGTTAAACTCTTCGAGTTGCTTCTGCAGGCATCGATCTACACGGTGACCATCAGTGTTGTGTCGATCCTCATCGGCTTTGCGATTGCGATCCTTCTTTCGGGAATGCTGCTGTCGGGGCGGGGGCTTTTCGTGCGACCTGCCCAGATTTTCATCAGCTTCTTTCGCGGCGTGCCGCTGCTGGTGCAACTGCTGCTGATCTACAATCTGCTGCCGGTCATCGGCATCAATGTGCCGAGCATCGTGGCCGCGATCATCGGCCTGTCTCTCTGCACGGCAGCCTACCAGGCCGAGAACCTGCGCGGCGGCTTTGCCAGCGTGCCTCTGGGTCTGGTGGAGTCGGCGGAAATGGTCGGTCTGACACCGCGCCAGATCTTCCGACGCGTCAAGGTTCCGATCGCCCTGCGCCTGACGTTTCCAGCTCTCGTCAACGAGGCGATCCTCATTCTCAAGGCGTCGTCATTGGTCTCAGTCGTCGGCATCGTCGAACTGACGCGCATGGCTCAGGACCTTGCCGGCAGCACCTTCCTGCCGCTGCAGCTCTTCGCATCCGCCGGTCTCATCTATCTGGTGATAAACTGGTTGGTGGCGCTTGCCGGGGGCCTGATCGAAAATAGACTCTCGGGGGCGCCGCGGTGACATTCGATATCAATGTCCTCATCGGGCAGTGGCCGGCCATCGTCAGCGGCGCCGGCGTGACAATCATGATATGGATCCTCGGCACCATCGCTGCAGCCGTCATCGGCTTTCTCATGGCAGTCGCCAGACGATATGGCGGCGCGCTGATCGACAAGGCGCTGGGTGCCGTCGTAGCTGTACTGCGCGGCACGCCGTTTCTCATCCAGATATTCCTGGTCTACTACGGCGGCCCCTTTGTCGGCCTTGATCTCGATCCCTTGCCCGCCGGATTGATCGGCATTTCGATCTATGGCGCGGCCTATTTCAGCGAGATCTTTCGCTCCGGCTTCCGGGCTGTGCCGAAGGGCCATATCGAGGCTGGCGAATGTGTCGGCCTGACAAAGGGGCAGATCGTCAGGCGCATTCTATTGCCAGAAATGACGATGCTGGTGCTGCCGCCATCCGTGAATATGGTGGTCATCCTGATGAAGGAGACGGCGGTCTTGTCCATTATCACCGTGCCGGAGCTGACGGCCACGCTGAGTGCAATCGGGTCGCAACAATATGCCTTCGTCGAAGCACTCTCCGCATTGGCGCTTTTCTATTGGGTGCTCGTCGAAGTCACCGGCTGGCTTGGCAACCTTGCCGAAACGAAACTTTCCAGATTCAGGTTTTTCAACGCATGAGCGTCCCCGCAATAGCAGTTAGGAATCTCATCAAGACTTTCGGACAGACCACGGTCCTTCATGGTATCGATCTCGCCATCGAGCCCGGACGGGTTTCCTGCCTCATCGGCCCTTCCGGTTCCGGCAAGAGCACTCTTTTGCGCTGCATGGCTTTTCTTGAGGAGGCAACGCACGGGACGATCTCCATCAACGGCGAGATGCTTGGCTTTACCGAGGATTCTCAAGGACGGCGCGAGCGCGTCTCGGCCGCCACCAACCGGGCGATCCGCGCCCAACTCGGCATGGTGTTCCAGCAGTTCAATCTCTGGCCGCACATGACGGCGCTTGGCAATGTCAGTGAAGCATTGAAGACGGTTCACAAGATGGGCCGCAAGGATGCGGAGGAGCGGGCAATGGCCCAGCTCGTCAAGGTTGGCCTCGAGGGCCGGGCCGGGCACTATCCCTCGCAGCTATCAGGTGGACAGCAGCAGCGCGTGGCGATTGCCCGTGCCCTGGCGCTGAAGCCCAAGATCATGCTGTTTGACGAGCCGACCTCGTCGCTTGATCCGGAGCTGACTGGCGAAGTCTTGAACGTCATGCGCGATCTGGCCGCCGAGGGCATGACCATGGTTGTTGTCTCGCACGAGATAGGTTTTGCTGCGACCGTCGGCCAGCAGATCATCTTTCTCGACCACGGCAAGGTGCTCTTCAGCGGATCGCCCCAGGAGGTCTTTAAGAAGCCGAGAAATCCCCGTCTAGAACAATTCCTCGATACCTATCTCGACCGTGGTGCCTCGATGTTGCTGTAATGTCGATGTCCTTCCAGATCGTCAGGCAGACTAAGTCGAGCACCTAGAATCTCCCCCAAATGTGATCTGCATTCATACCGGGGAATGCGCGGAAGCAAACGGCTTATAGGGTCCGCAAGCTATTCAAGGGTCTGTTCCTCGTGATTTGTTTTGACGATCGAAAAATGTCCGAAGCGGCGGCAGATGGGGAGGCACCGGTTCCAATCCGTTCGAGGCGATCATTCAGGCCTTTCGGCTGATTGCAGTTGAACGCTGGGCCCCAGCTTCTAAATAGGCTTCGCTTGATAACATTCGTCCTCTCGCATTCAAGTGAACGAATCCATGTTCGGTGATCCAAGCAAGCCGCAGGTCCAGCAATTCCTGATCCGGCGCTATTTTTTCTTCCCCCGTGTGTTCCCCCCAATTCCAACGGTAGATCGCGGACATTTCGGTCTGAGAAGCATCCCGGGAGCCGACGAGCATGGCCTCGATCTTCTTCCCACGCTGGTTGACGTTTTTACGAGAACCATCCCAGAGCTGGAGCTGGATCAATCTAACGAGCCACTTTTGGCGTTCTGGCAAATAAGAACGATTAGCGTGGTCGCGAACCGCTTCAATTTCGTCTTGTGAAAAACCGCGGATGTCAGCCAAGTAAACTCCACCTCAGGAAGTTTTCTGCGTCTCTGTCGGCGATCTGGTCGCAGAGGCGAAAGCGCATGGCCGTATGACCATGGTAGATATCCGCACCGCATAGGAAGGTCGGGACGCTATCGCCTCCCGCGCTGACTTCGCGGGCACGACGCTTTCCGGATACACCGACTACACAAAGGGTCGGACAGTCCCCGACCTCGATCTCATGGCCAACCGTTAAATTTCCTTGGCCACCTCTCTACGAATGAAAGGTAAAATTTACCAAGATTTGTAACGATCCTACTCTGTCCAAATCGCGGAGGGAATTTAGTGAAGACTGCCACGCTCGCATCCATAGCCTTGGCGATGTCGATCTCCGCCGCCAGCGCCCAGACAATCGGCGTCTCGATGTCCGATCTCGACAAATTCAGAACGGCGCTGCTGAACGGCGTCGTCACCCACGGGCAGGCGATATCAGGACTTACGCTCGTCACCGAAAATGCCAAGGGCGACAATGAGCTGCAGAAGAAGCAGGTCCAGAAGCTTATTGCCGACAAGGTCGACGCCATTATCCTTGCCGTCTCCGATGGCGACCTCGGGCCGCAAATGACCAAGATGGCGGCAGACGCGGGCATTCCGCTGGTCTACATCAACAACGTCCCCTCCAACCTGCTCGACCTGCCGGAAAATCAGGTCGTGGTCGCCTCGAACGAGAAGGAGTCAGGAACGCTCCAAACGAAGCAGGTCTGCGCGCTCCTCAAGGGCAAGGGCCGCGTCGTCGTGCTGATGGGCGAACCCTTCCACGCTGCCGCCCGTGCCCGCACCCAGGACATATCGGACGTCATCGCCACGCCGGAATGCAAGGGCCTCGAGATCGTCGAGCGGCAGGCTGCCTATTGGTCGCGCGATTATGCCGACCAGCAGATGCAAGAATGGCTGGCGGCCGGCGTCAAGTTCGACGCTGTCATCGCCAACAATGATGAGATGGCGCTCGGTGCGATCCGCGCCATGAAGAAGGCCGGTATGCCGATGAAGGACGTCGTCACCGCCGGGGTCGATGCGACCGACGACGCGCTTGCCGCGATGGAGGCCGGCGATCTCGACGTCACCATTCTTCAAAGTGCCATCGGGCAGGGGGCGACCGCAGTCGACGCTGCCGTGAAGCTCGCCAACAAGGAGAAGGTGCCGCGCGAAAACAACGTTCCCTTCGAACTCGTGACGCCCGAGAACCTATCCAAATATTTGCCGAAGAGCCAGTGAGCATAAGAGGCCTATCATGTTGCATTTCTGGAATAAATTCGGCATTCGTGCGCAGATCACCTCGGGCTTCGTACCGCTGATCCTGTTGATGAGCCTTCTCACCGTCAGCGCGATCTCCGGCATGAACGGGCTTGCTGCGATCTTCACATCTTATCGCGCCACGGCAGGCCAGAGCCTCGCCATCTCCGATTACAGCGACCGACTGCACGAGATCCAGATGTCGGCGGAAGCCTTCCGTTCCACGCCGACGCAGGCCGTCGTCGACAGTTTCCGCGCCGGCGTCAAAGCCTTCGAGGCGGGCGATCCGCGTTTTGCAGACAACAGGGACCTGCAGTCCGGTCTTGCGACAATCCGTCAGGACATTGCCGCCTATGGCAAGGCGTTCGAACAGATCGTCGCCCTTCAGGCCCGACGTGACATGCTGATTTCCAAGGTCACCGAATTCGGCCCCTGGACCAGCATCGCGCTCAACGACGTCATGCGCAGCGCCTGGCGCCAGAATGACGTGGCCCTGCTGCATATGACGGCGGAGACGCTGGAGGCCTTGAACCGCAGCCTCTATTTTTCCGAACGTTTCGTGCATTCGGACGATTTCGCCGCCTATGATACGGCGCAGGCAGCGCTCGCCGAAGCGGTAGCGCTCAACGATGCCGCCGCGAAAGTTGTGAAGAACGAGCTGCAGAAGAAGCGCCTGATGGGCGCCGGCCAGCTCATGCAGAATTACACTGCCCGTCTCGGCGATATGAAGGAAGTACTGCAGGCATCCGGCAATATCCGTCAGACGCAGCTCAACGTGCTCGCGCCAAAGATATCGGGCGCGTTCAAAGATCTGCAGGCGACCGTGACCGGCGCGCAGAAGAACCTGGACGGTTCGGTCGAAGCAACGGTCGCCGCCGCGACCAGCACGACGCTGGTCATCAGTGGCCTGTTGATCGTCATCGGCCTCCTGCTTTCCTATTTGGTTGGCCGACTGATTTCCTCCGCCGTTCGCGGCATGGCGCAGTCCATGGAGCGGCTTGCCCGCGGCGACGACACCATCGCGATCAAGGGCGTCGAGCATCGTCATGAGCTCGGCGCCATGGCGCGTTCGCTGAAGGTCTTCCAGGAGACCGGTCGCGCCAAGCTGATCGCCGAATCCAATGCCGAGCGCGCCCGCCTCGCAGCCGAAGAAGAGCGGCTGCGCCAGGAAGCCGAGCGCCTCAGCGACGCACAGGTGATGGAGCATGCCTTCCGCCAGATTTCTCTCGGCCTGGATGCGCTCTCGAAGGGCGATCTCTCGGTCCGCGTCGGCGAAGTCGACCACCGCTACGTCAGGATCCGCGATCACTTCAACAACTCGGTCGCAAGCCTGGAAGAAGCAATCGGTTCCGTTATTCGCGCGGTCACGACCATCCGGTCCGGCCTTGCGGAGATCTCCACCGCCTCCAACGATCTTGCCCGCCGTACCGAGCAGCAGGCCGCTTCGCTGGAAGAAACGGTCGCGGCGCTCGGTGATGTCACCCGCGGCCTCAACGGAACGGCGGAAGGCGCCAGCCGCGCCCAGGCTGTCGTAGCAACGGCCCGCACCAACGCCGAAAAGGGTGGTGAGATCGTCTCCCGCGCCATCGCCGCGATGACGGAAATCCAGAACTCCTCGTCGAAGATCGGCAACATCATCGGCGTCATCGACGAGATCGCCTTCCAGACCAACCTGCTGGCGCTGAATGCCGGCGTCGAAGCCGCACGCGCCGGTGAGGCCGGCAAGGGCTTTGCCGTCGTCGCGCAGGAAGTGCGCGAGCTCGCCCAGCGCTCGGCCAATGCGGCAAGAGAGATCAAGGAACTGATCTCCACCTCCTCGATGCAGGTCAAGACGGGCGTCGAACTGGTCGGCGAATCCGGCGTCTCGCTCGAACAGATCGTCGAGCAGGTGACCGCGATGAATGCGACGGTCGCCGAAATCGCGGTGGCCGCCCGCGAGCAGGCCACAAGCCTGCGCGAGGTCTCGGCCGCCGGCGACCAGATGGACAAGGTGACTCAGCAAAACGCAGCGATGGTCGAACAGACCACGGCTGCAGCTCAGAGTCTGACGCAGGAAACTGAGAACCTCGCGGAATTGCTGCACCGGTTCCGGACAAGCAGCGCTGGCATCTCAGAAAATCGGCATTATGCGATGGCATCGTGACGCGTTCGATCGTCCCTAATGGCGCAGCCCGTCTGAGGCCGGGTCGCCTGTCGGACTGACGGTCTCGAAAAGAGGTCAATCAATACAATCCACGAGAATCCTAGAGAAACGTGTGCGGTCGGCCAGTGGAAACCAACGGTCCGGAGATCGTTATGAGCGGACCAGACACTGCCCACTGGATGTTTGATCGCGGTCTTATAGTCTGGAGGAGTGTCGGCATGTTTAGCCGACGGGACGACCTGGGGCTTCCTAAACACCCAGTCGCGCTGTCTGCGGAAATCCAGCCCGAGCCGAAAACTCGCGCATAAGCGCCAGGGGAAAGCGGCCGCGGGACGAGTGCCCGACCGGCTCTGTCGCGCGGCATCTGCCATAGCTCCCGAATTGATCGCGCGTGTGAACCCATGGATAGCTCTCCGGCGAGCTAGGGGATCGCGATCGATCCCGGGATTGGCATCGGCTTCGTGTCGGATTGGGCGCAGGATCTGCCGAACCACGGTTTTGAGCTGAGGAAGGTGAGGGTGTCGACTTCAGAATAGGGCTCAATGTCGCCTGGAATAGGGAAGACCCGACGGCCGCGCGCGATGACATCATCGATATCGCACGGTCGCTGGTGCGGCCAGGCAGGTGATCTGTGCTCGTTGTCAAGGCGGATTTGGTCCAAGTCCTGTGCCGGCTGAGCGGGTAGTTTGCGAGCACGGAGTGGATGTAAGCCCACCAGGTCTTGCACTGCCGCGCCAAGAGCTCAATCCCGTCGTTGCTCGTTCGTTGTCTCGGATAGATGACAGCAGGCCCATTCGAACGCTTCGTCGATTGCGGCAAACTTCACAGCCTGCCAATGTCGATAGTCGCGGATCAGCTCTGCTCCAAGCCAGAAATCACCGCTGTTGCTGGAGAGGTCCCATCCACAAGTCTCAAGCAAGTGAGCGCGATCGAAAAGGCGCCGCGCATGGGTCCGGGAGATGGCGTAGCGCTTGAAGAACTCTCCGATGCGCAAAGGGCCAATAGACACGCGCGGCTCCAGTTCCCTTTCCGGGGGTAAGCGAGACATCAGATCATGCAGGATGTTGCTGCCGGAAGCAGTTCGAACGAAAGCGTCCACCGTCTGCGGAGGGCTCGCCCAGTTCGGATCGTGGAAGAGGCGCTTGGACATTCTGGGCTGCGCATACCAAAGCAAGCGCCGATCGGCTGATGATCGTGCGAATCGCGTGCCCCGATCGAGCATGTCGAGTGATTTCAAATGCTCGTTGAACCATTCGCGGATCAAGGTTTCGGCGGTTTCGGAAATTCTGAGCTGGCGAACGCGCCGGTCCCCGCTTTCATGAGTATCAACCAAGAGACCGTAATTGCGCATCTCTGCGAGATGTGCGAACGCCGTGTTCTTGGATGCAACCTTACTCTCAGCGATGAGGGCGTTCAGTTTGGCGGCCGTGAGGCCCGGATGAGACGGCGACGTGACACGCTGAAAATGAAAAGCCAGAATTGACTGTGTCAGCAGCCATCGTTTCATATCTGCGGTGTAGCGAACGATGCGAGGTGCGGCATCGTGCATGGCAATAAGCTTCAGCGCGGCATCTTTTAGGGCGAGCGCGTAAAGGCGATTTTCCAAAATAGCTTCGACTGTCAAAACCGTCGGCGCATTCGTGGCGGAGCGCATTGCGGTCGATATGAAACTCAAAGGATATCTCCAAGCAAGGATGAATTGGGCAAGCTACGGCCTGAGCGAGTGTTTGCGACCAGGCCGTAGTTTATGCCACTGACGCACTCGCAGGGTTTCGTGTTCACGTGCACTTTCCTTGGACGCTGGGCCATATCGATATCGCCAAGTTTCAGCCGCCAGCACTCGGCCATCTCCTGCTGCACTATCTCCCTTAAGAAAGAATTGTGAAATATAGCTATTCTATTGATTTCCACTAGGAACTGACCCGGCATTTCCATCGGGATTTGGCTCTCACTCACATTTTCTGCTGTGGGTGTGACGCTTTTGCTGATCCAACGGAGGATCAGATGAGTTGGCATCGTTCGAGTGAAACGAGGCTTTCGAGGCTTGGAACCGACCGTGCTTCGGTAGGTCGTAACTCAACTCGTCGGGGGCGACTATTCAGGCGCGCGTGAAACATGCGGTAAAATCATGTACGGTTTGTAGCGCGGAGTTCATGTTGGAAGCCAAGACATGGGGCGCAAATTATCTGCAATCCTGGCCGCCGCCGACGTGGTCGAATACCCAGCACTTATGGACAAAGACGAAACGGAAACCTTTGACCGTCTTCGAGCGCGACGCACTCGAGCTTTTTGAAACCGGGATTGCTGGGCATCATGGGCGGATTTCAAGCTCATGGGTGACGGCCTTCTGGCAGAGAAATCTCGTCATGATCTTCGAAAGGGAACGTTATGGTTCATCTGCTTTCGGTCAACGTCGGCCTGCCGCGCGATATCGAGTGGCAGGGGAGGCTGGTGAATACGGCGATCTGGAAGACGCCGGTCAAAGGACCTTGCATGGTGCGCCGCCTCAACATCGACGGCGACGGCCAGGCGGATCGCGCTGGCCACGGCGGCGAGAACCGCGCAGTTTATGTCTACCAGACGGATTCCTACCGCTATTGGGAGGAACATCTGGACCGACGTGATTTCGTCTATGGTCAGTTCGGCGAGAACTTCACGGTCGACGGTCTTCCAGACGCTGAAGTCTGCATCGGCGACCGCTACCGCATCGGCGACGCTGTCTTCGAGGTGAGCCAGCCTCGCGTTACCTGCTATCGGCTCGGTATTCGGATGGAGCTGCCGGAAATGGCTGCCCTGCTGGTCTCGCACGGGAGACCAGGATTCTACCTCCGTGTCCTGAAGGAAGGAAAAGTTCAGGAGGGTGACGAAGTCGAACACGTGGCATCGGCAGAAGACAGTATGACGGTCGCCGACATCAACGATCTTCTCTACAAGCCTGGTCACCCTCGCGATCGATTGGAACGTGCATTGCGGATCACCGCATTAAGTCCCGGTTGGCGTCGCTCGTTTCAGTCCTTGCTGGAGCAATCTCCAAAAAACGGGGCTTCGCCTGGAAACGCTGGCCTTACGGGGGCAAGGCATCCCGAGCCGGCATGGGAGGGATTTCGCTCGTTCAAAGTGTCGCGCATGTCGCTCGAGAGCGAAAGCGTCAAGTCTCTTGAGCTCGAGCCGACGGATGCAAAGCGGCTGCCCGCCTTCCTTCCGGGACAGTTCATCGTGCTTGGTTTCCAACCCAGAGGGGCTCCTGTCTTGCTGCGGAGCTATTCCCTGTCGGGCCAGTCAAATGACGCTTATTACAGAGTGAGCATCAAGCGGGAAGCTCACGGCGCAGCCAGCGCCTATGTCAACGACGAGCTGAGCCTCGGCGAGCTGGTGCAGGCAAGCGCTCCGCGCGGCAGCTTTACGCTGGCCGAGGGCGAGACGCCGATCGTCCTCCTCAGCGCCGGCATTGGCGCGACGCCCGTCCTTGCCATGCTCCATGCCCTGGCAGTCGATCGCTCGGGCAGAAAAATCTGGTGGCTCCATGGCGCCCGGAATGGACGAGAACATCCGTTTGCGGACGAAGTGAGAGGGCTTCTACAAATCCTTCCGGATGCCCAAAGCCTCGTCTGCTACAGCGCACCCGATCCAGCCGATAAGCCAGGTATTGACTACGACAGGCGATCACGCCTCGATCTGGCGGTCATCCAGTCGCTGCGCCTGCCGCTGGGCGGCGACTTCTATCTCTGCGGGCCGGCAGGCTTCATGGACGATCTTGCAGCAGGGATTGAGGAGCTCGGAGTGGAGCGCGGCCGAATTCATACCGAAATGTTCGGATCGGCCTCGTCGATCACTCCGGGGATCGCGGCCCCGCCGAGCCGGCAACCGCATCAGCCGGACGGGCCTCCCGGTGCGGGCGCCTTGATCTCGTTTGCCCGCAGTGGTCTTAGCGTCGCCTGGAACCCGAAATTCAACAATCTGCTGGAGTTCGCGGAGGCATGCGACGTGCCCGTGCGCTGGTCGTGCAGGACAGGCGTCTGCCACACCTGCGAGACCGGATTGATTTCCGGTGCAGTGTGCTACCGTCCCGATCCGATCGATGCCCCGGCGGACGGTCATGTGCTTCTGTGCTGCTCGCAGCCGAAAGGCGAGCTCGTCATCGATATGTGACAGAGCCGGGATGCGATCAGATATTGTGACCGGGGCAGTTTTCCCTGATTGCGAGCTGAGCGATCACCCAGGAAAACGCCGGACGCTTTCCGAGCTTCAAGGCCGCTGTCCGATGGTGCTTGTCTTCAGCCGCGGCAGCTTCTGCCCTACGGTTCGTCGCCAAGCGGAGGGACGACTTCAGCTTCGCCCGCGAGATGGGGGTGGCGCTTAAAGACGGTGACGGTCAGCACCGACCCCGGCTGGTTCGCCCGCGCCCGAAACAGCGCCAGTGTGGCTTCCTTGGCGCTCGTTTGTCGGCTTTACTGTCGGCCACCACGAAGAGGACCGGGACCAAAGGCCGGGCTCTGTTTCTGTCGAAACAACAAGGTGCCGAGCCTCGCCGAGTTCCTTGGTGCGGCATATGCCTTGAGGAACATGCGGAAGGCTTAGTCCTCGATCACCTCAATCTCGGGCCGGCCGGCGAGCGTCAGCCGCAGGCGGCCTCGGTCGGCACGTTCCAGCATGATCGGCCCGGCCTTTTCCTCTAGCCGCCGGCGCAGCAGGATCAGCCGGGTCTCCAGGTTGTCCTTGAAATCCGGCAGCTGCAGGCGCCGGTCGCGGCGGATCTCGCGGTTCAGGAACTCCTGCTTGCCGCTACGGGTGTAGTCTTCGAGAAAGTGCAGCAGCAGCCGCCCCGGCACGCCGCGGATCAGGTAGTCGTCGTCGACGAACAGCGAGCCATCGCGCTGGTAGAAGCGCACCGCAATCCGCCGACCGGCCGGCGCGTGCTCCACCTGCGGCCCGGCCCTGTCGCGCCGGCCCGTCTCGGCCCGCTCGCGCTCATCGGACAAGAAGGAGAGGGCGGTGGCGAGGTGCGCCGCCACTACCGTCAGCGCCTCCTCGTCGCGGTGCCGGAAGGTGAAGCGTTCCGTCGACTCCAGGAAGAGCACGCCGACGAGCCTCGAGTGTGCGACCAGCGGCAGAGCGATCTGGCTCAGCGGCTTTTCGAGAGCCGGCAGCGGGATGGAGGCGGCGTCCTCGATACCGGCCATGACCCGCACCGCCTGGACGTAACGCTGGCCGCGGCTGAGATCGGTGATCCGGACGGCGCTCCTGCGCTCGGCGGCGACCCCGATGATGCCGCTCCCGGCCGCAACCTCGGCGCCGAAGCCGAACTGCTCGTAGCCACGGCTGGCAATCGTCGTCAGGTCCCCGCGTTCACCGTCCGGCACCAGGACTATGGAATGGCCATAGCCGAAGTGCTCGGCCAGCCCCTCAAGCGTCATGTCGAGCAGCGTTTCGGGGTCGACGCAGCCCGACATCCACGCCGCAAGCCTCGCCACCTTGCCCATCAGGTCGGGCAGCACCAGCGGCTCGGGCGCGACGAGCGGATTGGCGGCCGGAACCGCGTGGCAGTCCTCCACCCGGTAAATGTCGAGGGCGCGCAGCTTCATGATCCCGCTCATCCGGCTTTCGAGGATCGCGAGATGGACAGCCACGCGTTCGAAGGCCTCGCCCTCCGTCTCCGAGCGCTCGAAAACAAGGTCGAGCACATGTTGCTGGCCGCTATAGCCGTCGACTATCATGACGGTCGCGAGCCCGTTGCGTGCCACGTTGGCGGCGGTCTTGGAGAAGAACTGGTTGGAAAGCGCCACATGTGTCTCATCGACATAGTGCACGTGCGAGAGGTAGGAGACGTTGGGCATGCCGTTGGCATCGGTGGTGGCGATAACGGAGGGGATGACGCCTTCGAAACTGTCGCGCAGCCGCTCGAGCGGGATCATGCCTCGATTTCCGGCGTCAGCTTGCGTCCGGCGCCCGGCCCTGGCGTCTGCTCGAAGACTTCCTGCGGCGCAATCGTCAGGCAGACAAGATCCTGGTCGGACAGCGTGCTGGAAAGCTGCATGCGGGTGACCCCGAGCGCTAGCATGCGCGCCAGCTGCTCGGCGACATAGGCCTCGCCCAGCGTCTGGCAGGCGGCGTCCGCGGGTCCGGCATCCAGGATCTGGCCCTTGATTTGACAGGCCTTGTAATCGGCGGCCCGAACAAAGGTCGTGGCGATCGGGCGCCCGACCAACGCCTCGCCCACGGCCCTCGGCCATTGGCAGCGCGAGGCAAGAAATTGCAGATATCCGCTCGACCGGTCTAATCGTACGCCCGAACCCCGGCCGATCATTGGCCGGCCGCTCCCGTCGCGCGTCGCAAACAGCATCATGACGGGACTTTCGATGAATTCCGCGAGTTTCGAGCCCAGCAATGCTTTTCTCCCTACTTCGAAGTCACAATAAGTAGATAGGATATTCTTAGCAATCGCGGCGATCGCTTAGGATGGTTTTAGGATGCTCCTCGCAGGTACCTCGACTATCCCCTCCCCATCGGCCGGCGCACAGAGAAGCGGCGCCGGCTAAAGAGAGGAAAACCAGTCATGAGCCACGAATTTTCGCTTACCAGCATTCCTGATCTCAATAGCCGCTACGATATCTACGGCGCCGTCCACAAGGGCCTGCGCAAGGCCGGTTGTGACCTGCTTGGACGCCTCGGCACGGCCGATTTCCACAATGCCGAGGAGACCGGCTTCCTGATCGAGGACCTGCGCCACTACCTGATGCTCGCCGCCTCCCACGTCGGTCATGAAGATGACCACATCCACGAAGCGCTCGCCGCCAAGGGCCTTCCCACCACCACGCTCGACGAACAGCACGACGACCACCGCACTGCCTTCCGTGAGCTGGAAGAACTGATCGTCGCCTGGGAAAATGCCTGGCCGCTGCACAAGCCGGCGTGCGGGCGCAAGCTTTACCTCGCCTTCGCCGCTTACATCGCTGACGACTTCGCGCATATGCACGAGGAGGAAACGGTGACTGGCCCCCTTCTGTGGCGCAACTTCACCGACCATGAAATGCTGGGTATCGAGATGCGTATCATCGCCTCCCTGCCGCCGGAAAAGAGCATGGCATTTATGCGCATCATGATCCCGGCGATCAATCCGGCCGAACGTGCTGCGCTGCTCGGGGCCATGAAGAAGGATGCGCCACCGGAAGTCTTCCAAGCGGTCATCGATTTCGCCGTCCGCCCCGCCCTTTCGGTCGGCGACTTCGCGCAGCTCGCTGGCACACTGCAACTGGCAGCCTGAAAGGCGGGCAGCGGGCGACAGAAGGCTCGCCCGCTGCCGGTTCAGAATTTCCGGAGAAAACCTATGTGCAAACCGAATGGCGAGGTTCCGGCCGAATGTCCGCATCACGGCCATTGCCGTCTCTGTCCCATGCCGTATGCGGTCGCGGCCGAGGAGATAGCCGAGCGCGTCGATGCGCTCGTCAGGCAAAAACTCCCGACGCCTCAGGACCGCCTGACGCCAGCGTCTGCAGTGCTGGGGGGCGCCTCTGACAAACGCTCGCGCCGTCGTATGAACGCGGCGCTATAGTGCGCCAGGGTGGCGACAAGGGCCATGATTGAACCGTAGTTGACGAAGAAGCCCAGCGTCGAACCGTTGAAATCCCACATGTCGAGCGTGTAGGTCAGCATCAGCTTGGAGCCGAAGGTCATCTTGAAGCAGCTCCTGACGCCGAACACCGCGATGATCGCCACCATTGCCTTCAATAGCGCCGATCGCCAAATATTTGTCTCGACGATGCCGAACATCCTGGCAAGCACCGTCATTACCATCCGCCATCGGAAACCCAGATGCACCGAGACGATCAGCACGACCCAGTATGCGGTGAACATGTGGATCTCCCGAACGGCGAACGCCCCGTCGGGAGAGGCGAAGGCGAAGACATCGCGCGATATCAGGAAGCTTGTCACCAGCATCGTCGCCATCGTGACGGCCAGTCCTGCGATCGTGACCGTGTTGAAAACCCTTGCTACGCCGTAGCGGCCGCGCATGGCGGCACCGTACCAGCGGCAATTGACGGCGACATGGGTGATCAACAGCGTAAAGAGAAGCGTGCCGAATATCTCGTGGGCAAGGTTGTCGAGCCACCAATAGGCGAGGCACGCAACGAGAAGGCCAAGTGCGGCAAGATGAAGGAGCAGGCGAACGGGAAGCGGCATCATTCGAATTCGAAGCGCCGCATGTCGCTGTGCGTGTAGAGGAAGTCCCGGTCGGCCCGCGAGGTATGGCAAGACTGGCAGCGCGCCGTGTTCTCGGCCATGTTGATCGTCTTGTCGGGCTTGAACCATTGGAATTGCCAGTCTCCAGTCCTGCGGTTGTCGTCGTAGTCCGCGCCCCAGCCCTCGCGCTTCTCCATGACGAAGTAGCGGAAAACCTGACCGCCCCTATAGTCGACGAGCACGACATGCGTCTCGGGTGGAACCGGCTGACCTTTCTTGACGGCCTCGATCGCCTCGCGCGACGTCATGATGTGCTCGGTGACTTCGCCGCGCGTGACGGTGGTGTAATGGATCAGCCTGTCGAGATCCGGGAATGTCGTGCGGTTCTGCTCCGCGTGGACCTGCCATCCGATCAAGGCCACCGCGCAGCCGGAAAGCAATGCGCCTGCGACAAGGCCTGCAACGTTCTTCATTCGGACGCTCCCTCGAACACTTCCTTTGCGACACCCGCTGCGGTCACCGCATTCGGCCAGCCGGCGTAGAAGGCGAGGTGGGTTATGGCTTCGCTGAGCTCTTCCTTCGTCGCTCCGTTCTGAAGCGCGATGCCGAGATGCGATCGAAGCTGATCGGGACGGTTCAGGGCAATGAGAGCAGCGACCGTGATCAGGCTGCGGTCGCGCTTCGACAACTCCTGCCGCTCCCAAACGTCGCCATAAAGGACATTGTCGGTCAGTTCGGCCAATTTGGGCGCGATCATCCCCATCAGTTGCTGCGCTCGTGATTGCTTCGTCATGTCTTCCCCGTTGCTGGTGACTGCGCGTATGGGACACCTGGCAAGGCAGGGCCGCAGTCTTCGGTCGTCGCAGGAGAATAAGGGAGCGGACACGGGGGGGTTAGGGACTGAAATCCGCATGTGGTCATAAGGCTGCCTTATCAATCACGATGCGTTGATTAGCGCGTTATCTGCGAACCCGGAGCGCTTCCACAACGAGAGAAAACGCCGGCGAGGGGTGCCGCCGGTTCGGATAATAGAGATGATAACCTGTAAAGGGTTCGCACCAGTCTTCCAGCACCCGGATCAGTTCTCCCTTCTTGAGATCGGCGTCCACTTGATCTTCGGGCATGTAGGCAAGCCCCAGTCCCCGAAGGGCGGCCTCGCGGCGCATTGCCAGATTGTTGAAGACGAGCTGTCCTTCGACGCGGACCCGAAGTTCGCGGCCGTCCTTCTCGAACTCCCAGGCGAAGATGCTGTCGTGCGTCGGCAGGCGCATGTTGATGCAATTGTGGGCCGTGAGATCCTGCGGCGTCTCCGGCCACAGGTTCTGCCGAAAATAGGCGGGCGAGCCGACCACCGCCATGCGTAGCTCCGGGCCGATCGGGACCGCGATCATGTCCTTGGCGACCTGCTCGCCGAGGCGCACTCCTGCATCGAAGCGTTCGGCGACGATGTCGGTCAGGCCGTAGTCGACGATGATCTCGACGGTGACGTCGGGATTGTCCGGAAGGAACCGGTCCAGCGCGGGCGCAAGGACGGAGATCGCCGGATGCTCGCCTGCCGTAATCCTGACGGTGCCTGTCGGCCGGTCTCGCATCGCGCTCAAGGCGACGAGCTCGGCCTGGATCTCCTCGAACCGAGGTCCTGCGGTTTGCAGTAACCGCTCGCCCGCGGCCGTTGGCGACACGCGCCGCGTCGTCCTCGTCAAGAGCCGCAGGCCGAGACGCTCCTCGAGACCGCGGATCGTCTGGCTCAATGCCGACTGCGAGATGCCCAGTTTCACGGCCGCCTTGGTGAAGCTCTCTTCGCGCGCGACGGTCACGAAGGCGGCGAGGTCGTTGTAGTTCTCGTGCGGCATTCATTAGTCCTGCTTATAGGGAGATGCGGATTATGCCATCTAATCCTGGAGATCGGCGAGGGCTATATTGCGGGCCGTGAAGCCCATGAGCTCGAAAGGATTTCCGATGAGGGACGAGAAGACGTTAAAGATGGGCCGCCGCAGCTTCCTTGGCGCGGCGGGATCTGTCGCTGCCATGCCTCTGGTGGAGGCCAGCTTCTCTCCAGCGGCCGCCCAATCGGCGACGACTGCAAGCCCGACTTCCCGGAGCGCGGCGCTCGGAAAACGAAAACTCGGACAGCTGGAGGTGTCCAGCATCGGCATCGGCGTCCAGAACATGAGCCGCACCTATCAGACGACCATTCCAACGCGCACGGAGATGCACGCCATCATCCGGATTGCGTACGAGAACGGCGTCACGCTCTTCGACGCTGCGGAAGCCTATGGGCCGCACGAGGTCGAACGAATTCTGGGCGAGGGCGTGCAGTCATTTCGGGACAAGGTGGTCATCGCCTCGAAGTTCGGCTGGAACATCGACCTGGAGACCGGCAAGCGGCTGCCGGGCCTGAACAGTCGGCCGGCTCATATCAAGCTCGCGGTCGACGGCATGCTCAAGCGCCTGCGGACCGACCGCATCGACCTTCTCTACCAGCATCGCGTCGACCCGGCCGTTCCGATCGAAGACGTTGCAGGCGTCGTGAAGGATCTTCAGGCGCAAGGCAAGGTTCTCCATTGGGGTCTCTCCGAGATGGGTCTCCAGACGGTTCGCCGCGCCCACGCAGAATTGCCGTTGACCGCGATCCAGAGCGAGTATTCGATGCTGTGGCGGGGACCGGAAGACGCCGTCCTGCCGCTCTGCGAGGAGCTGGGCATCGGCTTCGTTCCATGGAGTCCGCTCGGCGTCGGCTTCCTGACCGGCGCGATCGACGAGCGGACGCGGTTTGCCGAGGGCGATATCCGTGGCATCGAAGGCCGCTTCGCACCGGACAACCTGCCGAACAATCTTGCTCTGGTCGCATTGTTGAGGACGTGGGCCGAACGCAAGACCGCCACGCCTGCTCGGATCGCTCTGGCATGGCTGATGGCGCAGAAGCCATTTATCGTTCCGATCCCCGGCAGCACCCAGATGCCGCACATGCAGGAAAACATCGGTGCCGCTTTCGTCAGGTTGGCTCCCGACGAGATCGCGGAATTGAACAAGGCCGTGGCGGCGATCCAGTCAAGGGCGCGCGTCTTCCGGATCAAGTGCTGGTCTATTCCGGCGTCGAAGCCCCGCCACGGACGTAACTCGGCCAAGCCCTGGAAAATCGGAAGGAAACACGATGACGACCTGGATGATCACGGGCTGCTCGACCGGACTAGGACAGAGCCTCGCAGAAGCCGTTCTTGCAGCCGGCCACACCGCGGCGGTAACGGCACGCGACGTTGCGAAGGTGCAGGATCTCGCCGCTCGGTTCCCTGACACGGCTCTGGCCGCCGCGCTCGACGTCACGAACAAGGCCCAGGTGGCCGAGGTCGTCGCCAAGGCGGAGATGCGGTTTGGCTCGATTGACGTGCTGGTGAACAATGCCGGCTACGGCTATCGCGCGGCGGTCGAGGAGGGGGACGACCAGGAAGTCGCCGATCTCTTCGCCACGAACTTCTTCGGAACTGTGTCGATGATCAAGGCGGTGCTACCCGGAATGCGGGCGCGCCGCTCCGGTACCATCCTGAACATATCCTCGATCGCCGGCAGGCTGGCTGCACCAGGCTCCGGTTATTACTCGGCTTCGAAGTTTGCTGTCGGTGGCTTGTCCGACGCGCTGCGCAAGGAACTCGCACCGCTCGGTATCGGCGTGACGATTGTCGAGCCGGGTGCGTTCCGGACGGATTTCGCGGGCCGGTCCTTGCAGCAGGCGAAGATGAAGATCGACGACTACGCCACGACCGCAGGACCGCGGCGCAAGGAGAATGACAAGACCCATGGCACCCAGCCCGGCGATCCGGAACGGGCCGCAGCGGTGCTACTCGGTCTGATCGGCAGATCTGAACTGCCGGCACGACTCCTTCTCGGTAGCGACGCCGTCAAGATCGTCGGAAATGAAGTCGACGCACAGCGGCGCGAGATCGATGCATGGAAAGAACTCAGCGTCAGCTCGGACTTCCTCTCCGGACAATGACGCGACGAACAATCGAAGGAAAGACGATGCAAAAACGTAAGCTAGGAAATTCGGGACTTGAAGTGTCTGCACTCGGGCTCGGCTGCATGGGCATGAGCGGCGTCTATGGCGCCCCGAGTGACAGGAGCGAGATGATCAGGCTTCTTCGCGACGCCCATGAGCGCGGGATTACCCATTTCGACACGGCCGAGGCCTATGGTCCGTTCGCCAACGAATCCTTGCTGGGCGAGGGCCTGCAGCCCATTCGCGACCAGATCACGATCGCCACCAAGTTCGGTTTCGACATAGATCTTGAGACCGGCGCGCGCACCGGTGGCACCAACAGCCGGCCGTCGCATATCAAGGCCGTCGCGGACGCCGCACTGAAGCGCCTGAGGACCGACCACATCGATCTCTTCTATCAGCATCGCGTCGATTTGAACGTTCCGATCGAGGACGTGGCGGGCGCCGTGAACGACCTCATCGCCGAAGGCAAGGTGAAGCACTTCGGACTTTCGGAGGCTGGCGTCCAGACTATCAGGCGCGCGCATTCAGTCCAGCCTGTCACCGCCGTCCAGAGCGAATACTCGCTGTTCTGGCGCGGGCCTGAAGAGGAACTGCTGCCGGTACTTGAAGACCTCGATATCGGCTTCGTCCCCTTCAGCCCTCTCGGCGCAGGCTTCCTGACCGGCAAGATCGACGAAAATACCAAGTTCGAGGACGGCGACTTCCGCAATATGGTGCCTCGCTTCTCGCCCGAGGCACGCAAGGCCAACATGCAACTCGTCTCGGTCATCACGACGATCGCCACCCGCAAGCAAGCAACGCCTGCGCAGGTCGCGCTCGCCTGGCTGCTGGCGCAGAAGCCCTGGATCGTGCCGATCCCTGGCACGACGAAGCTGCATCGCCTGGAGGAAAACATCGGGGGTGCCGGACTCGACTTGACGCTCACGGACCTCGCAGAGATCGACGAGGAAGCTTCGAAGATCAAGGTACAGGGGGAGCGTCTTCCCGAAGCTGTTCTCAAGATGACCGGCCATTGAAGCCTTCTTCGCCTGCCAGAACCTCAGCGATCCCTAAGTCCAACCAGGACAGATTTGACGCCACTCGGCGCACTGCATAGGATGCGTCAGGCGTTAAATAGCACAACCTGTGCGGTGATACCGCGTACCTGAATTCGGTTGGAATCCGTTCGAGGCGGTCGCGAATCAAAAGGATGAGACTGCAATACGTAACGACATCATCCTTACAGGCTTGTAAAGATGATGTCGTTACGTTATCTCATGCGTGTACACAGGAGCTTCCCATGCCCACATCGCAACGGACCAAAAGCCCGGACGCAAGCGTACCGCTAAATATGCGCATCAAGCCTGCGACCCGCAACTTAATCGACCGTGCCGCCGAGCTACTCGGCAAAACGCGTACGGATTTCATGCTGGAGGCTTCCGAGCGCCGTGCCGAGGAAGTGCTGCTCGACCGTACCATATTCACGGTTAGTCCCGAGATCTACGCCGAGTACCTCGCCCGGCTGGATGCCCCCGCACAGGCCAACGATCGCCTGAAACGCACCATGTCGACCAAAGCGCCATGGGATGAGGCGTGACCCTAAGCTCACCGGTCCCACTTGGTGATCATCACGAACTGGCCGAATTCAGTTCCGGCGTGCCTGAACTGGATGACTGGTTGCGCCGTCGCGCCCGCGCCAATCAGGCAGGCGGCGCATCGCGCACCTTCGTCGTGTGCGAAGCAAACCGCGTCATCGCCTACTACGCGCTCGCCTCTGGCGCCGTGAAGCAGCCGGAAACACCTGGCCGGTTTCGGCGCAACATGCCTGATCCTATTCCGGTTGCAGTGCTTGGCCGCCTCGCCATTGATGGATCCTACCAAGGCCGCGGTATCGGTAGGGCACTAGTCCGCGACGCGGGCTTGCGCCTGCTTAATGCTGCTGAAATCCTCGGAATCCGCGGCGTGCTGGTGCATGCAATTTCCAGTGACGCACGCGCTTTCTATGAGGCGATCGGCTTCTTACCTTCACCATCGGACCCCATGATGCTGATGATCGGGTTGCATGATCTTAACAACGCGCTGAACTCCTGATCCTATCGGGAGTGCGCTTTTATCCAGTCGAATCGTCTAAAATTGCTATTGGAGCTTCGACACTAAAATGCCGTGTCGGAGGTTCGAATCCGTTCAAGCGAACGATGCGCATAGAGGCCGAGCCTCTTAGGTGCGCGCGAATTCTAGCAGCGGCGCGATATCATGGTTGTCGGCGGCGCGAAGGGCCGCGACGTAGCGAGTGCGCAGTTCACCGACATCGGCCAGAGTTCCGCCACCCCAGCTGAAACGGTCGCCGCCAAGACGTTCGATCAGAAGATCGGCCGCCAGGCGAGCGTGACGGCCATTTCCGCTTGGAAACGGGTGGATCGCGACCAGGCGATGGTGCAACCTGATCGCAATTTCATCCGGTGGAAATGTCTGGTGCTCAACCCAATAGCGGACGTCGCTTAACAGGCTCGCGAGCTCCATTCCGATGAGGTAGTCTTGGACGCCGATGTTGCGCTCCGTCGTTCGGAAGGTTCCGGCCCATTCCCAGACGTAGCCAAACATCTGCTTGTGCAGTGTTCGCATGAAGTCCTCGCTGAGCATTCGCTCAAGCGATACGCGCCGACGACCACGCGCCCAGGCCGCACCGTCGACGATGTTTTCCTGTTCCGCCTCGTTGAGATCACGGCGGTGCGTGATCCATGTCTGAAGTAGGCCCTCTCTCTCATGCGGTTCAAGGGGTGTTGCGTCCTCGGGCTCCTGAAACAGGTCCGTCATGTCTCATTCCAGAGGTCGCGCTCGGAGAGCCTATCGCGAATGTATGCCTGGACGCGGGATTCGAAGTCCGCTTCATCCGTGCCCTGAGCTTCGAGCCGCATTGTATGCGCGACGCGGTGAAGCTCGCGCGTTGCGATTTTTCTCGCGCGCGCCTCGATGATGGCCTCGAGTGAACTGTTGGGAACAAGTGCGTAGACGAGTGTGCAATCCAGCGCCTCAGCTGTGCGACGCAAAGTGTTAAGTTGGATCGTGCCTGCGGCTTCCGATTTCTCCATGGCTTCTACGGTTTGAGGCCGCACGCCAATGCGCGTGCCGAGCTGCGCACCCGTCATCCCGAGCGCGTCACGCAGCGCACGCACCCATCCTTTCGGCGGTGCCTTGAACCGGTCAATCGGTTGGAGCGTCCGAAGTCTTTCATCGAGGCGTAGGCGCCCCCTTTTCCGACTATCGCTTTTCATTCACATTTCTCAGACTGCAAGCTGATCTTAGAGCAATGTTTATCAGCACATAGACTGATTTTCAATCAAGTAATTCATATTGCAGTATGATAATGTGAATCGCCGTACCAATCTGTAATCTGCGATTCAAGCACCAAAATCAGGCTTGAGGCTGTCTGTCACGACGAAGAGGACGGAGAGGATACGAGAGCCGCCTCCCAGCACGAGGGCGCCTGCCACGGCGCAAGACCGAGACCCCAAACCGCGCCTATGGTGCGGCCGCTATGCTGAAAGCTCCGATGCGCTTCTTTTGTGTGGAAGGTGCCTGCGAGATCGCAGAGCGTTCGGGATGCTCTCAAAGACCTCCGACTAGACATATCCCCCGCATCGAAAGGTCGGAGCCGAAGAGTATGGAACTCTCCGCGCACCGTGCTTCACTGGTGCCGGCCGGCGCAAATTGCCGGTCATCAAAACTTCGTCTGACCCCATCGTCACAAGCATCATGCTAGGGAATGGTCATGCAGTCGTCGCCGTCGGGCGCGGCTGGAAGTTGCATTCCAAAATACCGAGATGCTCATGGATCTGGAAAAGATAAAGACCTTGATCGACTTCGTTGGCCGGTCGAACGTCACCGAGCTGACGGTCACACAGAAGGACACGACAGTCCGGATCTTTCGCCTCAACGACCAGGTAGCCGCGCCCGCTCCGATCTTATCTGACCTTTCCAAGGACGAGGCTACGGCACCGGTTACGGCCGACACTGCCGCGGTGACAGTCAGGGCGCCCGTCTTCGGCATCCTCCACCGCGCTCCCTCTCCCGGCGAACCAGCGTTCGTGCGGTTGGGCGAGACGGTCGAGGAAGGTCAGACGCTGTTCATCATCGAGGCCATGAAGGTCTTCAACCGTATTACCTCTCCGCGCGCGGGACGCATCACACGTCTGTCCGAGATCGACGGCGGCGAGGTGGAGACCGGGGACCTCCTTGCGGAGATCACGGCATGAGGCAGTTTTCCGACAGTGCCGGGGCGCCCCTCCGGTTCGATACCGTGATGATCGCCAACCGCGGCGAGATCGCAACGAGGATCCAGCGTGCCTGCCACGCTCTTGGGATCAAGACCGTCATGATCTGCTCGGAGGCCGATAGGCAGGCGCCATACCGGCGCGACGCTGAACACTTCCTCTGCGTGGGACCTGCTCCGGCGGCAAAGAGTTATCTCAATCAGGATGCAATCCTGCTTGCCGCCCGGCTGACCGGTGCCGGCGCCATTCATCCCGGATACGGTTTCCTGTCGGAGAAGGCGGCTTTTGCGGAGGCGATCGAAAGAGCCGGCCTCGTCTTCATTGGACCGCCAGCCTCGGCCATCGCAACAATGGGTGACAAGATCGCCGCAAAGCGGGCGATGATCGCAGCCGGCGTTCCCTGCGTGCCCGGTCCGGACACGGCCCTTCCGGAAGACCGGGATGTGATCGAACGCACCGCCCGCAAGATCGGATATCCCGTCATCATAAAGGCCGCTGGCGGTGGTGGCGGTCGCGGCATGCGCGTCGTTACGGATGCGGGGCAGCTGCATGAGGCCGTCGCGCTGACCCGTGAGGAAGCGCGACAGGCCTTCGGCTCGGCCGAGCTCTACATGGAAAAGTTCCTTCAGCATCCTCGTCACATCGAGATCCAGGTCCTCTGCGACAACAACGGAAATGCCCTCTGGCTCGGCCATCGGGACTGCTCGATGCAGCGTCGCCACCAGAAAGTGGTCGAGGAGGCGCCAGCCCCGGGTCTCTCGCCGCGGATCATCGATCCCGTCGGGCTGGCCTGCGTGGAGGCCTGCCGTCAGATCGGCTATCGCGGCGTCGGGACTTTCGAGTTTCTCTTCGAGGACGGCAGGTTCTATTTCATTGAGATGAATACGCGCCTGCAGGTCGAACATCCTGTCACCGAAATGACGAGCGGTCTCGACATCGTCCAGGAGCAGATCAAGGTCGCCCAGGGCCGCCGCCTGGAGATTGATCAGGCCGAGGTCCGATGCGCTGGCCATTCGATCGAATGCCGCATCAATGCCGAGGATCCGGATAGCTTCCTGCCGTCGGCCGGGATGATCGGTCGTCTGACACTTCCCGAAGGTGAGGGCGTGCGGGTGGATACGCACATCCATGAAGGATACAGGGTTTCTCCCTATTACGACTCCCTCATCGCCAAGCTGATCGTGCATGCACCGAACCGACCGGCGGCGATCGCCAGGATGCGCGAGGCATTGGCTGCGACCGAGATCGGTGGAATTTCGACCAATCTTGCCTTCCTACGCGCGCTCTTTGATGACGAGGCCTTCGGCCGCGGCGAGACGGATATCCATTATCTCGAACAATGGCTCGCACGGCGGAGGTCGACATGAGCAAAATCGACCTTACTGACGCCGAAACGATTGCCACGCTCGCCGATGCGCTGACGAGGGCAGGGGTCGAGGGGCTGGAAATCACCACGCCCGAAGGCCATCTGCGGATCGTTATTGCCAAGGGAAAGGAAGTTGCGGTTTCCGGTTCGACCACTACCCCGCAGGCGTCCGCTTCCACTTTCCTCCTCAAGGCGCCTTTGGCTGGCCATTTTCGACCGTCGGAACCGGGCGGCGAGGCGAGCAACAGCGCGCCGCACCGGGTCGGCGAAGACGACATCCTCGGCTTCATCGCTGTCGGGCCGATCCTCCTTCCTCTGTCTGCCGGTCGCACAGCCATAGTGCGGCGACGCCTGGCCAATGCCGATGCCCTGGTGGGCTTTGGCGAACCCTTGTTCGAACTCGAGCAATTTACATGACGATACAGCCCAACAACCATGCCCCGCGAGATGAGACGCTGACGGCCGTTCGCGACGGTGCGCGGGTTTCCTTCATCGGGGCGAAATCCTTCCTGCTCGAGGCGCCAGGCGACTTTGATCTTCCCGCCCAGCGCCTCATCTGGGCGGCGTCGCGCCTGGTTTCGACATGGCATGACGTGGCGGAAGTCATTCCGGGCATGACCAATCTGTTGGCGATCCTGAAAGAGACGCCGGAGGATCCGACCCCTGTCGTCGAGCGGCTGCAGACCGCGTGGCAGGAGGCCCGCAGCATCGATCTGGCCGGCAAGACGATCGAAATCCCCGTTCAATACGGCGGAGAATTCGCTACCGATCTTCCTGCCCTTTGCAACCTGTCGGGGTTGAAAGACCGGGAGATCGTGCGGATCCACCATGAAGCGTCCTACCGGGTCTTTGCGCTCGGAAGCGCGCCGGGCTTCGGTTACCTGCACGGCCTCGACCCACGCATCTACATGCCGCGCAAGACCGTGCCGTCGCTTCGGATGGAAAAGGGCAGCGTCACGATCGGCGGCATGCAAACCGGCGTCGCCATGCTGACCGGGCCAAACGGCTGGAATTCGATCGGCTATGCCGATCTCAAGATGTTCGACCCGACGTCGTCGACACCCGCCTTGATGGCACCCGGTGACCGCGTGCGTTTCGTGCCGGAAAGGATCGAACTGTGATCGAGATCGTCCAGACAGGTCCCTTCAATACGATCCAGGATCTCGGCCGGCCCGGCTTTCGCGACATCGGCGTCTCGGCGAGCGGCGCCATGGATCCGCTCGCCGTCAGGATCGGCAACATTCTGCTTGGCAACCCCGAGAGTGCTGCCGCCATCGAAGTACAGACCTTTCCGTTCAAGCTTCGTTTTGCCGCCGACGCGGATTTTGTCGTCACCGGCGCGGAAGGCTGGCCACGCCTCACCGGACGTACATTGTTGCCATGGTGCACACATCGCGCAGCCAAGGGTGATGTCCTGGAAATCGAGCAGCCCCGTCGTCTGGCACGTGCCTACGTCATGGTGGCCGGTGGGTTCGATGTGCCTCTCCTCATGGGATCGCGCAGCACCACGCTGCGCGGCGGGTTCGGCGGCAATTGCGGCAGGCCGCTGACTGCCGGCGACACGCTCTCGATGGCGACCACCGACGAGGCGTTGCCGCTCCCGAAGGGCGGCACCTCTGTCATCGAACCGGAGGTCGCCTTGCGCGATCTCTTTCCCGAGGCCATCGATGGAGAGCTTTCGGTTCGTGCCATCGTCGCCGGCGAGCACGAGCTTTACGGCGCCGACGCCGGCCGGTTCTGGAGCCAGGCCTGGCGGATCTCTTCGCAGAGCGACCGGACGGGCTATCGGCTGTCCGGCGAACCGATTAAGCCCGGTGTGCCTGTCGAAATGCGCTCGCACGGCGTGGTTCCCGGCGTGGTTCAGGTTCCACCGGGCGGTGAGCCCATCATTCAGATGAGCGATGCAAACACGGCAGGCGGATACCCGAAGATTGCGGGTGTGATCGAAAGCGACCTGTGGCGGCTCGGTCAGGCGCGTATCGGCAGCAGGGTAAGGTTCGTTCGCGCGACCCATGCCGAGGCAAGGGCAATCGAGCAGGCCGTCACCCGCTATGTCGATGATGTCAGACGCACAGCAGCGATGGTCAAGCGGGCGCTCGGCGTGATCGGCTGACGGCGCGAGCGTGTTGAAATGGAGGACGCGATGAAGATCGATCTGAATTCCGACATGGGCGAAGGATTTGGGCCCTATCGGCTTTGTGACGACGAAGCGATGATGAGGATCGTCTCGTCGGCCAATATCGCCTGCGGTTTCCATGGCGGAGATCCGGAGACGATGGGGCGCATGGTCCGTCTTGCAAAGGAAAACGGCGTCGGCATCGGCGCCCATCCGGGCCTGCCCGATCGCGCCGGCTTCGGCCGCCGCGAGATGTCACTCCAGCCGGACGAGCTGCGCCAGCAACTACTCTATCAGCTCGGCGCGCTTTCGGCGATCGCCAGCGCGCAAGGCATGAGTGTTGCTCACTTCAGCTTCCATGCCGCGATGGGCAACATGGTCAACCGGGACCCGCTGCTGGCCGACCTGATGATGGACGCGATCGCAAAGGTGGACGACAGGTTGGTGATTTTCGTCACGCCCGGCAGCGAGATCGAGAAAGCGGCCAAGCGGGCCAGGCTGAGAACGCTGGCGCTCTTCCTTGCCGACCGCGCCTATGATGCGGCTGGAAATCTCGTCGCCCGCGGCCTTACTGGGGCGCTCGTCAAGGACGAGGCGTCGGTGCGCGCACGCGTACGCCGTTTTCTTCTCGAGGGCACCGTCGAGGCGATCGACGGCAGCATCATCGCGATGCCGGCGCGGTCCATCCTGGTACATAGCGACACCCCCGGCTCGCTCGAACTCGCAAGCCTGATCCGCAACGAAATCGAAGCCGTCGGCGCAGTGTTGGCACCCGCATCCGAACTTGCCTCGTGACGTCGCCCGCTGATCGTCGAATCCATCCCAAGAGCGAAAGATCTGTTCCATGTCATCCATAGCCGACCGTCTGAAGAACGTTTCCGTATCCGCATCAGCCGCAATGACCCAGCGTGCCCGTGAATTATCCGCCAAGGGGATCAAGGTCGTCAGCCTGTCTTCGGGAGAGCCGGATTTTCCAACACCTGCCCATGCCATCGAAGCGGCCCATGCTGCAGCAATTGCCGGCGATACGAAATATCCGCCGATGGACGGTACCGCGGCGCTGAAGGCGGCAATCGCCGGAAAGTTCAAGCGCGACAACAACCTCGACTATGACGCCAGCCAGATCGTCGTCTCGGGCGGTGGCAAGCAGGTAATCTTCAATGCGATGCTTGCGACCTGCAATCCCGGCGACGAGGTTGTCATCCCGACGCCGTCATGGGTGAGCTACGCCGACATCGTCAAGTTTGCGGGCGGCGTGCCGGTGGCCGTACCTTGTTTCGAACAGGCCGGATTCAAGCTGCGTGCGGAAGACCTCGAGGCCGCGATCACGCCACGCACGAAATGGCTGATCCTGAATTTTCCCAACAATCCGACGGGGGCTGCCTGCTCACGCGCCGACATGGCGGCGATCGCAGAGGTGATGCTGCGCCATCCGCATGTCTGGATCCTGACCGACGATATCTACGAGCATCTGGTCTATGACGACTTCGCGTTCTGCACCATCGCTGAGGTGGAACCCAGACTTTACGACCGGGTGCTGACGATGAATGGCGTTTCGAAGGCCTATGCGATGACCGGCTGGCGACTGGGCTTCTGCGCCAGCGGCTCCAAGGCGCTGATCGGGGCCATCAGCAACGTCAACGGCCAGAATGGCGGCGGTATTTCGACGGTCGCCCAGGCCGCTGCGATCGCTGCGCTCAACGGCCCTCAGGGACTGTTGAAGGAGAGGGCGGCGATCTATCGGGAAAGGCGTGACTACGTCGTCGACGCCCTGTCGAAGATCGACGGTCTGCGCTGCCACAAGCCGGAAGGCGCCTTCTACGTCTATCCGAACATGGCCTCGCTGATCGGCAAGACCACCAGGGGGGGGCGCAAGATCGAGGGTGACGTCGATTTCGTCACGGGGCTCGTCGACGAGCACCACGTCGCAACGGTCCAGGGCGCGGCCTACGGCATGAGCCCGTATTTCCGCATCTCCTATGCGACGAGCATGGAGATGCTGCGCGAAGGATGTGCGCGTATTGCTGAGTTCTGCGCCAACATGCGCTGATGGTTCAGATGCGCTCGAAGGCCCGTCTCTGGCGGGCTTTTCAGACCTTCAGGCGTTCGGTTAGTTCGACGAGAATGCCTCGAACGGCAAGGGCGGGTTCCGACAGGGCATTCTGATCGGACGTGCAGAGCGACAGGGTTTCCTCGATGCGGGGAGAAACGAGCCGGCGGACGAGCGGCTCGCTTGCTTCCGCGACGATACGGTCGGCGATCGCTTTCGGCATGATCGTCGCCCCAAGCCCGCTTGCAACCGCACGCGCCAGCGTTCTGACGACCTCGACTTCAGCGACAACTTTCAGGTTGATCCGGCTACGGGTAAATGCCGTGTCTACGGCTCTGCGCACGAAGTTGTAGGCCGGCGGCAAGAGCAGCGGGATGCCGTCAAGCGCACCGATCGGGACTGGCTTGGCATCCGCTTCTATGGCGAAGTCCTGGGGCGCGACGAGGTAGAATTCCTCACTCAGGATCGGGTCGAAACGGACGCCCTTGATCGGACCGACACCATGGATCAGCGCCATTTCCAGCCGGCCGTTCATGATCAACTGGCTATAGGTCTGGCCGACGCTTTCAGTCAGATGCAGGAGAATGCCGGGATGGCGCTTCCTGGTTTCGGACAAGAGATCGACCGACAACATCGCCGCGCTGCTGAAGGGGACGAGGCCGACCGAGACGCGCCCCGCAAGCGAATTGCCGGCGGCGGCCGCATCGGCCTGGGCCTGTTCCATCTGCCTGAGGATGATCTGGGCATGTCGATACACGGCGTGTCCGGCATCCGTCATGCTGACGCCCTGCTGGCTGCGGATCAGCAGTTTCTGGCCGAAATGGTCCTCCAGCGCCGCAAGCTGCTGGCTGAGCGCCGGCTGGGCGAGATGCAGGATGTCGGCTGCACGCGTGATGCTGCCGCTGTCGACGATGACGATGAAGGACTTGAGGCGTTTTATATCCATTTGCGACAGTGCGTTACAGGCTTTGCGATGCATGTTTACAGAGCTGCCGCGCTTTTGCAACGCGCCCGCCCGCCGGCGTCGTCAGGCCAGAACGACCGCGCGGAGCCCTGTGCGAGAAGGGGTTCGACGCCTGAGCCGCATCCATAAGAGTTGCTTATTACTCCAGACATAATCGGTCTTAGGCAAGGGTTCAAAGCTCCGCTAAGGTCCAAGCCAACAACAAGGGAACGCAGATGCCATTCGCAGATTACAAGACAGCATTGGTGACCGGCGCCTCTTCCGGTATCGGCGCAGCGATCGTGGAGCGGTTCGCCCGCGAAAACATCGAGGTGCACGCGATCGCCCGCAGTGGCGACGCCTTGGCAGCACTTGCTGCCCGCACGGGCTGCATCGCCCACGCCATCGACGTGACCGATCGCCAGGCGATCGCCGAACTTGCCGGCCGCGTTGAGTTCGACATTCTCGTCAACAATGCCGGCGTCGACCGGCCGAAGAAATTCCTCGAAGCCGACGAAGGCGACATCGATCTTCTCGTCGACGTCAACTTGCGTGCCGTCCTGCATCTGTGCCGTCTGATTGTTCCGGGTATGGTCGCGCGCGATCGCGGTCACGTCATCAACATCTCCTCGATTGCCGGCAACTATAATTTTGGGGGCAACTCGACCTATCACGCCGTCAAGGCGGGTGTCGCCATGTTGTCGAACCAATTGCGCATCGACGCCTTCGGCAAACGGGTACGCGTCACCGAAATTTGCCCCGGCCGCGTAGCGACGGATATCTTCAACCACGTTCACGGCAATGATCCGAGCGTGCGCGAACGGTTCATCGACGGGTTCGAACTGCCGCAGGCAAGCGACATCGCCGATGCGATCGCCTTTGCCATCGCGGCTCCGGTTGCCGTCAATATCGGCCATATGGAAATCACCCCCACCCTGCAGGTCATGGGCGGCCTGCAGACCGCAAAGCCGCAGTCGCCGGCCGCCGACGATCGCAGCGAAGGGGCAAGACCGTGAGCGGATTCGATCTCTCTGCGATCCTGTCCAATCCGGAATACCTCTCCATGCTCGCGCATGGCATCGTCATGACGTTCGTCATCTATGCCGGTTCATGGCTGCTCGCCATGACGCTCGCCATCCTATTGCTCTGCCTGCGCATCTCGCCCATCCGGTTCGCCGATCCGGTCGTAAAGGCCTATGTCTCCTACCATCGCAATGTCCCGACCCTCGTGCAGCTCATGCTCTGGTACTTCGGGATCTACACGCTGATGCCGGATGCCGTGACGGGCTGGCTTGCGGAGCATAACGCCGAAGCAATCTTTGCGGTCATCGGGCTCGGGCTTTGCCAGGCCGCCTATTTTAGCGAGGACCTTCGCTCCGGTCTTCGTGCCGTCAGTCCTGGGCAGATGGAGGCAGCCAAGGCGCTTGGCCACGGCTACGTCTCGGCGATGCGCTTCGTCATCATGCCGCAGGGCATCCGCAACGCGCTGCCGCCGCTGATCAATCATTCCGTTTCGCTCTTCAAGAATAGCAGTCTCGCCATCGTCGTCGGGGCCGCGGAATTGACCCATGCGGTCAAGGAGATCGACAATGTCAGCTTCCGCACCTTCGAGATCTACCTGATCGGCACAGTGATCTATCTGTTCTTCTCGCTCATCATCATGAGCACGGGCGCGGCGATCTCGATGCGCGCCGACCCGGCTTGGAAGGTGCGCCGATGATCCAGGACATCGTCGCCATCATCAAGGACTACTGGCTCCTGCTTCTGATCGGCCAGTATCCGAACGGCCCGCTCGGCGGCCTTGCCAATACGCTTCTTCTGTCGGCGCTGGCGATCGCGCTCGCCTTTCCCGTCAGCATCCTGCTGGCGCTTGCCCGCCTGTCGAAGTTTTCCGCCCTCAGATGGCCGGTGACGGGTCTCGTCTACGTCACGCGCGGCGTGCCGCTCCTGATGCTGATCCTGTGGTTCTATTTTCTCGTACCGCTCTGGACGGGCGCCGACGTGCCGAGCTTCTGGATCATGCTCGTGACGCTCGTCATCTACGAGGGGGCGTTTCTCAGCGAAGTGGTCCGGGCCGGCATCGTCTCGCTCGGTCAGGGGCAGATGGATGCCGCGCGCGCCCTCGGGCACAGCTACATGGGTGCGATGCGATATGTGATCCTGCCGCAGGCGCTCTACAACATGATCCCGAGCATGATCTCGACCTTCGTCTCGACGATCAAGGATACGACGCTCGGCTACGTCATCAATGTCCCGGATCTGACCTTTGCGGCAAGCCAGGTCAACAACCAGCTGCTCACCCAGCCCTTCCAGGTCTTCCTTGTGCTTGCCCTCGTCTACTACGTGCTCTGCTGGAGCCTGACCTATGTTGCCAATACCGTCGAGCGGCGCATCACGCGTCGCCGTGCCGGACCCGTCAACGTGCGTCTCCCGGCCGAGAGCGTGGCCCTCAAGACACTTACGGAGCAACTATGACCGCGCCTCAACCAAAGCCGCAGGACGGGCAGGCCATTCGCCTGACGGGGGTTTGCAAGAGCTACGGCGACCATCCGGTGCTCAAGAACATCGACGCCGAGGTAAAGCGCGGCGAAGTCGTGGTCATCTGCGGGCCGTCCGGCTCGGGCAAGTCGACCTTGATCCGTACCGTCAACCGGCTCGAGGAAATCAGCAGCGGCTCGATCGAATTCGAGGGCCAGAACATTCACGCCAGGATGCGGGCAGGCGAACTCAACCGCTTGCGCAGCCAGATCGGCTTCGTCTTCCAGAGCTTCAATCTCTTCCCGCATCTGTCCGTCGTCGAAAACGTGTCGATGTCGCCGATCAGGGTCAAGGGTCTGGCGGCGAACGTGGCTCATGACAAGGCCATCAAGCTGCTTGACCGCGTCGGTCTGGCCGACAAGGCGAATTCCTATCCGGGCCAACTGTCCGGCGGACAGCAGCAGCGTGTGGCGATCGCCCGGGCGCTGGCGATGGAGCCGCCGGTCATGCTCTTCGACGAGCCGACGAGCGCGCTCGATCCGGAGATGGTCGGCGAAGTTCTGACCGTCATGAAGGGTCTGGCGGCAGAAGGCATGACGATGCTCTGTGTGACGCACGAAATGAACTTCGCCCGCGATGTCGCCGATCGGATCTGGTTCATCGACGCCGGCGAGATCCTGGAAAAGGCAACGCCGGACGAATTCTTTAAAAATCCCCGTCATCCGCGCGCCCAGCGCTTCTTGTCGGACCTGCGGCATTGACGGGGCACGACTTCATAACAAGGAGAACAGCAATGAACTGGAAATGCATGACCGCAAGCCTGGTCCTCGTCGGCGCCGCCGCGCTGCCGGCGAAGGCCGATCAGCTCGATACGATCCTATCTAACAAGACGCTGCGTTGCGCGACCTATGCCGACGTGCCGCCCTTTTCCTCGCCGGATGTCAAGACGCGCGAGATGGTCGGCTTCGACGTCGACCTCTGCAAGGCGATCGCCAAGGGGCTCGGCGTGACGGCCGAAATCAAGCCGATCTCGGTCGAAGCCCGCATTCCGGAGGTCAAGCTCGGCCGTGTCGACATCACCGTCGCCAATCTCGCCTATACGCTCAGCCGTGCCGAGCAGATCCAGTACAGCGATCCCTATTATGTCGCCAAGGAAATGCTGATCGTGCCGGCCGACGATGCGGGCAAGACGAAGGCCGACTATGCGGGCCAGCGGCTTGCCTCGACCAAGGGTTCGACCTCTGAGATGTCGATCAAGCTCAACAAGTCCGATCCGTTGACATTCCAGGATACCGGCTCGGCCTATCTCGCGGTCCAGCAGGGCAAGGCGCGCGGCATGGTCGCCAATACCATGACCACCACCAAGCTCGTCAACGAGTCCCAGACCCGCGGCAAGAAGATGCGCATGATCGACGAACCGATGCTCTACCAGCCGATCGGCATCGGCATGCAGAAGGATCAGCCGGCGCTTACAGCCAAGGTCAACGAGATCCTGCACAAGCTCGACGACAGCGGCGAGATCAACAAGATCTGGGACACCTGGCTTGGCCCGAACACCGAATACAAGATGACCCGTACCGACAAGGTCGTACCGCTCTCGCAGCTGAAGTTCGACCCGATCCCCTAAGCCGGCATCTGCCGCAAACAATCTGAGACATCATCCATCAATGCCGGCGGCGGGTCTGCCCGCCGCTCCCAAAACCGTTGCCCGAGGTTTCCTATGATCCACATCAAAGACATCGCCGAACGGCCGAGCAAGGCCGACATCGAGGCGCTTTCCAAGTTCTCGCCCGCAACAATCCATGAGGCGCAGGGCCGACGCGGGGCGCTCTCCTCCCGATTGAAGCCGGTCGACTATCGCATGAAACTGTGCGGGCCGGCTTTCACCGTCAAATGCGCGCCGCGTGACAACATCATGCTGCAGCTCGCCATCAATTACGCCAGGCCCGGTGACATCATCGTGGTCTCGGCCGGCGAATACGAAGAGGCCGGCTCATTCGGCGACGTGTTGGCGAATGCCTGCCTTGCAAAGGGCATCGGCGGTCTCGTGACCGACACGGGAGTGCGCGACACGCTTCAATTGCGCGACCTCGGCTTTCCGGTCTTTTCGCTCAGCGTCTGCATCAAGGGCACTGTCAAGGAGACGATCGCGGCCGTCAATGACACCATCATCGTCGGCGGCGAGATCATCAATCCCGGCGACATCGTCGTTGGCGATGCTGACGGGCTGGTTGTCGTGCGGCGGGCCGAAGCCCAGGAGGCGGCAAGGCTGTCGAAGCTGCGCGAAGATGCCGAAGCCGGCTTCATCGAGGCCTACAAGCAGGGCAAGTCGGTCATCGAGGTCAGCAAGCTGGAGCCGGTCCTGAAGGCGAAGGGTCTGGTCGTCGATATCTGACGCACCGGTCCAGCATTCCCGCATAGGCGGTTGGAGACAGTCAATGAGCTTTCCGTTATTCGACCTTTCCGGGCGGCGAGCGCTCGTCACCGGCTCGTCGCAAGGCATCGGTCTTGCGCTCGCCAGGGGCCTTGCCGATCACGGCGCTGACATCGTCCTCAACGGTCGGGACCGGACAAAACTTGACGCTGCCGTCCGCGGCGTAAGAGAGGCTGGCGTCACCGTGTCGGCTTGCGACTTCGACGTGACCGATGCCGAGGCGGTACGTCTTGGCGTCGACCGCATCGAGGACGAAATCGGGCCGATAGACATCCTCATCAACAATGCCGGCATGCAGTTCCGCACGCCGCTCGAGGACTTTCCCGTCGAGAAGTGGGACCAACTTCTGCGCACCAATATTTCCAGCGTGTTTCATGTCGGTCAGGCAGTCGCTCGTCACATGATAAAGCGCAAAAGCGGCAAGATCATCAACATCGCCTCCGTTCAGAGCGAGCTCGCCCGTCCCGGGATCGCGCCCTACACGGCGACGAAGGGCGCTGTGAAGAATTTGACGCGCGGCATGTGCGCCGACTGGGCGAGATATGGTCTCCAGATCAACGCCGTAGCGCCCGGCTATTTCAAGACGCCGCTCAATCAGGCGCTTGTCGACAGTGAGGAGTTCTCGTCCTGGCTTGAAAAGCGCACGCCCGCCGCCCGTTGGGGCAATGTCGAGGAATTGGTCGGCGCGGCCGTCTTTCTTGCCGGCAAGGCTTCCTCCTTTGTGAATGGACACACGCTTTATGTCGACGGCGGCATCACCACTTGCCTTTAACACCAGCCCGCATCTCGGCCCCATCGTGGTGATAGGCGTATCGGGATGCGGCAAGACGTCGGTGGGAAAGCTTCTGGCGTCCCATCTCGGCTACCGCTTCGTCGAAGGCGATAGCCGTCATCCGGCGAGCAATATCGAGAAAATGACGGCGGGTGTGGCTCTCGAAGACGAGGATCGCTGGCCATGGCTGCAGACCCTCGGCGACGAACTTGCCGTGGTCGAAGAGACCGTGATCTCCTGTTCGGCGCTGAAGCGGTCCTATCGAACCTTCCTGCGGGCGAGGGCGGGCCGACCTCTTTCGTTCATCTTCCTGCAGGGCGATCGCTTAACGCTAGCCGCACGGCTGAGTGGTCGCAAGGGTCACTACATGCCGCTCGCACTCCTCGACAGCCAGCTAGCCACCCTGGAGTTGCCTCTCGGCGAGCGCGACGTCGTAACGATCGAAATCGACCAGCCGCTTGCACGGATGGTCTCGGTTGCGTTGGCAAGCGTCGCATCGCTCGCCAACCGCCGGCACGAATAATCAAGATAGTGGAGGAAACCATGACAAAACCTGAAATCCTTCTGGTCGGACCCTATCCGGAATGGGATCTGGTCGAACTCGAGCGGGATTATACGGTCCACAAATTCTACGAGGCCGAAGACAAGGAGAAGTTCCTTGCCGACCACGGTGCCGGTATCCGCGCGGTGGCAACACGCGGCGAACTCGGTGCGTCGGCCGCGATGATCGAAAAGCTACCCGGGCTTGAAATCGTCTCGGTCTACGGGGTTGGCTATGATGCCGTCGACCTTGGTGCATGCCGGACAAGGGGCGTGCGCGTCACCAATACGCCCGACGTCCTGACCAATGATGTAGCCGATCTCGGCATTGCGATGATGCTTGTCCAGTCTCGGGGCATGATTGGCGCCGAGACCTGGGTCAGGGACGGCAGCTGGGAAAACCGTGGGCTCTATCCGCTGAAGAGACGAGTCTGGGGTCGCAGCGCTGGTGTTCTCGGGCTCGGCCGGATCGGATTCGAGGTCGCCAAGCGTCTTCGCGGGTTTGACATGGACATTGCCTATTCGGACGTGAGCGAGAAGCCTTATGCCGCGGGCATGACCTTTGTCGCCGATCCTGTCGCACTTGCGGCGCGTTCCGACTTCCTGTTCGTGACGCTCGCCGCATCGCAGGCGACCCGCCACATCGTCTCGAAGGATGTCATCGAAGCGCTCGGTCCAGACGGTATGCTCATCAATATCTCGCGTGCCTCCAATATCGATGAAGACGCTTTGCTCGATGCACTTGAAAGTGGTGCACTTGGATCGGCGGCGCTCGATGTTTTCGAAGGCGAGCCGAAGCTCGATGCGCGTTTCCTGGGGCTCGACAACGTACTCCTCCAGCCCCATCACGCCTCCGGGACGATCGAAACCCGCAAGGCGATGGGCAGGTTGGTGCGAGACAATCTCGCCGCCCACTTCGCCGGCGCCACACCTCCAACCCCCGTCATTTGAGGACCACATCGATGAGAGCTCTTGTCATTCACGCTGCCAAGGATCTTCGCATAGAGGAGCGGCCTGTCGTGGCGCCGGGGCGCAGTCAGGTCGAAGTGGCGATCGAGGCAGGAGGGATATGCGGCTCCGATCTGCATTACTACAATCACGGCGGCTTCGGGACGGTGCGCCTTCGCGAGCCGATGATCCTCGGGCATGAGGTTGCCGGGGTCGTCAAGGCACTTGGCGAGGGTGTCTCGGATCTCGTAGTGGGGGATCGTGTCGCCGTCTCGCCAAGCCGGCCATGCAGTGCCTGTGACTATTGCCTGAAGGGCCAGCAGAACCATTGCCTTAACATGCGCTTTTACGGCAGCGCCATGCCGATGCCGCACATCCAGGGCGCATTTCGCGAGCGCTTGATTGCAGAGGCGTGGCAGTGCCACAAGATCGCCGAAAGCGTGTCGATCGGCGAAGCCGCCATGGCCGAGCCTTTTGCGGTGACGCTGCACGCCGTCAACCGCGCAGGCTCGCTGACCGGCAAACGTGTGCTCGTGACGGGCTGCGGTCCGATCGGTGCGCTCGCCATCATTGCCGCAAGGGCGCACGGCGCGCGCGAGATCGTCGCAACAGATGTTATGGACGCGGTCCTGAACAAGGCTCTGGAAGTGGGGGCCGATCGCGTCATCAACGTCGCGGAAAGCCCTGAGAAGCTGTCGGCATACGCTGAAAAAAAGGGCTACTTTGACGTCCAATTCGAAGCGTCTGGAAACGAACGCGCAGTCCGTGCGGGGCTTGAAGTTCTCCGACCCCGCTCGACCCTCGTCCAGCTCGGCCTTGGCGGAGATGTTTCGATCCCGCAGAACGTGGTGGTCGCCAAGGAAATCGAGATGAAGGGAACATTCCGCTTTCACGAGGAATTCGCTCTTGCCATCGACCTCGTCAACCAAGGTCGCGTCGATCTCAGGCCCCTGTTGACTGAGACCTATCCATTGGACGATGCCATCCGCGCCTTTGAGGTGGCCGGCGACCGAAATCGGTCGATGAAGGTCCAAATCGCCTTCTGAGAGGAAGCGCGCGGTCAGTCGTGTTGATGGCGCTTCGCGATCGATGATGCCTTCACACACTGGCGCGCTTGTACCCGGCACGACCCGCCTGGCTGGCCGAGCGCGCTTCCATTCGAGCGACAATTCCGCTTGCCACGCATCCCATTTGCCGAATCAAATTTCCAATTGTCAGCGGGCTACGGCGGCTGCTGGAATAGTCTATATTTTTAATAGATAAATATTTTGCGATTTTACGCTGGGGCGCACGAGTTTTCCTTTTTCGAAACGCTGTCGGCAAACTTGTGTGGCGCAAGCGCGCTTTGATCGCCTCATAGTGATGTTTCAAGATATTGCTTTTTTGGATCTCGTGAATGCCGCTCCGTACGGGTGTCGAAAATCTTCCCTCCCAGTCCGTCGTTTCCATTGCACGCATTGAATGGCAGACCGTTGCCTTGGCGCTCGTCATCTATGGCGGCTTTCTCGCACTGACCTGGTTTTGGCAGAAATTGCCGCTCGCTGTCGTCACCGCGCTCGGAAGCTGGTTGATTGCCTGGCACGGATCGCTGCAACACGAGGTGATACACGAGCACCCGACGCGAAATCGGCGAATCAACGATGCGATCGGTTGGCCGCCCCTATCACTCTGGTTGCCCTATGCTATCTATCGCGAGGCCCATCTGGTCCATCACCGCGACGAACATCTGACTGATCCGATTGAGGATCCGGAATCCTCATACTTTACCCAGCTGGCTTGGAACCGCATGGGCCGCTTCGGCCGCGGCTTGGCTGTCTGGAATACAACGCTATTGGGACGGTTGACCCTTGGCCCCCTCGTCATGATCCTAAACTTTGCGGGGGAAGAGTTCGTCAGGGTCACCGGCGGAGACAGGCATCGTGCGATACTGTGGGCATGGCACTTCATCGGCATGGCGGTCGTTCTTTATTGGATTGGCGCAATTTGCCAAATGCCGATTTGGCTTTATCTGCTGGGATTCGTCTATGGCGGCGCGTCCCTCAGCAGGCTCCGCTCCTACGCCGAACACCGCTTTGCCGATCATCACCACGAACGCACGGCCATCGTTGAAAACAGCCCGCTGTTCGGTCTGCTGTTCCTCTACAACAACCTGCATGTTCTCCATCATCAGAGACCCAGCATACCATGGTACCGGATTCCGCGTCTCTACCGCCGGCACCGGAACCTGCTTGTCTCGATCAATGGTGGTCTCGTCTATAATGGCTATATCGACGTCGCCCGTCGCTTCTTTCTGACATCACATGATGATCCACGCCATCCACGTCACGCTTTTTCAGAACCGCTTGCTCGGTCGCACGATGAAGGCGTTGTCACGACGGGCGAGACACAACTGACCGGGGCATAACGGAACGCAGCGCTTGCCAGGAACGACTGAGCGCAGACGGGTCCAGATCGCCAATCGATGAACCAGCGTCGCGGCTATCATCAATCGAACCTTGGAGCGGGGCGAACGCTGCCCGGCGATGAATTGTAAAAAGAACGCCATGCCGATCATCCCGAACTCTTAAGATCTACATCACGTGCTGGACTGGAGATTTTGATGCCTTCGACTCGGATCGAGACACGGCGTGGATGGATAGGAGAGCGCAAGCTCGAACTTATCGAAGCCGTGCAACGTGCCTTATTGGACGCTTTGAAACTGCCAAGTGACGACCGGTGTGTGCGTCTCTTTGAGTACGATGACGGCGCCATCATCACCCCGCCCGGGAAAGGTTCCTCCTATATGGTGGTGGAGGTAACCCTCTTTTCCGGCCGTACGGACGACGCCAAGCGGCGGCTCTACGCTGGCTTGGCGAGGGAGCTCTCATCCCTCGGTATCCCTGCCTCCGATGTCAATACCATCCTCGTCGAAGTGCCTGCCTCAAACTGGGGGCTTCATGGGAAAGCGGCGAGCGACATTGACCTCGGTTACAAGATCGATGTTTAGGCCGCCGGCCGATGCGGAGCTGCTTTGCGAATCCAACGGACAGGACAGAATGATCGGCGGCATCCGTTTCTTCCAACGGACGCTTCCGCATCGGATGCCGGTCATGTCGGGACGCCCGGTGATGTGATTGCGCAGCAAATCTGTGTGAGTGCCTTCGACAAATGGGGCCCTCCGGTGTTCGGTCTTCGGGTTGGCGCGATCTGTCCGCTATCTGTCCGCAATCGGCATTTCGCAGTATGGTGTTGTCGGTAGACTGTCTTCACGCTCATCCTTGGAGATAATCACATGTCTGCAGATACCGCACTCCTCGTCATCGATGCCCAGGAATCCTTCCGTCATCGACCCTATTTTCGCGAAGATGAGATCGGGACTTACATCGCGTCTCAGCAGGCGCTGGTCGATGGCGCGAAAAGGGCCGGTCTTCCGGTCGTCCAGATATTTCACGTCGAGGAGGCCGGCGTTTTCTCTGAAGGCTCGGGTTTCGTCCGTCCGCTGACGCCGCTTCAGATCGAGGCGGATGCGGTGTTTCGCAAGCGCCGCCACAGCGCGCTCGTTGGCAGCGGCCTGGACGTCTGGCTGACTGAAAACCACATCCGGCGCATTATCATCTCCGGCATTCGCACAGAGCAGTGCTGCGAGACGACGACCAGGCACGCCTCCGACCTCGGTTATGAGGTCGACTATGTCGGCGAGGCGACACTGACCTTTCCAATGACCGATACATCCGGCCGCGAATGGAGTGCCGCCGAGATCAGGGCGCGCACGGAATTGGTCCTTGCCGATCGTTTTGCCCGTATCGTTACCGTGGAGCAGGTGCTCAACGGGCTTTCAGCACGAGCGGCCGCATAATGGTGGAAGGCCCCCGGCGCATCATCCCGGTTTTTGTGGTCGTGCCGCCGCGGGCGCTCCTGCTCGATATCGCAGGTCCGATGGAAGTCTTGCGCAGAGCCAATCTCGAACAGGAATCGATAGCGTTCTTGCCGACCTACATCGGACCTGCCGCTGAGGTGCGAAGTTCGACCGGTCTCGACCTGGCCAGGATTTCCCCGCTTCCGGCACGCCTGCCCGATGACGCACTTCTCGTTGTTTCCGGTGCGGTGGATGAACCGCTCGCTGGAGCGGTTGAGACTGCTCCGGGAGACGCGGCTCTCGAAGCGGAAATCGTTGAATGGCTGAGGGGGATCGTTCGTCCTGGCATCCGGCTTGCGACGATCTGTTCCGGTGCCTTGCTTGCGGCGCGCGCGGGGCTGCTCGAGGGGCATGAATGCACCACCCACCATTCCATGCTGCAGGACCTCGTCCGACTTGCTCCGACCGCTCGCGTCCGCGAGAACCGGCTCTATGTCGAGGACGGCGAGCGCTTGACCAGTGCAGGCGTCACTGCTGGGATCGATCTCATGCTAGCCGTTGTTGCAAAAGAGGTCGGCCACGCCGTGTCGCTTGCCGTGGCACGCACTCTGGTCATCTACCTGCGAAGGGCCGGCGGTGATCCCCAGTTGTCGCCGTGGCTGGAAGGGCGAAACCACCTCCATCCGGCGATCCACAGAGCTCAAGATGCCGTCGGTGCCGATCCGTCGCAGAACTGGTCCGTCGAGGCGCTTGCCAAGATCGCCGCGACGAGCCCGCGCAATCTGTCACGGCTTTTCAACGAGCACACCGGCATGAGCGTTACTGACTATGTAAACCGCATGCGAATTGCGCTCGCACGAGAACTCATCATCGGTTCAAGACTCGATATGGAAAACGTCGCCGAACGCATCGGCTTTTCGTCGGCTCGCCAGTTTCGGCGGGCCTGGAGACGAGTTCACGACACACCACCGGGCCACGTCCGAGCACCCGCCAGGGGTTGAAAAGCTAGATCAAATCCTCCGATCCAAAGACAGAATTCGAAATTGTGCTGAGAAACGCGTCGCCGTCTGTTTCAGGGGCAGGCGGTGCGGGTTGCAATTTATAGACAACAAACTCCAGCCGATGGCGTTTTCTGGAAAAGTCGCGCTCTGAAAAGAGCGCGCAAACAACGGCTGTGTGGCAACGGGATCTGTGCCTGATGGACAAAAAAAGAGGCCGCGGGCGTAAAGCCGGGCCTCGAGGTGTGAAGGTCAAGAACCTCCAGAGGGGGAACAGCCGACGTAGCGGGTCGGGAGGAATGAACCGCCGAGGATCGTCGACTGTTGAGATGATGACCGAAGGTCGTTGCTGATGCGAAGTATAAGGCACTCAAATCGAGGCGCTCCTTGACAAATTCTACCGCCGGCGGTCTCAAAAAGACCCGCAATCAGCCGATGGATGTTGAAAGACGATGTCGGCAAGAGCCTGCCGCTGCGCATCGAGAACGTCATCACGCTTTCGATGCGAGGCTCGAGAGAGGCGTCCGACTAGGCCCGAACAGCCGATCCGCAGGTGGAATCCAATGCTGGCGATCCTCGGCCGACAGCTGTATGCAGCTTGCGGAAAGACGAACGAAGGTCACTTATGAGAATAGAATTTCTGCTTTGGCTCGCCGGCGCAATGGCAACATTCCTCGGCGCGGCGACCGCTTCACGCACCTATATCGCGACCAACAGCATTCTTGTGCTGGTCCTGTCGCTCGCGCTTTATTGTGTGGGTAATCTGATCATGGTGCGGCTGATGAGAGAGGGTGGAATGGGGCTCGCCATATCGGTTTCCGCCGTTGCTCAGCTGCTGCTCATCAACGTGATTGCATATTTTGTTTTTGACGAGCGGCTCGCTCCCTCACAGATGGTAGGTGCGGGTCTGGGCTTGGTCGCAATGATGCTATTGTTATTCCCGATTGGGCAAAGATAGCAGAGCCTGAAGCGGCGAGTACGGTTCCTCGAAAGATGCGAAACCAGAACGCAACGAGGGGCAATATCCGCTCCAGAGTCCCTTCGAGATAGGGTCCGGGACAGCAGCGTCTGCGAAAGCCTGCATCAGATGATGTATTCCGGCTCTGCCATCGCTTGATCCATCGTGATGCCGGGAAGGCTTGAATGGCGTTTTCCGGTCGGTGTCGCCGGAATGCCGACGACGGAGGTGTAGGGCGCAACGGAACTGACGACCACGCTGCCGGCCCCAACTTTGGCGCCCACGCCGATCTCTACGTTCCCGAGGATTTTTGCTCCGGCTCCGATAAGCGCCCCACGCCTTACTTTCGGATGGCGATCACCGCTTTCCTTTCCGGTTCCGCCCAAGGTCACGTTTTGAAGGATCGATACGTCGTCTTCGACAACCGCTGTCTCGCCGATAACGAGGCCGCTTCCATGATCGAGCATGATGCTCTTTCCCATTTTCGCAGCGGGATGAATATCGACCCCAAAGACTTCGGAAATGCGGCTTTGCACGTGCCGAGCCATATGGATGCGGTCATGATGCCAAAGCCAATGCGCGACACGCTGTCCCTGCAAAGCCACGAATCCCTTGAAATATAGGAATGGCGTCAGGATTTCCGCATTTGAGGGGTCACGTTCCTTGATCGCCGCCAAATCCGCAGCAGCATGATCGACGATATCCGGGTTGCCGATCAGCGCCTGGGCGATCACGGACAACAGCTCATCCTGATCAAGGTCGTGGTTGGCAAGTTTGAAGGCGATGCGCTGCGCGAGCGCCTGAGCAAAACTCGCATGATAAAGAACTGCGGAATTCATTGTACGGGCCAGGGACGGATCCTTCGAGGCTGCATCCATCGCCTCACCGCAAAGCGCGTCCCACAATCTGGAAACGTCTGACGACGGGGGCGGTTCTTTTGACAGATCACTCAAGCTGCGGTTCAAATCTGCCATGCCAACCTCCTCAAACCGCGAGCACTCGTCTCCATTGTAGGGAGCGATGCTAGGCCGGTTGCTGCCGCGGGGGGAGGTTGCAAAGGTTCGCGACGACGACGAAAGCTCGTTTATTTTCCTATATATTCGATAGAAAAAGAGAAAATTCTGCCTTCGACGCAGGTCAAAGGTCGCATTTCGCGGCAGCCCCGTTTGAGAAATTACCCAGCGAATTAAACGGTTTGCGTCCTGTGGCGAGGGGTTGGGCGAGGATGACTTGCCGAATACATCTTGCTATCCGGCGACCATTGTCTATCATCTTTGTAGAGATTAACGCGGCAAGAACAGTCCCGGCTATGTTTTTGTAAACCGAGCTGATCCGACGCAGAAGGAGCCAACGCATGACTCTTCTCTCGCCCCACTCTTTTGCCCCTCAGGGGAAAGACGTGGACCGCCTTGCAAGAATTGCGATCGTCGGCCGGGGCTTTACCGGCATCATGACCGCAATCGCTCTGTTCAAAGGCATCGATCGTCCTTTTCACCTGATAATGTTCGATCCTCGACCCAAGATCGATGTCGGAGAGGGCGTAAACCATGCTGTGGCAACGGTACTGAACAGTCGTGTTCGTGACTTGTCCGTCGATCCCAGGCGCAGGGACGACTTCCAGAGCTGGCTGGAAGCAGACGGGGATTGGCATGGTGGCCTTCCCGCCAATTCTGCAGGGCTCGAGCACTCATTCGTTCCGGAACGGGTGTTTGGCAACTACGTCTACAAGCGTTTCGCTGAGGCGTTGATGGCACGGCCAGACGTGGTTGTTCAATTCCTTCCGGAGATCGTTACCGCAGTCGATCGCCATCCGCAGATGGGCTTTTCTGTTTTTTTCGGCAATGACCAGAGGAAGCATTTCGACGTCGTCTTCTTGGCGACGGGCTATGGTTTGCGCGACAGTCTGGAGAAGCCCACGATACCCGTCGAAGCCCAAAGCGGTGTCGTGATCGGAGGCGGTGTCAAAGCCGTGGGGCAGGCCCTTGCGCTTCTGAAAGACGGCAAGGTCCCTCATATCAATCTCATTTCCGAATCCGGCTTTCTGCCGCAATCACATGCCCAGGCGGCAGTCGGATCCGCGGCTGCGGGCGAACCCATCCCGCGAACGCTGCGTGGTGCGTTCCGCTATCTGCGCGATGCGGCAACGCGGGCGGACGCTGAGGGTTCTGGATGGCAGGGCATCATGAACGGGTTTCGGCTACAGGCACGCGAGCTTTGGGAGGAGTTGAGGCCGGATGAACGCGCAAGGTTCAAACGCCATGTGAAAGCAGTGTATGACAGCCATCGCCACCGGTTGCCGCCAGACGATTACAGGCACCTGCATCAGGCTATCGAAAGTGGCGCCATCACATTGAGGAAGGGCAAGGTTGAACGCATTGCCAGCAATGGCGTGTTGCTGTCGGTCTCGCAAGGCCTCGAAGTACTTCACGCCGATTTCACGGTGGACTGCCGGTTTCGTCCGTCCAGCAATGATAGTTCCCTTATAAGATCCGTTGTTGCCTGCGGTCTGGCAAAGCGCGATGCACTCGAACTTGGTCTCGTCGCCGATGAATGCGGGCGCACTATTGCTGCGCACCGTTCAGTTCGGGGTCTTTTTGCGATGGGCCTCCTGGGTCTTGGCAGTGTTGCCGATATCGATCTGGTGCCGCAGATCGTCTCACAGAGCCATGCCGCCGCTGCGTCGCTGAATGAATGGATTGGCAACGTCACGCACGCGGTGCAGGCGACATCCGTGTGATGGGGAACTGGAGTATGCGTATCTGAGGTTCGCTCCCGTTGGATGGCCTAGGTGCTCTCCTTCACGACGAACGGTACGAACAACGGCTGGCTTGCCGGCTTCAACCGGCTCGGCACGCACGACAATTCGCTGCCGTACGGCAGGATCGCCACGGCTAGCCTCTTCCTGTTTCCTGATCAACGTGACGATGATCTAGCCCTGCCATGACGAGGCTGCTGTGGTGCCTAGCGAGAGCGACGATTTAGGAAGGAAATCTCATCGGAGACTTCCCGCAAGCTTGTCCGCATCTCCGCCTCGGCGATGCCCGCGTCGAAGTCGTCGAGAAACAGGGCTCGAAACTCGTTGATGATGAGACCCCGTTCCAGCTCGCGGTGGCGTACCGCCAGTCGAAGTATGCGTCGCAGTCGCCCCATTGGGAGGCCTCCTGTCAGGCTGCCTGTCTTGCCGTTGTCCTGCGGCCCGCCATCAGAATGTGGATGGCGCGCAGGACATCCGATGCGGACGCAAACCGTTGCTCATCGAGATCGTAGACCTCATATCTGACGGCAATGAACTTCAACCTATCACTGTCCGGCACGACGATGCCGACCGGCAATCCGTCATACTCGATAACCTGCCTGCTCATGGCGCCTCTCCGTTGAGCTTCGCAGCGACTGAACCGGCCGAGGCCAATATCAGGAAGCGAAGCGTCAATAATAGTCTACAATTTATATAGACTATAGCATTGGCAAAAACGGAAAGGTATTCGAAGTTGTCCTAGAACTCCGCCTATCTGTAAGAAATTGTTCTAAATTTACAGGATTTTCTGACTTCGGCAGTTTTCTCGATGCCCTTTCGCTCAGTGGACATCGAACGCCGGATCGGGCGGAACCTGCATTGCGAGCGCAAGGTGGTTTGTCTGCGCGGCAAGGCCGATGATCGTCAGTAGTTCGCCGTGCTGGGCGTCCGTCATCCCGCGTGCGCGCGCAGCTGCGGTATGGGATTGCACGCAGTATTGGCAGGCATTGGCGGCGGAGACCGCTATGTAGATCATTTCGCGGGTCAGCGGATCGAGGGTTCCAGGAGTTCCCATTACCGATTTCACGGTCTCCCAGACACGTTTCAGGTTCGCAGGATCATTGGCGAGCGCCCGCCAGAAATTGTTGATGAAATCGGTCTGACGCGTCGCTCTGATGTCGTCGAACACCATTTTCACGGCAGGAATTGCAGCCGCTTCTTCGTCGCTCAGAAGCCTGACTGTTGCCATTGATCGTCTCCTTGTACTTGCGGGCGTTGTCAGCAATCCTCCGGAAAAGAAACCTCAAGCCAGAGTGCTTGATGAGAACATAGCGCAAGTCGCAAGGCCTGCCATGGCGCGGGCAATAGCCCACTCTCGCCGATGGCGGGCCGCTACGCTACTCCTGCCCGCTCGTGCCGACATGGCCGCGTTGCAGGCGCCGTTCGAGCCATTGGCTGAAGCGTGATGCGCTGAAGCTGATCGCGAAATGGATCACCCCTGCCAATGGGAAAGTCTCGATGAGAACGGCACGGGCGGCCAAGCGCACCAAGGCCGAGATTGCGGAACGCGTAAATGATCTGTTGCGCCTCGTGCGCCTCGTGCGCCTTGAGGGCCTGGAGCGGCGGTTTCCCGGTCAGATTTCCGGCGGCCAGAAACAACGCGTAGCCTTGGCGCGCGCCCTTGCCGTCGATCCCAAGGTGCTGCTGCTCGATGAGCCGTTCGGCGCTCTGGACGCCAATGTCAGGCGAGACCTGCGCCGCTGGTTGCGGGAGATCCACGAGGAACTCGGGATTACCACATTATTCGTCACCCACGATCAGGAGGAGGCGCTTGATCTTGCCGATCGTGTCGTCATCCTGAATGAGGGCAAGATCGTCCAGCAAGGAACACCTGAAGAGATCTGCCGCAATCCGGCCTCTGCCTTCATCATGCGCTTCCTCGGCGATACCAATGTGATCGAAACAACGGTGAATAGAGGCCGGGCAGCCTTCGACGGACTGCTGGTCGACGCTCCCGGTTGCGCCGATGGCCCCGCCGAGATCCTCCTGCGCCCCAACGATCTTGCCTGGGCACCAAACGAGGCGGGAGGCATTCCTGCAACGATCAGCAGGGTTTTGGACCGTCCGGGTTCCCGTCGGCTCGTCGCTCTCACCCCATCGGGCCAGACCCTGGAGGTCGATGCGGAGCCCGACCTGACGGTCGCGCTCCTCCCAAGGCTATCTCAAGATCCTGCGGTCCCGGGTCTTCGCACGGGAACAATAGGCGGCCCGCGCGCGAACGCCATACGAACCGTCGTTCGACGATGGCTACGCTGGCATCCGCAAAGTCCGTTGAACGGTTTGACGATGGGAATGTGGTCTAATCGGCCGGAGATCCATTAACAGCTCTTTTCCTGGATCTCCGGCCGATGCGGTTCCGGTCAAGGTCAGTGCAGAGCGCCTGCGCGTCAGGCCACGTTGCTTAATTCCTGCGACGCAAAATCGATCAACAGGATGGCGATTTCATAACCACGTCGTTGCAGCCAGTGGGCCACGATGCGCGCGCGTGCGCCGATGAGGTCGTCGACAAGCACGACGCGAGCCCCTCTGACCGCGATGGTCCTATAGGCCACACCGAGCAGCTGGCCGCCTTCCGAAGACAGCGTGCCATTGAGATGGCCGGTTTCGAATTCCTCCGGCGTCCTGACATCGAGCAGGTAGGTGGTGCGATCGGGATCGGCAGCCCATGCCCTTGCGGTCGTGATATCGATTTCGGGGAGATTATCCCCGCTGCTCAAGATGCCGATCTGGCGGCGGGCAAATTCGACAGCCGTCTCGCTGGCCTGTCCGTAGGTGCGCGTCTTGCCCGTCTCCAGGTTGAGGCCGGCTGCCGTCCAGGCCTTGGTCCCGTCGTGAAGATAGGACACCTTGTTGGGAACTTGAGCGTCGATCAGCGTCTGTGCGCCGAGGATGGCGCGCGGCAGGCCGGCGCAAGAGACAACGACCCTCGTCTTTTCGGAGGGCACCACGTCCTTGAAGCGCAATACCAGTTCCGCACCGGGCACGCTGACGGCGCCCGGCACGTGCTCACGCGCAAACTCGGGTACGGTGCGGGTGTCGATGACGATAACATCTTCACCGGCATCGCGAAGTCGCTTCAATTCATCGGCAGAGATGACCGGCGTGCCCTTTTCCTCCTTGACTGCAAGGGTAAAGTCGACGCCAGGCGTATCGAATGTAGGCAATTCGGCCTCTTCGCCATCTGCCGTCCAGCCGGGAATGCCGCCGTCGAGCGCGAAGATGTTCGGCCATCCGGCAACTGCAAGTTCCGCGGCCAGGCGCTCGGCCGCCCCATCGCCGCCGTCGGCGAGCACGGTGCGGACGACCTTGCGCGGCACGAAACGCGAAAGTTCACGTACAACTCTGTCGGTCGGCAGATTAGTGGCAAAGAGCGGCGAGGCGTAACCCACAACGTCGGGCTCGCGGATATCGAGAACTGCAAGCTCGTTCCCATCTGCAAGCCAATGCCGGAATGTCTCGCGGGAAATCGTCTTCTGGCCCATGGTCGGTCTCCTTGTCCTTTGGTGATGGCTCAAGACTAGCGGCCGGGCCATGCCGTTTCGAAGCCGGTCGGTGCGAGCACAGACCAAAACCAGAAAAGCATTTTCACAATCTATAAAATCTATAGAGTTTATTTTCTTACCAGCATTTCCTGCCTCTCGTAGGTTTTTGACCGTCATTCACCGGCGCTGCGCTCATTGGAGCGCCACAGGGCCGATCGGTCAGGAGGAACGAAGAGTGAGATTGAAAGACATTACCGTGCTGATCCGCCGCGCTGGCCTTGGCATCGCCCTTGCCAGCCTATCTGCCGGTGCGTCCTGGGCGCAGGACGCCCCCGACCTCTCGAGCGTGACCTTGACGGTCGGCACCCCGAACAAGACGGGCCTGCACCGCCAGCTGATCGCGGCCAACGAAATCGAAAATCTTCCCTATAAGATCAAATGGGCGGATTTCGATTCCACACCGCCACTCGTTGAAGCGCTGCGCGCCGGACATGTCGATATTGCAGCAGGCGGTGACACCGGCGTGCTGGCGGCGATTGCCAATGGCGTGAAAGTGACGATCCTCGCCGGCACGCGGGAGCGCAAGGAAAGCGGCAGCGCCATCCTTGTGCGCGGCGATTCCCCCTTGAAAGACGTTGCCGATTTGAAGGGTCACAAGGTCGCTTTGCCCTATTTCACGAAGCAGCACTATCAATTCGCCAAGGCGCTGGAACAGGCCGGCGTGCCATGGGACGACAAGCTGATCCTGAACCTCAACACGACGGACGGCCTCTCGGCGCTGGTCAACAGTCAGGTCGATGCTTTCGTGGTTTGGGATCCGAACACGGCGATCGCCCAGCAGCAGCATGGCGCGCGCATTCTGAAACCGCTGAGCAAGGTGATCGACACGGCGGGCGTCCTCTACGCGCCGACGTCCTCCGTCGAGGATGCGGCCCGCAAGGCCGCTCTCGAGGACCTGGCGCGTCGCATCATCCGGGCGCAAGCCTGGGTGAACGCCCATCCGACGGAATGGGCCGAGCAGGTCACCAAGCTGTCGCAGATCTCGCTCGATGCGGCAAACCTCCAGGCCAGCCGCTCGCGGGTGGAGTATGTTCCCGCAACCGATGACGACGTGCTCGCTGGCTGGCAGAAGGAAGTCGCCTATTTTCATGAAAACGGCCAGTTCAAGCGCGATTTCAGGGTCGAGGACTATGTCCTCGAGGATTTTGGCGACGTAATCCGTGATGAGAACAAGAAGCTGGCAAAGACGAATTGATGGCGTTGCTCACCAGCCTTTCCGAGGGGCAATCGGCGCTACCCGGATCGGGCGTGTCCGATCCTCGCCCGGTTGCCGGTCTTGAACGTATCGTTCCGGCAGGCAAGCAGAAAACGGCTTCCCTCCCGCGGGGCTTCGGCAAGAGCCTCGGACCTGCTGCGCTCGTGGTCGCCTGGTGGCTCGCCACGCGCTATGGCTGGATTTCGCAAGACCTGTTTCCGGGACCGGGCACACTCTGGGCAACCCTCCTCGACATGATCACGAGCGGCGACCTGTCGGAAGCCCTTTTGCTGTCGCTCCAGCGGGTCGTCATCGGCTTTTGTTTCGGCTTCGTGATCGGCGTCGGCCTCGCGGTCATCTCCGGCCTCCTGCGCCTCGGAGAGGACCTCATCGATGCGCCGATGCAGATGGCGCGCACGCTCCCCTGGGCCGGCCTCGTGCCGCTCCTGATCATCTGGCTCGGTATCGACGAAACACCGAAGATCACGCTCGTCGCCTTCGCCGTGACGTTTCCACTCTACATCAATACTTTCGCCGGGATCCGCAATGTCGACAAAACCCTCATCGAGGCAGCGCGCACGCTCTCCTTCGGGCGAACCGTGCTGATCTTCCAGGTCATTTTGCCGGGAGCACTTCCGAACCTGCTCGTCGGCCTGCGGTACTCGCTGGGATCTGCCTGGCTGGCGCTGGTATTTGCCGAGACGGTCAATGCGCAAGGCGGTCTCGGCTATCTGATCACCCACGCACGCGAAGTCTATCGCGTCGACATCATCATCCTTTGCCTCGTCATCTACGCGCTTCTCGGGCTTTCGGCCGACCTCATCGTCCGGCTGCTCGAGCGCGTGCTGCTCAGATGGCGTCATAGCTTCGATGGAGCATGAGCATGTCCTTTCACGCGCCGTCTCCGACGGGCCTCTCGGTCAGCGTCCACGGGCTTGTGCGCTGCTTTGGGCCGCGCACCGTCATTGATCATCTCGACCTCGAAATCAGACACGGGGAATTCGTCGCCCTGCTGGGCGCGAGCGGCTGTGGCAAGAGTACGCTGCTGCGCATTCTGGCAGATCTGGATCATGAGATTGAGGGCGATGTCTTTGTCTCGCCGCGCCGCGGCGTGGCGTTCCAGTCGCCGCGGCTCTTTCCCTGGAAGCGGGTCTGGAGCAATGTCGTGGCCGGACTCGGCAGGAGCGGTAACCGGGCGAGGGCGGAGACGGCGCTTGCCGAAGTGGGATTGGTCCATCGCGGCGATGCCTGGCCGAAGGATCTTTCCGGCGGGGAGGCCCAGCGTGCATCGCTGGCGCGCGCGCTTGTGCGCAATCCGCATTTGCTGCTGCTCGATGAACCCTTCGGGGCGCTGGACGCGCTGACGCGGCTGAAGGCGCAGGCCCTCGTCGCCGATCTCTGGCAAAAACATCGCCAAGCGGTGCTCCTCGTCACCCATGACGTCGAAGAGGCGCTGCTGCTTGCCGACCGGGTGCTGGTGATGCGAGACGGGGTGGTGGCGCACGAAGCGACGGTCGATCTGCCACGACCCCGCTTGACCGGTAGCGTAGGCTTCAACCGGCTTCGCCTGCAACTGCTCGACTGGCTGGGCGTGAGCGAGCCGGCAGTCAAAACGCCAGAACCGAACAATCATAGACATTGAGGAAGCGTGTTGATGACCAGGATCGATGAAGGCTGGGGCCGTGGCCCCTCGGCGCGCTATGAGGAAATTGCCGCACGATTCCGTCCCATTTTCGATCGGATAGGGGAGGCGGCGATCGAAAGGGATCAGCAGCGGCGCTTGCCCTTCGAGGAAGTCCGATGGCTGCGGGAGGCGGGCTTCGGCGCCTTGCGTATCCCGGCGGTCTACGGCGGTCTCGAGGTCACCTTGCCGGAGCTTTTTGCGCTGCTGATCGAGCTCGCGGCGGCCGATCCCAATATCACCAATATCTTCCGCAGCCATCTGGGCTTCACGGAGGATCTCCTCAATGCCCCGAACAATAGCTGGCAGGATGAGTGGCTGACTCGCCTCGGGCGCGGCGAGATGATCGGCAGCGGCTTTTCGGAGCTCGCCGGCCTCAAGGTCGGGGACCATTCCACGACAATCGTGCCGGATGGCGATTTCTATCGCCTGAACGGCGAGAAGTTTTATACCACCGGCTCGATCTATGCCGACTGGATCAACCTCGCCGCCGTCGACGGATCGGGTTCACCGGTCGCCGCTCTCGTGCCCACGTCGGTGTCCGGCGTGGAGATTCTCGACGATTGGGATGGCTTCGGGCAGGCCATGAGCGGCAGCGGCACCGCGCGGTTCAAGAACGTCAGGCTGAAGGGCGTCCACATCAAACCGGATTCGGCTCGTTTTCCCTATACGCCTGCCTTCTTCCAGCTCGTCCACCTGGCAAGCCTTGCCGGGATCGGCCGGGCTGCTGCCAAGGAGCTCGCCCGCCATGTCGGCAGCCGGGCGCGGATCTACCCGCGCGGGAATGGAGCGACGAGCGCGGAAGATCCGCAGGTGCTTGAAGTGGTCGGCCGTGTCAGGGGGCCGGCCTATGCTGCCGGCGCGATCGTGCTCAATGTCGCGCAAGCCCTGCAGCGATCCTTTGAAGCCAATATCGCCGGCGTGGATCCTGACCAAACCGATATCCACCTTCTTGCAGATATCGAAACGAGCCAGGCGGTCACCGTCATCTCGACGCTCATCCTCGAGGCGACGACGGTTCTCTTCGATGCCCTTGGCGCATCCGCGGCCAAGCGTGCCACGGCGCTCGACCGCCATTGGCGAAACGCCCGCACGATCACCTCGCACAATCCGCGCATCTATCACGATCGCGTCGTCGGCGAGTTCGCCGTCTCCGGCAAGAAGCCGGCTGCCGTCGGTTACCGCAAGATCATCACACCATTCGGCCCGAGCAGCGAGGTTGCCTGACAATGACGACACCGGCCCGCAAACTCAATCTCAACGTCGGCATCAACACCACCGGTTATCTAGCCAATGCCTGGAAATACAGGAGTGGCAGCCGGCACGACATCAACGACCCGGAATATTACCGCCGGCTGACCGAGCTTGCGCACAAGGGGCGCTTCGATGCGGCCTTCTTTTCCGATCATCCGGCGCTGATGACCGATCCCGCGAGCCGCCCCTTTCACACGATCGATCCGCTGATCCTCTGCACCGCCCTTTCGGCACAGGTGCCGGATATCGGTTTCGTCGTGACGATGTCCTCGACCTATAATTCGCCGTTCAATTTTGCCCGGCGGGTGCAGTCGACCGATATCATTTCGGGCGGCCGGCTGATCGTGAACGTCGTGTCCTCCTTCAACCCGAATGTCGCCGCCAATTTCGGTTCCGAGCCGCTGCCGCCGCGCAGCGAGCGCTATGCCAAAGCCTCCGAATTCCTTGATGTCGCCAAGGAGCTCTGGGCGAGCTGGGACCCGGCGCGCGAGGGCGAGGTGCCTGAAAACCGTTTCTGGGACGCGGGAAGTTCACATACGATCGATCACCAGGGCGCTTACTTTTCGGTCAGAGGGCCGCTCAACGTGCCGAAAGGGCCGCAGGGACATCCCGTCATCGCCCAGGCCGGTGCATCCGAGGGGGGTATCGAACTTGCCGCGCGTCACGGTGAAATCATCTATTGCAACATCCTTTCGCGCGGTGCAGGCCGGGCTTTCGGCGCAAAGGTGAGGGACCGCGCCGCCGCAATCGGTCGCGATCCGTCGGGTATCCGCATCGTGCCCGGTCTTGTCGTCATCCTCGGCGAAAGCCGCGAGGAAGCGCTGCGCAAGCACGAGCTTTATAGCGGCACGGGCTCGGAAGACGGATTGCTCGCGCGATTCGCCAAAGAGAACGGCATCGACCCGACCGGTTTCGATCCCGACGCCGTGCTGGATGCCGAACGGTTCATCCCCGATCCCAACCGCCTGCAGGCCGTGGGCATGGGGCTTGGTCTGTCTGACCTTCTGACGCATGAGACGCTGACCGCGAGACAAGCGGTGCGCAGGTCGGAGGGCCATCATCGCCTCCTGCTCGGGACCGCGGAGGAAGTGGCTGACGACATCATCGATCTCTGGGCGGACGGTACCGTGGATGGATACACGCTCCAGCCACCCCGCGCCCCTGATGATATCGAGGAATTTGTCGAAAAGGTCATTCCCATCCTGCAGGATCGCGGCGTCTATCGGCGGGAATATGAAGGCAAGACGGTTCGTGACCGTTATGGGCTGCCCTATCCGCAGGATCCTGCGCGGGCTGGTGACGCGAGCACGCCTGCGGCTCCCGCCGCAGCCCGCATCGGCGCTTGAAACACAAGCATCGACCGGCTCAACGCCGCACGGCCACAGATGGAACGATGCGATGAAGACCCTTCAAGCCGCCGGAGAAAGAGGCATTTTTTTCGCCCATTGCATCGATCGTAAACTGTCGTTTCTTTAGTCCAGTATTTTTATAGACAATAGTGATTTCAACGAAAGGAAAGCCGATGGCCGCTCTCAAACTCGTTGGAATCGCAGGCAGCTTCAACCGTCCCTCCAAGACCCTGGCGCTCGTGAGCCATATCGCCCGCATCGCGAGCGACAAACATGGTTTTACCAGCAAGGTTTACGACATGCTCGATGTCGGACCTTCCCTCGGAGACGCCACCTGGCGCAAAGATCTTGACGGACAGGCCGAGGCCGTGATCTCCGAGATCGTCAGCGCTGATTTGCTGATCGTCGGCTCCCCCACCTACAAAGGTTCCTATCCAGGTCTCTTCAAACATCTGATCGATCTGATTGATCCGCGCGAGCTGCGGGCAAAGCCGATCATCATCACCGCGACGGGCGGCGGCGACCGGCACGCGCTGATGGTCGAACATCAACTGCGCCCGTTGTTCGGCTTCTTCATGTCTCATACCCTGCCGACTGCGATCTACGGGTCCGATCGGGATTTTGCCGACTACGCCGTTTCCTCCGAGCAGCTTTCCAAGCGCATAGACGAGGTCATAAGCGAGATCGACGCATTCTTCCCAGGCTCTCGCCCTGCGCTGTATGCCGTAGAATAGGGGGCGGTCATGCACCAGAGATTGCAGGAAAAGACCGCGACTGAGCCAACGAGCGAGGAACTGTGGAGCGTCTTCGACTTCTCGCGACGCTACCGGCTGGCGAAGTCTGAAGAAAATCGCCTGCTGAAACTGTTCGGAAAGATGGCGTCGCCTCGCGACCTGCTTTTGAGCGCCAGGCGAACCGAACTGTCTCCGTAACAACCGGCCGATCGAGGAGGTTTGCTATGACACGAGGCATGCTTGTCCGTCTCGCTGCGAGAATTGCCCGACTTTTTGACCGGCGGGTGCACGGACAAAAGATCGGATCGCCCGGTCTTGAGGGTGAAGACAGCCAGACGGCACTTGAATACGAGCTTTCCTTTTGGCGAGCGGCAGCTCCAATCTGGTACTAACGGAGGCGACAATGGCAATTGTCGACAATCATCAGCGCTTCTTGCCGCGACATCGCGCCGACTGGCTCTCTCCCGTCTGTCTGCGCCTCCATCAGGCTGCGGCAGCCGGATCGTTTGCCTTCATTCTGGCGCTCGTCCTCGGACTGATTTGATCGACGACGATGAAGCGGCGAGCCATGATGGACAGGGACTTGGAAGAAACGGCGTTAGCTGGAGCTGGCGATCTGCCGGCAAGCCAGGCGCGCCGCCGTCAGATCATTGACGAGATTGTGAGAACGCTCGCCGCTCTTGCCGAAGGGCTGGAAGGCCAGAATGGGGTATCGCAGGAATCCGTCGGACGCCTGATCGGAATTCTCCAGACTATGTCGGACGGCATCGCATCGGCCGACGATGCGACCTTCAATGCGATCATGCGCGAGGCCGCCTTGCTGATCCGGGCAGTGCGTGAGCGACAGGCCTATTTCAGCCAGTTCACGGTCCACTAGGATGCGGGCGCTCTTGTCGAAAGCCTTACCGATCCATGAGGCCGCCTCGGAAGGAAAGAACCATCCCGCAGGCTTGCGTACGATGGCGCTGACGGCTGATCTCGTCTCACTCAGCCTGAGGCTGGAAGCCGATCCCGGACCGGATCCCAATCGTGTTCCGCTGAGCGACGGGGAACTTCAGGCTCTTTCGGAGAGACTACACCGTGAGGCCGTGGGCCGGCCGCTATGGATTTTTGCCTATGGCTCGCTGATCTGGAAGCCGGACTTCGACGCGGTGGAATGGCAGCACGCCCGTGCCCGCGGCTGGCACAGGTCCTTTTGCCTGCAGATGACGCGGTGGCGGGCGACCGATGCCGTTCCCGGTCTGATGATGGCGCTCGATCAGGGCGGGCAATGCAACGGCGTCGCCTACAGGCTCTCGGAAGAAGACCGCATGGGGCAGATCCGTCGCATGATCCGCAGGGAGATTGGCACGATCACCGACTCCTCCTTCATCCGATGGGTTCCGATCGAAACGCCACAGGGACCTTTGCGCGCCCTGGTGTTCTGGGCCGGGCCGAAAGGCAAGCGCGTTCTGCGCGGACTGCCTCTGGAAAGCGTCGCCGAGGTTCTGGCCAGGGCCTGCGGCCATATGGGGTCCTGTGCCGAATATCTCTATCTCACCGTCAAGCATCTCGAAGAGAAGGGCATCCGCGATCGAAATCTATGGCGGCTCCAGGCACTGGTCGCCGAGGAAATCAGGCGTATTCACGGGCTTGAGGCCGCGTAGCGGCGCTGTTGGCGCTGGGTGCCTTGGCTCTGAGATCCATCACCGATGAGACCCGCCCTGGCGCGAGATATGAGACACCAACGACAATCGTTATTCGAAGGAAAGCGTCAGCATGAGCCATGAACTGGATATCGTCGACATTCACACACATCTTTGGCCCCCAGAATGGGGTGCTGACGGCAGCAGGCGCATATCCGCCGGGCTTGCCGACACTGTCCTGAAGAAGATTGTCGATCCGGCTTCCCTGATCGACGAGTTTTCCTCGGCCGGTGTCTCGCTTGCCGTTCTCAGCACGACGATCGAGAGCCTGTTCGGCATGGAGAACGCCACCGATCCTGCAGTGATCGCCGGGGTGAATGACTGGCTTGCCGGCCTCGTCAAGACACATCCCGATCGTCTGGCGGTGCTGGCGACGGTCGATCCCTTTTCCGGCGAGGTGGCCGCGCGCGAGGCGGAGAGGGCGCTTGGCGAACTCGGACTGGCCGGCCTCGTCGTCGATTCCTATCGCGACGGCAAGTTCATCGGTGATCCGGTGGCCCGTCCTGCGCTCGCCGTCGCAGCTCGTTTCGGCAAGCCGGTCTTCGTACATCCCGTCAATGCGCCGCAAGCCGATGTCCTCATTGCCGGCGCCGGCAAGCTTGGCAATTCCCTTGGCCGCGGGCTGATGAACGGCGTGGCGTTTCTGTCTGTCCTGGAAAATGGCCTGCTGGACGAATTTCCGGATCTGAATTTCGTCTTCGCAACCCTTGGCCTCGGGGCGGTTGTGCAGGCGGCGCGCGGCGGTCCTTATTCCCGGCAAAACCGCGCAGCCGGGCACAAGCCCAACATCTACTTCGACACGATGGGCGACGATCCTTCGATCATCGCCATATTGGTGGAGTTCTTCGGCGCAGAGCGCGTTCTTGCCGGAACGGACTGGCCGATCCTTCCCGCCCTTTCTCGGGAGAGGTTGGCGCAGAGCCTGGCGGCGGCAGGTCTTGACGCCCAGTCACAGTCTCTTGTGGCCGGCGGCAATGCGCGTCGGCTTTTGGGCCGACTGCGTTGGTAGCTCTCTTTCCTATCCGTCACTCTCGGCGTGCATGTCCGCTGCTGCCGGCAGCGGGCATGCACGGCTTTGCTGCTTTCTATGCCTGCGCGACAAGCTTTGCTTCGCCGCTACGATAGAAAATCTGCCTTTGCTTCGGCGGGTCGGGAAGGGATCATTCCGTCATCGGGGCATGGGGCTCCGTGCACGTTTTTTCGAGCGTCGCCGCCTTCGGAGCCTTCCATGTCGATCAATCGCCGCCAGTTTAACCAATTCCTCCTTGCAGGCTCTGCCGGGCTTGCATTGGGAGCTTTCCTCAGTTTGCCGCCGCCGCTGCAACCGAGACGCCCGTCAGAGGTGGTACGCTCAATTGGGCCTATTATCCCGATCCGAGCGCGCTCATTGCCATCAATACGTCCTCGGGCACGGGACAGGCGATCGGTCCGAAGATCAACGAGGGGTTGTTCGACTTCGACTACGATCTTAACCCCATCCCGCTTCTTGCGACCGAGTGGTCGGTCAGCGAGGATCAGTTGCGCTATACGTTCAAGCTGCGCGAGGGGGTAAAATGGCACGACGGCGCGGACTTCACGTCGGCCGACGTCGCCTTCACCATTTTCCGGCTTAAGGAAGCCCATCCGCGCGGCCGGATCACCTATCAGAACGTGGCGGCCGTCGAGACGCCCGACCCGCACACGGCAATCGTCGTACTCACCAAACCTGCGCCTTATCTCATTACGGCGCTCTCGAGCTCGGAATCGCCGATCGTGCCGAAACATGTCTACGAAACCTTCAAGCCGCAGGAGCAGCCCAAGCTTGCCCAGACGATCGGAACAGGCCCGTTCCTGCTGAAGGAATGGGTGCCCGGCAGTCACCTGATCTTCGAGCGCAATCCGAATTACTGGGATGCCGGAAAGCCCTATCTCGATCGTGTCATCCTGCGCGTCATTCTCGATCCGGCCGCTCGTGCCGCCGCGCTCGAGACGGGTGAGATCGACATCGGCGCCAACCCCGTTCCCCTGTCCGACATCGAGCGCCTCAAGACCAATCCCAATCTCGTCGTGGACACGACGACCTATGCTTATTCGGGACCGCAGCAGCAGCTGTTTTTCAACTATGAGAACGAAATCCTGACAAAGCGCGACGTGCGCCTGGCAATCGCCCATGCCATCGACTTGCAGAAGCTCGTCGATATCGCCCTGTTCGGTTACGCCGATGTCTCGCCGAGCCCGATCAGCACGGCATTGCCAAAATGGTATGATCCGAGCATCAAGGCTCGTGAGCCGGACCCCAAGCTTGCAGAAAAGCTGCTCGACACGGCGGGCTACCCGCGCGGGGCAAATGGCGTGCGCTTCAAGCTTCGTCTTGCGTATAATTCTTTCCTGCCGCCTTCCTATGCCGATTTCATCCGGCAATCTCTGGCTGCCGTCGGTATCGACGCGGAAATCCTCAAGTTCGACCTCGCCACGTTCCTGAAGACCGTCTACACGGACCGCGCCTTCGATCTGGTCATCGAATCCCTGTCCAACACGTTCGATCCCACACTCGGAGTACAGCGCGCCTACTGGTCGAAGAACTTCAAGATCGGGCTCGTCTTTTCAAATGCCAGCCACTACGCCAATCCCGAGGTCGACAGGTTGCTCGAAGCCGCTGCCGTCGAGCCCGACGAGGCCAAGCGACGCGACCTCTGGTTTCAGTTCCAGCGCATCATTCATGAGGATGTCGTCTCGGTCGATCTCGTCGCCGCCGGCTCGCAGATCGTCGCGAGCAAGAAGGTCAGGAATTTCGCGCCCGGAGCGCAGGGCATCAACAACAGTTTTGGCCAGATATGGCTGAGCCCTAACGCTTGATTTTAATGGGTGCCCGGCCAGCCCCCGTGGGTCGGCCGGGTGCTCTAATCTCATGGTGAGTTTCAGATGCGTCCTGCTTCCAGGCGGGCGAGTGCATTTTTCGCAGCGATTGCCCGGACCATGTGGTTCTGCGGCGCGTGCGAGCGGCCGGTAATGGCGTCGCGATGATGGCGTTCCAGTCCGAAATCCCTGTTGAGGCCGGGATTGCCGGCAAGATCGAGTGCGAGGTTCGTTACGGCGACCGCATTGTCGATCACCACATGGCGCACGGCCATGGCATCGATGCCGACCGGCTTGCCGGCATCGACATCTTCGCCGAGCGAGCGCAATAGCCTGGCATTCGTCGACAGGCGGACCTCGATCTCGCCGAGACCGTCCTGGATGCGGGGCACGGTCGCGATCGGTGCCCCAAGGCTTGCCGGCGCATGGCGGGCCGAAAAGGCGAGCACCTTGTCACGGGCGGACAGCGCCACCCCATGGTAGACGGCGCCGATCAGCGAGAAGAAGAAGGCCGTGGCATGCTCCTCCCGCCGGATCGGCTCCGACGCGGGCTGTGCCTCGATCACGTCTTCGAAGGGAATGACGACGTCTTCAAGGATGATGTCGTCACTGGCTGTCGCGTGCATGCCGGCGGCGTTCCAGGTCTTTTCGACCGTAAAGCCGGGACTGTCGGTCGGTACCAGGAAGGAGGCAAGCCGTGGCTCGGCCTCGTCCGTCAGCGCCAGCAGCGATACCCATTTGAGGATCGGTATGCCGGTGACATAAGTCTTGCGCCCGGAAATACGCCAGCTGTCGCCCTCGCGCCTTGCGATCGTCTCTGGCAAGGCGCCGTGGGCGGGAGAGCCGATGCGTGGCTCGGCCTGGGCAGCATTGATCAGGGCTGGACCCTGCCGGTTGGCGAGGAGAACCCGCTCTGCAAGATGAACAGGCCATTTTCCGAACCGCCGCAGCGTATAGTGGCTGTTGTAATGCATGGCGAGCACCAGCGCCGTCGATGGCTCGCCGCGGGCAATCTCGCTGATCACCGCCTGCGCATCTGTAAGGCCGCCGCCATGGCCGCCATGCTCGGGCGCTGTCACCAAGCCGAGTAGCCCCGCTTCGTAAAGTCGGGCGAAGTTCTCGAAGGGAAATTCACCGCTCGCATCGAAATGGTGGGCGCGTTCGGAGAAATCCTTGGCAAGCCTTCGTGCCCTGTCGAGTGGATCGATCGTTTCCTGCAGCATGGTGGTTCTCCTGTCAGGCAACGGCGCGGGTGTGAAAGCCGTCGACGTGACGGCGGTCGACCCAATCGGCGATATCGAAATCGGCAGCCAGGAAGCCGAAGTCCCGGAGGAAATCCTTATAGTGGCCGACTGCCTCGACCAGTTCTGGGTCCAGCCCAAGGCCGAGATGGCGGTGGATCTCCGGCCCGTTTGCCGCCAGCACCTGCTCCTCGGTGGCGCCGGCTTCGCGCGCAACGAAGCGGCGCGTTTCATCTGGATGGGCCTGCGCCCAATCACCCGCCTTGTAGATCGCTTCCAGAAGCCGGTGGACGAGATCGGGGCGTTCCTCGGCCAGCAGTTCGTCGACCGTCAGGACACGCGGCGAGCCGGAATTGATGCGGATCTTCGGGTCGGGGTGAAAACCGAACTCCGCCACCTGAACGGCGCCGATCAGATTGGCGACGCTGATGCCGGCCGTACCCTTCACGTAGATCGCATCCACCTCACCGCGCAGCAGAGCTGCGATCTCTTCGCCATAGGCCTGACGACGCTTGAGACCGAAGAGCGATGGTCCCTCCTGGGTGGCGAGCACGGAATCGGCAAGCGCAATGTCGATGATCTCGACATCGTCGAGCGTCAGGCCCTCCAGCGACAGAGCCGACAGGAGACCTTTCAAGGCCGTCGCGCGCATGAAGTCGACGATGCCTTCCGGGCGCCGGGCGATGCCGAAGCGGCGGCCCTTCAGATCCCTGGTCGTGTTGATCCCGGTTCCGGGCAGGGTGATGATCGCCTGAAATTCGTCCGTCCAGGTAATGCCGACGAGGCGGGTCTTGCGGCCTTCCGAACGGGCGCGGATCGGCGGCACATTGCCGCCGTGGCGGAAGGACCAGTCGAGCGTATGGTTGAAATGGCTCTGGCGGATGGCGCGGTCGGGAGAGTCGATGATCGACTTCAGCGTCACGCCTTCCTTGCGGAAGCCTTCCTCGAGATAGCCGAGCTGGGCGGCAAGCCCGACCGGGGTCGGCACCGGGCAGCGCGTATACCAGATTTCGGAAATGGTGTTGCTGGTCATGATCATCCCTTTCAGTGGCGCAGGCCGGCCTGCTTCATCAGCGGCAGCACATCGGTGCCGAAGAATTCGAGCTCGTCACGGAAATCGAAGAAGCTGAGCTGCAGACCGTCGACGCCGGCCGCTTTCAGTTTCAGGAACTGGTCGACCACGCTTTCGGGCGAACCAATGACGCGGATATTGCCGCCGACGAAACGGTAGGGATCCTGCGGATCGCGACCTTTCCAGGCATGCGCATCCGAGTTCAGTGACGAAAAGCCCTGCGGCGAGCGCTGGTCGCCATGGGCGACGATCCGGTCGGCAAGTTCCCAGGCCTCCTTGTCGGTCGGCCGGCAGATGACCATCGGATTGAGCAGGGTGCGCACCGTGCGTCCGACGTCCCTGGCCGCATCCTTCACTCTTTTCGTGTGGGCCGGCAGCGATTGAAGCGCGCTGTTGATATCGGCGCCCGTCGGGCTGGTGATGAAGACAATGTCCGAATAGCGGCCGGCAAAGGCGATGCCGGCATCCGAACCCGTGGCGTTGACGAGGATCGGCCGGCCGAAATTCGGCTTGGGCGTCACGAAGCCGCCACCGAGCTTCCAGCTGCTCTCGCCTTCGAAGGAGAAATTCTCGGTATCGCTCCAAAGGCGCTGGACGACTTCGAGGAATTCGGCCGCCAGTTCGTAGCGCCTGTCGTGCTCGATGCGTGGCCAGCCGAACATTTCATGCTCGACGGCACGGTGACCCGTCACGACATTGATGCCCCAGCGGCCACCGGTGATGTGGTCGAGCGTCGCACCGAATTTTGCCAGATGCAGCGGATGCCACGGCCCGTAAAGGACATGCATGGTGGAGATCAGCATGATCTTCTTGGTCAGGCCGGCAAGCGCTGCCGTCGTCGTGAAGCTGTCGAGCGCCTGACCGTTGAAGACACCGCCGTAACCGCCTTTCGGCAGCCATTGCGACAGGGCGAAAACCAGATCGAAGCCGAGTTCCTCGGCCTTCAGCGTCAGCGCCTTGTTGTAATCGAAGCTCCAATCCGTGGATCGCTCGAGCGTGGATTGCGTCCAGCCGCCGGCCTGGATCGGCAGGAACAGGCCGAGCAGCACCGGCTGCTTGAGCGCCTGCGACAATGGGCTTTCGGCAAAGTCGGTGGGCGCGGAAAATTTCGGGAGACCCACGATAGAGCCGGGAGGGTGTTGAATGGACATGACGGATCCGTGTTCCTTTTCCTCTTGGCTCAGGCTGTGGCGAGATAAGCGTAGGCAAGGCTGCCCGAGACGCCTTCTCCGCCGACCGTGTGGTCGGCGATGCGCTTGTTGTAGATGGTCAGCTCCGGCTGGCTGGCGATGTCGATCGCCGGCAGGTCCTCGACAAGGATCTGCTGGATCTCGCGCCACTGATCGACACGCTTCTTGGCATCGACCTCGATTGCTGCGGCCTCGAGCAAGGCATCGACCTTCGGATTGCTGTAGGCCGAGCCGTTGGAGAAGGGCACGCCCGGCTTGAAGTTCTTGCTCCAGTAGAGGCGCTGAACGCCGACGGTCGGATCGAAGAGGTTGCTCATTCCCTCGAAGGCGAAATCGAAATCGCGATCGGTATAGATGCGCTTGGTATAGGTGGCGAAGTCCTGGCTGCGCACCGTGGCATCGACGCCGACCTTGGCAAGCGCCTGGCGGATATATTCGGAACCACGCGGATAGGTTTCGCCGCTCGGCACATAGTCGAGATTGATGCGGATGCGCACGCCGTCGCTGCCGCGTGGATAGCCTGCCTCGTCGAGCAGTTTCTCGGCGGCGGCAAGATCGATCGGATAGGTCTTCAGGTCGCCATCATACCATTTGGCAAGATTGGGATTGATAGGGCCGGGAATGGCCGCGCCGTAGCCGTAGTTGATGGTGTTGAGGATCACCTTGCGGTCGATCACATGGGCGAAGGCCTGGCGAACGCGGATGTCCTTGAAGAAGGGCCGTTCGAGGTTGAACTCGATACGGCTGACACCGTTTGCATATTGATAGCCGCGCTCCTCGAAGGCGATGCCGGGGACCGTCTTCAAACGTTCGAGATCGCTGAGAGGAACGGGCGTGGAGGGCGCAAGATCGATTTCGCCGGTTTCGATTGCAATCGAGCGCGCCGCTGCGTCGGGAATGAAGCGGACGATGAGCTGGTCGAGATAGGGACGCGGCTGGTCCCAGTAATCGGGGTTGCGCTCATAGACGAGGTGGCTGCCGCGGACCCATTCCTTGAACTTGAAGGGACCTGTGCCGATCGGCGCGAGATTTGCAGGATTTTCGGCAACCTTCGTCCCCTCATAGATGTGACGCGCTACGATCGGCGTCTCCGAGGAGGCAAGGGCGGTGATGAGATAGGGCGCCGGCTTGGAGAGTTTCAGGATCGCCGTCAGCGGATCCGGCGTTTCGACGTCGACGAGGTTGAGGAACGTGTTGCGGCCACGCGGATGAACCTCCTTCAGCGTCTTGATCGAGAAAGCAACGTCGGCCGAGGTAAAGGCCTGGCCGTCATGCCATTTTACGCCGTCGCGCAGGTGGAACGTGTAGACGAGCCCATCCGGGCTCACTGACCATTCTTTCGCCAGAAGCGGCTGCGGGTTCAGCTCGAAATCATAGGTCAGAAGGCCTTCAATGACCTTCGGAGAGACATAGACGGAATTGAAGGCAGTGTTCGCAATGGTCGTCAGCACCGGCGGCTCGGCCGACAGGAGCAGCGTCGCTGTGCCGCCGCGCACCGGAGCGGCAAAGGCCGGCAGGCGTGTTGCCGACGCCACGGTGAGCGCAACGGAAGCAAGAAGGAAATTGCGGCGTGTCGGAGCAGGAAATGCTGGCATGGTCGGTCCCTCGATGATTGTGCGTGCCCGTTGCCGGGCGTTCTGGGTTCGCCTTTCCATACTTCGGCGCAGCCGTAGAGTTTTTTACCCAATTCCGGACCTGCTTCGGTAAGAAATTCGAATGTATGCTCATATGACGTTAAATAATTTCAAAAGACTTCGATATTCGATCTATTCTTGGAATTATTTACTAATATGGATTTGACAAAACCCACAGATTTAGTCAACTACTATCGCAACGCAACACGATGAAATTCTTCCGGCGACGCGAGGTGGAAATCCATGTCGGCACTCAAGCGGGTCGCCCGCACGATCAGAAAGACCGTCATTCAGGCCGTGCCGACCATGCTCGGCATCGTCATATTGAGTTTCTTCCTGCTCAAACTCGCGCCGGGCGACGCGGCTGACGTGATGGCGGCGGAATCCGGTTCGGCCACTGAGGAAACCATGGCGGCTCTGCGCCAGCGTTTCGGGCTCGACAACCCTCTCCTCGTGCAGCTCGCCAATTACCTGGACAACCTGGCGCATTTCAGCCTCGGCTTTTCGCCGCGCTACGGAATGCCGGTTGCCGATCTCATTGGCCAGCGGCTGCCTGGAACACTGACGCTGATGCTGGCCGCCCTGCTGATCGCCATTGCCGTCGGTCTGCTCCTCGGCGCGTTGATGGCAAGCTTTTCCGGCAGGCTTGCCGACCGCGTGATTTCGGTCGTCTCGCTGCTGTTTTATTCCATTCCCGGCTTCTGGATCGGCCTGATGCTGATCCTGTTTTTCTCTGTCAAGCTCGGCTGGCTGCCGAGCGGCGGCGACAGCACGATCGGATCGCGGCTCACCGGGCTACCGGCACTCCTCGACCGGATCCGCTACATGGTGTTGCCGGCAACCTCGCTCTCCCTCTTTTATCTGGCAATCTATGCGCGACTGACGCGCGCGGCGATGCTGGAGGTCAAGTCGCAGGATTTCGTCCGCACCGCCCGCGCCAAGGGCGTGTCGCCCTTCTTCCTGACCACGCGTCACGTGCTGCGCAACGCGCTGATCCCGATCACGACAATGGCCGGCATGCATTTCGGAGGCATGCTCGGCGGGGCCGTGGTGGTCGAAACCGTCTATAGCTGGCCGGGGCTCGGCCGGCTTGCCTTCGAAGCCGTGATGGCCCGCGATTTTTCCGTGCTGCTCGGCATCCTGCTCTTGTCCTCCTTCCTTGTGATCGTCGCCAACGCGGCCGTCGATCTGCTGCAGGCATGGATTGATCCCAGAATCGGAGCCAGCCGATGACCAGTCAGAAGCTTCATACCTACGCCGGCAACGCAATTGATCTGGCCGAGCACGATAGCGACGCCTCGCGGCCGCTGCCCGAAAAACCTATCGAGCCGCGCTGGACGCATATCCATGCGCCCGACGTGCGCGCCGCCGCCGTACCCGGTATTGCCTGGCGCGGCCTGCGGCGTGAGCTCAAGGTCTTTCTGTCCAATCCCACCGCCTTGTTCGGCGTCCTGTTCCTGATCGCCACCGCAGTTGCAGCCCTTCTTGCCCCCGTCTTTTATCCAGGCGATCCGATGGAGATGGTTGCGCGACCGTTCCTCTGGCCGGGCCAAAATCCGTCCTATCCACTCGGTACGGATTCGATGGGGCGCGATGTGCTCGCAGGCATCCTCCACGGGGCGCGCATTTCGCTCACGGTCGGCATCGCCGCGACGGCCCTCGGGCTTTCGGCCGGCATCACGATCGGCGCGATGGCGGGATATTTCGGCGGGATCGTCGACGATCTCCTGGTGAAATTCATCGAGGTCTTCCAGACGATCCCGAGTTTCGTCTTGCTCGTCGTGCTGGTCGCCATCGCTCAGCCGACGACCTCGACCGTCACAATCGCGATTGCCATTGTCAGCTGGCCGACGGTGGCGCGGCTGACGCGGGCCGAGTTCCGCTCCATCCGCGAGAAGGACTATGTGCTGGCCGCCCGAAGCCTCGGCTTCGGCCATGCACGCATCATCTTCCGCGAAATCCTGCCGAACGCCCTGCCGCCGCTGATCGTCACCTCCTCGGTCATGGTCGCAAGCGCGATCCTGATGGAATCGGCGCTGTCCTTCATGGGGCTCGGCGATCCCAATCGCGTCTCCTGGGGATCGATGATTGGCGCTGGCCGCGACGTGATCCGCACTGCCTGGTACCTGACGGCCCTGCCGGGTCTCGCGATCGTCTTTACCGTATTGGCACTCAATCTTCTGGGCGACGGCCTCAACGATGCGCTCAATCCGCGCTTTTCGGAGGAACGCTGATGAGCCATCTTCTCGAAGTCCGCGATCTCTCCGTCCGCTTTGCGACCGCCGAGCCGGTCAAGGGCGTCAGCTTTAACGCCAATCCGGGAGAGATGCTGGCGATCGTCGGAGAATCGGGCTCCGGAAAATCACTGACAGCCCTTGCCCTGATGGGGCTCCTGCCACGGCACGCCCGGCCGGGTGGCGAAATCGTGTTTGACGGGCGCAGTCTGCTGACGCTGTCGGAACGGCAGCTGCGACAGGTTCGCGGGCGCGACATCGCGATGATCTTCCAGGAGCCGATGACCTCACTCAATCCGGTGCTGTCGATCGGTGACCAGATCATCGAGGTGCTGCGGATCCATGAGGATCTCAGCCGCCGGCAGGCGCGTGCCCGGTCGATCGAGCTTCTGGACCTCGTCAGCATTCCGGAGCCGGCCCGACGCATCGACGACTATCCCCATCAGTTGTCGGGCGGCATGCGCCAGCGCGTGATGATCGCGATTGCCGTTGCCTGCAATCCGAAACTTTTGATCGCCGACGAGGCGACGACCGCGCTCGACGTCACCATCCAGGCGCAGGTCCTGCAGCTTCTCGATAATCTGCGTGCCAAGCTGAACATGGCGGTCATCCTCATCACCCACGATCTCGGCATCGTGGCGCAATGGGCCGATCGCGTTGTCGTCATGTATGCCGGCCGCAAGATCGAGGAGGGGCTTCCCGGCCCGGTCTTCGACACGCCCTATCATCCCTATACACGCGGACTGTTGTCGGCCTCGCCACGCCTGACGGCAGATTATCACTACCGCGATGGGCCACTTGCCGAAATTCCGGGCTCCATCGTCTCGGCGGCCGGCGAGAAGGGCTGTTCGTTCCGCCCGCGCTGTCCGGTCGCCCGTCCTGCCTGCGCCCAGACGGTGCCGGCGCTGTTTTCCATCTCGGCTGGCCGCGAAGTCGCTTGCCCCTATGTTTCAGTCCATGCGGAGGTCGCTCATGTCGCTCCTGTCGGTCGATAGGCTCTCCACCCATTATCCAGGAAGCGCCGGCACGGTGCGCGCCGTCGACGGCGTGTCACTGGAAATCGCTGAAGGCGAGACGGTTGCGCTCGTCGGCGAATCCGGTTGCGGCAAGTCGACGCTCGGCAAGTCGCTGACGCGTCTCGTCACGCCGTCTTCCGGGCAGGTCCGCTTTCGCGGCCGCGATGTTACCGCCATGTCGAACAACGAGCTGCAGTCGATCCGCCGCAGCATCCAGATGATTTTCCAGGACCCCTTCGCCTCGCTCAATCCGCGCCAGACGATCCGCACGATATTGACGGCGCCGCTTGCCGTGCATGGCATTGGCGATCGCAGGAAGCGCGATGCGATCGCTGCGGGAATGGTGGAGCATGTCGGCCTGCCGCGCGATTCTCTCGAGCGCTATCCGCACGAATTTTCCGGCGGCCAACGCCAGCGTATCGGGATCGCCCGGGCGCTGATCCTGCAGCCCGAACTCGTCATCTGCGATGAACCTGTCTCGGCACTTGACCTGTCGATCCAGGCCCAGATCCTCAACCTGCTCGTGGAGATGAAGACTGAGCTGTCGCTTTCCTATCTCTTCATCTCACATGATCTGTCCGTCGTTCGTTATTTCGCCGACCGGGTGCTCGTCATGTATCTCGGGCGCATCGTCGAAAGCGCCTCGACTGCCGACCTCTGGAGCGGTGCCAAACATCCCTATACGCAGGCCCTGCTTGCCGCTGTCCCCGACCCGTCGCGCCGCAAGCAGGCCGCACCGATCACCGGCGACCTGCCAAGTCCACACAATCCACCGTCCGGCTGTCGCTTCAATACGCGCTGTCCGCTTGCCACCGATATTTGCCGGGCAGAGGATCCGGCATTCCGCCAGTTCGGCGCCGGCCATGCCGTCGCCTGTCACCACGCCCAATGAATGGAGAATGAAATGGTCGATTATCGCTACCTCGGGCGCAGCGCGCTCAAAGTGTCACCGCTCAGCCTCGGGACCATGATGTTCGGCGGGCCGACGCCCGACGAGGTCGCCTTCCGCATTATCGACAAGGCCCGCGAGCAGGGGATCAATTTCATCGACACGGCCGACGTCTATCACGACGGCAAGTCGGAAGAGGTCGTGGGTCGCGGCATCAAATCAAGCCGCGATCACTGGGTATTGGCGACCAAGTTTGTCAACTCGCACACCAAGGGCCCGAACCTTGGCGGCCACTCGCGCAAATGGGTGATCGAGACGGTGGAGAATTCGCTGCGTCGCCTAAACACTGACTATATCGACATTCTTTATTTCCACCGCGCCGTCTTCGACGCGCCGCTCGAAGAGCCGGTGCGCGCCATTGCCGACCTTATCCGCGCGGGCAAGCTTCGCTATTTCGGGGTCTCGAACTTCCGCGGCTGGCGCATCGCCGAGATCGCCCATCTTGCCGATCAGCTCGGCATTGACCGGCCGGTCGCAAGCCAGCCACTCTACAACATCGTCAACCGCACGGCCGAAGCCGAACAACTGCCGGCCGCCCACTATTACGGCCTCGGCGCCGTCTCCTATTCGCCGCTCGCCCGCGGCGTGCTGACCGGCAAATATGAGCCGGGCAAGGAGCCGGGTGCCGATACCCGTGCAGGCCGTGGCGACAAGCGCATCCTCGAAACCGAATGGCGTCCGGAATCGATTGCGATCGCCAAGGAGATCGCAGCCCATGCCAACCGTAAGGGTATTACGCCGACCGAGTTCGCGCTCGCCTGGGTGCTGAACAACAAGCTGATCTCGGCCGCCATCACCGGTCCGCGCACCGAAGAACATTGGGACAGCTATATCCGCGCGCTCGACGTCAAGCTCGATGCCGAGGACGAGGCCCTGGTCGATAGGCTGGTCGCGACCGGTCATCCGTCGACGCCGGGCTTCAACGATCCAAGCCATCCGGTCGAAGGGCGCGTTCCGCGCGTCAGCGAAGTAGGGACCGACAATGTCGTGTCGCTGACGCGCGCCGTCGCCTGAGATCGCAAAGGGAGGATCCGCTCTCGCGTGGATCCTCCCCATTCTTCAAAAATTCGCCGTTGAAAGCTTGACCATGGCCACCCCGACCTCTTCCGCGCTGTTATCTGCAGGTGGATCAACGCCCGATACCGATCTTGCCGCCCTGCTTTCGACGGTACCGGCGCTCGCAGCCGAAATCGGCAAGGAAGCGGCACGGCGCGATCTTGATCGCGAGCTTCCGTTTGAGGCTTTCCGCCTGTTCAAGGAGGCCGGCCTCGGAGCGCTGCGCATCCCCGTGTCGCTCGGCGGGCCAGGCGGCAGTGTCCTCGACTATATCGAGACGATCATGGCGATCGGTGCGGCCGATTCCAATGTCGCGCATGCGCTTCGCAGCCATTTCAATTTCACCGAGAGCCTCATTCTCAATCCGAATACAGCGCTCGATCGCACACAGCTTGCCAGAGTGCTTGCCGGCAAGCTGTTCGGCGGCGCTCACACGGAACAGGGCACCAAGCGGCCCGGCGAGGTGACGACCAGGCTTTCAAAATCGGGCGACAGCTATCGCCTCAATGGCCGCAAATGGTATGCGACGGGCACTGCTTTTTCCGATTTCGCTTCCTTCAGCGCGAAAGGTGACGAGGACCAGCTCGTCAGCGTTCTCTTGCCGGTCGACCGCAAGGGCATCACCATTCTCGATGACTGGGACGGCATGGGCCAACGGTTGACCGCAAGCGGCGGCGTGCTGCTTGAGGACGTCGAGGTCCTGCCCCACGAGATTTCCACGCGCGGCCTCAATTCGCTTGTCGGGCGCCATACATCGACCCTGCGCCAGCTCCACCTTGCCGCCTCCATGGCCGGTGCGGTGCGCGGTGCAGTGGCCGAAGGCACCGATTACGTACGCAGGCAGGCGCGTTCGGCCGCCCATAGTGCGGCTGAGACGGCCAATGCCGACCCCTTTGTGCAGAAAATTCTGGGTGAGATCGCCAGCGGCTCCTTTGCGGTCGATACGCTGATCCGCGAGGCGGCCCGCGCGCTTGACCGTTCCGTCGCGGCGTTCGGCGCAGGCGATCCGGAACGACTGGAAGCCGCTCTTGTCGAAAGCGCCCTGACGACGGCGCGCACGCAGATCGTTGCCTCTCAGATCGCGCTTTCTGCCGCAACCAATGTCTTCGAACTCGGCGGTGGCTCGGCGACATCGAGACATCTCAATCTTGACCGCCACTGGCGCAATATCCGCACCGTGCTCAACCATAATCCGCTTTTGCACAAGGCGCGTGTGGTCGGCGATTTCTATATCAACGGAACGACGACGCATCTGGAGGAAGGCAAAGTCTTCTAGAACCCAGCCCGTCGCGTCGCTTCCATCCATCACCCGAGGTCATCCTGATATCCGGCCGCCGCGTCGGCAGGAGATCTGTGCGCCTTTCTTGCTGTCATCCCCCGGATCTGCGTGACGGGGAGGGAGGTCTCATGCATTTCGATCCAAAGCCAGGCCATTCCGTCATCATTATCGGCGGCGGCTTTGCCGGCGCGCTGACTGCGCTCAAACTGCTCGACCGGACCACGGTCGCGCTGTCGATCACCATCATCGAGCCGCGTGCCGAGCTCGGGCGTGGCGTTGCCTATAGCACCGGCGACCCGGCCCATCTCGTCAACGGACCGGCGGAGATCTTCTCGCTCTATCCCGACGATATGGATCATCTGGCCCGCTGGCTTGCCGAAAACGGCCACGCCAACGGCTGGCAGCCGCCCGCAGACGTCGCCGCAAGCAGCCCGCCGCGTCATCTTTACGGGACCTACGTGCGCGACGAACTGAAGCGCGCGGCTGCGCAGGCGCGCTCCGGATCGAGCCTGCGTCATATCCGTTCATCGGCGGCACATCTGTCATCGTCGCCACACCGGGTCCGTGTTGCGACCACGGACGGCACTATCTTAGAAGCGGACGAGGCCGTGCTGGCGCTTGGGGTATTCCAGCCCGATCTGCGCCCTGACGAGGCTGCGGTCGCGAGACATCCGCGCTTTGCCGAAAATCCCTGGAACGCGGCAGCGCTCGACCGGTTGAGTGACAGTTCCGATATCCTCATCATCGGTGCCAGTCTCTCCATGGTCGATGCGATCGCGAGCATGGAGGCGAGAGGGTTTCGCGGACGCTACCGGGTGATCTCGCGGCGAGGCCAGTTCGTCGAGGGCCGCAGGAACGCGGATCCGGCGCGTGACTTTCTTGCCGACGGGCCGCTGCCTTCGACGGCACGCACCCTGCTTGCACGCGTTAAGGCGGAACGGCGCGCGCTTGCCGCCGCCGGCGGCGACTGGCAGGGGCTGCCGCTTGCCATCCGCCCCCACATCCTGCCGCTCTGGCAGAATGCGCCCGATCGGGAACGGCTGCGCTTTGCCCGCCATCTAAGGGCCTTCTGGGACGTAGCGGCGCATCGATCCGCGCCGGAGAGCCACCGCAGCGTCGAGACTGCGCGGTCGCAAGGGCGGCTCACTCACGGGACGGCCCGCCTGCTCGCGTTGAAGCCACACGATAATGGCATTGCAGCGCACCTGAAGAGCCGGGCAGGAGAGGAGGAAGCCGTGTTCGGCGGTGTGATCGATTGCCGCGGGCATCAGCTGCACGACTGGCGGCAAATCTCCGATCCGTTTGTCCGCCAGCTCCTTTCAAGCGGTGAGGTACGTCCGCATTCGACCGGCTTCGGCATCGATGCCACACCCGAGGGCGACCTCATCAGCGAGGAAGGGCGTGTTCACCGCAACCTCAGCGCCATCGGCCATCCGCTGCGCGGCGTAGCCTGGGAATCGAGCTCGATTACCGAGCAGCGCACGCAGGCGATCGCGCTCGCCGACCGTATCCTCGCCAAGTTCACACCGGCCCGCGCCGCCTCGTGATCATGAATTCGCGGAGTACGGATTAGAAAGCGATCGGGCGCGCATCTGACGATGCGCCCCCGATCCGTGAAGGCTGGTCGTGACCCCCGAACGTCAGCCTTCGCCGTCCTTGATATAGACCTCGGCGAAATTGGCCTGGACGCCCTCGGCACCAATCGTATGGTTCTTTACCCGCTTGTTGAAAACCGTGACATTCTCGAGCGCGATCAGATTCACCACTGGAACCTCGTCGGCGATGATCTTCTGGAAGTCGTTGAATTCTTGTCTGCGCTTCTCCTCGTCGATCTCGACAGATGCCGCCTCCAGAAGCCGGTCGACCTCCGGATTGGCATAGTGAGCCGCATTGGAAAAGGGCAGGCCGAGCTTGAAGTTTTTCGACCAGTAGATGCGCTGGACGCCGAGCGTCGGATCGAACTGGTTGCCGAGATATTCGGCCGTCACGTCGAAGACGCGTTCGGTATAGACCTTCTGGATATAGGTCGAGAAATCATAGGAATCGATCGTCGCGGCAATGCCGACGCGGGCGAGGTTCTGCTTCAGATATTCAATGACCCGCTTGAACCCTTCATTATAGGAATTGTGGGTGAGCCTGAGCGCAAAGCGGGTGCCGTCGGCGCCGCGCTTGTATCCGGCCTCGTCGAGAAGCTGCTCGGCTGCCGCAAGATCGTAGGCGTAGGGCTTGATCGAGGCATCGTGGTAGCGCGGCAGGAAGGTGCTGATCGGCGTCGGCGAGATATGGCCGTAGCCATACCAGACGGTGTTCAGTATGACATCGAGATCGATCGCGTGGGCGATGGCGCGACGAACCCTGACATCTTTCAGATATTCGTTGTCGAGATTGAAAATCAGCTGCGTCTGGTCGCCCTTGGTCTCGTAGCCGCGGGAATCAACGCTGATATTCGGCAAGGCCTTGATGCGCTCGAGATCGCTGAGCGGGATCGGATTGTCGCCGCCGATATCGAATTCACCGGTCTCGAAGCCGGCCGCTCGTGCTGCTCCATCGGGCACGAAGCGGATCACGATCTGGTCGAGATAGGGTTTGCCCGCATCCCAGTAGTCGGCATTGCGCTCCAGGATGATATGCGAGCCGCGCACCCATTCCTTGAAGACGAAGGGGCCGGTGCCGATCGGCGCGCTGCCGTTCCTGTTGACCGGTACGTCGGCGATCGCGACGTTTTCGTAGACATGCTTCGGCACGATCGGCGATTCCGCCGCATAGAGAGCGCTGAGCAGATAGGGTGCGGGCTTCGACAGGCGGATGATCGCCGTCAGTGGATCGGGCGTCTCGACCTTGACGACATTTGCAAAGGTGCCGCGCCCGCGTGGATGGACCTGCTTCAGGAGCTCGATCGAATAGGCGACGTCCTCGGCGGTGAATGGCTTGCCGTCATGCCATTTGACATTGGGGCGCAGCTTGAACGCGTAGCTCAGCCCGTCATTGGAGGTCGACCATTCGGTTGCGAGCTGTGGCTTCGGCGTCAGGTCGAAATCATAGGTCAGCAGCCCCTCGGTAATCTTCGGGCTGACCTTCTGCGTGCCGCCCGCGGTATGCGCCAGCGCCAGGATTGTCGGCGGTTCGGGCTCGACGATGAAGTTCAGCGTTCCGCCCGGCTTCGGCTTGCCTTCCGTGGCCCCGAGGCCGATCGACGGCAGGAGCGTACCGGCGGTCGACAAAAGGAGCAACTGGTTGAACCTGCGGCGATTGATGCTCATGTGGATCGTCCCTGTCAGGCGTTTTTGAGGAGATAGGTGGAGGAGAGGCTGCCCGAGAGACCGTCGGCGACGACCGTGTGGTCCTGAACCTTTTTGTTGAAGATCGTCATTTGCCGGAAGGAGACCAGCGTGATGTCGGGCAGGTCGCGGGCGATGATCACCTGCATGCGGTTGAAGAGCTCGACGCGCTTGGCATGGTCGTTTTCGATCGCCGCCTGTTCGAAGATCTGGTCGATCTTCGGATTGTTGTAGCCCGAGCCGTTCGAGAAGGGCACGCCCTTCTTGAAGTTCTTGGACCAATAGAGGCGCTGTACGCCGATGGTCGGATCGAACGTATTGCCCATCCCGTTGGTCACGAAAGCGAAGTCGCGGTCGGTATAGACGCGTTTGAGCCAGGTCGGCACGTCCTGTCCACGCAGGTTCACCTTGACGCCGATCTTCGAAAGTGCGTCGCGCAGATAGTCGCCAATGCGCGTATAGGTGTCGCCATAAGGCATCACATCGTGTGGCACTTCGAAGCGGATGCCGTCGGTGCCGCGCGGGAAACCGGCCTCGTCGAGGAGCCGCTCGGCCTTTTGTGGATCATGGGCGTAGATCGGAACATCCGGATTGTAGAAGGCCTTGAGGAAGGGGCTGATCGGGCTCGGCGCCGGAACTGCATAGCCGTAAAAGGCAATATCTGCGATCGCCTGGCGGTCGATCGCATGCGCCACCGCCTGGCGGACCTTGTCGTGCTTGAAGTACTCGTTTTCCAGATTGAATTCGATGCGGTAGACGCTCGGCGAATAGTCGTTGCCGCGATCGTCGACGGCAAGCGTCGGCGAAGCCTTCAGCCGGTCGATCGCGCTGAGTGACACCGGCGTGTCGGGCGCGATATCGACCTCACCGGTCTCGAGCGCTGCAAGACGGGCGCTGGCATCGGGGATGAATTTGACGACGATGCGGTCGAGATAGGGCTTGCCCTTGTCCTTGTCCCAATAGTCCGGGTTGCGGTCCAGGATGACGTGACTGCCGACGGCCCATTCGCGGAAGATGAAGGGGCCTGTGCCGATCGGCGCGCGGCCATTTTGATGGCCGGCAAGATCCTTGGCGCCGTCATAGACATGTTTCGGCACGATCGGCGATTCGCTGGCCTGCAGTGCACCGATCAGGTAAGGCGCCGGTTTCGAAAGCCGGATGATCGCCGTATGGGGATCGGGAGTGGCGACCTCGGTCACGCTCGAGAATGTGGCGCGTCCGCGTGGATGGACCTCCTTGAGTGCCAGGATCGAGAAGGCCACGTCCTCGGAAGTAAAGTCCCTGCCGTCATGCCATTTCACGCCTTGGCGCAGCTTGAAACTGTATTCGAGCCCGTCATCGCTGACATGCCATTCGGTGGCGAGCTGCGGTATGGGCTTAAAATCGAGACCATAGGCAAGTAGGCCCTCGGTGACCTTGCCGGAAACACGGGTGGTCGGACCCGCCGTATGGGCAAGGGTCACGAGCGTCGGCGGTTCGGGCTGGACGAGGAGGTTCAGCGTACCGCCCGAAACCGGTCCCGTCGTCTCGGCAAAAACGGTTGCCGGCATAGCAGCGCCAAGCGCTGTGAATGCGAGGAGTTGGTTGAACTGACGCCTACGGATATCCATGAACGATCCCCTGATTTCAACTGCCCGGGCGGGCAGGTCGCTGTGGGCGCATCATCCGGCCAGGGCAGCGAAATCGAGAAGAATGTTTTTCTGTCGCTCGGCGAAAGAAATACTTTCCGGGCCGTGGTTTGGCCGGATGCAAAGTAATCTACTATTTATATAGACAATTTCGCGGTTTTAGTTTTTGCTTCTCAATGACGTTCCTGGCGCGGAAGAAAATGTTTCGCAGCTGTTGCCGTGCGCAAAGCGGGTTCTCGTCTTGCGGGGGTTGTTTGTGGTGCAATTGCGTTATGACAACATTTGCAGCCACCCGCCGGAAAGCCATCCAGCCGACACTCGCGCGGCTGCCGCCGTTGACATCGTTGCGGGCCTTCGTGGCGACGGCCCGGCATCTCAATTTCGTGCGCGCCGCCGAGGAACTGCATGTCACGTCGGCTGCCGTCGGCCAGCAGATCAGGCTGCTTGAGGATTATCTTGGCCAACCACTGTTCAACCGCGTGCGCGGCCAGCTGCAGCTGACGCCGGCAGGGCGATCGCTGATGCCGGGCCTGACGGATGCCTTCGACGCAGTGCTCGCGGCAATGACCCAGTTTGCAGCGAGCGACCAGGAGCAGCCGATCCGCATTTCCGTCGCCCCGTCCTTTGCGAGCAAATGGCTGATCCCGCGTCTTGACGCCCTGCGTCGGGCGGCACCCGGCCTGCAGGTCCTTCTCGATGCGTCGACCCAGCTCACAGACCTCGATACCGGCGATGCCGATTGTGTCATCCGCTACGGCAGCGGTGCCTATCCCGGTCTTGCCGTCGATCCTCTCTTTTCCGAGGCGATCCTGCCTGTCTGCAGTCCGGAATTTGCCGAACGCCACGGGCTCTGGAACAGACCCGAGGTGATCGAAGGGGTGCCCCTTCTGCATGAGGAGGGCGCCGAGCATGATCATTCCTGCCCGGATTGGCAGGCGTGGCTCCGTGCTGAAGGACTTTCCTATCGCCTCTCGCAGGGCGGGTTCCGGCTGAACCAGTCCTCGCTGGTGCTCGACGCCGCATTGGCGGGGCAGGGGCTTGGCCTTGGCAAGATCAGGCTCGCCGAAGCGGAGATCCGTTCCGGCCGGCTCGTCAGCCCGTTCGGTAGTCCGCAGCCGGTCGCCTTTTCCTATTACTTCGCGACCACGGTCCACAAGGCGCGATTGATGCGCGTCGACCTCTTCCGCAGCTGGCTGCTCGGCGAGGCGCGCATGGCGCAGACGGTCGAAGCGATCGTTGGCCACAACCCTCGCTCCGTGCTCGGCATGATTGCCGCAGAATAATCTGACGCCACCGACGGAGTCTGACTATTTCAGTTTGAAGCCGAGCCTGCGTGCGACGTCGCCGAGGACATGCCGTCCTTTCAGGGAATCCACTGTTCCGATCCGGTTGCGGACCTGATCGGTCCAATCGATCAGCGGCATGGCCTGCTCAGCCTGGAAGCCTCTCAAAACTTGGTTGTAATCGGCAAGATCGTCTTGCGGCGTTTCCCGCTCGTAGCGCTCGCGATGCAGGACGGTGGTCTGTGGCAGGCGCGGCTTGGCGCCGGCGGGCACGGCCGGATCGGGAAAGCCGACGGTAAGGCCGAAGACGGGAAAGACCCCATCCGGCAGGTCGAGTTCACGCGCCACCCTCTCCGGATCGTTGCGGAGCGCGCCGATATAGCAGGTGCCGAGACCGAGCGACTCCAGTGCCACGACAGCATTCTGGGCCGCGAGTGCGGCATCGATCACGCCGAGCAGGAAACTTTCCACATAGTCGAGGCCCTCGGCGGCTGCGCCGCGCTCCGTCGCAATCGTGCGGGGACGGGCGAGATCGGCAAGCCAGACGAGCAGGAGCGGTGCCTGCGCGATCTGGCGCTGGTTTCCGGCGACCGCATTCAGTCGGTCGCGGCGCCCGGCATCCTCGACTGCGACGACGCTCCAGGCCTGCAGGTTCGACGAGGTCGGCGCCGACTGGGCCGCAGCGACCGCAAGCTCAATCGCCTCTTGCGGCACAGGTTTCGGCAGATAGTGGCGCACGCTGCGATGGGAGAGGATCGTGTCGATTGTTTCGTTCCATCCCGCCGCTAGCCGCTGTTCGTTGCGATACCGCTCGCTGGCAAGCTGGCCCAGACGGTCGCCTTTGCTCGTCGTCGCTGCCCTAGAGGATGTCATTGGCCTCTCCTTCTTATCTATCATTCCGCTGCAGCGGCATAAGGGTTGGCAGGACGGGCAAGACCAAGGTGGTCGCGCAGAGTTCTGCCGGTATAGGCGTGCCGGAAAAGCCCGCGCCTGCGCAGGATCGGCACGACCTCGTCGACGAAGACCTCCAGACCGTGCGGCAGCACGTCGGGCATCAGGTTGAAGCCATCGGCCGCGCCGGCAGTGAACCAGCGCTCGATGTCGTCGGCGATGTCCTTGGGCGTGCCGACAATAGTGCGATGGCCGGTGCCGCCGTTCAAGGCTCGGATCAGGCCGCGCACGCTGAGCCCTTCCCGTTTGGCGAGTGCCAGCGTGGCGCGGAAGAATGTATGGCCGCCATCGGCCGGCAGCGGGATATCGTCCGGCAACGGCGCGTCGAGATCGAGGCTCTTGGGGTCGAGCTGCAGCACGCCTGCAAGTCGCGCGAGGCTATATTCGAGCGGTATCAGCTCGCTCAGTTCCTCCTGCCGTCGTTTGGCCTCGATCTCGGTGCTTCCGATGATCGTCGCAAGGCCGGCAAGCACGAGAATGCTGTCGGCCGGCCTGCCGAACCTGGCGGCGCGTCGGCGCAGGTCGCCGGCGTAATCGAGCGCCTCCTCGAAGGATTGCGAGGCGGAGAAGACAGCTTCTGCATGTTCGGCGGCGAGCTCCCTTCCGTCATCCGAGCCGCCGGCCTGGACGAGGACGGGATGACCTTGAGGCGGGCGTGGAATATTGTGCGGTCCATGCACTGAGAAATGCTTGCCGCGATGGGCGATCACATGAAGGCGCGCCGGATCGACGAAACGGCCCGTCGCCGCATCGCCGATGAATGCATCCTCTTCCCAGCTGTCCCATAGCGCCTTGACGACGGCGCTAAATTCGCCGGCGCGCTCGTAACGGCTGGAATGAGCGACTGGCCTTTCTAGGCCGAAGTTCCGGCTTTGCGACAGGTCGGCGCTGGTGACGATGTTCCAGCCGGCCCGGCCGCCGCTTGCATGATCGAGCGTCGCAAAGCGGCGGGCGATATTGTAGGGCTCGTTATAGGTCGTCGAGGCCGTGGCGATGAGACCGATATGCTGTGTATGGGCGGCGACCAGCGCAAGCACGATCGTCGGCTCGAGCGACGTCAGCGGCCGGAAGTCCACTCGGTCCGAGATTGCCGCCTGATCGGCAAGGAAGACGGCATCGAATGTGCCGCGTTCGGCGATCCTGGCGACGTTGACATAGTGATTGACATCGAAGGAGGCGCGCGGATCGCTGCCTTCCATCCGCCAGGCCGCAGGCGAGAAGCCGGAATGCAGGATATTGATGTTGAGGTGAAGCTCACGCCCGCTCATTGGAATATCCCAGGTTCAGGATAGTCACCGGTCAGGAACCACGACCCGACATTGCGTGTCTTGTACTCGGCCGGATTGTGCAGCGTGTGGATGCGGACATTGCGCCAGAAACGATCGAAACCATAGGCTCGCACCGCCGAACGCGCGCCCATGACCTCGAAGATCTCGCTCGTCACCTCAAGCGCCACCTTGCCGGCAAGCACGTTGGCGCAGGCGACCGCAATCGCGGTCTGGCCGCGTTCGTCTGCGGTCAGCGCAGCGCCTTTGGTATAGGCAGCGTCCATGGCCTGAGCTGCCCGGTCGGCAAGCGCGGTCGCAGCCTGCACCTTCGTCCAGAGCTCGCCATATTGCCGCTTGATCCAGGGGTCATCGACGTGCCGCTCGACATCGGAATAGATCCACGGCCGCGATTTCGTCACCGTATAGTCGCGCGCAGCCGCAAGAGCGCCCTGCGCACTGCCGACAAAAACGTTGAGAAGCACGCTCTGCTGCTGCTGGGGTGCAAGAAGCGCGATCGGATCGCGCGGCCGCTCCGTCAGGATCTCGTCACCGTCGATCCTGACATCCTTGTAGAAGACCCGGCCGCTGCCCGTCTGGCGCTGGCCGATGCCGTCCCAATCGTCGGCGATGGTAATCCCTTCGCGATCGGCCGGAATATAGGCGAAGCTGCGCTGATTGGTCTCCTCATCCTCCCAGGCGACCATCAGGTAGTCGGCGACATGCGAGCCGGAGGCGAAAGGTCGAAAGCCGTTTAGAATGACGCCGCCGGCGATTTTGCGCCCGAACAGGCTGCGTGAAAAACTGTTGGTCGTATTGCCCCAGAACCAACGGCCTTCCGCCGACCGGTGCAGGATATCATGTGAGCGCTGATCGCCTGCGGCTGCCGCGTTCTGCAGCGGGCTGAAATGATAGCCGTAGAGATGACCGAGCGAGCCGTCGACCTTGGCAAATTCGCGCACGACCTTAAGCGCGGTCGAATAGGGCTGTCCCTCGCCGCCGAATTCTCTCGGGATCAGTAGATTGACGAGGCCGCTCTCCTTGATGAGTCTGATCTGCTCGGAGGGGCGTCCGCCAGCTTGGTCGCGTTCGATGGCGTCGCGAGCGAATATCTCCGCGAGTTCGGCTGCGCGGTCGAGATAGGGATTGCTGCGGTCCGCTTCGAAGAGAGCAGGCGGCGGCAGGTTCGGTTCGGGCAGGCTTGGTTCGAAAGCAGGGGGCTTTACGGTCATCGTGCTCTTCCTTCAGCTATGAAGCCGCGGGAAGCCGTGCCGCTCGGCAAGCAGTTCGAGGATGCGATCGGTCTTGTTGACGAAACGCACACCGTTCCAGTCGTCTGCATCTGCTGGTGCGTTCTCGGCCAGAACCAGCACCGGCAACGACTGGTGCTCCTCGCCGACGGCGGCGATCACACTGGCGCGCGGACGCGGAAAGGCAACCCTCTCCACCTCGATCCTGGCCGCAAGATCCGGAAAGGACGCCAGCAACCCTTCGATGGCGTTGCAATAGGGGCAGACGAAGCTGAGGCCTGGCTTCTTGGGGTCGGAAAAACCGGGGGCAATGAGATAAAGCTTGTCGCGGCTCATATGTTGTTCCTCACTCGGCAGCCGCAGCATTGCCGGCATCCGCAAAGCGGTTTGCCGGGCGCTTGAGGCCCAAATTCTCACGCAGTGTCGTGCCCTCATATTCGGTTCGGAAAAGGCCGCGGCGGCGCAGTTCAGGAACGACGAGGTTGATGAAATCGGCAAGCCCGCCAGGCATCAGCGGCGCCATGATGTTGAAGCCGTCGGCACCGTAATTCTCGAAACGTTCTTCGAGGACATCGGCGATCTCAACTGGCGTTCCGACCACTTGCCAGTGGCCGCGGGCGCCAGCGATGCGCAGATAGAGCTGTCGGATCGTCAGATTTTCGCGACGGGCGAGATCGAGCACGAGAGCCTGTCGACTTTTACCGGCATTGGTCGCCGGCGGATTGTCGGGCACCGGTCCATCGAGCGGATGGGCGGATAGATCGACACCGGAGAGCTGGGAGATAAGGTTCAGTCCGACTTCGGGCTGAATGAGCGTCTGCAGGGATTCGAACTTTTCCTGTGCTTCGGATTCCGTTCTACCGACAATCGGGAAAATGCCCGGCAGGATCTTCAGATCGTCATGTGAACGGCCGAATTTGGCAAGCCGGCCTTTGACGTCGGCATAGAAAGCGACCGCTTCCTCAAGGGTGATCTGGGCGGCGAATACGGCTTCTGCGGTACGCGCGGCAAGTTCCTTGCCGGGCTCGGAGGCGCCTGCCTGAACGAGGACTGGCCGCCCCTGCGGTGAGCGCGGGATGTTGAGGGGGCCGCGCACCTTGAAGTGCTTGCCACTGTGATCGAGCCTGTGGAGCTTTTGAGGATCGAAATAGCGTCCCGATTGCCTGTCGCGAATGAAGGCGTCGTCTTCAAAGCTGTCCCAGAGGCCGAGCACGACATCGGCGAATTCCTCGGCGCGCTCGTAACGGTCGGCATGCAGGATCTGCCCGTCGTGCCCGAAATTATAGGCGGCGTCCGGATCGGAGGATGTGACGAGGTTCCAGCCGGCCCGCCCCCCGCTCAACCGGTCGAGCGAGGCAAACTGCCTTGCCAGATTGAAAGGATCGGAAAAGCTCGTCGAAGCGGTGGCGATCAGGCCGATATTGCGGGTGACGGAGGAAAGCGCGGAAAGCAACGTGATCGGTTCGAACGGATAGACGCCGCTATGGGCCTTGCGGCTTGCCGCTTCGACGTCTTTCAACCGTGCCGCCACGCCATCGGCAAAGAAGATCGCATCGAATTTCGCAGCCTCGGCAAGGCGTGCAAGTTCGAGATAATTTTCGAATTCCGTGCCGACAGAGGCCTGCGGATGGCGCCAGGCGGCGACATGGTGACCGGTGAAGAGCAGGAAGGCGCCAAGCTTGATCTGGTCCTTGCGTCTTGCCATGGAATATCCTTTCAGCGGTAGATGGCCGGCACGGGGAACTCGCCCGTCAGCAGAAAGGTGCCGACCGTGCGCTTCTTGTATTCGGCAGGATTGTGCAGCGTGTGGGTGCGGACATTGCGCCAGAAACGGTCGAAGCCGTTGGCCTGCGTGGCGGAACGCGCGCCCATGACCTCGAAGACCTCGCTCGACACGGCAAGGCCGACCTCGCCCGCATAAAGATTGGCCGTGGCGATATCGATGGCGGCAGCACCACGATCGGCGTGGCTCAGGGATGGTCCTTGCGCATAGGCGTCATCGAGGCTGCGGGCAGCCTTGTCGGCAAGCTCTGCGGCCGCAAGCGCGCGGATATAGAGTTCGCCATATTGGCGTTTGATCCAGGGGTCGTCGATGTGTCGTTCCACGCCCGAATAGATCCACGGTCGGGATGACGTTACCGTATAGTCGCGGCGCTCTTCCAGGATGCCTTGGGCGCTGCCGACGAACACGTTGAGAAGTACGCTCTGCTGAAGAAGCGAGGTAAGGGACGCGTAAGGCGTCAGTGGCACCGAAGGCGCGCTGATCACCTCATCGTAGTCGATATGAAGATCGCGGAAATGGACGGTGCCGCTGCCGGTTTGCCGCTGGCCGATGCCATCCCAGTCATCCGCAATCACGATGCCCTGACGATCTGCGGGGACCGCCGCGGTCAGGCGTTCACCGGACGAATTTTCCCAGGATATCTGAATATAGTCGGCAATGTGCGAGCCCGAGGAAAAGGGACGGCTGCCGTTGATCCTCCAGCCGCCTTTGGTCTTTTCGCCTGTCGAGGTCTTCGACATGGCATTGCCGGAATTGCTCCAGATCCAATTGCCGGCAGCCGATCCGCTCAGCCACCTGTCCTTCTGGGGATTCGAACCCCGAAAGAAGATGAGGTTCAGCGGCAAATGGTGGTAGCCGAAGAGATGCGCGAGCGATCCGTCGGTTTTGGCGAACTCCCGCACGATGCGAAGGATTGTCAGCCAGGAAGCCCCCTGTCCACCATAGGCTTTCGCGATTTGCGCCGACGGCAGGCCGCTTTTCTTCAGGAGCCTGATCTGCTCAAGAGGTCTTCCCCCTTGCTTGTCCCGATCGACCGCATCCAGGTGGAATGCTGCTCGCAACTCGGCAGCCTTTGCTAGGAGCGGATCATCAACGTCAAATTCGAACGACATATCGCCTCTGCGCATCGTGGCGCCAGGAGCTCTGGCGGCGTCTATGGCGCCGACCGTCGACCGTTGCTCAGGGCAAGTCCAGACAAATGAATTTGGGGTTCGGGAAAGAAATTCTTTCCGGAAGCAGCGCATAATCGGATCACGAGTCTCGGCTGCTCCGGTTCCTGATACGGCTCAGTCGCCTGACTGATGAGCGCCACCCGCTGGCGCTTGTTTTTGTCCTGCTCGTGTCGCAGGAAGCAAGCTTCATCAACGGCGACGTCTATGGCGCCACAGGCGGCAAGGACGTTGCTTGATGTGGACCTTCTTCGCGGGATACTATCTCGCAAGGACCGACTTTGAAGCATGTGTCCGCAGGAGTCCTGGACGTCGCCGATTTCCGAAACTTAGTCAGTGGAGGACATTATGCAAGCTATCGTTCTGACGGGAGGCTGCCAATGTGGTGCCGTCCGATATTCGCTCGATCAGCAACCGCAGAACGTTCACATATGTCACTGCCGAATGTGCCAGAAGGCAGTAGGCGGCCCCTTCGCGATCATCTGCCCCGTAATGAAGACGGCATTTCGCGTGACACGCGGCGCAGTCAGCTACTTCCGCAGTTCGGATGTCGGGCGCCGCGGATACTGCTGCGACTGCGGCACTCCGCTGACATTCGACTATCCTGATGGTGAGGACATCGGTGTTCTTGTCGGTACGCTCGACGAGCCTAACCGTGCGCCGCCCGAAAATCAGTACGGCAACGAGAGTCGTGTATCTTGGTATTCTGGGCTCGTACAGGTGCCCGGCGACCGACCGACTTACGCCGACAACCCTCAGATGCTGCATCGGATCACGAGCACCAACCACCAGCATCCAGACCATGAAACGGATATCTGGCCTCCGACTGTCTAGTGTCCGGTTTAGCGTCAGCGAATAATAGGGTTACTCGATCACGGATCACATCGAAGGGTGGCCGGACGACACACTTCTGTAACGGAAAAGAAGAGGCGATCGATCACTATACGCGGGATTTCTGAACGGCAGGGTGTATCGGAAAGCTCGAAATGCGTGATGGTAACTCGCGTTTCTTGTCGGCGAGCGGGTGACATGCTTGGAGCCATCCGTTGAACACGAATGGGAAAGGGCGAAGTCGCTTGCCCAACGAATATACTCAAACGCGCAAATGACGATGGATGGACTATGCGGCCGCATCCTCGATGGGAACGCAGTCCCTGGCGAACTCGCAAAAAAGCTTCGTTGCCCGAAGAAGATCGGTACTCTCATCGGCAAGACACGCATGTTCGGAGACAATGCCGAGTGCCGATACGCGTTTGGTCTCATCAAGGGCTGGCATTCCATCCCGACTGGGGCAGCCATGGCTCCGCCATTGGGTTAGTCGTTTCTGGACGTCGGCCCGCAAAGCTCAAATACCGGCCAACATCACATTGCCAATCGGCACCATCCAGACATGGCGCGCACCGCGTCTAGAACTCTTCCCAATTGCCGTCGGCCGTCACCTGTGCAGGCGACGTGCCGAGCGCGACTGCGAGCTTCCCACCGAGTGTGCGGGCCGGCGAGGGAGCAGGCTTATAGCCGGTGGCCGAGGCGGGAACCGTTCTATGCGCAACAAGGGTCGCGACCGGGCGCGCAGACGGCCTGATAGTCGCGCGAGCGGCAGAGGCCGCCTTTGCCGCCTGGCCGAGATTGAACTGGGCCAGACGCCCTGAGAGAGCAGATATCTCCGTCACCAGCGTATGCGAGGCGGCGTTCGATTCCTCGACCATTGCGGCATTCTTCTGGGTCGACTGGTCCATCTGGTTGACTGCCGTGTTGATCTCCATGAGACCCGTCGACTGCTCTCGGGCTGCCTGGACAACGGCCTGGACATTGATGTCGATCTGCTGCACTTCGACGACAATCGCCTGCAATGCTTTGCCGGTCTGGCCGACCAGGCTGACGCCACGCTTGACCTGGTCGCCGGACGAGGTGATCAGTGCCTCGATCTCCTTGGCCGCCGCCGCCGAGCGCTGTGCGAGTTCACGCACTTCCTGCGCGACGACGGCGAAACCCTTGCCGGCCTCCCCAGCTCGCGCCGCTTCAACGCCGGCATTGAGGGCCAGCAGGTTCGTCTGGAAGGCGATATCGTCGATCACGCCGATGATGTTGGAGATTGACTGCGAGGATTGCTCGATGCCTCTCATGGCCTCAACGGCGCTGCGCACAACCTCCCCGGATTTTTCCGCACCTTCCTTAGTTCGACCAACGAGAGCCCCCGCCTCCTCGGCGCGAAGTGTGGAGTCCTTGACGGACGTCGTGATCTGCTCGAGCGCTGCGGCGGTCTCCTCGACGGAAGCTGCCTGCTGCTCTGTGCGGCGCGCGAGATCATCGGCGCCCGAGCGGATTTCCTCAGAACCGGCTTGGATGACGGCAGCGTTTTCGGAGAAGGAAATCAGGGCTGCCTGGAGCTTTTCCACAGACGCGTTGAAATCGACGCGGATTTCGTCGAGGGAGTCAGTGAATGGCTTTTCCAGCCGGACGGTCATGTCTCCATTCGAAAGGCTGGCAAGCCCGTTCCCGAGTTCGCTCACCGCGAACTTGATCGAATCCTCACGGGCGGTATGGAGGACGGAACGTTCCTGCCGTTCGACCTCCTCGCGAGCTCGTGACGTTTCCGCGTCGACTTCGAGCTTGATCTTCTGACGATTGCTTTCCAGCAGGATGCCGAGGGAGCGTGACAGGTCGCCGATTTCGTCCTTGGCATTCTTGTCGCTCAGTTGCACGTCGAGTTGGCCATGGGCGATACGATCGGTCTCGGCGATCACGCCCTCTATGCGGCGGATGAATCTGCGGGCAATGAGCCAGCCTGCAAGACCGAGCAGGAAAGCGGCGACGGCCGTGATCGCAACTGCGCTCCAGACCATGTTATTCAGTTGGGCGAAGACCGTGGATTTGGGCACCGAGACGACCGCATACCAGTTCAGGTCATTTGTGAGCTTTACCGGATAGGCAACCGAGAAATAGGTCTGACCATCGGGGCCTGCGATCTCCTGTTCGACTCCGGGTCTTGCGATCAGCCGATCCCAACCGGCGGTCAGATCGCCGCCATCCTTGATATTCGTGCCTGCGAGTTTGGCGGAGGGATGGCTGATGATGCTGCCGGCGCCCGTCACGAGACTGAGATAGCCGGTCTCCATCGGGTGGACTGCAGAGATCGCTTTGTTGGCGTCGTCGAGCGAAATGTCCATGCCGGCCACGCCGAGCGCCTTGCCTTCGACCATGATCGGCTTGGCAACCGAGGTCATCAGCACGTCCTTACCGTCGACGGCGTAAACGTAGGGTTCGATGACGACGGTCTTTTTCTGAACGAAGGGAAGCTGGTAGTAGTCGCCGGCGCCCGACACGGTATAATCGACCAGCGGCGTGTGCTGAATCTTGTCGCCACTGCGTACCCAGTAGGGCACATAGCGTCCCGTAGCATCGTGGCCTTCCTTGTCGACGAAATCCTTGTCCTTGCCGTCGAAGGCATTCGGTTCCCAGCCGGTCCAGACGCCAAGCGCCATCGGATTGTCCTGCAGCGTATTCCTGAGCAGGGCGTCGGCGGCCGCGCGGTCCGAGTTTCCACCTTCCTTCATCGTCGATAGCGACGTTTCCAGCCCGTTGACGATATTGAGCGCCACGCTCATGGATTTCTCAACGTTGAGCGCGTTGGTGGCAGCGATCTGGAGCATCTGGTCGAGGTTCGATTTGCGCATATCGTTGTAGGCGATATAAGAAAGGACGCCCGATGCTGCGATCGTGGCGACGACGCCGCAGGCCGCCACAGAGAAAATATTGCGTCCGGTAGCCGATTTGAACTGCATGCGCTTGCCTCCTCGAGCGGGCATGTGATCGATCGCACCCCGATCTATTCCGTCCCGGCTCCTCTGACCGAGAACTGATTTCGGGACGCGCCTCGACGTTACGAAAATCGTTTGCGAATTAAGGAATATTCGAAGAGGCTTAATTTAGGGTGTATCGTCCGGTATTCGCTAATGAAACGGGCAGCCGTTCACTTGTTGATTTGCAACAATCTGACGACAAGATAGCGTCGCCTTCACTTGCGCCCGGCACAGGCCTGCCGCGGTCCATGCTCGATCTGCAGTCTGCCGGCGAGGACGAGCAACTCGAATAATGTCGGCGGCGGCCGGCAGGACAGCTCGGCCATGGAGGCGCGCACCCGATAGGGTTAGCGCGGTAAGTATTGTAGAATATGCGGATATACGCATAATTTCTGCGGCTGGCGCTGCCAGGCAAGATCGGTCGAGGGCTCTGGGGGATCCCATGGAAACAATTGTTGAGGACGCCCATGCTGGCGTAGTGTCGCCCGAACTGGTGGTCGATGCACTGTTTGCATGCCGAAAGACGGCAGCGATCAGGGCGGCCATCGAGCTCGATCTCTTTACTCATATCGGCGAGGGCAAAACGGCAGCATTGCTGGCGTCGGCGACAAGCGCCTCGGAGCGTGGGGTGCGCATCCTGTGCGACTACCTCGTGGTGCATGGTTTCCTGACGAAGGAGAGCGGACAGTACCGAATGACGCCCTCGACCAGAATGTTCCTCGATCGCAATTCGCCGGCCTATATGGGCTCCGCCGTTGAGTTTGTCGCCGCTCCCGAAATACTGGATAATTTTCTTCGCGATCCGGCCGCTGTCGTGCGAAACGGCGGTTCGGCCGGGCTTGCGAACATGTCGGCAGACAACCCCGTCTGGGTGAAGTTTGCGCGCGGCATGGGCTCCTTTACAGGGCTCAGCGCCAAAATACTGGCTGGCGAAATCTCCGGCTGGCCGAGGCCTCCCAAAAGAGTTTTGGACATCGCTGCAGGTCCGGGCGTTTTCGGGATCGAAATTGCGAAGGCCATTCCATCTGCGGAGATCGTCGCCGTCGACTGGGCCGCCGTATTGCAACTGTCGCGGCAGAATGCGGAACAAGCCGGCGTGGCTGACAGGTACCAGACAATCGCCGGCAGTGCCTTCGATGTGGAGTGGGGCACGGGTTATGATCTCGTGCTGCTTCCGAATTTTCTGCACCACTTCGATTTGCCGACATGTGCCCAACTGTTACGAAGGATCATCGCAAGCCTTGCAGAGGATGGTCAGATCGTCGCGGTCGATTTCGTGCCGAACGAAGATGGTGTGTCGCCGCCTTTTCCCGCGGCCTTCTCCTGGGAGATGCTCGCCGGCACGCCGGCCGGTCAGGCTTATACGCAACGTGAGCTGACTGAGATGGCAAGACTGGCCGGCCTTGCCGGTGTCATGGTCAAACCGCTGCCGCCAACTCCGGCAAGCCTCATTCTCTTTGAATAGCCTGCGACCGTCTGGCGCGCGCCGACCGACTCGCTCAGACCATCAATCCACGGCGTGATGCGCTGCTGCGCAGCCGAAATGGCTGCGGAAACAGTAGATTTCGGAACCTCTCAATTGAGAAAGATCAGGCTTGCGGCGCCGATCAAGCCGGCATGCCTTCCGAGTTGTGCCGGCACGACCGGCACATCGCGATAAGCGGGCATCGCCCGCTCCTGAATGGTGGCCTCGATCGGTTTGCGAAGGAGATCGTAGCCATGGGAAATTCCACCGCCCATGACGATCATGTCGGGCGAGTAGAGATGGAGCAGATTGGTAAAGCCGATGCCCAGCCAGCGGGCTTCCCTATCAATCAGCGCAAGGGCCGCTTCGTCACCCCCGCGCGCAGCCTCGACAACGTGTCGGCCCGTCACCTCGCCGTCGTGGGACAGCGTTCGCAGCGCCGAACCGTCGCCCGGTTTTGTCAGCGCCGTCGCACGCCGGCCGAGTGCCGTGCCCGAAGCCACCGCCTCAAAGCAGCCCACCGCCCCGCAAAGGCATCGTTCGCTCTCGCTTGTGATGGTCATATGGCCGATTTCGCCTGCGAGCCCGCGGCGCCCGTGCACGATCCGGCCATCGGAGATCACCCCGCCGCCGATGCCGGTGGACACGGTGACGAACACCAGCGAGGCCGCGCCGCGGCCGGCGCCGAAGCGCCATTCGCCGAGAGCGGCGGCGTTCGCATCGTTCTCTAATCGGACAGGCAGGTTCAAGCGGTCCTGAAGAAGGCGCGCGAGGGGGACTTCACGCCAGCCCGAGAGTGTCGGCGGTGCTGTAAGGATACCCGCGACCGGATCGAGCGGGCCGGGCGCTCCGATGCCGATACCGAGCGGCCTGGCGTCGGGACGTTGCGAGCAGGTTTTCTCGGCAAGCATCGTGATCTGTTCGATGACTGCATCCGGTCCATCCCTGGCGCGCGTCGGCACGGATGCGAAAGCCAGCAATTTGCCACCGTCGCCAACCAGTGCGGCGCGCAACTCCGTGCCACCTAGATCGAATGCAAGCGCGATTCTGCTCATTGGGGCTCAGCCTCCAGAGCATGCAGCCACGCGATACGCCCCGGCAGATCCGTGTCACCGAACGCCAGTGATCCGAGCACGACCGTCTCGGCACCTGCTGCCCGCAACAGTGGAACGGTCTGTTCGCGGATGCCGCCGTCCGCAGCAAGAACGATCTCCTTTTCACGTCCGGCACGCTTCATCAGCGAGCGCGCTTCGCGAAGCCGGTCGCAGGCTTTGTCCGAAAGGCTTTGTCCCTTGACGCCGATCGAGGTCCCGAGCAGCGTGAAGAAGGCGACCTCGGTGAGGAACGGTTCTGCCTCGGCGACCGGAGTTTCCAGCCGCAGAACGACGCCGGCTTCGGCCCCAAGCTCTTTTGCGAGTGCCACTGCGCGCAAGCCAGCTTCACCGTTCTCGGCATGAACGCTGACGAGATCGGCGCCCGCCTCGATGAACTGGCGTGTCTGCTCCTCGACAATCTCGGCCTCGACCATCAGATGCACATGGATCGGTTTTGCCGTCAGCTTGGCGATGCGGGCGACGAAATCGGGAAAGAACAGGAAGCCGGGTGTGAAGCGCGCGTCGGCAACGTCGATATGGTGGAGATCGACATAGGGTTCGATGCGGTGGAGGTCGCGCTCCATATTGGCAAGATCTGCGGACCAGAGTGAAAACTCGCCGAGCAGCCTATGCCGGGGCAATGCGGCTATGGCGCCGCCGGAGAGAGATTTCGATGTCATGGCTGAGCGACGCTCCGATGTTTGAATTCTGTGTCGAGGAATTGCTGGATCACCGTTCGGACCGCGGCGAAATGCGCTTCGGCATCCACCGCCTTTGCCGGCACTTCGAGGAAACGCGCATTGGGAAGCGTGTCAGCCATCACTTGTGCGACGGCGAGCGGGTGAATGGCATCCTGCCGGTTGCCGAGGACGAGGGCGGGAACAGCAAGCTTTGCCGCGTCTTCTCGCGAAACGCCGGTCCCATCCGAGGCGATATCGCCCAGCACATCGGCGAAGGCTGACGCATCCGGGCGCTCGAAATAGCCGAGCAGGGAAGCGAGATTATCAGGTGCTTCCACCCGCAGACGTTCCGCCGTCGCCGACCTGGCAAAAAGCGCCTGGCCTTCTGCAAGTGGATGAGATCGAAGCAATGCCGCGATCTCGCGGATTGGCGCCAGATTGTCGGGCGCGCGGGCAAAGGACCAGGCCGGGCGGACCAGGATGAGGCCGATGACGCGCTCGGGATGCGCTTTTGCCAGATGCAGCGCGATGGCTGCGCCCATGGAGATACCGCCGGCGATGAACCGGTCTATTCCTCTTTCGTCCGCAGCGGCGATGACGTCGGCTGCAAACATCGCAATCGAGAAGGGGTGCCGCGTGCCGAGCGTCGAGATGCCATGCCCGCGGCACTCGGTGGTGATCCGCCGCCAGTCGAGCCCTTCGGGGAGAACCTGTGCGACCTGCGCCTCATTGCCTCCGAGCCCGTGTTGAAAGAGCAGGGCTTTGCCTGTCCCGCAGTCGTGAACGGAAAGGTCGGCATCGTCTCGTCTGAAGGTGATCTGCACCTTCATCGGATCAGATCCGAAAGGAACCTGGCGACCGCGGGTGCTTCCTCCGCCGCAAGACCGTGCGTGACGAGCGCACCGTTAAAACCGGTCGCGCGCAGGCCGTCGATGAAGGCAGGGAAATCGATGGTACCCTGACCTGCCGTCGCAAAGCGGCCGTCGGCATGGCGGTCCTTCGCATGGGCCATCGTCACATGCCCGGCCGAGAGTTCGATCGCCCTCGCGATGATCTCGGACACTTCGGCTGGTGTCGCCTGCTCGAAGAGGTTTGCCGGGTCGAGCACGATGCGCAGGCGCTTCGAACCCATCTCTCGGATCAGCCGCACCGCATCGGCAGCAGAGGTGACGATGTTTGCTTGTTCCGGCTCGATGCCGAGATCGATATCGTACCGCTCGGCAAGTTCCAGCGCTTTTTCCATTTCGGCCGCCATATCGGCCCAGGCGGACGGAAGCGCATTGTCCGGATGATGCATCCATTGGTCTTGGGCATGGCGGCTGCCGGTGCAGAGCGTCACCAGCGGAATCTGCAAGGCCGCTGCCGTTTCGATCACCACCCCAAGCTGTTTGAGCCCCCTTTCCCGCACGGATTTGTCCGGATGGGCCATGTTATAGGTGCCTGAAAGTGCCGCGAGCGAAACGCCGGTCTCTTCAGATGCCGCCCGGATCGCGGTAATCGTTTCCGGCGCCACTGCATCCGGCATCGATGGCAGGCCGACGCAGGCGAGATTGAACTGCGTCGTCGCAAATCCGCTGTTTCGCACGGCCGAGAGCACTTGTTTGGGATCGGTGCCCGGGAAGGTCTTTGCGAAGATTCCAAGCTGCATCAGACCGATCCCGTGACGGTTGCGAGTTCGACACGTTCGCCGGTTTCAACCGAGCGGGCGATGGCGACCATGGCGCGGATCGAGGCGATGCCGTCCTCTATATCGGCGCCGCGCATCGGTGCGCCGTTCAGCACGGTATCGGCAAGTCCTTCCAGTTGCCGGCGGAAGAAGTGCCCATCGGCTCCTAGCGGCTTGCGGGTCGTCGCGTCCTTTTCGTGGAAGATCTCGACTTCACTCGCCCTGAGATACCAGGGATTGAAGGTCTTGGCGATCACCGAACCGTTTTCGCCGTAGAGCTGGAAGCCCTCATGCCAGTCCATGCGGACCGCGACCGTCAGATCGAGATGACCGAGCGCGCCATTGGCGAACTCGGTTTCCACGAACCAGCAATAGGCGCCGGCGCGCTCGAGAAGGCGGGCTCGCACCGCGACGATCTCGCCACACAGGAAGCGGGCGGTATCGACGAGATGCGAGCCATGCGCCAGCATGAAATACTGGCGCAGGTCAGCCTTGGGATTTCCGGAGGGTTTTCTGGCAAATTTACTGGTGATCGGCAGAGGCTGGACCGCGTCGGTATTGGTGTAGCGGTGGGTGGAGTCGCAGTACCAGGCTTTCAGCGCGAAGATCTCGCCGATATCGTCACGGACAAAATCCCGGGCAGCCTCCAGCGCCGGGTCGAACCGCTTCATGTGACCGACCTGCAGCACTTTGCCGGAGCGCTTGACGGCGTCGGCGAGCGCGCGGCCCTCCTCGATCGTCACACCGGTCGGTTTTTCGCAGAGCACATGCTTTCCCGCATCGAGCGCCTTGACCGACATCGGCACGTGATAGGCGTCCGACGTGGCGATGATGACGGCTTCGAGCTCGGGATCGGCAAGCATCGCGTCATAATCGGCATACATCTTCTGTGGTTCGTATGTCGCACCCATGCGTGCAAGCAGGTCGGGTGCTGCGTCGCAGATGGCGTAGAGGTCGGCATTCCCGGCCTTCACGCAGGATTCGAGATGGGCGAACTGTGCGATCGGGCCGCAGCCAAGCACACCCACACGCAGCCGCCGGTCTTCCTTGCGGATCATGTCTCTTCCTCAGGCGCCGTAGCGGCGCATCGTTTCGCGGTTGGTCTTTACGGCTGCCACGGGATCGGCAGCGGCCGTGTCCGATTCTTCTTCCAAGACCAGCCAGCCATTGAAGCGCGGCGCGGCAGCGACGATGTCGATCACGGCAGGCGTATCGCAGACACCCTTGCCAAGCATGGCCCATTTGCCGTCTGCATCGACGTCCTTGAGATGCAGATAGCGGATGCGGTCCTGATAGGTTCGCAGCGTATCCAGAATATCGTCGTGGCCGCGCAGAATATGGCCGGTATCCGGCACCCAGCCGACGAGGTTCTTGTCGATCAGCGAGAAGATCCTGTCATAATCGGCGCGGTCGAACAGCAGCGTATTGTGATGCGAGCTCGGATGCACAGCAATATCCACGCCCGAAGCTTTCCCCAGTTCGCCGGCCCGATTGTAGAACTCCGCGGCGATTTCGAATTTCGCCTCCCGCGGTCCTTCGGACACCACTGTCGCCGAGCCGATCGAAACGAGGGCGCCGGAAAAGGCGGCCGCGAAATCGATCCAGCGCTGTGTGGTCCTGAGGTCGGTCTCGATCTCTTGCCTGATGGTGAAGCCGCTTTTCGAGCCCATCGCAAGAGACACGAGCGTCAGGCCATGTTTCTTCAGGCTCGCGGCGAAATCATCGGGACGATCTGCGTAGTGGCCGATCATCGTGTCGGTAATCTCGATGCCCGCGTAGCCGCCCTCCGCAATGGCTTCCAGCAGATCGTCCGGGCCGCCATTCCAGTTTCTCCCGAGCATTTCCCAGGTGAATGTCTGGCAGCCGACTTTCAGGTCTTTGATACTCATGCTCATTCCTTGACTTCGACCTGCCTAGGCCTTCGTTGATATGTCGCTGGACCGGTATGACCGCGCTCTTGGCATGATGGTGAAGTGGCGACGTCCCCTGGCGAGCCGCGTGCCACGATCGGATTGCTATTTCCGCATGGTTTATAAAAATTTATCGCGCGTCAAGAAATAAAGTGTTCTATAGCGATTGTCGCGGCAGCGATGCCCATCGATGATGGGCGAAACATCTGAAATTGGTGGGGAGGCCAATTCATGAAAGCATATCCGGGAACCAGGCTGGGCATCGGCATTATCGGCTGCGGCAATATCTCGATGACCTACCTGCGTAACGCCGCCCTGTTTGCCGGCGTCGAATTGAGGGCCTGTGCCGACATCTCATCCGACATGTCGGCGCTGAGGGCGAAGGAATATGGCATCCGGGCGATGGAGGTCGATGCGCTCCTGGCCGACTCCGAAATCGACCTTGTCCTGAACCTCACCATCCCGGCCGTCCATTTCGACGTGACGATGTCGGCGCTTTCTGCGGGCAAGCACGTCTTCACTGAAAAGCCGCTTGCGACGTCGGCCGCCGAGGGCCGCAAGCTCGTGGCGGAAGCCGGAGGTCGCGGTCTTCTGTTGGGCTCGGCTCCCGATACATTCCTCGGCGCCGCCGGCCGGCGTGCACGAGGCCTGATGGATGCAGGTGCGATCGGCCGCCCGGTCAGCGGCACCGCCTTCATGTTCGGCCGCGGCATGGAACATTGGCATCCCAATCCGCAATTCTATTATCAGCCCGGTGGTGGGCCGATGTTCGATATGGGTCCCTATTATCTGACGATGCTGGTCAATCTGCTCGGCCCGGTGAAAAGCGTCATGGCGATGGCGACGAAAGGCCAGGAAGAACGGCTGATCACCGCTGATGGCCCCTTCAAGAACACGAGGTTCAAAGTGGGCACGCCAACCAACGTGCTCTCGCTTCTCGAGTTTCAATCGGGCGCGACGGTGAATTTCGGTACGTCGTGGGATGTCTTCCGGCACTCCAATCATCCAATCGAGCTGCACGGTACGGAAGGTTCGTTGCGCCTGCCCGATCCCGATACGTTCGGCGGAACGGTCTCGCTCTCCGAGCGCGGCGCCGAATGGAAGAATTTCAAAAGCGAAGGCGAGCTGTATGGCGCCCTGAACTGGCCGTATAGCGCTCCCGACCGCGCCAATTACCGCATGCTGGGCGTTGCCGATCTCGTGCGCGCACTTGGCGAGGGCAGGGCGCCGCGCGCCTCCGGCGATTTGGCCCTTCATGTTCTCGAGATCATGGAAGCGACCCTGGCATCCAGCGAGGCCAGGAGCGCGGTTGCGATTGCGAGTGCAGTCGCACAGCCGCCGCTGCTCGGAGAAGATGAAGCCCGCAGCCTGCTTGCTTGAGGTGAAGCGATGAAAGATCGATTGGATCCCGGCGCCGCGCATGTCCTGGCGCTCGGTCGCGCCGTAAACCAGCCACCCTTTGAGCGCGGGACAGTCAACGAGGCGCGCGCTGCCTATGACGCGGCTTGCCCGACATTGCAGGGCGATCGCGAGCCGGTCGCGGCCATCGAGGACAGAACGATCACCGGGACGGGCGGCTCGATCTCGCTCAGGATCTACCGAGGTGTGGGCGCCCCGAACGCGGATGCGCCGGCACTTCTCTACCTTCATGGCGGCGGCTGGGTCGTCGGCACGCTTGAATCCCATGACGAGATCTGCCGGTGGTTTGCGAATATCGGTGCCTGCATCGTATTTTGCCCGGACTATCGGCTGGCGCCCGAGCACAAGTTCCCGGCGGGCTTGGAAGACTGCGTATCGGCGCTTGCCTATGTTGTGGGGCAGGCAAGCGCGCTCGGTATCGATCCAGATCGGATCGCGGTTGCCGGCGATAGCGCCGGCGGCAATCTGGCCGCTGTCCTGTCACTTCTCTCGCGGGACGGCGCAGCGCCGAAACTCTCGGCGCAGCTCCTGCTCTATCCCAACACCGATGCCGGACAGACGACCGACAGCTATGTCAGGTTTTCGCAAGGTTACGGTTTGACTGCCTCGACGATGCGCTGGTTCCGCGATCATTATATCCGCGATGCGGCTGATATCGCTGATTGGCGCGTTTCTCCCCTGCGCATCGGAAATGTCGCGGGTGTGCCACCGGCCTTCGTCGCGATTGCGGGCCATGATATCCTCGCAGACGAAGGCGAGGCCTACGCCCGCCGGCTTGCCGAGGCGGGTGTCCCTGTAGCCCTGCGGCGTTGGCAGGACCAGATCCATGGCTTCGTTTCCATGGGGCGGCACATTGCGGCGGCGCGGCGGGCGGTGGAAGAGGCGGTTGCCGGATGGCGCAGCCTCGTCGATCACGCCGACTGACGCATCACCAATGTACCGTCGAGGATGATTTTTCGTGCAGCGACCTGCGTGGTGTCATTGTCTTCGTCCAGCATCGAAAGCAGTGTGTCGACGCTGCTGCGTGCCATGGCGGTGAAGTCTTGCGCCATCGTCGTCAATGGCGGGCAGGTATAGCGGCTGAGAGGGTGGTCGTCATGGGCGGCGATGCGAAGATCGCTATCGCTCCTGCGGCCGACGCGAAGGCCGCGTGAGTGGGCGGCTGCCATCGCACCGAAGGCGAGGCGATCGTTCGCGCAGAGAATCGTCCTGCCCGGGAGCGTTCCAGCCGCGATCATTGCGTCGGTCTGCTCATATCCCATACGTTCGAAATCCCAGCCGTAGCTCTCGGTGGCGCCGAACACGACCGGTTCGAAACCGAGCGACCCCATCGTGGCGATATAGCTTGCCAGCCGCTCCCCGGAATTGTGATTGACATGCGGAATGTCGAAATATGCAGGCGGCTCGCCCGATCGGCAGAGATAGTCGACAATCGTCGCGACGCTTTGGGCGTTGTTGTTGCCAATGAAGGGCGTGTCGCCTTCGATGAACGTATCGAAGTAGACAATGGGAATGCTCTCCCGGAGTTTTTCGAAGATGCCAGGCTCGGAAGAGAGACCGAGAGGCGCGATGATCGCGCCGGCAGCCTTCAAGGACAGAAGTGTGTTCACAGCCTCGGCTTCAAGATCTGGCAAGCCGTGGGACGAGATGACGATTGGCCAGTAACCTTCACCACGGACGAGCAATTCCAGACGGTTGACCATTTCGGCATAGAATGGATCTGTGATGACAGGCACGAGAATGCCAATGTTCCGTGTCCTCTTGCGATTGAGATTGCGCGCATAGAGATTAGGACGGTAGTCCGACGCCGATAGCGCCTCCTCGATGCGTTTGCGCGTCCCCGGTTTTACGCTGCTCGGGTTATCGAAATATCTAGAAAGCGTTGGACGAGAAACGCCACAGGACCGGGCGAAATCGTCCATGGTTTTGATCGTCATCTTGTCCATTGGCAATTCTGGTTGCACTGCGCCAAGGCTCGTCTGCATCAGCCGATGTCGCAAAGGCGGTCAGTGTGAGGGCTTTCGAATTGCGTTTGTAGCCTGACAATGTCGCATGCGCAAAATTTTTTGTTACATAAAGCACAATTGGCGGCGTAATCGCCTCTACACATAGCGCACTTCGACCCCCAGCTTGTCCAGCCGACTGCGAATCCCGTGCGGCATGCCGGTGTCGGTGATGATCAGATCGACCCGGGAAAGCGAAAATGCCTTGGACGAGGCGCCAATATCCCACTTGCTGGAATCCGCCACGAGGATCACGCGCCTCGCCATGCGGACCAGATTGCGTTTGGTGCGTGCAATGTCTTCCGAGACATCGACGACATCGAATGCGTGGTCGATGGCATGAGCGCTGAGGAACGCCTGGTGGGCGACAAGACCGCCCACGGCCTTGTCGGAATCCGAGACGATCGTGCTGACGGTGCTCGGAAAGACCCGGCCACCTATCATATGCACGTCCAGCCCCGGCCGATACATCAGATGCTGCGCGATATTCATGGCGGTTGTGGCCACCACGACGTTATTGACCGGGGGCATTTGCATGGCGACCTGCAGCAGGGTCGAGCCGCTGTCGAACACAACGGACTGGTTGTCGATGATCTGGCGTGCCGCCATCTGCGCGATGCGCCGTTTGGCATCGAAATTGCGGTTCATCCGTTCTTCGAAGGCTGCCGCGGGCGAACTGGCCGGCAATGCGATCGCGCCGCCATGCGTTTTGATGAGCTGCTTCTTGGCATCCAGAATTTCCAGGTCGGATCTGATGGTCACCTCGGAGACGCCGAAGTTTTCCGCCAGCTGTGTGGTGCGCGCTTGGCCGGTGCGCTGAAGTTCCAGCATGATCTGATGTCGCCGTTGTTCCGCAAGCATGTGTGACCTCGAATTCCTTTCGAATAAGTGACGGTGCTGAGCTTTCGAAAATCGAAAATGCACGGCAACCACTGTGGTCAAAAAACGCGAGAAAAGGCGGTGTCGGCACGTGTCCAGCCCGCATTTTCGTCATCTTAAATCAAAACGAAAGAAATCGAAATATTGAATATTCGTTTATTTTCGAGTTAGGGTCTCAACGCGAAATCAAACTTGTAAAGGGACAGCATCGATATGGGCCTTGGAACCAAAATTCGCCTGTCACGGCTGTTTTCACATCCGTCGGGGCATTTGTTCGGTGGCGCGGTCGACCACTTCGTTGGCTATGGCAACGTCCGTGAGGGCGGCCTGGCGGATCTGCCGGGCGCATTGAAGCGGGTGATGGCCGGAGAGCCGGACTATATCAGCATTCAGCCTGGGGCTGCGCGCCATTTGTGGCCTGCCTATGCCGGCAAGGCAGCGCTGGTCATTCAAGCCGGCTGCTTTACGCCGGACGATCGAATCCGTCAGTTGATCGCGACACCCGAGGACGCGGTGCGCTACGGTGCCGATGCTCTGGCCGTTGCCATTCCGGTGCGCGGCAATACGGAAGGCGAATATATTCGCTGGCTCACCGATACTGTCAACGCCGCTGCTCGCTTTGAAATGCCGGTCGTTGCCCATGTCTATCCCCGCGACTATTCAAACGGCGGCAAGATCGTATTCACTCCCGACGAAATCGCTTATGCCGTGCGGATCGGGTTTGAGACAGGCGTTGACGTGATCAAGGTCGGATACACCGGGGACTTCGGTTCATTCCAAGAAACCGTCGCCACTTGCCCGGTTCCCATCGTTATCGCGGGCGGTCCGAAAACCGAAAATCTGCTCGGGGCTCTGACCCAGACCGCCGACGCCCTGCGGGCGGGAGCGAAGGGCGCCGTGGTGGGGCGAAACCTTTGGGGACACGGCGATACGACGATGGCGGCGCGCGCCTTCAAGCTTGTTATTCACAGCGGTATGGCGCCGCAAGAGGCGCTCGCTGCCGCGGGCGGTTGACGGGTGACACACAACCTTCAGGTTCTGGGCTTCGGGGCTCTGGCGATCGACGATCTCATCTATGTCGATCGACCGCTGAGTGCCGGCAAGGGAAAGGTGACAAGTCGCACCCAGGACCACGGCGGCAATGTCGCGACGGCCCTTGTTGCGGTCGCAAAGCTGGGAGGACGGGCTGGTTTCATCGGTTGGCTGAGTGATCAGCCTCTTAGCGATATCAGCGCCCGCGAGCTTGAACGGCTCGGGGTCGATATATCCTTTGCGCCCTGCCGCCCCGATGCCAGGCCAATACGGTCGGTGATCACGGTCGGGCCTGAAGGCGACAGGTTTATCGCCTATGACGATGATGTGCCGCACGGAACCTCCGAGGCATTGGCCGACAGCACTCTTGCACAAGCCCAGGTGCTGTTGATCGACGGCTATGCCACCCACGCAGATACGATTGTTGCGCGCGCCCGCAAGCTGGGTCTGGCGGTGGTGGCAGACATTGAATGGACGATCGGGCCTGCGACCGAACGATTGATGAGCCTGTCCAACCATCTCGTATTGCCATTGAAATTTGCGCAGACTTATTCCTGCGAAACCGATCCGACGTTGATCCTGCACAAGCTTTGGTCTGACGACCGCACCGCAGTCGTTCTGACCGACGGTGAGCGAGGATCCTATATCAGGCAGACGGGAGACGCCGTTTTGTGGCATGTTCCGGCCTACGAGGTCAAAGCGGTCGACACGACGGGCGCCGGAGATTGCTTTCACGGCGCTTATGCTTTTGCGCTGACACAGGGAAAGCAGCCTGTCGACTGCGCCGTTTATGCAACTGCCGCAGCCGCGATCTCGGTGACGGGCCCCGGTGGCCGCATGGCTCTGCCGGATCAAAGCGCCTGTCTTGCGTGGCTGGCGAGGGAAGATGCGTCCGCGCCCAGACCGATTGCGCCGGCAGACTGAGAGTTCATCACACTGGTGCTCTGGACGATCGGATTAGCACTGCGCAGATGACGGTTTCGGTTCGATCTGAAACAGCGCCGGGGAGGGGCTGTCTTCAGGATTGGATGGCGATGATACTAAGGAGGAAGTGCCGTGGCTGTTGTTGTACTGGATAAGATTTGCAAGACCTTTGGAACCAAATTCCACGCGATCAAGGATCTTAGCCTGACGATAAATGATGGCGAGTTCCTCATCCTCGTCGGCCCTTCGGGATGCGGAAAATCGACGGCATTGCGCATGATCGCCGGGCTGGAGGAAATCAGCAGCGGGACGCTGAGCATCGGTGGAGAGAATGTCGAGGATCTCGCGCCGAAGGACCGGGACATAGCGATGGTCTTTCAGAATTATGCGCTCTATCCGCATATGACGGTATTCGAAAATATTGCCTTCTCGATGAAACTTGCGGGCAAGAGCAAGGAAGAGCGCACGAAGCGGGTCCACGAAATAGCAAAGACCCTTCAATTGCATACGCTGCTCGACAGCAAACCGGCCGCGCTCTCCGGCGGCCAACGCCAGCGGGTCGCCATGGGACGCGCAATGGTGCGGGAACCGGCAGCTTTTCTCATGGACGAGCCCCTGTCAAACCTCGATGCCAAGCTGCGCGTGCAAATGCGCGCCGAAATCGTCAGCCTGCAAAGACAGCTTGGCGTGACGACGATCTATGTGACGCACGATCAGACCGAAGCCTTGACCATGGGCGACCGGGTTGCGGTCTTGAAGGGCGGCGTCCTCCAGCAGGTCGACACGCCAAAAACATTGTATAGCCGGCCGGTCAACGCCTTCGTCGCAGGTTTCATCGGCTCGCCGTCGATGAACCTGTTCGAAGGCCGTTTGCAGAACGGCAGGATCGAACTGCCGGCCTTCTCCATACCGCTGTCGGCGAGCGCATTCGAGCATTCTCCCGGTCTGGCCGCGTTCGAAGGCAAAACTGTCGTCTTCGGCATTCGCCCGGAAGACCTTTACGACGGCAGCCTGGAATCGGGATCACGCTACGCGACGATCCCGGCCCTCGTAAAAACGATCGAGGAACTGGGCTCCGAGCTGATCGTTCATTTGAAGATCGACGCGGTGCGTATCGATTCCGGCGACCCCGATGCCGTCGAGGACCTGAGCGGTGCGGCAAACGCGGTCGCGAAGTTCGAGGCCGTTAGCGCGATCCAGCCGGGTGCCGTGATCAACCTGGCGATCGATGCTGCCAAGCTGCACTTCTTCGATCCCCAGACGCATCTGGCAATCTAGCATCGTCCGCGACAGCGGATCTGGTGTGTAGCAACCGCAAGAACGCTCGCTTGCTTCGTTGCTCGCAAGTGTTTGCCCCAAAGCTTCTCGCTTAACAGCTTGACGCGCGGCGGATCAGCAGCGAGCGCAAGATCTCACGTCTCCAGGTCTGGTTCCTCCGGTACTGGTTGGCGCATCAGAACAACTTTAAGATGTTGTTTCCAAGGCTAACCTGGCCCTGCAGAGACCTTGTTTTCGCTAATCCGCGACCCTTTCATTTGCTTTCCTTTGAGCGGCGTGGCTTTCATTTGTTTACGAAAGTAAAGAAAAAATGCGACACGAGGAATGTGCGAGAAAGAAAAAATCAGGACAAAATCCGAGAGAAAAGTACATATAAATCAACATGTTAGTTTAGATTCTCTCGCTCCTATAGCCCTCTTGCTTTTTCCGTTTGCAGTTCTTCATTGACAGCCAGACCCCTGAAGGAACCTACTTTGGTATCGATCGGGAGGATCGAGCAAAATATCGTTCCTAGGGAGGGAAACATGAACGTCAGAAGATATATCGTGGCGGCACAGTTTGCCGTGGCTGTCTGGGCACTTTGCGCCAGCTGCGCCTTTGCTCAGACCAATCTCGAGTTCATCCAATGGTGGGAGCCGGAAATGCCCGCCGGTGCTCTGCGCAGCATCATGGACGACTTTGAAGCCAAGAACCCCGACATCAAGGTGACGCTTGTCAGCGGTCCCTATTCCGCCACCCATGACCAGATCGTCGTGGGCGCTGCGTCCGGGACACTCAGCGATGTCGTCGGCCTCGACGGAGCATGGGTTAACGGCCTGGCAAAGCAGGGCGCCATCGCTTCGATGGACAGCCTGATGGCTGACGCCAAATACGATCAGAGCCAGATCGCCGACATCATCAAGGTCAACGGGCAGAGCGTCATGTTCCCGCTTGCTTCGTTCGTCTACCCTGTTTTCGTCAACCTCGATTTGGCAAAGGCTGCCGGCGTCGAAAAGATGCCGACAAACCGCACCGAATTCGCCGCTGCCGCAAAGAAGATGACCAATGCGGAGAAGAACCAATATGGTTGGGTGCTGCCGCTTTCGCTGCAAAATCCGGGCGGCATCCAGAATGACGTGATGTCCTGGGTCTGGGCATCCGGAGCTTCCATGCTGAAGGACGGCAAGCCCGATCTGGAAAACGCCTCCGTCGTCGGCACGCTTGAATACATCAAGTCGTTGCAGGACGCCGGCGTCATCTCGCCCGGCATCTTTGCCAAGAAGGAGCAGGACAAGGTCGAAGAGTTTGTCAACGGTCGCGTCGGCATGATGATCGACTCGCTGGCGCACATCAATCTCATTCGCCAGCGTAACCCCAATCTCAAGTTCGGCATCTCGGCCCTTCCCGCCGTCGACGGCTACACCGGCAAGCGCGGGCTGCCCTATGCTTCCTGGGGTATCGGCATCAGCGACAAAAGCGAGCACAAGGCCGAAGCCTGGAAGCTCGTCGAATATTTGATGAGCCCGGAAGTGAACAGCCGCCTCGTGTCGATCGCCAATGCCTTCCCGGGCAATATCCACGCCAAACCCGATTTCTCCAAGTCGGACCCACTGTTTGAAGAAGCCTTCAAAATCTTCCAGAGCGGGAAGCTGGCCAACGAATTCGTCGGACTGCCGGTGGCCGAAGATCTCATGCGCCAGATGAACGTCGAAGTTCAAAAGATGTTCGACGGTCAGCAAGGCGCAAAGGAGGCAGCCGCCAATACGCAGAAGCAATGGTTGGCCGAATTCGCCAAGTAGTCTCCCAAGACGGTGGCGGCAGCGTGATTTACTTCCAACACGCAGCCGCCACAACACGACGAAGAATAAGAAAGAGGCTGGTTCCGTACTTCTATGTTGCCCCGGCCACGTTTTTGTTTTGCTTGCTGATGCTGTTTCCCATGCTCACCGTCTTGCGCTATTCGCTGATGGACGGTGCAATCACGAAGAAGGACGCGTCTTTCGTCGGTTTGCAGAACTATGTGACGATCTTCAAAGATCCGATTTTCTGGCAGTCGGTCGGGCAGACACTCTACTTCACGATAATGAGCGTTATCTTCCATCTTCTGATCGGTCTGGCCTTCGCCCTTTTGCTCAACAGCCAGCGTGTCGATCCGTTGATCAGAAGCATCCTGCGGGTTCTCTACATTTTGCCCTGGCTCTTCACGGCGGTGATCATAGCGATCATCTGGCGGCTGCTCCTGGATCCCAATGGCGTCGTCAACAGCATCCTGATGACGCTCCATATCATTGACTTCAAGGTCGAGTGGTTTTCTTCGACGAGAACCGCGCTACACGCGCTGACCTTTGCGAATATCTGGGCGGGATATCCGCTCTATATGGTCAGCCTTCTCGCTGGTCTTCAGGGCATTCCCAAGGATCTCTACGAGGCTGCCGGTATTGACGGCGCCAACGAGTTCCAGAAATTCCGCTACATCACGATCCCGCAATTGATGCCGATCATCATCAGCATCGCCTTGCTTGATTTTATCTGGACGATGCAGGTCTTTCCCCTCGTGTGGATGACGACGGGAGGCGGTCCGATCTACGCGACCGAAGTGCTCAGCACCTACACCTACAAACTTGCTTTTTCGAGTTATGAATTTTCGCGCGCGTCGGCGAGCGCAATCTTCATTCTGATCATCTCGATGGGCGCCACATATTTCTACATCAAACATCAGAAGGCCAGGTGACCGGCAATGGCAAAACGCTCTCTCAGTCGAACCATTGTGCCGACCCTTCTGACATATCTCGGGCTGGCGGTCGGGCTGGTCTTCGCGGGCTTTCCGATCCTGTGGATGTTCTTCACGTCCTTGAAATCAAACACCGAGATCTTTGCCCTGCCGCCGCGGCTGCTGCCCGACCAATTCACCAGTGTCGCCTATCTTTCGATCTTCAACGACCCAACGAAGGTTCGCTTCTTTATCAACAGCTATCTCGTCGCTGGAGTGGTAACGGTTCTGACGGTGCTGATCGCCATCCTGACGGCCTATGCTTTCAGCCGGTATTCATTCAGGCTCAAGAAAACGCTGAACGTGTTCATCATCAGCACGCAGACCGTGCCGCCGATCACGCTTTTGATCCCCTATTTCGGCATGGTCGTCGCCTTTGGTATTTTCAACACCTATTTTGCGCTGATTTTGACCTACATGGTCTTCACCCTGCCTTATGCGATCCTTCTCATGACGGGCTATCTCAATACCCTGCCAAAGGAACTCGACGAGGCAGTGCTTGTCGACGGCGGGTCGAGCTGGACGGCGCTATGGCGTGTGATCATCCCGCTGTCTGTACCCGGCATTGTCGCGACGGCGGTCTATACGTTTCTGCTGGCATGGAACGAATTCCTCTTTGCCCTGACTTTGACGAAGTCGATGGACATGCGGACTGTTCCCATCGGTATTGAATTGCTTATGGGCCAACATGCTTTCGAATGGAACGAGATGATGGCGATGAGCGTGCTGGGATCGCTCCCGCTTTTGGTCCTGTATCTGATTGCCCAACGCTACTTCCTGGCGGGCATGGCAGCCGGGTCGGTGAAGAGCTGAGCAGGCGAATGATCGCGTGGCGGGCAGCAGTGTTTGCGTTTTTGGCAAGAGACAGACGAGCGTATCATCACTATGGCGCTGGATCATGCGGACCTGTCGCCGCGACGCTGAAGCGCCTGCCCTTCGTCACGCCCTCGTGTGACGCGAATTCCTGCTTTCCCGCGTCTGTCGACGCGTCGCGATGCTGAAAGCTCCGATACGCTTCATCACCTCATTACCGATGCTGCTGGATCGGTGAAGGCGAAGAATTCTCGCGTCGTCAATGTCGAATTGTCGTTCCTCCGTTCGTCCTATGCTTAACAACAGGACAGGAGAACGGCCAATGAGCAAAGAAACCAACGCCAATATCGAAGAAGAGGCGATTGTCGCCATGCTGATGATGCGTGCCACCGCGCTCGGCGAAAAAGACGCCAAAGGCGCATTGCTCTACGAAACCGACGATTCTGTAGAGTTTTCGTTGGCGCCGCCGCTCGTTTATCACGGCAAGGACGAGGCGGGCCTGCAGGCCTGGTTCGACACCTGGGAAGGTTCGATCGGCAGCGAAGTGTACGACGCTAAGCTGACAGTTGGCGGAGACGTAGCTTTCTGGAGTGGCTTGCTGCACATGACGGGAACGAAGACCGACGGCACCGAAGTCGATCTTTGGTACCGCCAAACCCTTGGCCTCGTGAAGCACGCTGGCCGCTGGATGGTGGCGCATCAGCATGCCTCCGTGCCCTTCGCCATGGATGGAAGCGGCCTGGCGCTGCTCGATCTGAAACCTTAAAACACCGGCTTCAGGGTGCCTCTCCACCAGTTTCATCCGCTCGGCGCGAAGGCGACCGGATGCGACTTTGAGCATGAGTAGAACGGCTTCATCGGCGTCGACGAGTGCCGGCCGAAACGCATGTTTAACGGCGAGGACATCTCCTCGTCAGTCAGCCTTCGGCTCCGATTTACGCCCTGCGAGCTGTAATGATCCACGCGCGCGACTCAAAGAGTACGCCCTCCGTGGTCATATATGCCTCCAGCAGTTCGCGCAGCCGCTGCAGCGCCGTGTCGGGCGCTTCACCGGTTTGCGCCAGCGCGTCCTTCACAAGATAGAGCTCGACGAGCGCGTCAAAGGCCGTATCGACGTCCGGTCCGTAGAAAACCGGTTCTCGCACCTCGGCAAAATCGATCGAAACAAAGCCGGCCGTCTTGAGAAGTTCTGCAGCGATGGCGGGATCGCTAAGCGAAAACGGCGTGGAAGCCTGTGCGGAAATCGCAATTCCCGGAGCCAAGGCTTGCCTGATGGCACCAGACCAACCGTTGCGCTCCTGGCTCTGCCACACCATCCATACAAGGCGCGCGCCCGGACGCATCGCGCGGGCTACATTGGCAAACGCTGCCGCCGGATCAGCAAAGAACATGACGCCAAACCGGCTGATGCAGAGGTCGAAGCCCGCAGCCGGAAATGCGTGGTGCTGGGCGTCACCCTGCTCAAAGGCAATGTTTCGCAATCCCGCTTCGTTGGAACGTCGTCGCGCAACCTCAAGCATCTCTGTGGAAGTATCCACGCCGATCGCCTCGCCCTCCACCGCGACACGGGCGGCCTCACGCGTCGTTTGTCCTGCCCCGCAACCGATATCGAGCACGCGGTCACGTATTCCAACGGAGGCGGCGGCACGCATATGCTGATTGTGCCGCTTTAACTCTGCATCATAGAAGTCAGCACGATCCAACATGTCCATCCTCACGTGGTTTTGCCTCGGTCACTTGACGAGAGTTCGTCATGTTCGTCGATAGCAGAAATGATCTTTTCCCAATCCTCGGGATGAATTTCATGGCCGTCGCCTTCGGTCTTCACAGACTTCGCGTCCGCCACAGCTCGCGCCAGTGCCTTGCCGTGCGCGAGGGGGAAACTGGATCGTTGCTGTGAACGACGGGAAGCGGCAATTTGATCTCGTTCAGCCGGCTATGCTGGTCTCGTCCCGGAAGTGCCGTCAAAAGTCCTCACTGATCGAGCGGCTGGCATATCAAAGACCCCATACGACCGCTTCTTCATGGCGTTTGATGAGGTGGCGCAAGTTTTCGAAACCGGAGCGGACAAATGTGGCAAACTGGTCGACGGCGGGAGAGCGCGGCGCATCAACACGGCTGAGAATCGCCAGTGCCCGTTCGGGATGCGGAATGGTGATTGGCAATGCCGTGATCGATTTGTCCTTGCGTTGCGCAAAGACGACACTATGGGGCATGATTGTCAGTGCATCGGCGGTCTTCAGATAGTTGATCACCGCCATCAGCGAACCGCCCGAATAGCGGATCTTGAGCTCGGTTGCGCCGAATGAAAGAAGCAGCGCGCGCAAATCCGCAAGCAAGGGACTACCCGGTGGCGGTGCGACCCAGGGATATTCGAGAAGATGGCTCGGCTGCGGCCGCCGCTTCAAGAGCAGGGGGTGCGTGACACGGCAGGCGACAACGTTGCGGCCGGGAAGAATCTGTTGAAACTCAAGCCCCGAGCCTTCATCGAGAATATCGATCGGGCAGATAGCAAGATCGATCTGGTCGGCTTTCAGCGCTACCCTGAGATCCGGGAAGTAGCCGTAGCTCTGATCAATGCGCACATCGGGGTGGCTCGACTGAAACTCCGCACAGATTCCGGCAATCAGCCCATCCATGAAAAAGGGCGTGCCGCCGACGCGCACGACGCCACTCTTGCCGACCCTGAAACTCTCGACGAGATCGGAGGCCTTGCGGGAGGCCGCCAGCATGACGAAACCATGCTCGGCGAGCGCCAGGCCAAAGGCTGTCGGCTGCAGGGGCCGACGGCCCCTGACGAAAAGCGGCTCGCCCAAGCGCTTTTCCAACATGGACAAGGTGCGCGAGACGGCAGGTTGTGCAAGTCCCAGCAAAGCCGCGCCTTCGGTAACACCGCCGGTCTTGACGACGGCTGCGAGCTGGATCAGGTGACGCTCATCGATCTTCATAACGATCCGTTATATTATCTCTCAACAAAATCATCAATCGATGTGGCTCTGCCTGCTATTCTCCGCATACGTCGCAGAGCAAGTCGGGGAGGATTGGCATGGCGGGGCGCTCTCAACCGCTCACATTCAGCGAGGCGACATCGTCTGAAGCCTTCGCTGAGCGTTTTTCTGCCGGCAGGGACGCGAGGCTAGTCGAGTTGCTCGCAGCCGCCGTGACCCATGCGCACGACCTCATCAAGCAATTTCGGCCGACCCAGGACGAGTGGCGAAGGTTCATCGCTTTTCTGACGGAGGTGGGTCATGCTTCGGACGAGCGCCGGCAGGAATGGGTGCTTCTGTCCGACCTGATCGGCGCTTCGGCACTTATTGAAGACATCAATTCGCGTCGGCCGAAGGGGGCAACTCCCAATACCATCCGCGGCCCCTTCTTCCGAGCCGATGCGCCTGCACGTGCTTCGGCTTCGTCGATCTCGCTCGATGGCATCGGCGAACCGCTTATGGTGTCGGTTCGCGTTCAGGATCTCGACGGCCTGCCCGTCGCAGGCGCTGAGGTCGTGACCTGGCAGGCCAATGCAGAGGGCTTCTACGAGAACCAGCAACCGGATCTCCAGCCCGAACATAATCTGCGGGGCCTGTTCAGAACCGATGTAGAGGGGTGCTTTTCCTATCGCTCTATTGTTCCGTCCGGCTACGGCGTGCCGGCCGACGGTCCAGTCGGTCGGCTGCTGTCTGCGGCCGGTTATCCCTTGCGCCGGCCGGCGCATCTGCATTTCGTCGTGCGTGCAAAGGGCTTCGAGACGATTACGACGCACGTTTATGACGCAAGCGATCCGCACCTGCACGAAGACGCGCTGTTTGGCGTGCGGCCCGAACTCATCACCTCTTTCGATCCCGTCGAGGTCGACGGACGTAGTGCAAAGGCGGTGGAGCTTATCTTCGTCATGGTCCGGGCAAAACCGGGGAGGGCGGCATGATCGACGCGTTTTCCTATGCCGGCAGTCCGGCCCGGATTGTCTTCGGCGACGGCAGCAGGAGCAAGGTCGCCGAATGGATTGTGACGACGGGCTGCAAGCGGGCGCTCGTCCTTGCAACGCCCCATCAAAGGGCGGATGCGGAAGCGCTGGCAACCGAAATTGGCTCCCTTGCCTGCGGCGTTTTTGCCGGCGCTACCATGCACACGCCGGTCGACGTGACCGAGACCGCGATGAAGATGGTGGCCGAAATCGAGGCGGATTGTGTGGTCTCGCTTGGCGGAGGATCGACGACTGGCCTTGGCAAGGCGATTGCCTATCGCACCGACCTTCTGCAGATCGTCGTGCCGACCACCTATGCCGGTTCCGAGGTCACGCCCATTCTTGGCCAGACGGAAGGCGGTCGCAAGACGACCGTGCGCGATGCACGGATCCTGCCGGAAATCGTCATCTACGACCCGGCCTTGACCCTGGGGCTACCGGTTTCGATGAGTGTGACGAGCGGCCTCAACGCCATGGCGCATGCGCTCGAGGGCCTTTATGCACGTGATCGTAATCCTATTTCGACCCTGATGGCGCTCGAGGGGCTGCGCGCTTTTTCCAGAAGCCTGCCAAAAATCGTAACAGCGCCTGACGATGCCGATGCCCGAAATGAAGCGCTCTACGGCGCCTGGCTCTGCGGCACGGTGCTTGGCACGGTCGGCATGGCGCTGCATCACAAGATCTGCCACACGCTCGGCGGCTCCTTCGACACCCCGCATGCCGAGACCCATGCGGTGATGCTGCCGCATACGGCCGCATTCAATGCCAGGGCCGCAGCAATCGAACTTGCCCCTGCTGCCGATCTCTTCGCAGGCTCGATCGGCGGCGGGCTGTGGGATTTCGCCAGGTCGATTGGCGCGCCGTTGACGCTCAAGGAATTCGGGCTGACCGAGGCCGATCTCGACCGTGCGGCGTCGATTGCCGTTGAGAATCCATACTGGAACCCGCGCCCGATCGACCGGGATTCAATCAGGGCGCTTTTGCAAGAGGCCTGGGACGGCCGCCGACCGGCAGATTGATCGTCTGCCTGACTAAGCACTCTTTGGGAGGAGAGGACAATGGGAGGACACATGTTTACGAGGCGCGATTTTCTGAAGACGACGGCAGCCGGCGGAGCCGCGATTGTCGCATCCAGCCTTGCCACGCCGGCAATCGGTCAGACGGCGGCAATCAAGCTTGGCTATGTCAGCCCCCAGACCGGTCCGCTTGCAGCCTTCGGGGAGGCCGACAAGTTCGTCATCGACGCTTTCCTGGCGACGACCAAGAAGCTCGGCCTCAACTATGAGGTCGTGGTCAAGGACAGCCAATCTAACCCCAACCGCGCTGCCGAGGTCGCCAAGGAGCTGATCGTCGATGACCAGATCAACCTGATGCTGGTTTCCTCGACGCCGGAGACGACCAATCCGGTCTCGACGATCTGCGAAGGCGAGGGCATGCCCTGCATTTCCACGGTTGCGCCCTGGCAACCCTGGTTCATCGGCCAGCAGGGCAATCCGGGCGATCCTGCCTCATGGAAGCCCTTCGACTATGCCTATCATTTCTTCTGGGGCCTGGAGGATATCATTGCCGTCTTCACCGGCATGTGGGGGCAGATCGAAACCAACAAGAAGATCGGCGGGCTCTTTCCGAATGACGGGGACGGCAATGCCTGGGGCGACAAGGTCGTCGGCTTCCCGCCGGTGCTTGAAAAGCTCGGCTATGGGCTGACGGACACGGGTCGCTATCAGAACCTGACGGACGATTTCTCCGCGCAGATCAATGCCTTCAAGCAGGCCGGCACGGATATTCTGACCGGCGTGATGATCCCGCCGGATCTCACCACCTTCTGGAACCAGGCCAAGCAGCAGGGTCTGAAGCCAAAGATCGCCTCGATCGGCAAGGCGCTGCTCTTTCCGCAGACGGTTGAGGCGCTCGGCAATGCCGGCCACAATCTGTCGACGGAAGTCTGGTGGACACCGAGCCATCCGTTCAAATCGTCACTGACGGGCGAGACGACGGCTGCCGTCGCCGATGCCTTTACGAAATCCACAGGCCGTCCCTGGACGCAGCCGATCGGTTTTGCCCATGCACTGTTCGAGCTTGCCGTTGACGTGATGAAGCGCGCCGGCGATGTCAGCGACGGTGATGCGGTCGCAAAAGCGATCGGCGAGACCAAGCTCGACACGCTTGTCGGACCTATTGCCTGGGGCAATGAGAAGCTTCCGCCCTTCGCCCAGAAGAACGTCGCCAAGACGCCGCTGGTCGGCGGTCAGTGGCGGATGAAATCGGGCGGCGGCTACGATCTCATCGTCGTCGAAAACGGCCTTGCCTCGAACGTGCCGCTCGGCGGCAAGCTCGAAGCGCTGGCGTAAGGCACGTCCGCCCGGCTTTGCGGCCGGGCGGATCTTTGCGGAGATTGGCCGATGCCCATCCTGGAACTCAATGCTGTCTCGAAATCCTTCGGTGCGCTCGTCGTTGCCGAGGATATCCGCTTTTCGGTCGAGCCAGGCGAAGCGCTCGGCGTCATCGGGCCGAATGGTGCCGGCAAATCCACGCTCTTCAACCTGATCAACGGTAATCTGTCCGTCGCGGGCGGGGCAATCCGCTTCGACGGCCGGGACGTTACCCATACGCCGCCGATGCAGCGCTGCCTTGCCGGCATGGGCCGCACCTTCCAGATCCCGCAGCCCTTCGAGCGTCTGACCGTCTATGAAAACCTGCTCGTCGCAGGCGCTTTCGGCACACGGGCGAGCGAAGCCGATGTCGCCGGTTTCTGCGCCGACATCCTGGTCGAGACCGGCCTGATCGCCAAGGCCAATAGACAGGCGGCATCGCTGACCCTTCTAGAGCGCAAGCGGCTGGAACTCGCCCGCGCGCTTGCCACCCGGCCGAAGCTCCTGCTTCTCGACGAAATCGCCGGCGGCCTGACAGAGGGCGAATGCCGGCAATTGGTGGCGACGATCAGGCGCATTCACCAGCGCGGCATGACCATCATCTGGATCGAGCATGTGCTGCACGCGCTGACCGCCGTTGCCGAGCGCATCCTAGTCCTCAATTTCGGGCGTGTCGTCGGTATCGGTGCACCGGAAGCGATCATGGCTTCGGACGAGGTGCGCGCCATCTATCTCGGTATGGAGGTCTGATGGCAAGCCTTCTTGAAACCCGCGGCCTGACGGCCTTTTACGGTGATTTCCAGGCCGTCTTCGGCATCGACATTAATCTCGATGCCGGCGAGACGATTGCCGTCATCGGCGCCAACGGTGCCGGCAAGTCGACGCTGATGCGCTCGATTGCAGGTGTGATTGCCAACCGGGCGGATATGGTCCTGCATCAGGGCGAGGCGATCGGTGCGATGCCTTCTTTTGATGTCGTGCGCCGCGGCATTGCTCTCGTGCCGGAAGGGCGCAAGCTCTTTGCCTCGCTGACGGTGGAAGAAAATCTGCAGGTCGGCAGCTACGGCTGCAAGCGATCCGGCCCCTGGTCGCTGGAAAGCGTCTACACGCTGTTTCCGATCCTGAAGGAAAGGCGCGGCAATCCGGCGACTGCGCTTTCGGGCGGCCAACAACAGATGGTGGCAATCGGCCGTGCCCTGATGTCGAACCCCGAGATCTTGCTCTGCGATGAGCTCAGCCTCGGTCTGGCGCCCGTCGTCATCAAGGATATCTACGCAGCCTTCAGCCGCATTCGCGCATCCGGCATGGCAATCGTCATCGTCGAGCAGGATATCGCCCAGGCCCTGAAGGTCGCCGATCGCGTCTATTGCATGATGGAGGGACGGATCACCCTGAGCGGGCGCCCGGCCGACCTCGATCGGACCCAGATCCATGCAGCCTATTTTGGAGCGGAGAGCGATGAACTGGCTTGATACGCTTCTTCAGGGCGTGTTGCTCGGCGGGCTCTATGCACTGTTTGCGGCCGGCCTCAGTCTGGTGTTCGGCATCATGCGGCTTGTGAATCTTGCCCATGGCGACCTCATCGTGCTGGCAGCCTTCATGATCCTGCTTCTCGTTTCGTCGCTCGGCCTCGATCCATTCATCGCGGCGCTGATTGCAGCGCCCTTGATGTTTGCGATCGGCTGGCTGCTGCAGTACCACCTTCTCAATCGCACGCTCGGCAAGGATGTCTTGCCGCCACTGCTTGTGACCTTCGGCCTGTCCATCGTCATCCAAAATGGTCTTCTGGAGGTCTTCACTGCCGACAGCAGAAGGATTTCCGCCGGATCGCTTGAGACTGCCTCGCTGCAGCTGGGCGGCATCAATGCCGGATTGATGCCGCTTCTGACTTTCGGCTCGGCTGTCGTGGTGATTGTCGCTCTGAACCAGCTCATCTATCGCACCGCACTCGGGCGCGCCTTCCGCGCCACGTCGGACGATGTGGTCACCGCCGGCCTGATGGGCATCCGCCCGAACTCGATCTTTGCGATCGCCACGGGACTGGCGATGATGATCGTGACCATTGCCGCGCTCTATCTCGGCATGCGGGCAAATTTCGATCCGACGGCCGGGCCGGCACGGCTGATCTATGCTTTCGAAGCGGTCATCATCGGCGGTCTCGGATCGCTCTGGGGCACGCTTGCCGGCGGCGTCATCCTCGGACTTGCGCAGACGATCGGTGCCGCCATCAATCCGGAATGGCAGATCCTTGCCGGGCATATCGCCTTCCTGATCGTTCTGCTCCTGCGGCCGCGCGGCCTCTTTCCGCGCGCTGTCGATTGAGGCCGCGCCATGACCACGGGTTTGGAAACCATGACAACCGATAGTCAAGCATCCCCGGATTGGAGGATCGAAACAGGCACGCGGCTGTCCGAGATCTTTTCGCTGGTCTGCTTGGTTGTGCTCGCCGGCCTTGCGGCAGCACCGCTTTTCCTGTCACGCGGGGTGGTGCAGGATCTGTTCTTCATCCTGACGATGCTGACCCTGGCGCAGAGCTGGAACCTGCTTGCCGGTTATGCGGGGCTGATTTCGGTCGGCCAGCAGCTCTTCGTCGGCTGCGGCGCCTATGCTCTTTTCGGCCTTGTCATCCTTGCCGGGCTCGATCCGATCCTCGCCATTCCGCTTGCCGGCGTCGCCGCCATGCTGATTGCCGTACCGACCGCTTTCTTCGCCTTTCGCCTCTACGGCCCGTATTTTGCGATCGGAACCTGGGTGATTGCCGAGATCGGGCGACTGTTGCTTGCCCAATGGAAGGCGCTCGGCGGCGGCACCGGCACGTCGCTGCCGCGCGATGCGACCCGCGACATGCTCGGCATCTCCCTGCTTGAAGACTGGTTTGGCATGCGGGCGGCCGCGGCAGCCGATGCCCTGTCCTTCTGGCTCGCACTGATCGTTGCGGCCGCAACGATTGCGACTGTCTACAAGCTGTTGCGCAGCCGCCAGGGTCTCGGGCTTGCCGCGGTGCGCGACAACGAGACGGCTGCGCGTGCACTCGGCGTCGATGCACGCCGGCTGAAGACGATGATCTACCTGCTCACGGCCTTCATCACCGGCATCATCGGCGCGCTCATCTATCTCCAGAAGGGGCGGATATCGCCCGATGCCGCCTTCTCGCTGACCGACTGGACGGCCTATGTCATCTTCATCACGGTCATCGGTGGGATAGGCACGATCGAAGGGCCGATCCTTGGCGTGCTGGTCTTCTTTTTCCTGCAGAACGCTTTTTCGGCCTACGGCTCCTGGTACCTTCTGGCGCTCGGGGCGCTTGCCATCATCACCATGCTGTTTGCGCCCCGGGGGCTCTGGGGGCTGATATCCGACCGCACCGGTTGGGAACTCTTTCCGGTTCGCCGCCTGCTCAGGGGCGGACCTGTTCTACCAAATGAAAAGGGAGGGCCGAATGGCTGATATCAACACCGACGTCTTGATCATAGGCACGGGACCTGCGGGCTCGGCGACTGCCGCATTGCTTGCGAGCTACGGTCTGGAGCCGCTCGTGATCAATCGCTATCGCTGGCTCGCCAATACGCCGCGCGCGCATATCACCAACCAGCGTACAATGGAGGTTCTGCGCGATCTCGGCCGGGATGTTGAGGACGAGGCCTATCTGTTTGCGACCGAACAAGACCTGATGGGCCAGAACGTCTTCTGCACGGCGGTCGCCGGCGAGGAAATCGGCCGCATGCAGAGCTGGGGCAATCATCCGCTGTCGCGCGCCGAGCATATCCTGTCCTCACCCGGCCGGATGAACGACCTGCCGCAGACCTACATGGAGCCGCTCCTTTTCAAGACGGCCTGCTCGCGCGGCGCCCAGCCGCGCATGTCGACCGAATATCTGAGCCACGTCCAGGACGTGGACGGTGTTACGACGACCTGCCTCGATCGCCTGACGGGGAAGGAATTGACGATCCGCTCGAAATTCCTCGTCGGCGCCGACGGCGGCAATTCGAAGGTGGCCGAACATGCCGGCCTGACCTTCGAGGGCCGGATGGGTGTGGCCGGCTCGATGAACATCCTCTTCGAGGCTGATCTGTCACGCTATGTCGCCCATCGCCCCTCCGTACTTTACTGGGTGCTGCAGCCGGGCGCTGATGTCGGCGGCATCGGCATGGGCCTCGTGCGCATGGTCAGGCCATGGAACGAGTGGCTGATCGTCTGGGGTTACGACATCAACCAGCCGGCGCCTGCCGTCGACAACGCCCTTGCCACCAAGGTCGTGCGTGAACTCGTCGGCGTTCCCGAGCTTGAGCCGAAGATCAAGTCGGTCTCCACCTGGACGGTCAACAATATGTATGCGACGACCTTGTCGAACGGCCGGGTCTTCTGCATGGGCGACGCTGTGCATCGACACCCGCCATCGAACGGCCTCGGTTCCAACACCTCGATCCAGGACGGGTTCAACCTTGCCTGGAAGCTTGCCATGGTGATCGGGGGCCAGGCGGGAATGGGGCTTCTCGACAGCTATCAGGCTGAGCGCGCGCCCATCGCCAAGCAGATCGTCACCCGCGCCAACAAGTCGATCGAGGAATTCGGCCCGATCTTCAAGGCGCTTGGACTGCTCGACTCCGTCGATCCGGTGAAGATGCAGCAGAACATGGATGCGCGTTGCGATGACGGCGAGGCCGCCGAACGCCAGCGCGCTGCCATCCGCGATGCCATTGCCTATAAGGTCTATGAATTCGATGCCCATGGCGTCGAAATGAACCATCGCTATGCATCGAAGGCGGTCGTCAAGGATGGGCAGCCGGAGCCTGCCTTCGAAAAGGACGCCGAACTTCATTGCCAGCCGACGACATGGCCTGGTGCAAGGCTGCCGCATGTCTGGCTGTTCGGGGCGCAGGGAGAAAATGTCTCCAGCCTCGATCTCACCGGTCATGGCCTCTTCACGATCCTGACCGGGATCGGCGGCGACAGCTGGGTTTCAGCGGCAAAGGCGCTGTCGAAGGAGTTCAGCGTGCCGATCGCCGTCCACAAGATCGGCCCCCGGCAGGCCTGGCAGGATCTGACGGGAGATTGGGCGCGTGCCCGCGAGATCAGTGATTCCGGCGCCTTGCTCGTTCGTCCCGACCATCATGTCGCCTGGCGTTCGCACACGGCGGCCCCCGAACCGGAAGCCGAACTGCGCCACGTCCTGAAAACAATCCTGGATCGCTGAGGTCGTCATGGGTGCTGAAGAAAACGGTTATTTCACCGAAGAAAATTCCGTCGACGTCGTCACAAGCCGCAATGGCGGGGCAAGGAGCGAGCGGTTGAAGGTGATCATGGAGGTGGTCACCCGCAAGCTCCACGAAGCGGTGAAGGAACTGGAACCGACGCAGGAGGAATGGATGGATGCGATCCTTTTCCTCACGCGCACAGGCCACACCTGTACCGATTGGCGGCAGGAATTCATCCTGCTATCGGATGTGCTCGGTGTTTCGATGCTGGTCGATGCGATCAACAATCGCAAGCCCACCGGCGCTTCGGAGAGCACGGTACTCGGACCGTTCCACGTCGCCGATGCCCCTGAACTGCCGATGGGTGCCAATATCTGCCTCGACCACAAGGGCGAGGACATGGTCATCAGTGGCGGTATCCTGGATACCGATGGCGAGCCGATCGCCAATGCCGTCCTCGATGTCTGGCAGGCCAATAACGAAGGTTTCTATGACGTGCAGCAGCAAGGTATCCAGCCGGATTTCAACTTGCGCGGCGTATTCCGAACGGGAAAGGACGGGCGCTATTGGTTCCACGCGGTCAAGCCCAAATATTATCCGATCCCCGATGACGGGCCGGTCGGACAGATGTTGGGTGCGCTCGGCCGACACCCTTTCAGGCCGGCGCATCTGCATTACATCATCAAGGCGGAAGGGTTCGAAACGCTTGTCACGCACATCTTTGATCCCGACGATCCCTACATCCATTCGGACGCAGTGTTTGGCGTGAAGGAGAGCCTTCTTGCCGAATTCAAGCTGACCGAGGATCCCGCTCGAGCCAGAGAGCTCGGCTTTGAGGGAAAATTCTGGCAGGTCGAGCACGATTTCGTGCTGGCGCCAGCCAAGTCTTAGGTTGGCATGGGTCCGCACTGGTCACGGCAATTTGGTCAAAAGCGGTCCATGGGCCAAATTGAGCGGTCGCTCGTTGTGTAGATCGCATTGGCAAATTGTTCAGATTGCGAGGATTAGACCTGCGGTTGTTTAGAATACACAAACGCAATTTTTGAAGTCAGGACGAGGACACGCCCGCCACCGGAACTGATGGGTATAGTGAGGGGTGTTTATGCAGCAGGCTTGGCGGTTCAGCTAAGTTATGGCGTATCCAGCCCACCTCCGCGCGGGTGAGAGCTTGGGCGACCATCAACATGTCTTCCTCCCATTTGGTATAGAAGCCGCGCCGCTGTTCACGCCATTGCAGGTACCAATCCCAGACGCCTGGGAAAACCAGCAGGCCAAAGCTCAACTGGCTGAGCGGAATGCCGCGACCTTTAACGATACCGGCTTGGGAAGCTGCCAGTGCGCCGAACATCAAGCCAAGATGTTCGATCTTCTGGGATGCGGTTTCCTCACCCCAGACCCCGTTTCGCTGGAAACCGATCGCCGTCAGCGTCGAGGTCTTGAACCGGATAAGGTCAGCCATCTCCATGGCGAGCCGCGGCGGCGCGTCAACAACTCCGGACAGAAGGTCGGGATCGTCGAGCTCTTCGGCAACGTTCTGGTTCGCGCCGACTGCCGATTTCAGAGATCGGGGCGACAGCGAGCCGCCGCCATAAGTGACACCGGGAAACCGGATCGCATAACGCTGCTTGCTAGCTGCCGCTTGATAGCGGCGATACTCGGTTGATCCCGAAATGATCACCCGACGCACCCAGTCGAGGATCTCTTCCCGCTTGGTGAAGGGGAGGCTGCTAAAATTATCCGGCAGGTGCAAGGAAATCCGCCGCCGCTCGGCCGCACTGATGTCGCCGAGATCGTGCCCGTAGAGTGAGCGCGCCTGATGCGGCAGCTTCGCCTTGAAGTATCCTTCCGATAATCGATAGCGCTGCTCGATCCGCCGCAGGATGTCGAAGCTCGCAACCGACCGCGGCACACGCTCGCCCTGGATCCAGGACAGAAGTGTCTTGCTGTCGAAGGTCTCGGTCAAGCGGATAATAGCGCGATAAAGCTGCCAGTAGCTGTCGCTGAAGCGGCGCATATGGTAGATGAGCGCATCCTGAAAACTTGCCGGATCGTCGGTCGCGTCGAACAAGGCATCCGGAAACGGACTGATCGGCTTTGGCGCCGGACCGCGTGACGTAGACGTGTGCCGTGCAAAAACTCCGTCGGCCCCAGCGCGTTAGGGTTTTCTGGTCGAAGCGGCGGCCACTGTCCTTTTGAGCAGCTCGACATTGCTTGCGCGCGCAGACAGCTTCGCTGGCGGAACGTCTTCTGCGACGGGCGGTGCCTTCAGCCATCTGATGATCGCATCCAGTGCCGGCCGTAACTGCTTCTTCAGTTCAGCTGCCATTTCGTCTTCGATCCCACGGGCCTCTCCGATCGCGGTCCAGTCGAGATGGCCGTTCAGGATCGGCGGTCGTTTGCGATAAATGATCAGGCTGATGAGATAGGGGCGGACGTTCTCTAGCACCCGTTTTGACGCGATCGGCGCGATACGCACCTCGCAGAATTCCGAAATTTTTCGCTGAAAATGACGTGATGAAAGATCGTGTTTGGGCATACTCATTCCGTTTCTCTCTGGCACCAGTGCCGAGGGCGAGCGGAAATAAGAGCCCAGATTTAACAAAGCATGTATCGTAGAGACAATCAGCCAGACAGGCCCCAGTGATTTAAATAACACTGTGAATGATATGTGAATGGATCTTATTTTTGAAAATGATCCTTATTTATATCTTTTCATTTTGACTCGTAGGCATGATTTTGGTAGGTCTTCCTCGATTCCAGTGAAGAATGACAGGGAGGTATGATGGCGCAGTCTGAGTCAGATGCCCTGCTGGATATCGGACAGTTGCTGAAGGCTACTCGTAAGGGCAGGCAGTTGACCCAGGAGCAAGTCGCCGACATGGCCGGCATATCGCGTCCTCGCTATCGTGAGATCGAGGCCGGAAGCAGTGCGGCGCGCACGACGACGCTGATCAACATCGCCCGCGCTCTCGGGCTTGAACTGATGCTCGTGCCGCAGGCGATGGTGCCTGCTGTCGATGCGTTGCTGCGGCCGCATGACGATCTTGATGATCTCCCGGCATTTGTCGCTCATCCGGACGGTGATCTTGGTGTCTAAGGCTTTTCCTGATCCGAGATCCATGTCGTCGCTTGACGTTATGCTGAACGACGTGAAGGTCGGCACGATCGTTCGGACGCCCGGCGATTTCAACGCCTTCAGCTTCGAGGAAAGCTATCGCGCAACAGGCGGCTTTCCCGTTCTCAGCCTGTCTTTTCGCGCAGCCACCGGCGGCTTGCGCAAGGACCCGAAGCCTGTTGCCAGGGCCTTGCCGGCTTTTTTCGCCAATCTGCTTCCCGAAGACAAGCTGCGCGAGGCGATGGAAAAACACCACGCCGGTACCGTTCGCGCCGGCAACGATTTCGACCTGCTCGTCGCACTCGGGTCAGATCTGCCGGGTGCCGTTCGTGTCGTGCCGAGCGACGGAACGGTTGCTGGTCTCAACGATCCGCCTGTTCCGAAACCGAAGGCTCGGTTTTCGCTCGCCGGCGTCCAGATGAAGCTTTCGGTCATCAAGAACACGGGGAAAGGTGGTGGGTTGACCCTACCGCTTGGCGATGAGCAAGGTTCGTATATTGCTAAATTTCCGTCGACCTCATTTCCCGGAGTGTCGGAAAACGAATATGCCAATCTTGCTTTGGCCGAAGCGATCGGCATGGAGGTACCAGAACGTGAACTTGTCGAGCAGTCGGAGTTCGAGGGTATCCCGGAAGAGTTCGAGACGCTGTCGGACGGAAAAGTCCTGCTCGTCAGACGCTTCGATCGCGGTCTTGGCGGTGAGCGGATCCATATCGAGGATTTCGCGCAGGTGTTCGGCGTCTATCCTTCTCGCAAATACGAAGGAGCCGCCTATCATGATATCGCTGCAGCACTGAACGTTGCCGTTTCGTCAGACGCCGCGCTCGAGTTCGTCCGCCGACTGGCACTGGCTGCCTTGACCGGCAATGGCGACATGCACCTGAAGAACTGGTCGTTGATCTATCGCGAGGCTGGCGACAAACCGCAACTCGCGCCTGTCTATGATGTGCTCTCGACGATCCCCTACATCCCAGCGGACGCCATGGCGCTGTCGCTTGCAGGCGAGCGTCCCTTCAAGGCAATGAATGCGCAGCGATGGAAAGCCTTCGCCAACCGCGCACGTCTGCCGGAAGCCGCGGTTCTCAAGGCGGTGGCCGAAACTATCGAGCGCGTTAACGAGCTCTGGTGGTCGCTGCAGGAGCGCGAGGTCGTTCCGGCGAAGGTTCTCGAGCGGATCGATGCTCATGTGCGGCTAATGATGCCGATCCTTGGCATACGGACTAAACCCTTCCAGTCCAGCGGGGATGAAGCTCTATCCTAGCCAGTGCACCGGTTTTCCTGTCGCATCTTCACGCGTTGCCAGAGACTGTCGTCAATGATCCTGAGTGACGGCACCTCTTGAACGACATGCATCTCGGCAGCGTTCTCCCGCGAGACCCGACGTTCGGTGGCGGGATTTTTGCGATAGGCGAGGCGGTTGAAGATGATCCGCCCGATGTAGGCCTGATTGTTCAAAATGCCGCTGCCACGATTTCGATGACCGCGGATTGCGGTACCCTGCCAACGTCGTCCGCGTGGACCGGGCACTCCGCGTGCATTGAGTTCGTCGGCAATCTTGACCGGGCTAAGGCCATCCGCGTATCGCTCGAAAATCCAGACGATGGTTGCCGCCTCATCGAGGTCGATGGAACGGAGGCCGCGCACCGGCTCGCCGTTCTCGTCGAACTCCCGTCGCACCCTGTAACCGTAGCAGATGCCGCCAGGTACCCGGCCATGCTTAGCGACGGTTTTCATGCCCTCTCGCGTGCGATAGCGGACTTGCTCGAGAACTTCCTGATTGAGGACGGCGCGCAGTCCCAATTCCATCGATGACACCGCTGAAGCACCGTGGACCGTCCAGAGTTCAACATCATGAAACTGCAGGATCTTGAGAATACGGGCGCTGTGCTCCAGGTCGCGGGAAAGGCGATCGAGGGTGAGGCAGAGAAAAACGTCGTATGCACCAGCATTCGACCGGGCCAACGCAGCCTGAAGACCTAGCCTCGTTTCGAAAGACGAGCCGCTGATGCCAGCATCAACGAAAGCGTTAGCCAGATACCAGCCTTGCCGTTGAATAAATTCTTTTCCGAGATCGAGCTGGGTTTCGATCGAGGCGGGGTTTTGTTGATCTGTTGAGTAACGCGCGTAAAGCATGACGCGCTTGAGGGCATGCATAATGACCGATCTCCCTGTTTTGATTCGCGATCGCCATGGTAGATATTGCAAATGGGATTCGGGGTTTTCATTCACCGCACAGATTCGATCTATGACGACAGCCCGGCTGAGCAATATCAGTTTCCGGGCCAATATCTCAGCCGTGTCCAAGCCAGTGTTGGGGACTGGATCATCTATTATGAGCCCCGAAAGGTGGCGGCGACCCGCGGATATTTCGCTGTGGCCAAAGTCGCACAGGTCATTCCAGATCCCAAAGCGCCCGAAATGTATTTGGCTCTGATCGAACCCGGTAGCTACCTCGATTTCGTCAACGCCGTTCCTTTTAGCGGGCCGGATGGCGTGATCGAGCGCGGTGTGCTGAACGAAGCGGGACGGATCTCGGGACGAGCGCAGGCCGCAGTGCGGCCGATCTCAGCAGCAGATTTCAACCGCATTCTCTCTATCGGACTGGCGGAAGATCAACCGGAACTGCCGCGGTCAGGACAAGCAATCGACACGTTGTCGCCGAACGGGTTCTCGGAGGATGTCCAAGCTCCTTTTATGGTCGAGCAGGAGAGGGCGCGGGTCACGCAGCTTTCGTCGCGCATCGTTCGTGATCGCCTGTTTCGTCGCTTGATCTTGCAAGCCTACGACAAACGATGTGCGGTAACAGGCTTGAAGCTGATCAATGGCGGCGGCCGAGCCGAGGTTGATGCTGCCCATATCCGCCCAGTTGAAGCGAATGGACCAGACATCCTGTCGAACGGCATTGCGCTCTCCGGAACCGCACATTGGATGTTTGATCGAGGCCTTATCGGCTTGTCAGACGATCTTGAGATCCTGGTCTCACGCCATGCAAACGATCGCGACAGTATCCAGGGTCTCATCAACAAGACTGGAAAGGCGATCTCGCCGGGAGGTATTCACGAACGCCCGCATCCTCAATTTCTACAATGGCATCGCGAGAATACATTCAAACATTAGCATGCCGGCGGTTCATATCCATTCAAGGCGAGCGACCTATCCCTTCCATGCTGGCCAGGACGGACGTGAAGGCGTCGTGCCACACCTGTCGTCGGTAAGCGATGTCTCCCTGGGCCGGCCTCGTAGCAGAAATGCACGCGGTCAAACTTAGCAGCTATCCGCTGGATGATGCGGCGCATGCTGGTATCAGACGCTCCCACCTCACCCCAAAATCGGATCTCTCCCTCCCGACCGGATTCAGCAACGTTAATCGCATTCTTCAGTTTGGCGACATCAATCCCACAAAAGCTTCTATAATCTACCACGGCTCGTCCTCGTGTGATGAGGATCGGCTCGGCCTGTCCGAGCAACCCTCGGACGACCAGTGTAGGGCGAACCACCTCACCCACGAAGACGGGCATACGGTCTCACCCAGCGCCTTCAAGTGGAACTCGAAAGTCGCTCAGAGCCGGAGATCGCTTTCATCACGCGAGAAGGCCGACTTTATATCAAACAAGACGCCTCCTGGGCGCATGAAGGAGCGTATCCGTTGAGCACCCATCTGAATAAATTCTTGATGAGGTGCAGCCAGAATGACAGCATCGTAACTGCCAGAAAATGCGCTTTCCGGCAAGGAGGGGCTCAACTCTATACCGAGGTCCCGTTCCACACTCTGCGCGTTGGCGCGCGGATCGAAAACTTCACATAAACACCCAAACTCAGAAAGGATGGATATAAGGTCGCCAACTTTAGAGTTCCGGGTGTCCAAGCAATTCTCCTTGAAAGTAATGCCAAGAACCAGAATCCGCGCTCCTTTGATATGAATGTCACGCGCAATTAAAGCTCTCATCAGCAAGTCCGCTGAAAACTTAGGCATGCTCTCATTGATTTCACGCGCCCGGCGTTTGACGTCGGGAATGTAGCCGGCGATCTGCGAACGGCGTATTAGATAATAGGGTGATGTCACGTTGTTAGTGGCTTAACGGTTGATTGCTAATCCGGCGCGATGAACCCGTCGATCGTCAGCTACAAGAACCATCGTTTTCCACCGCCGATCATTGCCCATGCCGTGTGGCTTTACTTCCGGTTTCCTCTGAGCCTGCGGCTGGTGGAGGAAATGCTTCTGGAACGCGGCATCATTGTCTCCTACGAAACGATCCGGCGATGGAGCCGTAAGTTCGGTGCTGCCTACCCAAAGCAGTTGCGCAGAAAGAAGCCGTCGCGAAAGGACATCTGGCATCTGGACGAAGTGGTGATTTCCATTGGTGGCCGGAAGCACTGGCTTTGGCGAGCCGTAGACCAGGACGGCTATGTTCTCGACGAGATCGTCCAGATCCGCCGTGATACAAAGGCAGCCAAGCGGTTGTTGATTAGGTTACTGAAGAAGCAAGGCCTGTCGCCAAAGCGCATCGTTACCGACAAGCTGCGCTCATATGGAGCGGCAAAGCGAGACGTCATGCCTACCGTTGAACATCACTCGCATAAAGGCCTGAACAATCGTGCGGAGAATTCACACCTGCCGCTGCGAAAGCCAGAACGGATGATGCAAGGCTTCCGATCCGCCGGCGGATTGCAACGATTCATCGCGGTCTTTTCGGCAATCAGAAATCACTTCGTCCCGTCCCATCAGAAGCACACCGCCCTCGCCACCCACATTCATCGTATCCGCGCAATGGCGCAGTGGAAGGCCGTAACCGGCGCAGCTGCCTGAGTTCAACGGCAAGCCCTTCGCCCGGCTTCAGTCAAACAACGTGACATCACCATATTTATGGCATGATTTATGGCATGCCGCCGTGTCGGCAGTTTCCGAAAGAAAGAGTTACATATTCGGATAGACCGGCCCCTCGCCGCCCTGCGGCGGCACCCAGTTGATGTTCTGGTTGGGGTCCTTGATGTCGCAGGTCTTGCAGTGGACGCAGTTCTGGGAGTTGATGACGAAGGTTTCTTCGCGGTCCTTCTTCACCCATTCATAGACGCCGGCAGGACAGTAGCGCGTCGACGGACCGGCATAGATGCCGAGTTCGGAGGACTTCTGCAGCGCCATGTCCTTCACCTTCAGATGCACCGGCTGGTCTTCCTCGTGATTGGTGTTCGACAGGAAGACGGAGGACAGGCGGTCGAAGGTCAGCACGCCATCCGGCTTCGGATAGTCGATCTTCTTGTGGTTGGCGGCCGGTTCGAGCGACTGCGCATCGGTCTTGCCGTGTTTCAGCGTGAAGGGCGAGGTGCCAAAAATCTGGTTGATCCACATGTCGAGGCCGCCCAGCGAAATGCCGAGCACGGTGCCGAGCTTCGACCAGAGCGGCTTGACGTTGCGCACCCGCTTCAGGTCCTTGCCGATAGCCGTTCCGCGCCATTCGTTCTCGATCTCGATCACCTCGTCATTGGCGCGGCCGGCAGCAATCGCCTCGGCGATGCGGTCGGCGGCCATCATGCCCGAGAGCACGGCATTGTGGCTGCCCTTGATGCGCGGCACGTTGACGAAGCCGGCCGAACAGCCGATCAGCGCGCCGCCCGGGAAGGTGAGTTTTGGCACCGACTGGTAACCGCCCTCGGTGATGGCGCGGGCGCCGTAGGACAGGCGCTTACCGCCCTCGAACGTGTCGCGGATCACGGGATGCGTCTTGAAGCGCTGGAATTCCTCGAACGGATAAAGATAGGGGTTCTTGTAATTCAGGTGCACGACGAAACCGACTGCAACCTGATTGTCTTCGAGATGGTAGAGGAAGGAGCCGCCGCCGGTCTTCATGCCGAGCGGCCAGCCGAACGAGTGCTGCACCAGGCCCTGCTTGTGCTTCTCCGGCTTGACCTCCCAGAGCTCCTTGATGCCGATGCCGAATTTCTGGGGCTGGCGGCCGCTCGAGAGATCGAACTTGGCAATCAGTTGCTTGGCGAGCGAACCGCGCACGCCCTCTCCAACAAGCACATATTTGCCCATGAGCGCCATGCCGCGCGCATAGTTCGGGCCGGGCTCGCCGTTCTTCTCGATACCCATGTCGCCGGTCGCGACGCCGATGACGGAGCCCTCATCATTGTAGAGCACTTCGGTCGCGGCAAAGCCCGGATAGATCTCGACGCCGAGCGCCTCGGCCTTCGTCGCCAGCCAGCGACAGACGTTGCCGAGCGAGACGATGTAGTTGCCGTGATTGTTCATCAGCGGCGGCATGGCAAAGTTCGGCAGGCGGATGGAGCCGGCCGGGCCGAGCAGCAGGAAGTGGTCTGCCTTCACCGCGGTTTTGAAGGGATGGTCCGCCTCCGCACGCCAGCCGGGCAGCAGCGCATCGACGCCGATCGGCGCTTCAGTCATAGTGATCATTTAACCACTCTATAGATCGGGCCGCGCTCTATGACTGGATCGAGAATTCCATTTGAGAGTTCGTCTGCGGCATCAAATAAACTTGGTGGATTGCGATGAGGAATCGGGTAATTCAGTTCTGCCTTCATTTCATCGGAATAGATGTACGCACCGACGATCAAGGTGGAGAGAATATAAAATCCATCTCCGTCCTCGTCCGCCAGCCTTCTCAGCCTGGCCCACATCTCTGTCGCAGGCGTGAAGCCCAACACCTCTAGAAGAGCTGTCAGCATTTCGAAGTGTTTGTCGAGTATCGCAGCGGCCTTCGTCACGAGTTCGTTGAATTCGGCAACGGAACTGCCAGAGCGAAAATCACCTTCTTGTGGAATTAAGGTATCCGCGATGATGCGCAACGTCTGCAGTTCCCGTTGCGTGAACGCTCGTGGCGGAGCGGAGGCGGGCCTGGAAACAGACAGGCGCTTGTCGCTGTTCAACTTATTGCTGTTCGTCATTGTGAAGCACCACCTTTGAGGTTGCGAACGAGTTCTTTGGCATTCCGGAGTGCAAGCGCGGCTATTGTACTGGTTGGGTTCGCGGCTCCGCCGGTGACAAAAATGCTCCCATCGGAAATGACCACGTTCGGAACGTCGTGGCTGCGACCGTATTCGTCTACAACAGACGATTTTGGGTCTTTTCCCATTCTTGCTGTTCCAAGCAGGTGCCCCGGCTCGCCCTGGAGATCGGCGATCTCGATTGTCTTCTTCGCGCCAGCTGCCGCATGGATTTCACTGAGCCTTTTAACCGTGAAGTCCCTGATCTTCAGGGTATTCTCACTGTAGCGATAACTGATCTTCGGTGCCGGGATGCCATCGCCATCTGTCAAAATAGGATCAAGCGACACGCTGTTCGTTTCTTCGGGCAGGTCGTCAATGTTGGCTGCCCAGAATATCGCGTTGCGTGCATCCCTGATGACGCGATGGAAACTCTTGCCCCAGAGCTCATCAAACGCTAACAACCTGTGTGGGTCTACGCCGTTGAATAGTAGGCCCGGCGTGGGACAGGCGTGCAATTTCGAACCGCGAACAAACCCCCGCGAGAGATCGGTTTCGTAAAACTGCATCGAACTTGCCGCAGATCCGGCCGGACCGCGCCAGGACTCCAGTTCATCGTCGTAATAGCCGATGACCGCGCAATTGGGGTGCAGCATCAGGTTCTTACCCACTAAACCAGAGGAATTGGCCAGCCCCAAGGGATGTCTGTCGCTTGGCGAAAGCAGAAGAAGCCGGGGGGTGCCAATACCATTCGCGCAAACAACGACTGTTTTCGCTGATGTGTGATAGCGAGTGCCATTCGAGATCCAGCTTGCACCCGTGGCCCGGCCGTTCTCGTCCGTCGTTATTTTCGACACCCTTGCGCCGGTAATCAATTTCGCTCCGGCTTTAATCGCCGCCGGCCAATAGGCTAGGTCAAAAGAAGCTTTGGCTCCCTCTGGACAGCCCTGCGTACATGTGGCCCATCGTGCGCATGCTGCAAGGGACCCTATCTTCTGGCTTGGTATCGCATTTGAATGGGGCCACCAATGCCAGCCAAGAGCGTTCATCGATTGCGCGGCCTTCATGCCATGTTTGCCAAGGGGCATCGGCGGCATTTTCGGAGCATAACCCTCGGGATAGGCAGGATCTCCCTCAAGCCCGGAAACTCCGATGAAGTCGTCGACTTCATCATAGAAGGGGGCCAATTCGGCGTAGCTGATAGGCCAATCGTCAGCCACGCCATCCGTTGTGCGTACACGGAAGTCGGAAGGTGCTAGGCGAGACCACAAAGCGCTGAAGTGGATGGTCGATCCTCCGACCGCGCTGTACATCGAAGGCGCCAAGTCTGTGTCGGAAACATCCAAGGGATAATCTGCGGGATTGCGCCGACGATTGGGTTCTGCTTGCCAATGCCCCCGGGCCACGAGCTCCCACATATCGAAGTTCGCGGCATAATCGGAAGGGAGCGCGTAGTCGCCCTGTTCCAAACATACGACACGGAGTCCTGCAAGCGCGAGGGTGTGAGCGGTTATGGCCCCCGATGGTCCTGAGCCGATAATTACGGCATCGTAGATATCTTCTTGCCCTGTCATTTCATTCATATCCGTCATCCATCCCTCTGTATATCGCTATCGTTTCCCGCCGCTTCGATAAGGATCTGAATCCCAATTCCCGGCGCGTAAAAATTCGGCTATCGCGTTAGATAGCCTTTTGTAGCTCAGGCAGCACCTCGAAGAGATCTGCCACGAGGCCATAGTCGGCGACCTGGAAGATCGGCGCTTCCTCGTCCTTGTTGATGGCGACGATGACCTTCGAGTCTTTCATGCCGGAGAGATGCTGGATCGCACCCGAAATGCCGCAGGCGATGTAGAGCTGCGGAGCGACGACCTTGCCGGTCTGTCCGACCTGCCAGTCGTTCGGAGCGTAACCTGCATCGACGGCCGCGCGCGAGGCACCGACGGCAGCACCGAGCTTATCGGCGACCGGCAGGATGACTTCCTTAAATTTTTCGGCTGAACCGAGCGCACGGCCACCGGAGATGATGATCTTGGCGGATGTCAGTTCCGGACGGTCGGAGGTCGACAGCGCATCCTTGACGAAGGTCGACAGACCCGGATCGGACACGGCGGGGATCGCCTCGACCGAAGCCGAACCGCCTTCTGCGGCAGAACCGAAGGATGCAGTGCGCACCGTGATCACCTTCTTGGCGTCGGTCGACTGCACCGTCTGAATGGCGTTGCCGGCATAGATCGGCCGCTTGAAGGTGTCGGCCGAGACGACTTCGATGATTTCCGAGATCTGGGCGACGTCGAGAAGGGCTGCGACGCGCGGCAGGACGTTCTTGCCGACCGAGGTGGCGGCCGAGATGATGGTGTCGTAGCTCGCTGCCAGCGAGACAATCAGGTCGGCCAGCGGCTCTGCCAGATTGTTGGCGAGCTCGTCGCTTTCGACGAGCAGGACCTTGGAGACGCCCGAGAGCTTTGCGGCGGCATCGGCAGCAGGCTTGGCGCCTTTGCCTGCGACCAGCACATGAACGTCGCCGCCAATCTTGGAAGCAGCCGTGAGTGCCTTGCCGGTCTGGTCGGAAAGGGTCGCATTGTTGTGGTCAGCCAGAAGAAGAATGGCCATTATCGTGTTCTCCCTTTCCAGATCTCAGAGTACGCCGGCTTCGTTCTTGAGCTTGTCGACAAGCTCGGCGACCGATTTCACCTTCACGCCTGCCTTGCGGCCGGATGGTTCTTCCGTCTTCA
>NZ_JBFTPM010000015.1:0-143841 GCF_056398505.1 Rhizobium sp. 01T437
AGGGGCTTGTGGATCATCAGCCGCGACCCGGCGTGATAGCTCGGCTTCAACCCCGATATCAGCACGATGGAGGCAGCCATCAGCACCACCATCAGAGCCACGATCATCACCATCCGGCGACGGAGCAATCGTAATCCAGATGTAAGATCAAACTCCTCCGATTTCATCTCCGTCTGAAACCGGGGTTCATAATGCACCGCCGGGAGCGGGACGTTGCGATCTGGCGGAAAAGTTGAAATTGTCATTGTGCGCTAACCCTTGCTTGAGGTTGCGCGGAGATGGTTTCGTAAAGTTTTTCCATCGACCGCATATATGCCTTCATGCTGAAATGGTTGAGATAATGGGCGCGCGCCTTGGCCGACAGGCGGTTGCGGACATCTGGATCCGTAACCAGTTTCGCCAGGGCCGCAGCCAAGGCATCCTTATCTCCGACAGGGACGAAGACACCGGTTTCGCCGTCGGAGATGACCTCGTCGTGCGCTCCGACACGAGTGGTGACAACAGCAAGTCCGTGGGAAAGCCCTTCGAGCACCGCCATTGCCAAGCCTTCGGCATGCGAGGGCAGGACCAGGATATCGGCACGGGCACACAGCGCGCGCGTCTCGTCGGCGCCAAGCCATCCCGGCATCTCAACCAGACCTGAAAGGCCCATGTCTGCAGCCTGGCGGCGATAATCTTCTACAGGCCCGTCGCCTGCCAGCACGGCGCGCCACCGAAGCTCTTTCATGACCGGATGGCTGAGGGCGAGCAGAAGTTCCGGAACGCCTTTGCGTTCGCTCAGCCGACCGAGGAAAACGACCAACGGCGGCTCGCCGGCACGAACATTGTGCACGCCGGGATCGGGCACGCAATTGTGAGCGATCACGAGGCGGTGCTCGTCTACGCCCAGAAGTGTCGCGAGTATCATGCGATCCCGTTGGCCCAGCGCCACGACGCAATCGGCACGCTGAAACATCCGGCGTATGAGCGATTGCTGACGCGGCGAGCGTGCAGCAAAGTCGCTGGCATAGTCGTAGTCGTGCAGGTGCAATATGTGAAAGCACCCGAGCAAATGGGCAGCCTCCGTCAGGATCAGTTTTCGGGAGGTGCTGCCGCGGCCCGCGATATGGATATGGTGAATGCGTGTTGGATCGACGATTCGATCCTTTGCCATCGTCAGGATGGCGCCCAGCAGGCGCAGCGACGACGTCGCCGCGGACCATCGGGGGCCTCTTGTGTCGGTGACGGCATGTTCTGCCCCGCCCTCTTTCGCCGTGCTGGTTATATAACTGACCAGCCTGCCAATGCCGCCGCCATTCTCGCAGCCACCCGGCACATAGTGGCGGACGCTCGCGGTGTTCCGCATCGCCATCTGATGGCCATCCGTGCGTACCTTCATCAGCATGATCCGACCACCTCGCGATAAACGGCTGCGGCCCGGGCGCCGACCTGTTCGGGCGAATTCGGTCCTGTGGCCCATTCGAGTGCGTTGGCGCCGAGATTGTTTCTAAGCTCGCTATTGTCAGCCAATATCCGGATGGCTTTTGCGAGCTCTTCCGCATTGCCCGGCGGAACCACCATTCCCAATCCGTTGGGCTGAACGGTCGCTCGCAATTCGCCCACGTCAGTCACGATAACGGGTTTGCCGAACGCCGCAGCAAGGTTGAGCACGCCGCTTTGAGATGCTTCGGTGTAGGGAAGGACGACAATGTCGGCGTCCAGGAAAAGCTGGGCGACCTCCGCGTCTTCGATAAAACGGTTGCGAATATCGTAGCGGTCGGCGTCTCCCATCAGTGGCTTAAAGACCCAGGGATCGTCGCCGCGGCCTGCGACCGTAATGTGCAGATTGGGGAGCACATCCTTGAGCATCGCTTCGGCACGGATCAGATGTTCCAGGCCCTTATAAGCGAAAATCCGTCCAAAGAGCAGGACGCGCAAGGTTCCATCGGCGGCACGTCGCGCCATCTTCTGCCGCCGCGCGAGTTCCGCATAGCGATGGATGGCAGGATGCGACAGGACATGGACGCAGTCCGGGGATTTTGAATATCGATCGAGGACCATCCGCTTCAGCCCCTCGCCATGCACGACGACATGCCCTGACTGTCTCACCATCAATTCCGGAGCCCAGCCGGGCAGCGTGCGCGTATCGGAATCGCCGGGATGCACCTCCACATCATGGACGGTGGTCACGAGCGGGATCGGGCGCCAGAACGGCGCGGCAAAGTTCAGCCAGAGCGTGGAATTGCTTAGGAGATGAATGAGGTTCGGCTGCTCGTGCCGGATGAGACGTGTGAGCTGATGCAGGAACCAGGGATTGGCGAGCGAGCGGTGCCGTGGCCAGTCCAGAAGGTGAAGATCGACGGCCGGATCGAACCAGGAAGCAAGATGCGCGTAGCGCCGGCGCGGAACGCCAAGGACGACCGGCATATGTTGCGCAACGCCGCTCGCGAAGGAAATGGTGTAGTCTTCCAGCTCCGAAACCAGCAGCAGCGCCTTCATTTCGCTGCCTCCGACAAGCCCACGTCCCGACTGGGGCGAGGGAGGTGGTAGGCGCTACGCAACGCGTCGCGCGTCCGCCGCAGCAGGTTTGGTTCTCCAGCGAAAAGCAACCCTTCGACAGCAAGCTTGAGCCGGGTGCGCGCATTAACGCCATCCAGCTCTGCTGCCGCCATCTGATAGGGATAGTGATCCGAAAGACTGAGCCTTGCCGGCAAGTCGTGGAATGAGAGAAACCGGTTCGTCGCTTCGACACTACGCTGCCAATGCGCCATTCGCCTTTTCAGCATGGAGACATCATCGACTGGCCGGTACCAGTTGTTGCTATGAATTCGGTAGAATCCAAGTGAGTCCGGCAAGGCGGCAACGTCGCCCAGAAATGGATAGATCCCCGTGAGCCACGCATCGGCGGATATGCGGAACTGTTCGGGAATCGGCCCTGCAGCATCCCACGCGCTGCGCCGTACAGAGATGGCCGATGTCATCGGGAAGGGCCACCAGCCGGCCGATTTGGTCAACTGCGGCGACAGGTCTCCCGAACACAGAGTTCGGGGGATCGGCTTGAGGGTCGGCGAGCCATCGATCGAAGTTGGCTGAAGTCGGTGGTAGACAAGCGATACTTCGGGATGCGAGCAAAAAGCCGCTGCCGTCGCCGACAGCTTGCCCGGTGCCCACCAGTCATCGGCATCCAGAAAACAGAGGATGCCGCCGCTGCTGAGCTTCACGGCGGCGTTGATCGCTGCCGCCTGTCCCGAGTTCTCCTGAAAGATCACCTTCACCCGGCTGTCGTAGGCTTCCAGAACGGAACGCGACTCGTCGCTGGACCCATCATCGACGACGACTATCTCGACGTCGGCAATCTCCTGGCTCAAGACGCTGTCGATCGCATGCCCGACAAAGCGACCGTAATTGTAATTGTTGATAAGAACGCTGATGCCCTGCCGCTCCATGACACCCTCTCAAGCGGCTTGCTGCGCTGCACTGCGGTGCAGCAACATGATCATGATCGTGTCCGTCGGAACCTCCATGATGGCGACATCCAGGGCATCCCTTTGCTTAACCGGGATCTCGCATGGAACTGGAGAGGTCGCCGCCAAAAATGCCGGGACGAGTGACGTTTCCATCATGTAATGTGCAGAACTAGGACCAGAACGCGAAACCATAGGAATCCCAACCCTCTAAGCGTCAACTACGAACAATCAGCCTGCGCCGGAACCATCGCCTTACGTCATCAGAAACTACTGCCCAGCCATGTCCTTCGCGCTATGCATTCCTTTCCAAGCTACCGGTGAATGGACACACGTGACATCTGCTCTTATTGGCAATCCCCTAGACCCTCGCCGCCACCCTTTGGGGGAGGGAACCACGGAGAGCGTAAGTGCAACCCGGTCCCTGGATAATGAGTGCATGCTTTAGACGTAGATGCCGCCGCTACCGGGGTTAGTTCCTTGGGGATGCCGTCGGATTGTTGTGATGCCGTTTTGATTTCGCCGACCTATGTTGCCGGCGGCGACGGTATCAGGATCGCAGTCAAGCTGATCGACAGTGCCGCACTGTTCGCCACCGCGCGACCGGCGTAGCCCTGCGCACCATTCGATGGTGCGCAGTCGTGGGCCTGCACCATTGCGTGCATTGAGGTCAGCGCCTGGAGGCCTGGTGTGGTTAGGCAGGCGCCCCGATAATCGGTGGAACAATGTTGTTGACGGCGAGCTGTGTCAGCACGTCCGCACTGAGCGTTCCCCGAACACCGGGATGGCGATGGCGGCCTTCCTCGGCATAGGAGTAGGTCTCTGCATCCGACGGACCGAATGTCATGAAAACCGCGACGCGGTCAGGCGTTCTGCCGAGCCGTCGAATGATCGATCGCGTCACGGTGAATGCCTTCTGAACATCCAGGCGAAGCAGTGGCCCGATCCGCTCGAAGAATTTGCGTAGGCTCCTGTCAACCAGTGTGGGCATCTGCCCGGCATGTTCGATACGGACGTCGAAGATAATCGCATCGCCCGCCCGTACCCCAAGTCCCTTCGCTGGCAGGCTCTGGACCAAACCCTTGAGATGGGATCTCGGTCGCACCTTCAATGTGGCGTTCGAGTTCTCGTTCTGGTCCTGCAGGTAGAATGCGATCTTGTAGACCCTGAAGCTCTCGTCCGAGAAAATACTTCCATCAACGCAGCGAGGATGGTGAGGGACGTCATTATGCCACGACGATGTCGTGTTGATCATGAGATCGCATTCGCCTGTAAGAACGACATCGAGCGGTTGCGTAATTTCTTTGAGGCGATTGAGGATCGTATCGGCGGTCATAAACCTGGCGACTTCGTCCACGGCATACATGGCGTGAAGCTGGAATTTGCCGCCGTACAGATACTTGCCGCCGGACCTCAGATATTGTTTGGCAACCCGCCGTAATCTTTCCACCTGCTCAGGCGCCAGGACATCCCTGATGACGATATAGCCATCAGAGGTCAAATCGTTCTGCAGCTGGTTGGTCATGCTGGGCGCCTTTGAAGGCTCTCTGGCGGGCACCCGGAATTCGTCTATTGAATTCACCCCTGTTGAATTCGCCATTGTCTCTCTCCCCGGCTTTGTCGCGCTCAAACCTCCCCAGCTTTGGCCGCGCTAAAGAGACTGTCTTCTGCGGCCGCGCGAAGGTCAAACCGCTCTTTTGGGGTAACGCTTATCAAAAAGAGCAATCAGGCATACCCCGAGGACGCTGCCTTACTTCGAATATTGTAATTCATTTCTATACAGAACGCAGAATTGGGAAGTCTTTCTACGTCCAATAGCTACAGCTGCAAGTATGGAGCCAACAGGCTTGCCAGCATATTCTAGCTGCAGTTTCAGTTGGCAAAAGCGTAGGTCATGAGAAATTCACCAGCAGACAGAAACCAAACTTCAGTCCTTGATCCAAAGGGTTCCCTGAAGTGGACGAATGTCCTTGGTGTTCGAGTTTCCGCGGTCAATCTCAAAAGCGCGACCGGGCTTATCGAAAAGGCGATTGAAGACGGCAGGAAAGAATATGTGTGCGTTCGCGACGCACACGGTGTCGTGCGGTGTCAAAAAGATCCCGAGCTTCGGTCCATCCACAACCGGGCGTTCCTCGTAACCCCCGACGGCATGCCGTTGGTATGGGCACTGAAACACGCTGGTCATGTGGAAAGCGACAGGGTCTACGGACCCGATCTCATGTTATCCGTTTTCACTGCCGGCAGCTCCAAAGGCTTGCGCCACTTCCTTTATGGCGCGACAGCCGAAACGCTCGAGCAACTGCAGGCGCGCCTTCTCGCAAAATTTCCACAAGCGCGGATCGTTGGCTCGTATGCGCCGCCCTTCCGCCAACTGTCGACGCAGGAGGAAGCGGATATTGCCGACCAGCTCAATCGGTCGGGCGCCGATATCATCTGGGTCGGGTTGAGCAGTCCCAAGCAGGAGCTCTGGATGGCGCGCATGCGCGACCGCCTGGAGGCGCCGATGCTCATCGGTGTCGGTGCTGCCTTCGATTTCCACGCCGGCCTCAAGCGCCAGGCTCCGAGGATCATTCAAAGAAGCGGCTTCGAATGGGTGTTTCGTCTTCTATGCGAGCCGCGACGGCTGTGGCGGCGCTATGCGCTCGTCGTGCCGACCTTCATCTCACTGACTGCCTTCCAGAGATTGGGCCTTCGAAAATTTCCGATCGAAGACGCCGTTTCTGGATCGGGTGCGTCGGGACAAAGGCCGTAGAGGAGTAAAAGCATCATGTCCTCATTTGCGCCGTCAGCGATAACATCGGGTCCGTCGAAGACCTCCGCCACAAATGACATGGCGTCCCGGGCAATTCCGGCAGGTTCCGTGCCACCGATAGCAGCCAGGACCACCGACCCCTTAGGGCAGTCAGGGCTGAACATGCCGATTGCACTACGGCGCCGGCTTCCTCGGCTTGCAACATCGTCACTCCTGGTTGCCGGCGACATTGCAAGCTATCTGGTTGCCTATTTTGCTCTCGTGTCTCTTCTTCCCAGCGGTTCGGAGAGCACGGTTTTGGAGCGTGCTTTCACCCTCGCAGCGCTGGCTGCGATCGTTCTTTATGCATCGGCTGGCCTCTATCCCGGATATCGGCTGCACGACCATGAACATCTGCGGCGGCGCACCATAGCTGCCGTCAAGGTGGCTGTCCTGGCGGCTTTCGGAGCAATCATCCTACCGGAAGGGGAACGACTGCTGCTTGCCATCATTGGTTTCCTCTGCCTCGGGCTGGTCGTTCAGCCATTCATGCATTGGTTCGCACGCGGCCTGTGCTGGAAACTTGGAATCTGGGGGGAGCGTGCGGTGCTCATAGGGGGCCGCAATCTTATCCCTACGCTCATGGCGCATTTCAAGGACCATTGGCAGTATGGCATCAGGCCGGAGCCCTTTTCGCCCGAGGACGCATCGTCCGACGGCGGGCCGTCCATTGCCCTGATTGCGGGTGACGCGGGCTCGCTTGTACCCGATCTGGCAGCGATGCGCGGGAAGTTCGCCGAAGTTATTCTCCTGTCCGATACGCCGAGCCTCAAGGTCAGCGGTTTGCGACCTGCGGATGTCGGCGGAGAGATCGGTATTCGACTCACCACCGGTGGGAGTTCGGTCAATACGGACCTGGTTCGCCGGATCCTCGATCTCGCGATCGCGGTCCCTGCAGCAATCGTGGTTGCGCCCTTCATCGCGATTGCGGCCGCCGCAATCTACGCCATCGATCCGGGACCTGTCTTCTTCCGACATGCCAGGGAAGGACTGTCCGGCAAGCCGGTGCACGTCCTGAAATTGAGGACGATGTACAGAGATGCGGAACAGCGCCTCGAGGCATTGTTCCGAGAGAACCCCGCCATGCGGGCCGAGTGGTTGGCCCATTTCAAGCTCAAGGACGATCCGCGCGTACTGCCGGTTATCGGACATCTCCTGCGCACTTCGAGCTTCGACGAGCTCCCACAACTGGCGAACATCATCGCAGGCGAGATGGCCATCGTCGGACCGCGTCCGTTTCCGGAATATCACCTCCTGGCGATGGACGGCGAATTTCGAAACAAACGCCGTTCCGTAACGCCGGGGCTCACGGGCCTTTGGCAGATATCCGAACGAAGCAATGCGGATATCGAGCTGCAGCAGCAACTAGACGAGTTCTACATCGACAACCGGTCCCTGTGGTTCGACTGCCAAATCCTTCTCAGCACAATCCCTGCGGTCTTCAAGCGCAGGGGAGCCTACTAACCATCCTCGTTTCTGCGGGGCAACCATCAACAACGGAGCACACCAATGCACGGACAAAAGCGAATTATGGTAACCGGCGGCACCGGCTTTCTGGGATCATTCCTGTGCGAAAGGCTCTTGCGAGAAGGCAATGATGTTCTCGCCGTAGACAATTACTACACCGGATCGCGCGACAACGTGCTGCATCTTCTCGACGACCCACGCTTCGAGATCCTTCGCCACGACATTACCTTCCCGCTTTATGTGGAGGTCGATGAGATCTACAACCTCGCCTGTCCGGCATCTCCGGTCCATTATCAGTTTGATCCCGTTCAGACGGTCAAAACCAATGTACACGGGGCCATCAATATGCTTGGCCTTGCCAAACGCACCAAGGCTAAGATCTTCCAGGCCTCCACGAGCGAAGTCTATGGTGATCCGGCAGTCCATCCTCAGCCCGAAGAGTATCGAGGCAGCGTCAATCCCATAGGGCCGCGGGCATGTTATGACGAAGGCAAGCGGTGTGCCGAAACATTGTTCTTCGACTACCATCGTCAGTATGGCGTGGAAATCCGGGTGGCGCGGATCTTCAATACCTACGGGCCGCGCATGCAGACCAATGACGGCCGCGTCGTCTCCAACTTCATTGTTCAGGCGCTTCAAAACGAACCGATCACCATCTTCGGCAACGGCACGCAAACGCGTTCGTTCTGCTACGTGGACGATCTGATCGAGGGCTTCATCCGCCTGATGGGCGCGCCGGCCGGTGTCACAGGCCCGATCAATCTCGGCAATCCGGGAGAATTCCAGGTCCGGGAACTGGCCGAAATGGTCATCGAAATGACGGGGTCGAAATCAAGCATCGTTTACAAGCCTCTGCCGGTCGACGATCCGACGCAGCGCAAGCCGGACATCAGCCGCGCAAAGCAGGACCTGGGCTGGCAGCCAACGGTGAACCTGCGTGAGGGGCTTGAGAAGACGATCGCCTATTTCGAGTGGAAGCTCTCTGGCGGAACCAGGAGCATGCCTGGCGTCCGGTCCCCGCAACCGGCTTACACCCATCTGCCCACCCCGGCCGTCGGCCTTCCTGTTCAGGAAGCCGTATCGATCGGCACGTGAACAGCAACGTCGATCATAAGGCGAAGCTCGTTTTCTTTCGATGGGATGGTGCCGGAAACATGAATGTGCATAGCATACCAACAGGAGCCGCCCCTGTGGGCGCAAAACAGCGGTTAGGGCCTATCGTCTTTGCAGTCGATGCGGCCTACGCCGTTCCCTTGGCGACCGCCCTCAGATCGGTCGCCGAGAACAACAAAAGCGCATGGCCCCTGGATATCCATGTCATTCATGAAGGAATAGGCGAAGAAACCAAGCGACGGATCTTTGATTCTCTGCCCGCAAACTCTGCCGTCATCCAGTGGCATCCCATCGGTACCTTGTCCTTCGCGAGCGGATTTTCCACTCGCCCCGGCGTTTCGAAGATGACCTTCGCGAGGATCCTTCTGCCGCAGTTCCTCCCGGAGACCTGCAACCGGGCTCTGTATCTGGACGGCGACATCCTCGTGCTGTCTGCGCTCGAACAGTTGTGGAATATCGATCTGGGCGAGGCAGTGATCGGGGCCGTACCGGATTACTGGCTGGACAATGTGGTGAGCAGCGGCAGGGGTGCTACAGGCGGCGCTCGGGTCGAGCGCTACTTCAACGCCGGCATTCTTCTTATCGACCTTGCAAGATGGCGAACCGAGCGAATATCGGAACGATCTTTGGACTATCTCGATCGCTTTCCGACCACTGAATATTCGGATCAGGACGCTCTCAACGTCGCCTGCGACGGAAAGTGGAAAGTCCTGGACCGCGCCTGGAATTTTCAGTTCGAGCCTACGCAGGCGATTGCTCGTATCACTCTCGAGCATAAGCCGGCGATCGTTCATTTCGTGACCAATGTGAAGCCCTGGAAATCAGGAAGCTTGAGCCCGAATGTCGCATTCTACGATACGTTTCGATCCCGGACCCGTTTTGCGCTCACGCGTCGGGAGCGCCTTCAAAGTGGCTTGAAGCGTGCAGGCTCCCGGCTGCTTGCCCGATCCGCCTTCTTGAGATCCGCATGGTCCTGCACGAAATCGGCCATACGGGCGCACGCCTCAACGTCGGCGCGAGTGAAACGGGGAGCGAAGAACACATAAGAGCGAAACCAAGCCGAATTCAGGGTGTCATGAAATGGCCCGAACGAAACTATTGCCTGCGGAGGAATAAGTTTGCAACGTGTTGATGTCGTAATTCCCTGCTACAACTACGCTCATTTCCTGCAGGAATGTGTTGAAAGCGTTCTTTCGCAAGCCGATGTCGATGTGCGCGTTCTCATTCTGGATGACGCCTCGCCAGACAAAACGCCGGAAGTCGGAATGGCCTTGGCATCCCGGGACAAACGGGTGACGTATCGGCGGCACACGGTAAACAAGCGCCACATTGCCACCTATAATGAGGGAATCGAGTGGGCCGGCGGCGACTTATTCCTGCTTCTTTCCGCAGATGATTATCTTTTGCCGGGCGCGCTGGGCCGCGCCGCGGAGCTTATGCACAATCATCCGGATGTAGGTTTCACGTTCGGGAACGCGCTCATCGCTGAGTCAGATGGCATCATTACCAAGCGGGTCGATCCTCTCGGAGACAATAATGTGCCCGCCATGCAGGTCTTGTCCGGTCCGCAGTTCATGCGGTTGAGCGGAGCAAGCAACCTAGTTCCGACGCCGACGGCCGTCGTGAGAACGGCGTTGCAAAAGCAGGTCGGCGGCTACCATAAGGAACTGCCCCATGCCGGCGATATGGAGATGTGGCTGCGGCTCGCATCGCATGCCGGAGTGGGCTACATCAACGAAGATCAAGCAGTATATCGCAGACATGCTTCGAATATGTCGCTGCAATACTATGGACAAAGTATTCTTCCCGACCTTCGACAAAGAAAACAGGCTTTCGATATTCTGTTTCGGCAGGGCGCAGATAGCCTCAAGAAAGATGAGAAACTAAGACGCTTTCTTGCCAGAGACCTCGGGAAAGAGGCGCTTCGACTGGCCGGCATGGCGTTCAATAATTTCGATGTTGCTACAGCTGTGGCTATTCAGCGCTTCGCTCTGGAAGTTTCCCCTGAAGTGCGAAATTCATTGCCCTGGATCAAGTTGGTCTGCAAGCAAACCATCGGGCCCAAATACTGGTGTGCCTTGAATTCTATTGGGCGACGAGTTGCAGGATGAGTGGTTCATCTGGTTCATCCGCAGGGCACGGAAACAATAGCCGATGGTTGAGCGCTTGATCGCTGCTCACGCCAAGACGGGGATGTAAGGCAGAAAATCGGAGATCTTCGGCAGTTTCGAACGCGCTATGGCGACTTCAGATATTCGGGTAAGCGACAACGGGTCCGAGGGTGCCGCGGCTTAAACAGAACCCCGGTGGCCTTTTGGTCTGCGCCACCGGGATAAGTTAGAGCAAGAACGTGCTTGCGGCATGTGAAAAGCTTTGATCGGACGACGGCGTCAGCACAGCGTCTTATTCGCGCTGAAGCCGGAAATACTACCCTGAAACAGATCATTGAGCTTGAACACAACTTCCGTTCTGTTCGTTGCTTTGACCTTTTTCATGATATTGCGAACATGCACCTTGACGGTGCTTTCTCGCAGATTGAGCTCATAGGCGATGATCTTGTTCGCCTTTCCGCGCCGAAGTGCCTCTACGACTTCGGCTTGACGATCCGTGAAGATCCCGGCCAGCGGGCGAGCGGTCGTGTTGCTGGACTCCAGCAAGTGACGCATGGCGAATAGCGTGCTTGCAGGCACAAAAACGCCGCCCGCTACCGACAGCGCGATCAGCTCCATGCAGACGCTGATGCTGACCGAAGCGGGTATGTAGCCCTTGGCCCCGTATTCGATCGCCCTCACGATTTGGCCGAAATCGTCGCTGTCAGCCAATATGATGACTGGTATCGCCCCGAATTCCGCAGCAAGGCTCCTGATCTGCCCCGAAACAGAGGGCTCGTCGATCTTCTTGCCGCCAATGTTCAGGAGGATTGCCGAAAGCGGCGGATATTCGTCGCATTTCTGCTTCCACTCCTCGACACTTCCGAATGCCAGTATAAGTAAATCCGTCTTGTAGGCGGCCATGCACTGCGCGAGGCATTGCCGATCAAGTTCACGATTGTCGAGGATCACCAAAGAGTGCTTTGGCCTCGACTGTAAGCTCAAACCAGTGGAACTATTATCTACCTTAAGTGGAAGAGCTACGTTTTCCTGCCTAAGGTCTAAATTTGGTACAAGCGCTGAATTCACTGCTTCATCCTCCCCAGCCGAGTTTCTCTACGCCTCAACAACAACCGAACACTCAAGCCCTTCAGATATGAGGGTTTGGCAGCACTAAAGTAGGAATTAAATACCACAGTTCCTTTTATCTTAAACTAGCTAATATAGGCTAAAGGAGCAGATTAGTTCCATCGTAAGGTGTAAAGAGGACGTAATTCTTGGTATAGACCTATGCGATACTAGGTCCTTCGCGGTGGGGTTGATTATGTTGCCCCTCGGTTACGGACGGAGCTGCTAAACGCATGAAAATAATGCTCACCCCCGGCGCGTGATCGAAGCCGGTCCGCGCCTGTTCCACCACCAATGTTGATTGTTGGCTATGAACTTCGGCGTACATCGTCATGGGTAGATACGTCTTTAGGTGAATAAGCTTAGACGTTTTGTTTCTTTACTCCGATGACGAAAACAATTCTCTTTGAATAGAAAGAAATATTTGTTTTTTCGAAATGAAACCTTGGGCGCAATCATATGGTTGACGGTTTCATTTGGAAATCCGGGTTTGTTGAAGAGTAAGGGGTGCATGCGTATGATTGCATCAAACGTAAAGCTGGATGATAGCTGCGTCATCCATCATCGAGATCTTGTGAATCTCTATGGCTGTACGATCGGCGCGGGAACGCGCGTCGGCACTTTCGTTGAAATCCAGAAAAACGTCCTCGTCGGAAAAGACTGCAAAATCTCCAGCCATTCCTTCATCTGCGAAGGCGTGACGCTGGAAGACGGTGTTTTTATCGGCCACGGGGTGATGTTCACCAATGACACGTACCCGCGCGCCGTCAATGCAGATGGCAGTCTGCAGACCGAAGCAGACTGGGTTGTCATCCCCACGCTGGTCAAGCGCCACGCGTCAATCGGGAGCAATGCGACCATTCTGCCTGGCGTAACCATCGGAGAAGCCGCGCAGGTCGGTGCCGGGGCAGTTGTAACAAAAGATGTGCCTGCGGGCGCCATTGTCGCCGGCGTTCCGGCCAGGATTACCGGTCGCGTTCATGACCGGGCAGTTGACATGCAAGCGTTGGGAGAAATGCGATGATCGGTATTGCTGTTGTTGGATATGGGTATTGGGGCCCGAATCTGGTTCGCAACATCTCGGAAGCGGCCGGTGCGCAGCTCATTTCAGTCTGTGATCTCAATGTCGAACGGTTGGCGGCGGTCAAAAGCCGCTACCCCGCAGTGACGATCACCGATGATTTTGAGGAAGTCCTGCGCGATCCAAGAGTGGATGCCATCGCTATCGCGACGCCGGTCTTCACCCATTTCAAGCTCGCAATGCAGGCTATGATGGCCGGAAAGCATGTCTTCGTCGAAAAGCCGATGGCTTCGACGACGGAGGAAGCCTCACGGATGGTCGAAGAGGCCACACGTCGACGTCTTGTGCTGGCGGTCGATCATACCTTCGTCCACACAGGCGCCGTTCGCAAGATGCGCGAACTGGTCGAGAGTGGCTTGGGCGACATGTATTATTACGACTCGGTTCGGGTCAATCTGGGGCTCTTCCAGCATGATGTCAGCGTCATCTGGGATCTCGCAGTGCACGATCTCTCCATCCTGGACCATGTCGTACAGGAAAGGCCGGTGGCTGTTTCAGCGACAGGCATGAGCCATGTACTCGGCGAGCCGGAAAACATCGCCTATCTGACGCTCTTTTTCGAAAGCAAGCTCATCGCTCACATCCACGTCAACTGGCTGGCACCGGTCAAGGTGCGCCGCACGCTGATCGGCGGCAGCAACAAGATGGTCGTCTACGACGATCTGGAGCCCAGTGAAAAAATCAAGGTCTACGACAAGGGCATCACGCTGAACCCGAATTCTCAGGCTTACGGCGAGAAGGTGCATCAGATGATGGTCGGTTACCGCAGTGGCGATATGTGGGCGCCCAAGCTCGATATGACCGAGGCGTTGAAACGCGAACTGGATCAGTTCGTCGAGTGCATCGACCAGAATTCGCGACCCATCACGGACGGCCATGCCGGCCTGCGCGTCGTTCGCATTCTTGAAGCTGCAAGCCGGTCGCTCGCTCAGCGCGGCCGTATCATCGAGCTCGAAGAGGCGAGGCGCATTGCATGATCCCCTTTCTGGACCTGAAAGCACAATATCAATCCATCAAGAGCGAAATCGACGCCGCCGTGCTCGGCGTCCTGGCCTCTGGCCAATACATACTTGGCGAGGAGGTTGCCCGTCTTGAGCAGGAGTTCGCAGACTATTGCAACGTCAAGCATGCGATCGCCGTCAATACCGGGACGAGTGCTTTGCATCTGTCCCTTCTTGCGGCGGGTGTCGGCCCCGGCGATGAAGTTATCACCGTGCCATTCACCTTTGTCGCAACGGTGTCGGCGATCTGTTACGCAGGTGCACGACCTGTCTTCGTCGATGTCGAGCCCGTGACGCTCACAATGGATGCGGCCCAGCTCGAGGCGAAGATTACGTCCCGGACCAAGGCCATTATTCCTGTCCACCTCTACGGCCAGATGGCCGATATGGACGCGATCAAGGCGGTCGCCGACCATTATCGGATACCGGTCATCGAGGATGCCTGCCAGGCGCATGGAGCTCGCTACAAGGGTGCTCGCGCCGGCAGCATCGGCACATCCGGCTGCTTCAGCTTCTATCCGGGCAAAAATCTCGGCGCCTGCGGCGAGGGAGGTATCGTCGTCACGAACAGCGACGATCACGCCAAGACGATGCGCATGCTGCGCGACTGGGGTCAGGAGCAGCGCTATCACCATCTGCTGAAGGGCTTCAATTACCGCATGGATGCCATTCAAGGCGCTATCCTGCGTATCAAGCTCCGGCATCTCGAAGCCTGGACCGAGGCGCGCCGTGCTCATGCCCGCCGCTACTCGTCTCTGCTTTCGGGATCGGCGCATTTGAAGACGCCCATGGAAATTACCGACCGGCGCCACGTCTACCACGTCTATGCCGTCAGAAGCCGCGATCGCGATGCGCTTCAACGCACTCTTACTGCGGAAGGCATTCAGTCCGGGCTGCACTATCCGATCCCCGTTCATCTGCAGAAGGCCCATGCCGATCTTGGTTACCAAGCCGGTGATTTCCCAGTCTCGGAAGCCGCGGCACGGGAGGTCCTCTCGCTGCCGATCTATCCCGAAATGCCTGCGTGGCACGTCGATCAAGTGGCCGCTGCGCTGGAGTACGCCTATGTCAGCTAGTCGTGCAGGCGAGGCCAGGGTCGTGCAGGCCGTCCATGGCCGCCACGAAAGGCCGGCGGACCCTGCCTACCAGGCTGGGTTAGCCGAAGAACTCAGGCAATCATACGGGCGCGCTGGCCTGATCGAACTCTACGGTCGCTTCGCCAGCGGTGACGGTCTCGTCGACACCCTGATGCGGAAAGCCATCTGGCAAGCGATCGTGCGCAGCTGCGGCACGGGATTGCAGGTCGCAGGTGGCGCCGGTTTCAAACATCCGGAAACCTTCGAAATCGGCAATGGCGTTTTCATCGGCGCCCAGGCCTATATCCAGGGGCGCTTCGACGGCACTTGCGTGATCGGCGACAACGTCTGGATCGGCCCGATGGCCTATTTCGACGCGCGTGATCTGGTGATTGAGGATTGTGTCGGCTGGGGGCCCGGCGCCAAGGTGCTTGGCTCAGCCCACACGGCAGTGCCGGTGGATGTGCCAATCATCCGCACCGATCTTGAAATCAAGCCGGTCCGCATCGGCGCATGGGCCGATATCGGTACGAACGCCACAATTCTTCCCGGCGTCAGCATCGGGAAGGGGGCAATCGTCGGAGCAGGCGCGGTTGTCGCCTCCGATGTCGAACCGTTTTCAGTTGTCGCCGGTGTGCCGGCGAAGTTCATACGCTGGCGCACGGAAGCCGATCCTGTGCTGGATATATCGCGTGGAGGAAGATCGTGAGAAATCAACGGGTGCTCATTACCGGAGGAGCCGGCCTGATCGGGTCGCATATTGCCGATCTCGTCGCATTGGAAAAACCGCGCGAGATCATCATCCTCGACAATTTCGTGCGCGGGCGCCGGGACAATCTCAGCACGGCAATAGCCAGTGGGTCCGTCAACATCATCGAGGGAGATATCCGCGACAGAGCGCTGCTCGCGAAAACCTTCGAGGGCGTCGACATCGTCTTTCATCAGGCAGCCATCCGCATTACCCAATGCGCGGAAGATCCGCGGCTCGCCTTCGATGTGTTGGCCGAGGGCACGTTCAATGTTCTCGAAGCCGCCGTCAAGGCAGGTGTTTCAAAGGTCGTTGCTGCCTCTTCCGCCTCCGTGTTGGGGCTTGCCGAGAGCTTTCCGACTACCGAAGCGCATCATCCCTACAATAACAGGACGATCTACGGCGCGGCCAAGACGTTCAATGAGGGGCTGCTTCGCAGCTTCGCTGACATGTACGGCCTGCGCTATGTGGCGCTCCGCTATTTCAACGTTTACGGGCCGCGAATGGACGTTTACGGCGCCTATACCGAAGTGCTGATCCGCTGGATGGAGCGTCTGGTCGCCGGAATGCCGCCGGTCGTCTATGGAGACGGTAGTCAGACGATGGACTTCGTCGATGCACGCGACATCGCCCGGGCAAACCTGCTGGCTGCGAAGAGCGATGTCACGGATGAGGTGTTCAATGTCGCGAGCGGCAGGGAAATAAGCCTCCTGGAACTCGCGCAGATGCTGAGCAGCATCATGGGGGTCTCGCTCGAACCGGAGCACAAAGAAGCTCGTGCGGTCAATGGCGTGACCCGTCGTCTTGCCGATATCAGCAAGGCCGAGAAACTCTTGGGATTCAAGGCGGAAATATCGATGGAACAAGGGCTTCGCGACCTTGTGGCCTGGTGGCAGCTGAAGACTGCTGCAGCAGGAGGTCAAGCTGCATGAGCCCGTCGCCATCTACAATTCCGGTCGCCAAGCCCGTTCTTGGGGAGGAGGAGGCCGAGGCTGCGCGCCGCGTTATTCTGTCAGGATGGGTGACGCAGGGGCCGGAAGTCGCTGCTTTCGAGAGCGAATTTGCCACCTTTGTCGGTGCGGCGCATGCCTGCGCCGTTTCCAACTGCACGACTGCACTGCATCTCGCCCTGAAGGCCGTCGGTGTCAGTGCCGGCGATGAAGTCATCACGGTCAGCCATTCGTTCATCGCAACCGCGAATGCCATTCGGTATTGCGATGGGGTGCCTGTTTTTGTCGACATCGAGGCGGACGGTTACAATATCGACGCCAGCCTGATCGAAGCGGCAATCACACCCCACACCAAAGCAATTCTCTGCGTGCATCAGCTCGGCATGCCTTGCGATCTCCGCCCGATCGTGGAGATCGGCAAGCGCCTTCAGATACCGGTTATCGAGGATGCAGCCTGCGCAACGGGAAGCGAAATCCTCTGGGACGGGCGCTGGGAAAAGATCGGCAAAGCGCATGGCGACATTGCCTGCTTTTCCTTCCATCCCCGGAAGGTCGTCACGACAGGTGACGGCGGCATGTTGACTACGGCCAATCCCGAATATGACCGAAAATTCCGGCTATGGCGTCAGCATGGCATGAGCGTCACCGATACAGTTCGTCACGGCTCGAAACAGGTGATCTTCGAAGACTATGACGAACTGGGCTACAACTACCGTATGACCGACCTTCAGGCCGCCGTCGGACGCGAGCAGTTGCGGCGGCTGCCGGGGCTGATCGCGCAGCGGAGGCTGCTTGCCGAGCAGTATCGTAAGCACCTGTCCGTGATATCAGAAGGGTTGTCGCCGGTGGAGCCACGTTGGGCTCGCAGCAACTGGCAGAGCTTCTGTGTGAGATTGCCTGAAACGGTCGATCAACGGGCGGTCATGCAAACCCTCCTCGATCAGGGGATCTCGACGCGGCGCGGCGTGATGAACATTCATCTGGAGAGAGCCTATTCCGATCGGAGCTCGCATCGCGTTGCCACAAGCCTGATGCGAAGCGTATCAGCGCAACAGCAAACGATTATCCTACCGCTTTATGCTCAGATGACGGAGCTCGACATCGCACGTGTTGTCGAGGCACTTCGCGGAGCGCTTGCCGAAGCCGTGACCGGTCATACGAGTGTGCAACGCGATCTGGACGTCGCTCTCGCCTGACAGCGTTTTTGCATGACGTAATATTTGGGATGACGAACAATGCGCGTATCACCCGATGCGCGCATTGTTCGTTATGCAGACTTCGCAATCCATCCCCGGATGATTGCTGGCACGGATTCTGGCGGAAGCAGATCAACCAGCATGCGCAGCGAATAGAGCCCGGTGAGAGCCACAGCGACGGAGCCAATAGCTGTGGCCGGCCATAGCGGCAGGACCGAGAACGCCAGGAAGACCAGTCCCGAGACAGGCAGGAAAAGCAAAGCGTGCCTGCGATTGCCGGCCGACCAGCGAAAACCGGTAAGCTTCCGCACGATCACGTAGATCAGGATGCTGTGCCAGACATAAAGGCCGAAAAACGCCATGCCGGCTCCTGGCGTGCCGAGCAGCGATACGAAGAGCCAGGCGAGCCCGACATGCACGACTGCGGCCGCCACCTCCGTCCAGAAGAAAATCGCCTGGGTGCGCTTCGCGACGACAATGAAGCCCATTGGCCAGGAGATAATCCGGAGCATCATTCCAAGGCAGATCCAGCGCAAAAGATCCACGGCCCCGTGAAACTCCGCGGAATAGAACAAGCTCATCATGAGTGGCGCCAGGGTCAGCGTGGCGAGCAGGCCGGGGCCGGCCAGCAACATGCTGATTTCCGCCTGTTCATTGACCAGCCGATTGCATTCGGCATCGTTGTCCGCTGCTGCGGTCAGCCGTGGATAGAAATCCGTTCCCATAGCCTGCAGGATGAAACCGGCGTAGAGGCCGCCAAGGCCCCAGGCTGCCTGATACAATCCCGCCGCCATGACGCCACCCTCCTTCAGCACGATGAGGCGGATGGCATAGGCTGCACCGAAGGTCAGAAGCCCGCTTGCCATGAAGACGAAGCCGAGTCTGAGCAGCGCCGACACTTCCCGGCCGAACTGGCGCGCGGGCATTGGCGAGGGATGCGGGCAGATCCGCCGGCTGTACCACCAGGTCGGAAGGATTGAGGCAGCCGCGATCACCACGAGGGACGGTGCGATCGCCTGCATGCCGAACAAATAGATCAGCGGGATGCTGACCGCCGTGCCGAAAAGCCCGGCAAGCACGTTGATGCGGGCAAGATCTGCAATGCCCCGCAGGCCCTGGATCAATGCAGTCTGCCCTGCAGAGACCAGCCGACAGAAGATTGCCAGCGACAAAAATGCAATGCCACCGGCATGCTGGTAGTCGCCGAAAGTGAAATTCGAGACCGGGAATGCCAGCGCGGCGAGAAGGAGCGCACCAAGCAATGCGAGCACCATCGATATGCGTCTGAGCACTGTCGCCGATCGTGCGATCCTTTCTGCGTCATCGGTGCCCGCAGCTTCGGCAATCTGGCGCACACCGCTACTTCCCACGCCAAGCCCGGCAATCGCCTGCGCGATATCGAGGATTGACCCGTAAAGGCCCATGAGCCCAACGCCTTCCGGCCCGAGCAGAACAGCCATGGCTTTGTTTCTGATAATGCTAAGTGCGACGTTCACGAGCGAAGAGCCGCCCATCAGCATCGTCGACTTGAGGATCTGGGTGTAGGTCTGGCTGCTGGGTGGGGTCATGCGCAAAGTCATCAGATGCCCTAGCCGTTTATCCAGTGATGACGCTCAACCGTCCGCAGAAAGCGCGGCTGCGGCACATGCTTTTCGCGCGTCACCGGCTCACCTGACTAATATGCGCCTCTGTCTGAACAGGCAGCGCAGTGGCGTCCTTGGACGGCGCATCCGCGATGCGGGGCTGTGTTACCTTGACCACGTCACCCGGCGCCAGTTCCGTCGTTTCGGAGGCCTGGAACTGATTGACTTGTCCGTTGTCCCRCCGGCTCACGGTGAACGTCAGCGGAAGTTCTTCACCGCTGTCACTCACGTTGCTGCCGTTGGAGAGTTCTTCAAGAAGCAATTGTTGTGTCGTGTCGCGCTTCAATCTGAGCTGATCGAGGTTGGCCTTTTCCGCTTGCACCTCGGAAGCGACTTCGCTCCGGCGCGTGTCGGAAAGTCCCTCAAGATTGCGCGTCGTCTCGTTGATCGCCTGGCGACCCCGCATGATAGCCGTGACGAGGTCGAGCCGGTCGGAGCGATAGGTGGTGAGCAACCGTTCCAGATCCATCTGGCGTGAGGTGATCGTGAGGCCCTTCTCGACCAGCGTCTTGACACTGGTCAACTGCTCCTCGACCGACTGGATATTGTCATCCGAACCCTTCAGCTTCTCTTCCAGCGTATCGATTTCCGCCTTCAAGAGATTGCGCAATTCGACAAGCGCCGTCGACTGCCTGTCCAACGCACTTGCGCGAGCCTGAAATATGACCCTCTCCTCGTCATAGATACTGGCGGCATATTGCTGGTCGACGGCGGGCGGCTGGTCGAAGGTTATCTCCTTTGCTCCGGCCATCTCCGCTTGCAGCCGCGCGAGCTTGGCAGAGCTGCGCAGCAGCGAATGGTCGATTTCCCGCAAGTCGCCGGCAAGCGTGATGGTCTGCGATCGTTGCCGTGCTCCCGGCCGCAGTGGGCCGCCGCTCATGGCCAGAGATTGCAGGACGCTGAGGCCTGAGCGAAACTTGTATTCCCCCGGCGTGGTTACGTCTCCCACGACATAAATGGACGGATAGTCGAGAACGTCGATGGTGACCGCAGGTGTCTGGGCCAAACCCATCTTTTCCTGCAGGCGCTTGGCAATTTCGTTGGTAAGGCCAGCATTGTCGAGATTTCCAACGGACAGCGATCCCAGAAAGGGCAGGGAGACTGCGCCTTCATTCGAAATCGTATATTCGCCGCCAATCGCATCCCATCGCTCGAACTGGCCCTTGGACGGCATCCATTGGACGACCGTCAAACGGATTTTCGTTTGCGGAGCAAAGGGCGTGCCGTCGGCGTAAGCTGGCGACACAGCGCCGGTGAGAAAGACGAGTGCGCTGACGGCAAACGTCGCACGAAAGAACATGTGAGGAACGCGGTACGAAAGCTTCATATACATGTCCAGCCTGCAAAGCATCCTTAATCGGATACAGGTTCAATGCCTTAGACGCTGCGCGCACGCCGAACACCGGGTCCGAAGCCGCAACATCAGTGTGCAGCCTGGTGAAGCCTTGAGGAAGATGAAGGCCGGATGCTTGGCTTCATCACTATTGATGAGACGGGGTAGCGTGCTTCAACCCAAATCGAGCGGGAACATGTGTCCCCGGCTCCCGAACGGCCGTTGAAAGCGGAGGGGTTAGGCGTCCCCACGGATTGACGTCATAAGCCAGGAAATTGCGATCAGATCGCATCGCGCTCCATGCGCAGATTGGCGACGACGCGCCTGTTCTGCACCTTGCAGGAACGTTGCGTGCAGTCGCGGACTTCGCGGTCCGCACCATAACCCTTGGCCCACATGCGTTTGGCGTCGACGCCCTTCGAGACGAGATAGGCCATGACGGCATCGGCGCGCTGCTGCGACAGGGTCTTCATTTTCGACTCCGAACCGGAATCATCGGCAAATCCCTGCAGCTTGATCAGCCAGGCCGGGTTCCTGTTCAGCCAGGCAGCCTGGTTGTCCAGCGTTGTCATGGCGACGGTATCGAGCTTGGCGGAATCTTGCGTGAAGTAGGTCCGTCGGCCGACACTGAGGATGAAATCCTCTTCACTGCCAGCCTTGACGTTCTCGAAACCGGGTGCGGGATCGTTGGTCTGGCCGGTCATCGGTGCTGTCGCAGGCTCCTCTACGGAGGCGATATCGGTGGTGGTGCAGGCCGTGAGCGCCAGAAGCATGGCCGACGCGGCAAGGCGCCTCGCATATGCGGTCAAAACAGACATCAGGGTGATTTCCTCATTCGACCGGGGTGGCCTGGCTGACCTCGGCGGCGGGCGCCTGGTCGGCAATATGCGGCAGAACCTGCACCGCGGTGCCGATCGGGCAACGCTGGTAAAGATCGATGGCGTCTTCGTTGAACATTCGGATGCAGCCACTGGAGGCATCCTTGCCGATGCTCCACGGTTCCAACGTGCCATGGAAGCGATAGCCGGTATCGACGCCGTCACGCAGCAGGTACATGGCACGGGGGCCGAGTGGATTCTTCGGCGAGCCTCCCGCCACGAATTCGGGCAGTTCGGGATGACGCTTGCGCATCTCCGGAGGCGGTGTCCAGCGTGGCCAAAGCGATTTGTTGTCGATCGTGGCGCGGCCAAACCATTTGAAGCCCTCGCGACCGACGCCGACGCCGTAGCGAATGGCTGTCTTGTTCTCCATGATCACATAGAGAAAATGATGACGCGTATCGACAACAACGGTGCCGATCGGCTCGCTGCTGAAATATTTGACAACCTGGCGGTGCCATTGCTTGTCGATCTTGGCGAAGTTGGTTGCTCGGAACGTGACGCCATTGTCAACGGCGGTGCCGGCAAAATAGGAAGCCGCCTGGGCAAGAGCCGGTTTCTGTGCCGCGCCGGTGCCAAGTAATGCCAGTCCACCAAGCAGAATATTCCTGCGAGTCCACACCATCGGCCGTATCCCCCTCAAAGCCAAGCAGCGCGGTGCCAGTAAATCAGATTTTTCATTTGTCACAACACAAAACTCTTCTCATCCCCTAAAGACTGAGGTGGAGTTGCTAATGTCCGGGGTCTGCGTTGCTCTGATCGTTACTCGGAGAGAACGGCGCTATACCCACCTGCATAACATAGCCGGGAGGCGGCCACGAACTGTGCGGCCTTGCGAAGTTGGATCCCGGTTCCGTGCATCGAGCTGCTGATCAAACCGTCGCTCAACTTAGAAACTCCTGCAAATTCAATCTTGAAAAAAACATGCTAGAAATTGTCAAGTTTTTTTGATTTACCTCTCCCGTTGCGAAATATGCGGAATTTGCAATCCGGCGTTTGGCTGGCCTGCCGGTTGTTCATCTCCGCGTTTCTTTATGGATATTGCTATGGGCATCAGGGAGGACGACCGGCGGTATGCGGTCTATGCGGCACATCGCGCCGACCTCATTCGATACGCTACGCCCATCGTCGGTTCGCGAGAGGAAGCGGAAGACCTCGTCCAGGAGGTCTTCATAAAATTCGTGCCGGAAGACGCAGCCACACCCCAGAAGCTGAAGGCGTACCTCTTCCGCATGGTGCGCAACCTCGCGCTGGATGTGCGCAGGCGCCAGAAGCGCGACTTGCGGGCCCGTCCGGAAGATACACCATGGTGGGGGCTCCCCCTGGATACGGGAACACCCGAGGAAAACGCGCTCTTCTGCGATCAGGTCAGACAGGTCGAGGCAATCCTTTCGGCAATGCCGGAACAGGCGCGCATCGCCGTGGAAATGCATCGTTTCGGCGGATACCGCTTGGAGGACATCGCCAGCCACCTCGACATTTCGGTGGCCGGCGTTCACAGGCTGATCAAAGCCGCAATTGTCGAATTCGCCAAAAAAATGGGATGATCCGCTAAAGATCTCGAATCCGCGTGAAAAAAACGGGCGAGATAAACGTCATTGTTCGTGAAGCGGTAAAACAGCGGGGATGCGACATGGTTTGGCTACAGGAAAGACTGGGAACTGATGGTCGTCGAACCGGATAAAAGGCCTGATGTTTCGGACGAGGCGCTGATAGTGGCGGCCGACTGGTTCCTTCTCCTGCAAGAAGGGCCGGAAGACGCTGAACTCAAAGCGCGCTTGGATCGCTGGCTGGGCAGCCATAGCGAACACCGCCTGGCCTGGGAGCGCACGAAGAAGGCCTGGGCCGCGATGGGGCAGGTGCTCCCGGCCATGCAATCGCAGTGGGAGTATGCGCCAAGATCGGAGGCCCGGCTCGACATGCGCAAGCCGGCAGTTGCTCGGCATCGCGCGCCATGGCGGCGGGTTGCCGTGGCAGCGGCGGTCGTGGCCGCGCTCTGTCTTGGGCTCGTCATTGCGCCCGGCCTTCTGCTTCGCCTAAGCGCCGACTATTCAACGTCCACGGCTGAGACCCGCACGATCACCCTTCAGGACGGCAGCACGGTAACGATGGCCGCCGCGACCTCGATAGCTTTGGGCTACAGCGACGGACGGCGGGGCATCAAGCTTCTTGCCGGTGAGGCGTATTTCGAGGTGGCGCCGGACAAGGACAGGCCCTTTACGGTGGAGGCAAATGGCGTCCGCGTCGAGGTGCTTGGCACGGCCTTCGATGTGCAGCTCACCGACGGGCTGACCAGCATTGGCCTTGCGCATGGTTCCGTTCAAGCATCTGTTGAGGGTTCGTCTGCGACCCCGCCCGAACGGCTGGTGCCCGGAGATCTGCTGACCGTCGATCCGAACAGCGCCGTCATGACGAAGGACACGATCCCGGTCGACGAGATTGCCAACTGGCGCAATGGCGAACTCTATGTCGTCAACGCGACGCTCGGCTCGGTGATCGAGCAGATCCAGCGCTACCACCCGGCCTGGATATCGGTTCCCGACACGGTACTCGCCCATCAGCGGGTCACAGGCTTCTACAGTCTCAGGCAACCCGACCAGGCACTGCGCGCGCTGGTCGAACCTTATGGCGGGAAGGTCCGCTCGATATCCTCGCTCGCGCGCGTCGTCAGCCGGTTCTAGAAAAAATTTGACTATTATTATCAAGATTTAGCGGAATCCGCTCAAAACTCTGAAAAAACTCAGAGCACTAATCGTCATTTCGTTGAAAGCGCCGGGCAAGACGTCGGCGCGGGCGACTGGAGAGACGAGAGTGAGCATGCGAGTGAGGGTAGGGGTTTTGGGGCTCAACGGCGCGCGCCAAACGGGTGGGCGCGTGCGGCGTGCACGGTTGTTGGCGACAACCACTTTCGCAATTTTATCGGCCATGACCAGCGCTCACGCGCAGTCGGCGCCGGCCGATCAGGTCCGAGCCCAAGCGGCTGCAGCACTCCCTTTCAATATCCCGTCGCAACCCTTGGCGAGTGCGATCCGTGCGTTCGGGCGTCAATCCGGCATGCAGATCACGCTGTCGTCTGCGCCGACAGGCTCGGTGAACACCAGCGCCGTCGTTGGCCGATTGACGCCTGCAGCTGCGCTTGATCGAATGCTGTCGGGGACGGGAGTATCGGCCCATATCTCCGGAGATGGCGGCGCAGCGGTGATCGGCGGCGGCGAGATCGTGAATGCTATTCCGCAGGAGGATGGTGTTACCCAGCTTGCTCCGATCGTCATCAAAGGCGGCCGGCGTGCAAGTTCCGGTGCGGGCTATCGCGGCACGCCCGACTGGGTCTACGAGGAACCGGCAAGCGTCAGCGTCATCTCCAGGGAGGCTATTCAAAGCTCTCCCGCCCGCAACGCGCGCGACCTGCTCGACACGGCCGCCGGTGTCTATGCCAACCGCTCCGAGGGACAGAACCCCGGCGTCACGGTCAATATTCGCGGTCTTCAGGATCAGAACCGCGTCGTCACCATGATCGACGGGGCGAGGCAGAATTTTCAGCGCAACGGTCATGGATCGACGCAGCGAACCTATGTCGAAACTGCCTTCATCCGCGAAATCGACGTTGAAAAGAGCGGCACGTCTGGCGTCGGCGGAGCCGGTGCACTCGGCGGCTCGGTCAATTTCCGCACCATCGAGGCCGATGACCTCATAGAAGACGGCCGCCAATGGGGCGGCGAGTCAAACGCGACCGTTGGCACCAACGAGTTCCAGTTCGATGGCGCAAGCATGGCGGCGGTGCGACTGTCGGACAGCTTCTCGGTGCTCGGTGGCATCAGTCACAAGAAGATCGGCGCCTACGACATCGGCGAGAATGGCGACATCAAGCTTTATGACAGCTCCGTGCATGACGGCGCTGCGATCTTCACGGGGCAGGACTCCTACTCCTACCTGCTGAAGGCCGAGGCGGAACTCACCGACGATCTCGATGCGTCACTGACCTGGCTTCGCAACGATTCCGACTTCAGTCAGGGCTCCTACAACAATGACGGCGACCTCGACGAAGACACGCAACAGGTTCTGAACGATACTCTCACCAGCAGCCTTCACTGGGATCCCGACAGCGAACTCATCGATCTCAACGCCCGCCTCTGGTACAACCACACGCGGAACCGCGAGAAACGCTACGGCTCCGCCATCAACGACGACGGTTTTCCCGTCAATTACGCTCTTGGCACACTGGGTTTCAGCATCGACAATACCAGCCGCTTCGAAACGTCAGGCGGTTCGCTTTCGCTGAACTATGGCGTCGAGGCCTTCCTCGACCGCGGCAAGACGGAGACGCTCGAGGATTACTTCCTCAACGGCGTCGACATGACGGCCACTTATACCGGCACAACCCCATCCGGCGATCGCGATGTCTACAGCGCCTTTGCCAATGCCACGTTCGAACATGACGATTGGCTGATGGCGCAGGCCGGCCTGCGCTACGACTACTATAATCTCTCGGGGGATGCATCGCTCTATGGTCTGGAAGTCAAGACCATCGATAACCGGAGATGCCGGTTGTACTTCCCTAATGGCGTGACCTGCCGGATCTGGACAGGCACCATCGATCGCGTGACGGTCTACCCGGAAAACGTCATCCCTGTCGACAATTCGGACGGCGCGCTGCTGCCCTCCGCCATGCTCGCCGTCAAACCCGTCGACTGGCTGCAGCCCTTCGCCAAATATTCGCGCAGCTTCCGCCCTCCAACGATCATGGAAACCTTCCTGACGGGTGGTCACCCCGGCGTCAATCTCGTGGAGAACGCCCCCAACCCCGATCTCGTGGCCGAAGAAGGCAACACTTTCGAGCTTGGCGTGAATACCACGGCCGACGGGCTCTTGTCCGCGGATGACAGCCTGCGCCTGAAGGCTGTCGGCTTTTACCGCGAGATCGAAAACTATATCGCGCTCGGCACTGTCCATCGTGCCGAGACCGGACGTGACTATGCCTCCTATGTCAATGTCGACGGCACGACGCGCATGAAGGGTGTCGAGCTGGAGGCGAGCTACGACGCAGGCAAATGGTATGCCGGCCTTTCCTATACCTATCTGAAGACGGATTTCGGCACCCGCTACAGCTATGACGGCACGAGCTACGAGATCGAGCCCTCGATCATTTTCGTGCCGCCGCGCAACAAGTTCACCATCGATGCGGGCATGCGGCTTTTCGACGACAAGCTGACGATCGGCGGGCGCGCCACCCATGTCGGCGGCACATCACCCAATATCGGCGTGCTGGCGAGCAACTACGTCACCGAAGACTATTCGCTCTACGACATATACGGGTCCTACGCGTTCAACGACACCGTCAAGCTTCGCTTCGCCGTCAACAACGTCACCGATGTCGCTTACGTCCCAGCGCTCGGGACCATCAGTCTGCCCGGGCCGGGACGCACGGCGACGGCATCGCTCAACTTCAAATTCTAAGCAATTTCCCGGCCGGCAGGCCGCGGATCCGAGGTTCGTCGATCGACGGACGACCAACCATCAATGGAGAAAGACAATGAGTGTAGGAATTCAGGTCCCCGCCGGTGCGCCCGATTGGGTCAACTATCTCGAAACCACGTGGCTCAACTCCTTCTCATATCGCAGCCATGGCTCGTTCAGCCCGGGCTCGGCGCCTTATGACCAGTGGGTCGCCGGCAACGCCGGTACTGCCCAGTCGGGCGTCATTCTCAATGGCGATTTCAGCTATATTCCGCCGGGCGGCTTCGTCGGCTCGCTCGACACGCTGGAATTCGGCTCGCACCTGACCGGCAGCACGGCCGCCGGCTACGATCTCAGCACGGTGCTGACGCTCGACCTGTCGGACGCCACCACCTCTACGGCGTTCACCTATGCGATCTACTACCTTTCCAATTTCGCCGACCTGACGCATCTCTACGACTATCTCGGTGAGCAGGGCACGACGCAGACCGGCAATAGCGGCGGCCTCGGCGAGACCCTCTACAGCTTTGCCGGCGACGACGTGCTGACGGGCGCCAGTGCGAGCGACTTCGACACCTTCTACTATCGCGCTGATCTGAATGCCGGCGGATGGGGCGACGATACCATCACCGACTTCGTTGACGGCAACGACCTGATCGTTCTCGACGGTTATGGCTGGGATGATTACAGCGACTTCGTCACGGCTGGCGGCAGCATTTCCGGCTCGACGATCTCCTACGCCGGCAGCAGCATTGACGTTGCCTTTGCAGGCGGCGGTACGCTTGACAGCTCCGATCTGATCTTCGTCGCGTGATCGGCCGATGAGGAACCAGTTTTTGGTTCGGACGTCGTCGCAGCACTTCGCTGCGGCGGCGATCCTTCCGCTGAAGACGAATGCCGTTGCCATTGCCCTCATCAGCGGGGTCATCAACCTGCTTGCCCTGACATCGCCTCTGTTTATGCTGCAGGTCTATGATCGCGTGCTCGCAAGCGGCAGCGTTCCGACGCTGATTGGTCTGGCGGTGCTTGCCGCCGGCCTCTACGCATTTCAGGCTGTCCTCGATATCGTCCGCGCCCGTGTCTTGCTGCGGATCGGCGAGCGGTTCGACGGAAAGCTCAGCGCCCGCGTTCATGAGGCCGTGATCCGCCTTCCGTTGGTCAGTCGAGCCCAAGGTGACGGCCTGCAGCCGCTGCGGGATCTCGACAATGTCCGCGGCTTCCTGTCCGGCACGGGGCCGACGGCCTTCTTTGACCTTCCATGGATGCCTCTATATCTCGGCATATGCTTCCTCTTCCATGTCTGGATCGGCGTGACGGCGCTTGCTGGCGCGGTCATCCTCGTCTCGCTGACGTTGATCACGAACACCCTGTCGCGAGGTCCTATCCGCGAAACCATTGCCCAGAACATGACCCGCAACGGGCTCCTCGAAGGCACGCGTCGCAATGCGGAAGTCGTTCGCGCGATGGGGCTGGAAACGCGGCTCGCCAAACGATGGCTGAAGGTCAATGCCGCCTATCTCTCTGCTAGTCGCCGGGCTGGCGACATTGGAGGCGGCTTGGGAAGCATGTCGAAATCGCTGCGCATGATCCTGCAGTCCGCCATCCTTGCTGTCGGTGCCTATCTCGTGATCACGCAGCAGGCCACGGGCGGTATCATGATCGCAAGCTCGATCATGATGGGCAGGGCGCTCGCCCCGGTCGAACTCGCGATCGGCAACTGGAAGCCGTTTCTGATGGCATGCCAGAGCTGGGCAAGGCTTCAGGAGCTGCTTGACAAGATCCCCGAGGCCAACCCCGTTACGGCTCTGCCGCGCCCCGAACGTGAGCTGCGCATCGAGGCTGTGACCGTCGTGCCTCCGGGCGAAAGAAAGTCGACGCTGGCCGGGCTCGGATTCTCTCTGTCCGCAGGAAGCGCGCTCGGCGTGATCGGTCCGTCCGGATCGGGAAAATCGACCCTGTCGCGCATCCTCGTCGGCGCCTGGCAGCCATCGGCAGGCAAGGTCCGGATCGATGGCGCAAGCCTTGACCAGTGGGACGGCGCCGCACTCGGCGAGCATATTGGTTATCTCCCGCAGGGCGTCGAACTGTTCGACGGCACCATCGCCGAAAACATAGCGAGGTTCGAGGAGGCCCCTGATGCGGAAGCGATCATCGCTGCGGCGCACACGGCCGGTGCCCATGAGCTTATTTTGAAATTCGAACTCGGCTATGAGACGCAGATCGGCGAGGCCGGGGCTGCGCTCTCGGCAGGTCAACGCCAGCGCATCGGCCTTGCGCGTGCCCTTTATCGCGATCCGTTTCTGGTCGTCCTCGACGAGCCTAACGCCAATCTGGATGCCGAGGGTGAAGCCGCTGTCGTGAGAGCCATTGCCGCGGTCCGCGATCGCAAGGGCATCGTCGTCGTCGTTGCCCATAGACCCAGTGCGCTTGGGATCGTCGATCATGTGCTGATGATCGAGGGAGGCAGGCAAAAGGCTTTTGGTCCCCGCGACGAGGTTCTTGCCAAAGTTCTCAAGAGCGGTTCGGGCCCGCCGGCGAGCCGGGGCTTTCAAGCAACGGGCGTCGGCAGCGCACCGCTTCGAGTGATCGCAAACGTTGCCCAGGCCACATCCGATGCAGCAAATGGCGCAGCTCCGGATAGTCAGGAGGATGCCGATGTCAGACATTGATGACCGCGAAGTCAGCCGCTCGATCCGTCGCCACCTGATGGTGGGTGTCGTCGCTTCGCTCGCAATGGTCGGGGGCGCTGGGGCCTGGGCCTCGGTGACGGATCTCGCCGGAGCGGTGGTGGCACCGGGGCATTTTGTCGTCGATTCCTATGTCAAGAAAGTCCAGCACCCGACCGGCGGGGTCGTCGGAGAAATCCTTGTCGGAGAGGGTGATGAGGTCAGGGTCGGTGACGTGCTTATGCGCCTCGACGCCACCCAGAACCGCTCCAACCTGGCGATCGTCACGAAGCGGCTCAACGAATTGGCTGCGCGGCTGGCGAGACTTGAAGCCGAACGTGACGACCTAGATGACATTGCTTTTCCGGACTGGCTGCTTGCCGATCGCGAAGATCCGGAAGTGGCTGCTGCCATCCACAGTGAGTCTCGTCTGTTCCAGTCTCGGCGCGACGCGAGGGAAGGGCAGAAAGCCCAGCTCAATCAGCGCATCGCACAGTTCGAGCATGAAATTGCCGGGCTGAAGGCGCAGGAAGTTGCTTATGGCGAGGGAATAGAGGTTCTCAATACGGAAATATCCGCTCTGAACAGGTTGCGCGAACAGGGCATCGTCTCCGACCAGCGGCTGAACGGCCTCAAGACCCAGGCTGCGACATTCGGCGGAGAACGCGGCGAGAAGATTGCGTTCCAAGCCCAATCGGCTGGCCGGATCACGGAAACGCGGCTGCAGATCCTGCAGATCGATCAGGATCTTAGAACCGAAGTCGGTCGCGAATTGCGGGAGGTCCAGGCGCAGATCGGCGAATATGTCGAGCGCAAAGTTGCAGCCGAAGACGACCTGAAACGCATCGATATTGTCGCTCCGCAATCCGGCATCGTCCACCAATTGGCAGTCCATACCGTCGGCGGTGTAATCTCTCCTGCCGATCCGATCATGCTGATCGTGCCGGAAGGGGATGATCTGGCCCTTGAAGTTCAGATCGCGCCGAAGGATGTGGATCAGATCCAGATCGGACATGCCGCCTTGTTGCGTATGACCGCCTTCAATCTTCGTACGACGCCCGAACTCAACGGCCTTGTCAGTAGAATTGCGGCCGATCTGACCACCGATGAACGGTCCGGCCAGTCCTACTACCTGGTGCGCGTCGCTATTCCACAAGCAGAAAAAGAAAAGCTGAAAACCCTCACGCTTGTCCCCGGCATGCCGGCCGAGGTGATGATCAAAACCGGTGACCGCACCGCGCTTTCCTATCTCGTCAAACCGCTTTCCGACCAAATCTTCCGAGCGTTTCGGGAGGACTGAGGCCGAAGGCGATCGTTAGAAATCAAAGCCCGGCTGTCGATCGCTACCAAGCCGTCCGGGCGGTGCTGAGAGCGAACGTAAGGGAAGAAGTGACAAGGGCCACGTGAGCCTTGAGCGAAACGGCACAGCTTCCTGGGTAAGAGAGGTTGTGCTGGATCAGATGTTTGAGCAACTCATCGGCGTTGCGTTTTTCAGTYAGCGGAAATGTCACAGTCATACGTGTTCCTCCGAGGAGCAAATTGACCCTTCGAAGGGATTTAGGCCCGAATTCTTTTGCGCTGCAACAAGAAAATTTTAACCACAAAATTAAAATCGATTAGCTTTTGGGACGATTATTTTAAAATCGTTTTAAATCCTGCGGTGGTTCTTGGCGCGGTGCAGAGCGGCTGCGACAAAAATGCACGCAGCCGGATAAGACCTTGTTAACCATCCAGGTCTCAGATGGAGGGAAGTTTAAACGTTCTGCCAGAGCCGTGAGAATCTGTTCCACCGCGTAGGGCTTTAAATCCGCACATGCCTCCCCTTCGAGAGTCGATGCCGACGGGTGGGTTATGCGCAAGTGCGTTCTGTTCTCGGTGTGTGGCAATGTCGATCATTCATAGTATCAGCGTAAGAAGCGGTCGGCTGGTGAAGCTCACCTTCGAATCTGCCCCCTTCACGCGGGCCGCACGCAAGACCGCCGGAACGGCACGGCAAGCCAGAAGCCGTATTGTCACCCTCGCAGGCGTCCTCGGCATCGTCTACGCCGGAATGTTCGGCAAGCTGATTTATTATGGCCTTGCCGTCGATACGACGACATCGAGCATTCCGCCAAATCCGATCACGGCCTCCCGGCCGGATATTCTCGACCGCAACGGCGAGCTTCTGGCGACCGATATCCGTACGGTTTCGATGTTTGCCGAGCCGAGCCATATGGTCGATGTCGATGAGGCGGTCGAGAAGCTCACGCAGCTTTTCCCGGAACTCGACCGAAAGACGCTCTACCAGAAACTGTCGGACAAGCGTTCGCAGTTCACATGGCTGCGTCGCCAATTGACGCCGAAGCAGCAAAGCGAGGTTCTGGCTCTCGGCCTYCCCGCCATCGGCTTCCGCCCCGAGGTGAAGCGCTTCTATCCTGGCGGGCGCACGGCGGCCCACATTCTCGGCTATGTCGATATCGACAACAAGGGCATGGCCGGCATGGAAAAATATCTCGACATGCAGGGGCTTTCTGACCTGGAATCCACCGGGCTTGCGGTGCGCGAAAATCTGGAGCCGGTGAGGCTGTCGATCGACATCCGGGCGCAGAATGTCGTTCATGACGTCGTCACCGATGCTATCACCACCTACAAGGGCAAGGCCGCAGGCGCCGTCATCCTCGACATCCATACGGGCGAAGTGCTCGCCATGGCGTCCGCTCCCGATTTCGACCCGAACGACCCGCAGGCGACCGGCAGCGAAGGCTGGCTGAATCGCATGTCGAACGGCACTTTCGAAATGGGCTCGACCTTCAAGACCTTCTCGATGGCATTGGCGCTCGACAGCGGCACTGTCAAACTCTCCGACAGTTTCGATGCCACCGGCCCGCTGCACTACGGCGGCTTCATCATCCATGACGACCATGATGTGCCGCGCCGCTGGCTGACCATTCCGGAAATCTTCCGCTATTCTTCCAATATCGGCACGGCGAGGATGATGGATCTGGTCGGCATGGATCGTCAGAAGGACTATCTGACCCGCTTTGGCCTCTTGACAAAGATGCAGACCGAACTGCCGGAGGTGAAAACACCGACGCAGCCGAAAGTGTGGAAGAAGATCAACTCGATCACGATCTCCTTCGGCCATGGTGTCGCGACCACGCCATTGCAGACAGCTGTTGCCGGTGCCGCTCTCGTCGATGGCGGTGAGCTCATAGAGCCGACTTTCCTGCCGCGCTCGGCCGAGGAAGCAGCGAAAACCGAGCAGCAGATCGTCAAGAAAAGCACAAGCGACACGATCCGCGCCCTCTTCAAGCTCAATGGCGAACAAGGCTCCGGACGTACCGCCGACGTGCCCGGCTTCCATGTCGGCGGCAAGACGGGCACGGCGAACAAGGTCGTGAACGGCCATTATTCGCACACGCTGAGCTTCAACGCCTATCTCGCGGCCTTCCCGATCGATGCGCCGAAATATGTCGTGCTGTCCTTCATCGACGAACCGCTGACCGGCCAGCACGGGCTCACCTTCGCGACGAATACGGCAGCACCCATGGTGCATGACATCATCAGCCGCGCCGCACCTATTCTGGGCGTCGAACCAGATTTCGGGCAGAACCTGCTGGCCTCATATTGATGGGTGGCGGGCGCGGTTTGAAATCTTCTGTGGCGGTTTTTGCTGCTGAGCAGTGCAATTATTGACGGCATCGTTGCCGGCAATGAAGTTCATCGAACTTTCATCGCGTTGCGTCATCCGGGCTACATACTTGCGGCCTAGGTCATTGGGCGAAGGTGWGCGCCTCATGTCCAGCCGAACGAACGTCACTGCAAAACGCCTCATGGATGCCTGCGAGCTGCTGCTTTGCGAGGCGCATGCCCCCGAAGAGCTGACCGCGCGCCGGATTGCGATCCAGGCGCAGGCGACACCCTCCGCGATCGCCTATCATTTCGGATCCCAGGAAGAACTGATCACCGCCGTTGCCGAGCGCGTCTATCGCCGGCTGAACGCCGAGCGCCTGAGCCTGCTGCAGAAAGCCGTCGATCGGCGGGCGCCCAATCCCCCCGATATCGAGGAGGTGATTGCAGCCCTTGTCGGTCCGTCGATCCGCTGGGCGACCGATCCGACCTCCAGCTATCCTGTGCTGTCGCACTTCACCTCGATGGCCCATTCCCACCGTGACGGTGCGCCTCACTATCGTCGCATCATCGACGATGTCGAGCATCACCGAGCCTTCATTCCACAATTGAAGCGGATCGCGCCCTGGCTCGACGAAGTGGATATCGGCTGGCGCCTGAACTGTGCGCTCGGCATCCGCTCGCAGGTCACCCGCAGCAGGCAGCGCACGCAACTTCTCACCAATCGTCAAATGGATCTCGACAATCCGGATCTCGTTATCGCGCGCATGGTGGAGGTGATTGCGCCGATGTTCCGCCGGACTTGCTGATCTGCGCGGATGARGTCCTAAACTCTTTCGAACAGCATTCGAATTCCGTCACGCCTGCGAAACACGCCCCCTCTATCGGTTTTCATCAGAGAACCGTCAGGGAGCCTTCCGATGCGCCGCGAGACCACTTTCATTCATCTGACCGACCTGCACATCGGCACCGCCGATGACGATCATCTGTACAGTGATACGACCGAGACGCTCAACCAAGTGCTCGATCTGGTCGCCACAGTCACGCCTAAGCCGCAATTCGTGATCGCCAGTGGCGACCTCACCAACCGCGGTGATGCGGAGAGCTTCCGTCGACTGAAGGAGATCATGGATGCACGCATCGACGTGCCGGTCATCTATGCGCTCGGCAATCACGACACCCGTCCCGGTTTTTACGAGGGCATGGGCGTTGCGACCGAAGATCCGGATGCCCCCTACGACCACGATGTCGTCGTGGACGGCGTCCACATCGTCACAATCGACTCCTCGACACCGGGACTGATCGGCGGCACGATCGATCCGGAACAGTTCGACTGGTTGGCCTCGACACTGGATACGCATCCCGACCTGCCGAAGCTGATCGTCGTTCATCATCCGCCGGCTCTAGGTGAAGAACCTGATACAACCCACTGGCGAACCATTCATTTTCCGCAGTCTGAACGCTTCGGATCGCTGCTCAAGGGCCGCAATATCATCGGCATCCTCAGTGGCCACATCCATCATGACCGCGTGTCCGTCTGGCACGGCATCCCCGTCGTTGTCGGCACCGGCCAGCATGCAGCGACCGATATTCTGCGCACCGACATTTTGCGCATGGTGCGCGGCGCCTCTTTCGGCATCGGTACCATCCGTCCGTCTGGCCTCACCATGGCCTTCGTGCCGCTGCCATCCGACCGCGCCGAACTCAATACCTATCCACTCGAAATGCTGTTGGCGCGGGCCGTTCCCGTCGCCGCCGAATAAATTTCAGGAGACATCCATGTTGCGCAGGACCACGTTGAAGTTCACGGCAGCACTCGCCGCCGTCTCGCTCTTACCGTCAGGCATATTTGCCGGAATGCCCGCATCCGTCGACAAGCCGGTGACGATCAGCTTCTACAATTACAATCTCGCCTCTGCGAGCGCCGGGGCCGATGCGACCAAGGAGCTGATCGCCGGTTTCGAAAAGAAATTCCCCAACATCAAGGTCGAGACCGTCGCCGTCCCGTCCAACGAGATCATGTCGCGCGTGCAGGCCGACATCGTTGCCGGCAAGCAGCCGGACGTGGCGCAATTGGTGTTCCGCGATTTGATCTATATCGCCAGCGACCTCGGCGCCAACGCGCTGGAAGACATGGTCGATGCGAACGAACTGAAGGATCAGTTCGCCGGCATGATTCCGCAGGGCCTCGAGCTCGGCAAGGTCGACGGCAAGACCTATGGCCTTGCCTACACGTTCTCGACGCCGATCCTGTTTTACAATGCCGACCTCTTCAAGCAGGCGGGCCTCGATCCGGACAAGCCGCCGAGGACCTGGGACGATATCAACATTGCCGGCAAGGCCATCAAGGAGAAGACAGGCAAGAACGGTTTCCTCCCTGGCGCCTACGGCCCGACCGACGGCACTTTCGTCTATCAGTCGATCGTCATGTCGAATGGCGGCAAGGTGCGCGACGGGAACAAGCTGACCTTTGCCGACAAAGACGCGGCGGATGCCGTGAAGATGCTGCGCAACATGGTCGACAGCGGCGCGCATGCCAAGATCGATCCGGCGAGCGCATCCGATACGTTTGCCGCGGGCAATATGGGCATGTTCCTCTACACGAGCGCACTGCTTTCCAGCGTCAAGAAGTCGGCTCAGGGCAAGTTCGAGCTGCGGCTCGCACCGATGCCCTCCTTTGGCGACAAGCCGACGGCGCCGACCAATTCCGGCAGTGCCCTCTTCGTCTTCAGCAAGGACCCCGACAAGCAGCGCGCCTCCTATGAGCTCCTCAAATATCTGACGAGCAAGGAAGCCTACACGATCATCACCAGCAAGATCGGCTACCTGCCGCTGCGCCTCGATATCGTCGACGACCCGAACTATCTCGGCCCCTGGCTCAAGGAAAATCCGATGTTCCGGGCCAACATCAAACAGCTCGACCGACTGACCGCCAATATCGCCTTTCCCGGACCGAATTATCGCCAGGTCGAAAAGATGATGATGGACGGTGTTCGCGAATCTGTCTTCGGAAGCGGCGACCCGGTCGAAGTGCTGAAGAGTGCGCAGGAGCAGGGTCAGGACCTGATGCCATAAGCCCATCTTGATCTTCACGAGGAAGGTGAGGGGCGGCGGCGAGGGCCGCCCTTCACCGACAGTCGATCGGAGCTTTCACCAATGACAGATATCCAGGCAGAGGTGGCCGGCCCCGCCGCAGCGAAAACGACTTCGGTGCGATCGGAGATTACCCGCGAACGGTTTACCATTGCGCCTTGGCTCTATCTGGCGCCTGCGCTCATCCTGCTGATGATCTGGACCTACATCCCGCTTGCCGAGACGTTCCGCCTGTCTTTCTATCAGTGGAACATGCTGCCGACGTCGCCGCAACGCTTTGTCGGGCTGACCAATTACCAGCGGCTGCTGGTGTTACCGGAAATGCGCAACGCTCTCTGGAACACGCTCTATTACACGATCGGCCTATTTCCGATGTCGGTGATCATTCCGCTTTTCGTGGCGATCTGGACGCAGGATCTCGGCGGCCGCGCCCGGACGATCTACCGGTCTATGATTTTCGTGCCGATGATCATTGCTCCCGTCGTCGCGGCTATCCTGTGGCGCTGGCTGCTGAACGAGGATCAAGGGCTTATAACGCTTTCCCTTGAGGGCCTCGGGCTCGGCCGCATAGGCTTTCTGACCGATCCCGCCTATGCCCTGCCGACACTGACCTGGATCACCGGTTGGAAGTTGATCGGCTTCTCAACGCTGCTCTTTTCTGCCGCCAATGCGGGTATCAACCCGTCCTATATCGAGGCGGCGCGTATTGACGGGGCCAGCCGCTGGCGCATCATTCGCGATATCAGGCTGCCGCTGCTCTCGCCGACGATCCTGCTTCTGTCGATGATGACGGTGCTTTTCGGCGCGCAGTGGAGCTTTGCCTATATCAATGTGCTGACCAATGGCGGCCCGCTGAAGTCCACCACCAACATCTTCTACCTGCTCTGGGAATACGGCTTCCAGACGCTTTCGGCTGGCTGGAGCTCGGCCGCCGGTATGATCGCTTTTGCCGGGTTCGCGGTGCTTGCTGCGCTGTGCATGTGGTTGACCAAGAGGTTTGCCTTCTATGACAACTGATAGCCTCGACGATCATAGGCCGAGCCGATCGGCGCCGTCCCGCGGATTGGTGCGCAAATTCGGCGTGCACGCTGTCATGATCGCGCTCTCCTTCGTTTCGATCTTTCCGATCTACTGGATGATCGTCACGTCGCTGCGGCCGGAGAACGAGACCTTCTCCACCGCACTCTGGCCATCCGATCCGAGCTTCGACAACTACCTCTTCGTGTTGACGCGCGTGCCGATGCTGCAGATGCTCTTCAACACGACGACCGTATCAGCGGCGACCGCCCTACTGCAGGTCACCACGGGCATGTTTGCCGCCTACGCGCTGGTGCGCTGGCGCATGCGGCTATCGTCTGTCGTCCATGGTCTGATTGCGCTCTCCTGGCTCGTACCTTTCCAGGTCACGATGATCCCGAACTACGTGCTTGCCTCCAGGCTTGGTCTGCTCGACACGTTGACGGGTTTGGTGGTGCCGAATGCCGCCCACGCTTTCGCGATCCTTCTCCTCTATCATGCGATGCGGGCTTTCCCGACCGAGGTGCTGGAGGCTGCCCGCATGGATGGGGCGCGCAGTTTCCGCATCCTCTGGCAGATCGTCACGCCCAACATGGGCGCGCCCATCGCCTCCTTGTCGATCATCGCCTTCATTTCCGCCTGGAACGAATATTTCTGGCCGCTGCTCCTGTCGCGAAAACCCGAGAACTCGGTCGTGCAGATCGGCCTGCAGATGTTCATGACCCAGGAGGGCAACCTCTGGGGGCCGCTGATGGCGGCGGCGGCACTCGCCAGTCTGCCGATCCTGCTGATTTATCTCGTGCTCCAGCGCCACGTCATCGAATCCTTCATGAAATCCGGAATCCGCTGATCATGCAAAATCATCAGAGACTTATCGCGCTGGAAGGCGCCCATAACGTGCGCGACCTTGGCGGCTATCCGACCGGCAATGACAGGCAGACGCGCTGGCGCTCGGTCCTGCGCGGCGACGCCCTGCATGCGCTCAGTGAGGCCGACATCGAGGCACTGATCGCCCACGGGGTCACGACGGTGATCGACCTGCGCAATCCTCAGGAACTCGCACGCGAAGCCAATCCGTTCTTGAACGATGCGCGCGTTCGCTACGAAAACGTCTCGTTGTTTTCGGCCCTAGCGCCGGTCGAATTGATGGCAGCGGACGCGACCGATTTCGACATGGGCGACCGTTACTGTCATGCCCTCGACAATTGCCAGCCGGCGATCGCCAAGGTGCTGACGACGATTGCACACGCACCCGATGGGATCGTTCTCTTCCATTGCACGGCCGGCAAGGATCGTACCGGCATTATCGCCGCTCTGATGCTGGCGCACGCCGGCGTCGATGAAGCGACGATCATCGAAGATTATACGCTGACCGGTTCGATATTCGCGCCCTTGCTTACCGACTTCCGGGCACGGGCGATCGCACGCGGCGTACCTTCGGACCTTGCAGACCTGATACTCGCCTCGGCACCGCAGAGCATGGCCCGGGCACTCGGGTACCTTGCCGGGCATTATGGCCGCGTTGGCTCCTATCTCACGCAGATAGGCTTGGGCGAAGCGGAAATCACCAGCCTTAGACAGCGGCTGTGCGATTGAGCCTTGCTCTGACGAGTCGAGCGAGATGACAGCCTGTTTAGATAGGGCGTCGTCAGCCCGGTCGATAAAGACGTGGTCTGCCATTATCGAAACTCCTGCGTCCGCCCTTCCAGCCGGCAATGACGCGGGCGATCTCGCGTACCGCCGCACACGGGCCAGGAGTATCGAGCAGCACGATCGTTGCCTCGGCGCCCACTTGCAACCGTCTGACCCCGCCGAGCTGGCGTGCCGCCACTTCTGTCACCATGTCGAAAACCAGCGCCATGTCCTCATCCCGCGAGAGCTGGGCGACATTGGCAAAGAGATTGGCCATGCGGATCAGCGAGGCATCGCCATAGGGAGTGAAGGGATTGAGGACGTTGTTCGTTGCAATGGAGGTGGCGACACCACGGCCCGCCAGCAGATGAGCGGGCGCAACGCCGCGTGGCACCAGCCGGTCATGACCGCGCCCGTTCAGGAACAGATCGGTGGACGGCAGAACGGAAATTGCAATGCCGGCTTCAGCCAGCCTCTCGGCGATGGTGACGACCTCTGCTTGTGACATGGCAGAGAGATTGGTGACGTGGCCGATCGCCACACGACCCTGCCAGCCGTGGCGAAGCGTGGCCTCGATCACCGCCGGCAGATCGGTTCGGTGAGGATCGAGGCTGAAATCGAGATGGAAATCGACCGGCACGTCATGTTTTTGTGCCAGCGCGAATATCATTTCGATATGCCTGTTGGGATCGGGGTCCGTATAGGGACAGCCGCCAACCAGATCCGCACCATTGGAAAGGGCGTCGTCAAGCATGCCTGATGTCTCGGGCTCGTTCGTCAACCCCTCCTGGGCGAAGGCGCAGATCTCGATATCGACTGCGAAGGCATAATCCGCGCGGATGCGCTTGATCGCCTCGAAGGAACGGAAACCGGCGCGGGGGTCGATCTCAACAAAGGTCCGCATCCACGTGGTACCGTGCGAAATCGCCTTCTCGACGACGCGTGCGGCCCGGGCATAGACATCCTCTCCCTCAAAGCCCGCCTTGGCTTCAGCCGTTTCCCGCACCGCCTCGGCAAGCGTGCCTTCGCAAATCGTGCAGCGGTCGAGAATGCAGGCCTTGTCCAGATGTATGTGCTTGTCCACAAATCCACCAAAGGCGAAGGCGCCCTCGCCATCGACGCTTTCTATGGCCTCGCACCGTATATCGGATCCGATGTCAGCGATCCGGCCCTTTCGCACGGCTATGTCGACGAGAGCGCCATTTTCTTCAATGCGGATGTTGCGGATAACGAGATCGAACAATTGGTTGGTGATCGTCACAGCGAGATAGCGCCTCCGTCGCTGCGCGGATCGTGAGCGCCGTCAATCATCCCATCTAGCCCGATGCGGATCACGCCGGCCTGGCCGCCGAGCGGGCTGAAGCTGTCGATCGTCGATATCTCATGGCCCATGGCGGCGAGCGCGGTCACAATTTCCGGGCCGGCATTCTCCTCGATCTTCAGGCTATCCCGGCTATCGGAGAAGGTGCGGCCGAGCAAAAAGCGCGGGCGGGATAGCGCGGCAGCCGGATCGAGCCCATGGTCGATCAGCAGGCTGAGAAGCAGCGACAGAGTCTGTGGCTGTCCATCGGCTCCTTGCGTGCCGTAGACGAGATGCGGTCGACCGTTCTTGAGCGCCAGGCCGGGATTGAGCGTGTAGAACGGGCGCTTGCCGGGACGGATGATATTGGGGCTGGCGGGGTCGGTGCTGAAGGCCGCTCCCCTGTTCTGCCAGAGTATACCGGTATCGCCGACCACGACGCCACTGCCCCAGTCAAAGTAGAGGCTTTGCAACAGCGATGCGCAGCGCCCCTTGCTATCGACAGCGGCGAGCAGGGCCGTGTCACCATGCCGATAGGGCTGTGGCCATGCTAATGCGCGGCTGGGATCGATTGCTGCCGCCTTTGCTGCGAGCCGCACCGGATCGAGCAGTTCCTGTGAAACATCGGCTGCGAAGCGGGGATCGGCGATCGCGTGCCGGTCGAGGAAGGCTTGTTTCACCGCCTCGACAAGCCTGTGGTAGAAGCCCGCGCTATCGGGAGAGAAATCCGTCATCGGCAAATGATTGAGCACACCCATGATACCGAGCGTCGTTATTCCCTGGGTTGGGGGAGGCGGTGCGAGTAGGGTTGTGTCGCGATAGGTCTGCCGGAGCGGGGTCGCGATATCGGTTCGTGTTGCAGCGAGATCGGCGGCCGAAAGCGGCGAGCCGGCTTCTGCAAGCCCAACGGCGATCCGCCGGGCAAGCGCGCCCTCATAGAATTCACGGGTGCCATTGCGGGCAATAGCGGCAAGCGTCTTGCCAAGCTCCGGCTGCCGCTGAATGCCTGTTGATCGGAAGAGGTTCGTGAAGCCCGGCCAGCTCCCGAGTTCACTCCGGCGGAATTCGTACCAGAAGGCATGCGATCGGCTGACCTCAAAGCCGTCGTCCGCCAGAGCGATCGCATCGTCGAGCAGGCTTGGTAAGCTCTCCGACCCCGTCCATTCGGCCACAGAATGGGCAAGCACTTTCTCCCAGCTATCGACGAGGCAGGCGCTCGTCAGCGTGGAGCGGGCACCGCGAAGTGGGATGTCTCCATCCGGAATGACGCCCGCCGCCTGACCGATGCCCAGGAAGGTCTGTGCCTTTCCCGTCTTGTCCGCGACCAGCCAGACGCCATCGCCGCCAAGCCCGCAGAAGTGCGGGTAGGTGACCGCAAGTACAGCGCCGGCGGCAACCAGTGCTTCGATGGCATTTCCTCCGCGCCGCAGCACCTTCGCGCCTGCCTCGCTGGCAAGCCAATGCGGCGTCACAATCATGGCGCTGTGGGACGACGTGTCAGCCCGAGTAGTCTGAGTGACGGGAGAGGACATCAGCGTATCACGGAGCCGTTTTCGGCAACGAGGTGGCCTTCCTTGAAGACGCGGCGTGGCTTGGGAATGGCGACGACGGCCTCCGGCACATGATCCGCTGCAAGAGTGACGAAATCGGCCTTTGCGCCGACAACAATCCCGTAGCCTTCCAGCCGTAGTGCCTTGGCGCCGCCTGATGTCACCACGTCGAAGGCGGCGCTGAGTTCCGCATCGGTGTAGAAGCCGGAGCGGTAGGCGATAATCTCTGCGCGGCGCAGCATGTCGCCATCCCCGAAGGGCCACCAGGAATCGCGGATATTGTCGCTGCCRCTGAAGACGGTGACGCCGGCGGCGCGCAGCAGTGCGACCGGAGGGAAATTGTGGTTGCCGGGCGCATTGGTCATGATCGAGACGCCGCTTCTGGCGATCAGGGCAGCGATCTTCTTGGCTGCATCAGGCGCGAGATCGCCGAGGCCATAGGCATGGCTGACGGCGACATGCCCCTGCATACCAAGCGCAGTCGTGCGAGCACAGATCTCCTCGATCGTCATGGCGCCGAGTGTGCCGGCGTCATGAAGATGGATGTCGACATCAACGCCACGCTTTTCGGCAATGCCGAAGACCACGTCGAGATGACCCTTGATATCGCGGTCGAAGGAGAGCGGATCGAGGCCGCCGACGAGATCGGCGCCCATTGCGATCGCCTCGTCCATCAGTTCCGGCGTACCGGGGCTTTTCAGGATACCGCTTTGCGGGAAGGCAACGAGCTGAATGTCGATGATGTCAGCGTATTCCTCGCGTACTTTCAGGATGGTTTCGAGCGACTTCAGGCCTACCGATCCATCGACCATCACGTGGCTGCGCATCTGCAAGGCGCCGTTCGAAATGCAAAGGTCGAGCTGGTTGCGGGCACGCTCGTCCATGGGCGCTGCGGCAGCCATATTCTCAGCCTGAAAGGCGACGCGCTCATGCACGTCGAAACCATTGGTGCACGGTTTGTGCGGGATCCATTTGTCTCCATAGAAGCTCGTGTCGAGATGAATGTGCCCCTCGACGAAGCTCGGCACGAGGAGCGCTCCGCCGATATCGACGACATCTTTCGCGCCTTCGCTGGAGCTTGCCGGCTCTATCGCCGCGATCCGGCCGTCCCGCACCACGATATTTTTCAGCGAACCGTCGGCAAGCCTTGCGTTGGTGAAGACTGTTTCCACTGCACTCACTGATGTTTCCTTTCCCTTCCATTATCGGCCATACCCCGCCCGATGCAGGGTCCGGCTATTCTCCAGCGATGGAGGATCAGTTCTGCGGCAGCGTACCTTATACGCGCTGAGGTCGATCCCATTATTAGCGATGACGCCCGGATAGGCGGATGCCTCGCAGCTCCAGACGGTATTCCGGTAATGATGACGCGGTATGCGACATGAGCAAAATCCAGTCTACGTGATATTGAGAATTAGGTATGCAATATGGATGCCAGAATGTATCGAAAATGGCGAATTCAAATCCATGAGAGACTAAGCACGCGAATTCGTTGAGTGAAAAACAGCAATGAACGGCCTCACCGGAAAACGTGGCTACTGACCCGGAAAATGTGGGAAGCAGATCACGCCTACATAATAGTCAGAATCTTGTATACGCGATTGAAAAACCGGCAGATCAGCCCGCTGCGCGGGCGGAAAATCGCGACAGGATCGAACCAATATCGGGCTCTGCGGCAAGATCATCTTCGATCAGAGCGCGGCTTTCAACTGACAATAGATGTTCGTCCATCAGATGTTCCGCCGCAGCCTGGTCGCCCTTTTTCAATGCGTTGATGAGGCCCGAATGTTCGCTGATCGCGCATTCGCTCGAATGCGGCCGGCTATACATGGCAAGGATGAGCGAGCAGCGGGAGACGAGTTCGGAGAGGTAGCGTTCGAGGAGCGCATTGCCGGACAATTCAGCAAGCTTCAGGTGGAATTCACCCGCCAGACGGGTCGACAGGCGCACATCTCCYTTGGCGTGAGCGGCTTCCTCTTCCTGCACATGTTCTAGCAACAGTTTTTCGATGGCGGGGTTCCAGCGCTTGATGACAGCCTTCGTCATTTCGCGCTCAAGTGCGCGGCGGATGGCAAAAGCATCACGCGCCTCATCAAGGCTCGGCTGGGCCACAGTGGCCGTGCGCTTGTGGTAGGTGTCGACCAGCCCCTGGGCCTGCAACTTGGCCAGCACCGTGCGGACCAGAGTGCGGCTCATCGAAAAATGCCGGCCGATCTCGTCTTCGGGAAGCTTGGTGCCGGCTTTCAGCGCCTGCTCGATGATGGCCTGCCGAAGTGTGCGATGGGCGATATCCACCCGGTCGGAATTAGATGACATGATTTCAAAGGCTCGGTTGGTTCTGCATACATTATAGCGCCATCAGCGATACAACAAGGCGATACTTGTGATGCGAATCCGTTGATGCCACGCTAAGATATTCTGGATCAGATGATAGAAAGTTACCCTCTTTTGAAGGCTTAAATCTCGCTGCCTATAGACCCTAGATACTGGTCTTCGGTGCGATCGTCAGCTGCGAACCGTAGGCGTCGCGCATTTCGGTCGCCTCGGATGGATCGCGGTCGTCGGCCTTGTGCAGAAGCATCGAGCGATAGCCTTCCACACGCGTGCCGTGGATCAGAGTCACATCGGCATTGCCTGGATTATCGGAGCGCTCGAACCATTCGACGCTGTGATGCAGGAAATTCATCTCGAAGGCACGGTTGGTGACACCGTGGCCGACGATGATCACGGTGTCGTTGCCGCTGCCGATGTCATGCATAACAGTTTGCAGAAACAGCCGCACCCGCTGGGCAACGTCGGCCCGGCTCTCTCCATCAGGCGGGCGGGCATAGAACTTGCCGCTATTGTTGCGAAGGCGCGCCCATTTCTCAAATTCCTCCGGAAATTTGCGCCGCTGCTCGGCCCGGTCGTAGATCTCGGTAAACAGGCCGAAATCCTGTTCCCGCAGCAGATAATCCTCATGCACATCGCCGATGGCGCCCGCGGGCGAGGCCTCGATGATCGCGTCCTTCGTCTGGCGCGTCCGCAGATATGGCGAATGCCAGATGGCCGCCTTTCGCGTAGCGCCAGGTAGCGCTGCAAGATAGGAGGCGATGCTGCGCCCCGCTGCCAGCGCCTGCCGGTAACCCCATTCCGTCAGCGGAACATTGTGATCGCCGAACTGCCGGTAGGCGTTCTCGCTAATGTTGCCGAGAGATTCGCCGTGTCGAACGAGAAAGATGCGCATGGCTGCCCGTATATGCTGAGGATGAGGCATCATGACGGGCGTGAGGGCGGTGTGCAATGGCCGGGAAGCGTTGGACAGCGGGGTCGCCCCCAAACGCCGGCCGAATGGGCGGCCGCGCATGCTAACCGAAAACGCTGGTCTGTGGAGTTAAGCATTCGGACGCTGGGATCGACCGCGAGGAGATCCGCCGGGGAAGGTCGGTTATCGTTCTGCCGGTACGTTCAGCACCGCATTCAGCCAGAGGGTTGGTTGCCCGCCGAGCGAACATGCGAAGATGTCGCTTGTGATATGAGCCACGGCGCTTCGGATTGGCCACCCGAATGACGGGCGGCCGCATCTTCGGGGCAGGTTAGGGCAGAGTATGTCCTGCAGCTCGGAACAGCCGATACCATTCCTCGCGGGTCAGTGAGACAGAGGAGCCGGCCGCGGCTTCGACGACACGTTCCGGCTTCGTGGTGCCGAGCACGACCTGGATTTTTGCCGGATGACGGGTGATCCACGCAACCGCAATACCCGTCGGCGTGACGCCATAGGCCTTCGCGAGTTCGTCGATGGCGTCGTTCAAATCGCCGAAATTTTCACGGTCGCCGAGGAAGACACCGTCGAAGAAGCCCTTCTGGAACGGCGACCAGGCCTGTAGCATCATGCCGTTGATGCGGGAATAATCGAGCAGGCCGTTATCGCGATCGATCGATTGATCAAGCCCGGCCATATTGGCGGCAACGCCCGATGCGATCAGCGGCGCATGGGTGATGCTCAGCTGCACCTGATTGACGATGAGCGGTTGCGTGACCGCGGTCTTGAGTAGTTCGACCTGGCCAGGTGTATGGTTGGAAACGCCGAAATGGCGGACCTTGCCGGCAGATTTGAGCGTATCGAAGGCTGCTGCAACTTCCTCGGGTTCGACAAGCGTGTCTGGGCGATGCAGCAGAAGCACGTCCATATAGTCAGTCTTTAACGCTGCGAGCGACTGATCCACCGAGGCCAGAATATGCTCGGCAGAGAAATCGAAAAATCCCTTGCGAATGCCGACCTTGCTCTGGATGACAAGCTTCTCGCGTTCGGCGGCGGTGAGGGAAATCGCCTCGCCGAAACGAGCCTCGCAGCGATGCGGAGCACCGCCATAAATGTCCGCGTGGTCGATAAAAGTCACGCCGGCATCGCGTGCGCCGCCGACCAGCTGCTGGATTTCGCCATTGCTCATATTGGCGATCCGCATCATTCCGAGGATGATGCTCGACACGTCGAGGTCTGTCTGCGGAAGACTATAGAATTTCATGATGAATACCTCAGGGGTTGCGAAATAACTAAATGGTTATCCGCTTATTACGGGAACGGCGGCCGCGTGGCTAGCCGGAGCTGTTGCTGTCAACGATCGATGGCGTCGGGAATTCGCAGATGTCGGCTTCGGATTCCGCCGCTCCCTTTGGACGAAACTCCCATGATAGGCTAGAGATCGCCGTGGTCCAGCAAGGACATCGGCTGTCGAATTGGAGGAAATCTGCGTGGCGGATCAAGCAAAACTGGCGGCATCCCGCCGGGCTGCACAACGGGTGACATTGCGCACTGTGGCGAAGTCGCTCGGCCTTTCCGTCACGACCGTCAGCCGCGCCTTGAAGGATGGCCCCGAGGTCAACCGGGAGACGATCGACCTCGTCAAAAAAGCCGCGTCCGATCTCGGTTACCGACCGAACCTCGGCGGCATCAATCTGAGAACAGGCAAGACACATGCCGTCGGCGTCATCATGCCGTTCCATCGGGAGGGCGAGATGAATATCGTGGTAGCCTCACTGATCGAGGGCTTCTGCGGCGCAATGAAACAACATGGCTACCGCACGACGGTCGCCCCTCAGTTTCAGGCTGACGACCCGCTGACAACCGTCCGGGATCTTGTCGAGGAGGGGACCGTCGATGGTCTCATCCTTACTCATACGAGGCCTCAGGACGATCGGGTGAAATATCTGCTGGAAGTCGGCATGCCCTTCGTCACCTTCGGCCGCACCGAGCTGCTCAGCAAACATCCGAGCATCGATATCGACCACGAGGAGATCGGCGCGGCTGCGGCGGCGCGGCTGCTCGACGCCGGACACAAGGCGCCGCTGCTGGTCGCGCCCTCCAGTCAGTTCACTTACAGCCTGCAATTCATCAAGGGCTGGACAGCTGAGTTCAACCGTAGGAACCTGACTGTTCCTGACGAGCGGATGTTCTTCACCGCAACCACGCCTGATAGCGGCAAGAAGATTGCCGTGGATGCGCTTGCCAAATATCCTGATGTCACGAGCGCCTTCGTGGCAAGCGACGAGGCAGCTCTCGGCTTCGTCTCCGCTCTGGCCGATTTTGGGCGAAAGGTCGGCGAGGATTTTTCCATCCTGACCTATTCCGGCAGTCGTCTCCACGATTTCTACAATCCGCCGCTCAGCACCTATTATTTTCCGAATTTCGTCATCGGACAGCGTCTGAGCGATCTCCTCTACAGGTCGATGCAGGGCGAGCCGGCATCCGGCCTGATCGAGATAGTCCGCGCCAGTTTCGTCGAACGCCGCAGCGAATTCAGCCTCCGCTAAAAATCCCTCAGAAATCTTGCGCAGCTCAAGTCATTTGTAACGTTACGAATTCATCTTTTCCTACCGCAATGCGGTAAAAGTTCCATGGAGGAGGACGTTGACAGTATCGGCATTGCCATGCATTCGTAACGTTACGAATTAACTTTTGGGCGGGTTGGAGCGCTCCCAAGGGAAGACAAAGACGCTACGACAATGATGGGAGGACGGCGTGGGTGCTCAAGCACTTTTTTTCGGTTCGCCAATTTGGACGTTCAACTGGAATCCGCCTTATGCGGCGCCTCTGCGCCGGCTGGCGGCCACCGGTTGCAAAGGTTTCGAGCTGACTGCATGGTCGGTCGACATGCTCGGCTATTACACCGACGAGACGATCCGCGAACTCAAGTCGATCGCTGATGGTGAAGGGCTGACGCTGACCAACTTCTTCTACAATCTGCCGTTTTCGCGTGGAGACGGCGCGCCGGTTTCACGCGTAGACCTGGATGCCTATAAACGCGGCGTCGAGCTGGCGGCAAAGATCGGCACGCCGATCATGACAAGCATGACGCCTTATCCTTTCCAATCGGATATCAGGCCGATCCTGCAGCGGCCGACGGCCCAGGAATGGTCGGCTGTCGTGAAGCCCGAATGGGATTGGGCAGAGGAATATGAGGTCGTCGTCGAAGGTTTCGCGGCAGCCTGCGCCATTGCCGCTGATGCCGGGCTGCGTGTCGCCATCGAGCCGCATCCCTATCGCTGGGTCAGTTCAGGTCAGGGAATGCTGCGGTTGATCGAGCGCACGGGCGCTCCCAACCTGGGGCTCAATTTCGATCCAAGTCATCTCTTTCCTGCCGGCGACATGCCGCATTACGTGGTGCTGTCGCTCGGAGACCGGATCTACAACACGCATTTCTCCGACAATGAAGGGCACACCAATGCCCACTGGCGCCCCGGCCGCGGCAAGATCGACTGGAAGGCGATTTTCGCAGCCTTGCGAACGATCGGTTATTCCGGGCCGATCACCCTGGAGCTCGAGGATGCACCGGGCGCATCACACTGGACCCATTTCCGGGAAGCCACGCCGGAATTCGATTCCGAAATGAAACGCGGCATCCGCTACCTGCGCGACTGCGCTGCAGAACTCGACATCATCATCGCCTGAGGAACAAAAATGAGCGGGAACAGCCCCATGAAAGTCGGCATCGTCGGTGCCGGGAATATCAGCGCCACCTATGTCGCGACGCTGCATATGTTTGATTTCATTCGCGTGAAGTCGATCTACGATCTCTACCAAGAGCCTGCGCGTAAGCTTGCCGAGCAGTTTGGCGTCCAGTCGGTGTCGCTGGATTCGATGCTCGCCGACCCCGAAATCGGCCTCATCATCAACTTGACCACGCCGACCGCTCACTATTCGATCAGCAAGAAGGCGCTGCTTGCCGGCAAACACGTCTACTCCGAAAAGCCGCTGGGGGTTTCCATGGAAGAAGCCGAGGAACTGATGGCCCTTGCCCGCGCTGGCGATCTGCGGCTCGGCTGCGCGCCCGATACTTTCCTTGGCGGCGGTCATCAGCTGACGCGGCGTCTCTACGATGAAGGCCGCATCGGCACGGCGATTTCCGCAACCGCCATGCTGCTTCTGCCTGGTCACGAGCATTGGCATCCCAATCCGGCCTTCTTCTACGGACGCGGCGGCGGGCCGATGCTCGACGTCGGCCCCTATTATGTCACCAATCTGATTGCTCTTCTCGGGCCGGTTCGCGAAGTCTTCGGCGCTGCCAAGGTCACCCGCATAGAGCGGACCGTGAAGACGCAGCCGCGTTTCGGCGAGACGATCAAGGTGCTGACGCCGACGCATCTGACCGGCGTCATGGAGTTCCATAGTGGCGCGACGGTGACGATCGCCACAAGCTTTGACGTTATCAAACACAAGCACAACCAGATCGAAATCTACGGTTCCAAGGGCTCGATGGTAACGCCGGACCCGAACAACTTCACTGGCAAGGTCGAGATCTTCACCGAGGGTGATGAGGCCTGGGAGGAGGTGGCGGTCGACCATCCCTATGTCGAAGGCGTTCCCGGTCATCTCGGCCTGAGAGGGCTTGGTGCTGCCGAGATGGTCGATTCACTGCGTTCCGGCAGGCCGCATCGCGTCTCGTCGGAACTCGCCTTCCACGCGCTTGAAGTGATGACCGCCTTTGAACGGTCTGCCCAATCGAAACGCCCGGTTGCCATCCGCAGCAGCTGCGGCCGCCCAGATCCGATCCCGAAGTATTTGAAGGAAGGCAAGTTCACGTAAAGCTCCTCCCGGCCGGTCGGGCGATGCGCGAATGCACCGTCCGCCGAGGGGAAGAGGTCTTAGGCTGCCAGACGTCTATCGCTGTTTCGGCTTTGCCACCGTCTTCTGAGATGCGTGTTTTGATGCAGGCTTCTCAGTGGCAACCCGCCGCTGGCGCCGCGGGCGTTGCGGATCGGATGTCGTTGGTGATCGATTGCGCTGCCGCGATCACCGCCTGTTTGATGTCTGCCACGCGCTTTTCGTCGACGCCTGTAACGAAAGGAACGCTGACGGCTGCAATGACGGTGTCTTGATGATCCCTGACCGGCGCTGCGATTGCGTGAACGCCGGACATCTGCTCGCCCATGTCCCGCGCCCAATTCTGCTTGCGGATCTGCGCAAGCTCTTCAAGCATCTGCTTGGGATCGGTAATCGTCTGGTTGGTGAAGCGCTCGAGCTTGGTCAGACGCCGCTCGATGTCCTCCTGCAGTGAAAAGGCGAGCAGGATCTTGCCGGCCGCACCGGCATGAAACGGCAGGCGCTGGCCGGCCGTCGCCGATAGCGCATATTGGCCATGCCCCTGCGCCGAGGCGACAACCAGAATATTGTCGCCTGACGGTACCGTCAGCTTGCTGCCTTCACCCAGAAGCTCGGAGATCTTGTTCAGATGCGGCTGCGCGATCGCCAGCAGGTCGTAACTCGCAACGGTCGGCGCGACATGGGCCGCAAGTGTCAGGAGGCGGCGGCCGAGCGTATAGCTTCCCGCTGGCGAGCGATGCACGAAATCGTAGGCGCTCAGCGTGTTGAGCATGCGGTAGACGGTGGTGCGTGACAGCCGTACCGCTTTGACCACGTCGCGGATCGTCGCGCCTTCTGGCGTGCGTTCCAGAAGCGCGAACACCTCCACCATCTGTTCGATGACGGGGATACGATATTTCTGCGCGGCGTCTTCACTAATGTCGGTCATTGAAAATCCTGCCAGGCCCATCAGGCGATGCTTCGCCTTCCATAAGCAATGCGTGGAGTTCACGCAATCGCGGCTCCTTTCGATTGACTCCGGCACGCGAATGCCGATAAATTCTTACGTGAACTTATATCAGTTCAAATAAGAAACGTCACGTCGATTTATTCCGCACGCGGCGTTCCGAAAAGATGCCGGATCGGGAGGTTCGGCGAGTGGCTGCGCCAGTACGCGCGGTGAAACGGAAAGACGGAGGAGGATGCAATGAAGAGTGTGAAATCGATCGGACACGTGGCCGTCAGTGTGAAGAACATCGACAGCTCGCTCGACTTCTATGTCAACAAGCTCGGCTTCGACGAAATGTTCCGGCTGGAGCGCGACGGCCGCCTGTGGATCGTTTATCTCAGGATCACCGACACGCAGTTCATCGAGCTGTTTCCGGAAGGTGTCGGTGACACCGCGCCGCCTTTTGCCAATGTCGGCTATAACCATCTTTGTCTTGAGGTCGAGAATATCGACGAGGCGATCGCTGACATCACCAGCCGCGGTGTTGTCCTGACGGCTGAAAAGAAGCTCGGCGTAGACAACAACTATCAGGCCTGGATCGCCGATCCGGAAGGCAACCGCATCGAGCTGATGCAGCTTGGCGCCGACGCTATGCAGACAGCAGCCGTTCGCCGCATCAACGGGCGAGGCTGAGTCATGGATCTTTTCAAACATCTCGGCCATATCGCATTGCGCGTCAATGACCTGGACAAGTCCTTGGCGTTCTATCAGAAGCTCGGCTTTCGCGAGATGACGCGTCTGCTCAACGATCAGGGCGAGGCGTGGATCGTCTATCTGCGCATCAACGATGATCAATACCTCGAGCTTTTCCCGAAGGGCGTGAAGAGGCCGGAATCCGGCCCTGATGTTATCGGCATCTTCCATATCTGCCTCACCGTCGAAGATATCGACAAGACGTTCGAAGAGCTTGCGAAAGTCGGCATCCAGCCCAGCAAGCCAAGGCCGACCAAGATCGGCATCGACGGTAATCGCGGCGCATGGATCGAGGATCCCGATGGCACGCAGATCGAGGTCATGGAGATGGCGCCGGATTGCATTCAGCTGCAGGCCATCAAGAGACTGCATAAAGAATCAGTCTGAACGGACTGTATTCTGCGACGGTTGCAAATAACGAGAAAGAACCCGGCAGTCACCTGGCGGGTTCTTTCGTTGTGGGATGTCAGAAGATCTGGTCGTAGGCGTCCTGCATCGCCTGCACGAACTCGTCATCTGTCCGCTTCGGATCGCTCCAATATTTGTCGGCTTCCTGCCAGATGGTGCGATACCAGTCAGCATCCGCCATATTGAAGGGGTTGGAAACCTGCTTTGTCGGATCCTTCAGCGTCTCCAGGACGAGCTTGTTGCAGGCATCAAGGTTCGTCGCATCGGCGTCTGTGCGAACCGGGCTTGCGCCTTTCTTCAAGACGAAATCGGCATTGAGCTTCGGATCGACATCGAGCTTGGCGAAGTCTTCCTGGGCTTTTGCAGTGTCAGCATTGTTGGTGTTGAGGAAGCCCCAGGAATCGACGGTGACGACGACGGCCTTGGTTCCCGGGATATTGATGCAGTCGAAATCCTCGCCGAGCTTCTTCTGCGCCGCCATGAACTCGCCCTTCATCCAGTCGCCGTGGATCTGCAGCAGGGCCTTGCCCGTAATAACGAGATTGGTCGTATCGTTCCATTGGCGGTTCGGGGAACCTGGATCGGTGTGGTCGGCGATCTGGCGGAAGCGTTTCAGCGCCGCCCGCATTTCCGGCGTGTCGATCACGGTACGGTCGGGCTTTTCACCATAGAACCGATTGTAGATGTCAGGACCTTCTTCCGAGGCGATCAGGGCCTGCAGCAGATAGGCCTTCTGGAACTGATCGCCGCCCTGGGCGATCGGGATGTAGCCGGCGGCCTTTACCTTGTCGAAGGCAGCGAAGAGGTCGTCGAGCGACTTCCAGGACTTCGGGTCGACGCCTGCGGCTTCGGCGACATGTTTGTTGTAGTAAACCATCCCGTCGATATGCACCGTTGCCGGCGCCTTCATGATCTCGCCGTCGACCGTAATGTTCTTGAGAACCGAGGGCGGGAAGTTCTTCGTGGCGCCGATGCTGTCGAACAGCTTGGTGAGCGGCACGCCGAGGCCCTGCTTGTTCAGATCGCGATAGATGCCGGGATCAGAATTCATGAAGATCGCGGGCGGATTGCCACCGGTGATCATGTTCATCAGGCTGACATTGGCGCCGGAATCATGGGCGATTGACAGATCTTTCCACTGGTGACCGTCTTTTGCCCAGGCATCGCGGAGAACGCCGAGTGCGGCGATCTCGGATGGCTTGGACCAAGTGTGATAGACGACGACTTCATCTGCCCATGCGTTGGCGGCAAGTGTGGTCGCGGCAAGCAGGAGCGATAGTCTCTTCAGCGATTTCCATTTCGTCATGCAACATTCCTCCCTTTGTAATCTCGTCAGATCTTTCTGATCACAGGCGCTGGCCGGTCGGCGCATCGAAGACATTGAGTTTGGTCAGCGGCAGATAAACGGGCAGAGCCGGCTGGCCGCGATAGCGGTTGGCATCTCGCCCATCGATACGCACGGCGATGCTCTTTCCCGACATGGTCAGGAAGGCGAAAGCGTCAGGTCCGGATTTCTCAAAATATTCGACCGGGCAATCGAAGCGCACGGTATTTCCGGCATCGTGGCGCTCCTCGACCAGAAGCTCCTCCGCCCGGAAGCCGATCTTGACGGGCTTGTCTTCGGCAGCCTTCGCCTTCCACTTGTAGTCACCGAGATTGATGCGAATGCCATCCTTCTCATCCACGGCAACAAGATCGCCACCGTCGCGTCTGACGGTGCAGTCGAGCACGTTCATGGCCGGGGAGCCGACGAAATCGGCGACGAAGAGATTGGCCGGCTCGTTGTAGATTTCATCGGGCGTGCCGAATTGCTGGATGACACCCTTGTTCATCACGGCGATCTTGGTCGCCATGGTCATGGCCTCGACCTGGTCGTGGGTCACGTAGACGACGGTATTCTTGAGCTGGTTATGGAGCTTCTTGATCTCCATGCGCATCTCGTTGCGCAGCTTGGCATCGAGGTTCGAAAGCGGCTCGTCGAACAGGCAGACGCCATATTGCTTGACCAGCGCGCGGCCAATCGCGACGCGCTGGCGCTGACCGCCGGAAAGCTGCGAGGGCTTGCGGTCGAGCAGGTGCTCGATCTGCAGAAGCTTGGCCGCCCAGGCGATTCGCCTGTTCGCCTCCTCCCGCGAAATGCCGCGGGAAGACAGCCCGAAATTCATGTTCCCGCGCACGGTCTTGGTCGGATAAAGCGCATAGGACTGGAAAACCATGGCGAGGCCCCGATCCTTGGGATCGAGATAGCTCACATCCCGCTCATCGATCAGGATTTCCCCGTCGTCGATTTCGAGCAGCCCGGCCAGAAGATTGAGAAGCGTTGTCTTGCCGCAGCCGGAAGGTCCGAGCAGCACCAGAAACTCGCCATCGCCAACGCTGAGGTTCAGGTTCTCGATAACCGTCAGCGCACCGAACTTCTTGACGATATTGTTGAATGCGATGGAAGGCATGCCTCTATCCCTTGATGGCGCCGGCAGTGATGCCCTGCACAAAAAATCTGCCGAGAACGAAGTAAATGACCAGCGGCGGCAACGCGGTGAGCAGAGCCGAAGCCATATCGACCGCATAATTCTTGGCGCCGGTCGTCGTAACCGTGATGTTATTGAGCACGACCGTCATCGGCTGCGTGTCCTGCGCGCCGAAGGTCAGGCCGACCAGAAAGTCGTTCCAGATGCCCGTGATCATCAGGATCAGCACGACGATCATGATATTGCCCGACATCGGCAGGACGATCTCGAAGAAGATCCGCCAGAAGGAGCCGGAATCGATCATCGCCGCGGCGATGATCTGCGGTGGCATACCCTTGAAATAATTGCGGAAGATCAATGTGAGGAAAGGCATCGACAAGACGCTGTGAATGACAGCGATGCCGAATGTCGTGCCGTAGATATGCAGTGAGCCGGTGATCTTGATCAGCGGATACATGATGATCTGGAACGGCACGAAGGCGCAGATGAAAAGCACGAACAGGAAACCGTTCGCCCATTTGATGTTCCAGAGCGCCAGACCGTAGCCGGTGACGATCGACAGCGAGATCGTCAGAACCAGACTGGGGGCGAGGATATAAAGCGAGTTGACGAAGCCGACGCGCACGCCGTTGCAGTTCATGCCGGAACAGGCCTGCATCCACGCATAGGACCAGGCATCGACCGTCCAGGGCGAGGGTAGCGAGAAAATCTGTCCCTCGCGGATCTGATCCATCGTCTTGAAGGACGTGACGACGACGACATAGAGCGGAACCGCGAAGAAGGCGGCTGCCATCAGCAGGAAGACGAAGATCACCACCCGGCTTGGCCGGATCAGCGGGCGCCGGCGCACTTTCGTCACGCGGCCGGGTTGCGATGTGGCTGATATCGCCGTCATGCGTCCCTCCTTTGCCGGATCGCGGTGATGATGACGAGGGGCAGGAAGAGAACGAGCGTCGTCAAAAGCATGACGGTGGCACCCGCCGAGGCGAAGCCGAGATTCTGTTTCTGCCAATAGGCATCGATGACAAAATAGGCCGGCATGACCGATGCGCCGCCTGGCCCGCCATTGGTCATGGCGACAATGATGTCATAGGCCTTCACTACGCCGATGCAGAGCAGGATGATGCAGGTCAGGAAGGTGAGTTTCATCATCGGAATGATGACCTCGATATATAGTCGCCAGAAGGGCACGCCATCGAGGCGCGCGGCCTGCCAGATCTCGGTATTGATCGACTTCAGGCCTGATAGCATCAGCGCCATGAAGAAGCCGGTCGATTGCCAGACCGCCGCCAGAATGACCCCGAACATGACGGTGTCCTGGCTCGCAAGCCAGTTGAAGGAGGCGCTCTCCCAGCCCATCGAATGCAGAACATTTTCGACGCCGAGGCCCGGATTGAAGAGCCAGCGCCAGACGAGCCCGGTGACGATCAGCGAGACCGCAAGCGGATAGAGAAAAACCGTGCGGAAGATGCCTTCGCCATGCACCTCCTTGTCGATCAAGGCCGCGAGAATAAAGCCCATCACGATCGACAGCAGACTGCCGATGGCAAAGATGACGAGGTTCTGCAGCGACAGGGTCCAGGACGGATCGTGAAACAGCCGCCAATACTGCTTCCAGCCAACCAGTTCATAGTCGGGAAAGCGTCTAGATGCCGTGAAGGAGAGATAGACTGTCCAGCCTATCGCCCCAATGAAAAAGACAAGCGTCAACAGCGCAGCAGGCGCAACGGCCAGATGCGGAATGACGCGGCTCCATCGGATTCCCATGAGCCTCCTCCTCAGGTCGACAGCGCTCCGCTCCTCCGGATCGCCGCCATCCTGTTTCTATATGAACTATATCCAGTTCATAACGGATCAACTATAGGATTCAAAAAATCGCGATGTCAAATAACAATTGGCTGCGCCCTTCGGTATTGTTCGCGCTGAAGTTGGAAGGGTGAGGGCTCTCGGACCGCCGATCAATCGAAGAACGTCTGGTCGTCTTCCGCGTGATACTGTCTTGCCCGTTCGGGCACGAGGTCGACGCCTATGCCCGGCCTTTCGATCACATCGACAAAGCCATCCTTGACGATCGCCTGCGGTAGCCCTTCGACGATGTCGTACCACCAGTCCGGATCGCCGGTCGTATATTCGAAGGCGATGAAGTTACGGGGGAGGGTGGCGCAGACCCGGATGAGCGCACCGAGGCCAAGCAGCCCGTTCGCTGTGCCGTGCGCGCGCTCTGCTTTGCGACGGATTCCTCGATCAAGACCCTGCCGATCGGGCTTGCGGAATTCTCGACCGAGTTCAACACCGATTGGGGAGCGGTCATGGCCGCCTCCATGGTGATGACGGTGCCGATCGCTCTCCTGTTTCTCTTCTTCCAGAACCTTTTCGTCGGCGGGCTGACGGCAGGGGCGACCAAGGGCTAAATTGGCCTTCCGCTCAGAGTGAGGATTGCGCGCGCTCGACAGGTTTGGCTTCAACCGAAAGCGCTTCGCCAATCGCATAGAAATGGCCACCCGCGACGTGGTGCAGACTGCGCCATTCAGGGCCGGCCGTTTCAAAGTGCCAGTGTCCATCGCGGAACACACGATCATCTGCCCATGCCGCCGTTACTTCACCGATGAACAGGTCGTAGGCATGCTGGATATGAGGCTCGTTGATCAGTTTGCAGGCGAGCCAGGCCGAGCAGCCTTCCACGAAGGGCAGGTCCTGTCCCGGCACGTCGAAAATAGAAACCCCCGACTTCTGCAGCTTGTCCGGCTCCTCAAACAGGCTGCGGTTCCCGACCTCGCGCGTCAGCGACAGCTGGGCAACCGTTGGCACCTGTATGACGAAACATCCGCTCGCCTCGATCAGCGTGCGCGTTTGGGCTATCTTGTCGACGACGACGGTGAGCTTCGGCGGATCGATGTCGAGCCCGCAGCACCATGCGGCAGCCATGACGTTGTCGATGCCGTCGCGGCGCGCCGAAACCAGGATCGTTGGCCCGTGGTTGATCAGGCGAAAGGCCTTTTTGAGTTCAACAGCCTTCATGTGCTCGTTCATTTGAAGCCCACAGTGGTGAAGTTGCAGTCCCGGGTAATCTCCGCGCCTTAAAACGAAGTGAGGCGCTGCGAAAGTGCGTAATTTCCTGATGACGCTTGGAGAATCTGATCGCAGTGCATCATAGCCGGTTTGCAAGGTAGGGGATCAGGCTCTCTCGCGCAAATGTGCCACGAACACTTCGACCGGGGCTTTGCAGCGGAGGCATTTTCGCTGCCGGTCGTTGGGATATTGGGCGAGCTCGATGAGGTCGCGCCGTGACACTGTGTTAGAATGCCAGCGCAGCGCTCACAAAGAATAGATCTCTCATGCTGGTATCCGCCGTGCTTCTGAAGATGTGCGAATAGCCGAGATCAGCGTTGATCGTTCCGCCTGCCAGACGACTTCCGACCGTCCAGCTGGCGATGTCGCCGCTTTCGATGCTGAAGCGCTCCTGCCCGAAAACATGGCCGTAATCGATCCCGGCATAGGGCCGCAATTCGCCCAGCCTGTTTGCGAGCAAAGGGCTGCTTGCCCATGGCTGCGTGCGCCAGACGATCTCGTTGCGCATGAAGACGCCATTATTGCCAAACAGCACGCTGTCGCGAGTACCGCGTATGTTGCTGTAGCCGCCAAGAGAGATTTGCTCGGCCCCGAACAGATTGTCCGGCGAATATTGCCCGTTGATAACAGTAGCATACTGCAAGTGCTGGTCGGAGATTTCGAAGGGTGTCGTGACATTGAGCGTAGCGGAAAATTTTGAAAATTCCGGCTCGGCATCAGCGGCTGCCGGCTCGCCACGCTTGACCGCGTCGAAGATATCAAGCCCTTGGCTATAGCCGAGATCGAAAACCCAGACCCCACCGAGCATCCGGCGCGAATGGGAGATGCCGAGACTGCCAACGCTATATTGTCGGCTGCCGACCTCGATGCGGCTGCCCATCAGGAAATTATCGGTCTGTTTGTAGTTGAGAGCGGTATTCAGCGTCGTGATGGAGTCCTCATCGCGCAGCAACACGCGATCAAGGCTGAAACCGAACTGGCCTGAATCGCCCGAAGTTTCGATATCAGTGAAGTTGCCGGGAATCGTGCTGCTGTAGCGATACCAGGAGCCGTTTAAGCTCAGCGTCCAATAGCCGTAAGGCACGCTGAATGAGCCCGAAATGCTGTTGCTTCGGCCCACCCCGTCATTCGGCCAGGGATAGTCCGGTCCTGTGTGCTGATAGGAAAGCGAGAGAAGGTCGTTCAGGTCGAACAGATCGTCCATGCCGAATGACAGCGACGTTTGGGAATAGCCCGTCGAAGCCTGACCGAGATTGTTGTTTGCGGCCGAGAGATGCCACGGCTTGTCCGGCTTGTTCTCGACGTTGAGGATTGACTCGCCCGGATGTGCACCCGGCAACATCGCTGTCTTTGCGTTGTTGGAGGAGAGCCGGTTGATCTGATCAAGGCCTTGTTCGACGTCCCGAATATTGACCGGCCTGCCTTGCATTCCCGGAAAGGCTGTGGCCAGCACACTACCGGCGATGACCGGCTTGCCATTCAGGTAGATATCCGAAAGCGATCCTTCCGTTGCGACAAGACGCAGTGTCTTCGTCGCGGCGATGTCCTGCTCGGGAACATAGAAGCGTGAGGTGATGTAGCCCTTGTCTACATAGAGAAAGGTCAAGCCCTTCAGCAGGGTGTTGATGTCGGCAAGGCCTATGCAGCTGCTTTTATAGCGTTCGAGAACTGGCGCGAGTGCTGTCTGCGGCAGCAGTGTAACGCCTTGCACCTCGACATGCGAAATGCCGAAGCACGGTCCCTCACTCTTATCGACCTGCGGCGGTGCTTCTGCCACGGAATCCTCAGGCGTGGCAGCCTGGAGGGCATTGAGCCGCTGCGCACGTTTCAGGTCGGTCTGCCGGCGCATGAACTCGTCTGCAGGCGATCTCGGCGGTTCGGCCGATTGGGCAAAACCTTTGGCCGCAGTGAAGTTTGCTATGGCGAAAACCGCGAGCCACGACATCAGGGGAATGCTTCGCATGATGCGCTTCTACGTCCTGGACGGTTTTTGAAGTTCGGCCAGAGCCTTGGTTAGGCTCTTGTCGTTGCCTGCATCCGCGTCGCCGCAGCGATAGTGCCAATCATCGAAACGTGTCGATTGGAAAGGAGGCTCCGCAGCAACTGCACTTGGTCCCCGCATCACGACTGGTCCAGCCGACCAGAGCGCCGCAGCAGCACCCAGAAGGGCCATCCCTTTCACGCAATAACGCAATTCCATGCCTCACCGTCTTATCTTCGCAAATACCGGAAGCGCTCGCCAAGCGAGCATTTTCCAGCCCATGGTAAACCTCGTAAAGATTGAATCTTTCGCCAAACTTAACGCCGTCTCAACAAAAGGTTGCTCGCGCCTCATATCGCGGGTTCTGCGGCAGGTTCGACGCTGTCATTGCAACTAACAGATTGATTTACCTAAATCTATTTAATGTAAAAAACAAATTCCGACAGGTATTTCCTGAAATCGTCAGCATCATATTAAGGAAATCATCATCTTAAGATTGAACAGTTTTCTCGCGCACGTTGACTCTCGCCATTAAGTTGTCGCATTGCCTGATTGCCCGTTTGTTGCATTGCAACCGGGTTGGTTTGGCAGAGGTTGTGACAGCATGAGCAAGTCCGGGTTGCTTTTTTCCGTTTGGCGCGGAATTCCCGTTGGATCCACGAAGCGCAAGGATCGGCGTACTTCCTCCGGTCTGGCGCGCAAGGCAGTTGCGACGTTTCTCAGCGGCCTTCTCCTGTTTCAGCCGGCCTTGCTGCAGGCCCAGCAGGTAACGCCGGATGCCGGAGCACCGGCCGCAAACCGTCCTGGCATCGGCGCGGCGCCAAACGGCATTCTTTTAATCGATATCGTCACGCCAAACAGCGCCGGTCTCTCCCACAATAAATATGGCGACTTCAATGTCGGCACACCCGGTCTGATCCTGAACAACCACAATGGCGAGGTCGGAACGTCCAAGCTCGGCGGTGTCACGCCAGGCAATCCGAACCTGCGCAACATCGGCCCGGCTTCGGTCATCATGAATGAAGTCACCAGCGGCAATCGAAGCGCACTGGAAGGGCCGGTCGAGGTATTTGGCGGCCGGGCCGATGTCATCATCGCCAATCCGAACGGCATCACCTGCGACGGCTGCGGCTTCATCAACACACCGCACGCCACACTGACGACGGGCGCCCCTGATATCGGCGCTGACGGACGGCTGAACGGCTTCACGGTCAGGGATGGGGAGGTCACCTTCGGCCTGAAGGGCGCGAACTTCGCATCCGGCGACGGTGCGGTCGACATCTTCGACGTCATATCCCGCACCATAAAGGTCGACGGCCCGGTCTATGGCAAGGACCTACGCCTGACGGCGGGTCAAGGCAAGTTCGACTACGCGACCGGCGAGTCAACAGCCCTCGACGCGACATCGGGAACACCAGAATACGCAATCGACGGCTCGGCACTCGGCGCCATGCAGGCCGGCCGCATCAAGATGGTCGTCACGGAAAAAGGCGCAGGTGTGCGCATGCGCGCCGACATGGCGGCCAATGTCGGAGAACTTTCGCTGTCGTCGGACGGCAAGATCTCGATCGGCAACGCGTCGGGCAACAGAGGCGTCGCCCTCACTTCGAAGCGGAGCGTGACGGCGGGCCGGCTAACCTCGAAGAAGGCGGTATCGATCAAGGCGGGCAAGGATGTCAGTCTGGGATCGGTTGGGGCTGAAGAGGATATCCTCATCGATGGCGGGACAGGTCTGGTCGACGTCAGCGGCATACTTGCCGGCAATGGCGCCCTCAGTGTCCTGGCCGATGGCAACCTTGTCCTGACCGAGGCGGCAGCGGCGGGACCAATGTCGCTGTCGTCAGGAGCTGGGACCATCGCCATCACCGGCACGGCACAGTCCGGCGCGACCCTGTCGGCGACGGCCACCTCCGGCGCGATCACAGCAGGCACGTTCCTTTCGCAGGGCGATATAGCTCTGCTCGCCGGTCTTGATCTTGGGCTCTCGGGCGGCGTTCTTGCCGGCGGCAATTTGCAGGCCTCGGCCGGCGGCAATATCCGCTATGGCAGCATGGAGGCAAACGAGGCCGTATCGCTGTCGTCGCTCTCAGGTGTCATCAGCCTCGACAAACGCACGGCCGCCGGCGGCGACATCACGATCAATGAGCGACATGTCGATCTCTCCGGCAACCGGAGCGGGCTTGCCACCTCGGGCACGCTGCATATCGATACCGAAAGCGCCAATTTCTCCGGCAGTCAGCTGACGTTCGGCGGCATCGATCTTGCCTCCTCCGGGGCAGCCGATCTGACGGGCACGCGGCTCAATGCGGTGACCTCCAGCAGTGCCGCCAGCGGTATCAGCGGCTCCGGCGACATCACCATCGCCGCAGGCAGCCTTGCCATCACCAGCTCCACCAATCTGCTGGCTGCCCACGACCTGACGTTGTCCCTCCCGCAATTGACCAATGCCGGCCAGCTTGCCGCTGGCAACGATCTCACGATCAACGTCTCCGGCAACCTTACCAACACCGCTACTGGGCTGGTCTATGCCGGCAATGACGCGGCATTGTTCGTCGGCGGCGTGCTCGCCAACGATCAGGGCGCTGTTATCGCCGGTCGTGATCTTAAAATTGCCGGCAACGCCAGCGGAGCGCGCAACGCTGCCATCGTCAACCGGTCCGGCCTGATCACAGCAGACCGTAACATGGCGATCGTCACGGCAAATCTCCGCAACGAAAAGATTGTCGCCCCTACCGTCACAAGCCAGCTGATTTCCAGCACGCCCGTCACCGCCTATGACAGTCTTAAGGGAAGGCTTTGCGGGACCTGCTCTCCGAGCGACGGTATCCAATACAACGGCACAATCTACATCACGGCAGATACCGATCACCACGTTTACCGGAATGTTGCCGAGGACCGGGTTCTTTCGTACGGAAGCCCGGCGGCGCTGATCAAGGCCGGCAACATACTCTCGATCAACACCGTCGATCTCACCAACGCCTATAGCGCCATCGAAGCTGGCACGGGCATGACGCTCACCGGCACCGGCACACTGACCAATCTTGGCCTGCAGTTGCAGCGCACGGTTTTGATGACATGTGATGCAACAGCAGGCTGCCAGTACTATCCCGCTTTCGTCGCGCAGGAGTGGAAGGAGCGGATGACCGGCGATACCGGCGGCAACGGCGATGGCTATCTAGTCACGACTTACGAAGCGAACCCGTTCGGCACGCGCGATCCGTCGAAGGATCTCTTCCCTGGCGACACGGTGGAGAGTGTCACGGCGATCGGCGGCGTTCCCGCAACGATCCGTTCAGGGGGAACGCTCGGCATCAGCGGCTTTGCCGCCGTCAACAATACCGCCCTTGCTGGAACGATCGCCGACCATGTCGCGGTTGCCGCGCCTGCACGCTCGAGCGATCCGACTACATTGCTGGCCGGCATGACGGCGAGCGGGGCTCTCTTCACGCTCGGCGGCGTTGCAGCCCCGCAGTCCGGCGGCTTTGGCGGCACCATCCCCGGCCAGTCTTTCCTGTTCGAGACCCGCGCCGCTTTCCTCGATGTGTCGAAGTTCTACGGCTCCAGCTATTTCCTTGATCGTATCGGCTACGAGCCGGATCATGAGATCCTGTTCCTCGGCGACGCCTATTTCGAGAACCAGTATGTCGAGCAGCAGCTGAGACAGCTGACCGGCTCCGGCTTTGCCGGCGATGATACGGTCACCCAGATAAAGCAATTGCTCGACAACGGGGCCGATTATCTCGGAGCACATCAGCATACGCTTGGCGAGCCGCTGACGGCAGAAGAGATTGCCAGCCTCACCCAATCCGTCGTCGTCTACGAATGGCAAGTGGTGGATGGCAAGAGCGTGCTTGCCCCGGTGCTGCATCTTGCACCCGGCGACAAGGAGCGGCTTGCCTCGGCCGGCGCTGTCATCGCAGGCAAAGATGTCACCATCGATGTGGGCGTTCTTGCCACTTCCGGGATGATTGCCTCAAACGGCAATCTTGCCGTCTCCGGCACGTCGATCGCAGCCACCGGCGGCAGCCTCAAGGCGGGCGGCAACGCCAGCCTCACCGCCGACAATGTTTCGATCGTCAACGGCTCGGTCTCTACAGGTGGCAATCTCTCGATCAAGGGGGATGATGCCATTCTCGTCGCCGGCTCGAAAGTGGCGGCCGGCGGCAATCTCGCTCTGAACTCGAACGGCGATATCAACATCTCCGCGACCGGGAAGACGACGACCAGGACGAAGCGCGACCGGCGCAGCACGACAACTACCATCGAGACGACGGCGACCGGTTCGGAGATCACCGCCGGCGGTTCGATCGCCGCGGAGGCCGGCGGCAACCTCAATGTCATCGGCAGCACGGTTGCCGCCGACGGAACGCTCGGCCTCAAGGCAGCCGGCGACGTGACGATCGCCGAAGCCGTCGAGACCACCACGACTGACTACAGCTACAAGAAGAAGGGCGGCCTGTTCGGCGGCGGCAAGAAGGCGACCAGCCATGCCGAGACGCAGACGGTGGTCGGATCGTCGGTCAGCGGCGGGAAGGGGGTCTCGATCACCTCCGGCGGCGACACCGTCGTTTCCGCCTCCAAGGTGACGGCCGGCGATGACACCAACAAGGCCAATATCGATGTAACCACCGGCGGCGATCTACTGATCGCCTCCGGCAGGGAAACGACGGAGTTCGAACAGGCTTCCTCAAGCAAGGGCTTCCTGTCGAAGAAGAGCTCGACGCTCCACAGCTATGATGAAGCAACGGTCGCCTCCGAGCTCTCTGCGTCCGGCAACATCAATCTGAACGCCGCTGGAAACGCCGTCATCGCCGGCTCGAAGGTCACTGCTGGCGATGCGATCAGCCTTGCCGGCGACAGCGTCTCCATCATCGGCGCCGAGGAACAGCACCAGCTCGAAAGCAGCAGCAAGAAGTCCGGCTTGTTTGCCGGTTCCGGAGGTGGCTTCATCTCGCTCTGGGGCAAGGAGCAGAAGGACAAGAGCCAGGCCTCCGAATTCAACGTCGCCTCGGTGCTTTCGGCTGGGACGGATGTAACCGTAACCGCCCGGCAGACCGATCTCAACATCATTGGCTCTTCCGTCACCGCCGATCGCGACATCAATCTGTCGGCGGCCCGCGACGTCAACGTGACGCCTGGTGCGGAAAGCTTCGCCCAATCGGAAAAGGAAAAGAAGTCGGGCTTCGGCATCTCCTTTTCTGTTGGCAACGGTGGTTTCTCGGTCGGTATCGGTGCACAGAAGAGCACCGACAAGACGGCGCAAGGGTCCAATACAAACGCTGCCTCGCTCCTGACCGCCGGCCGCGACCTCAACATCTCAGCAGGCAACAACGTCAATCTGCAGGCGGTTGAAGCCTCAGCCGATCGCGACGTCAATCTCTTTGCTGCCAAGGATATCAATCTTCTGTCGGCCAACGACGTCACCAACTATGAGGATATCCACGAGAAGACATTCGCCGGTGTGACGCTCAGCGTCTCCAGCCAGTTGGGAAGCGCCGCCCAGAGCATCATGAACTCGGCCGAGCGGCTGACCGGCGACAGCCGCGTCAACGCGCTGACGAACACGGCGATCGCCGGTCTCGGTTTCTATCAGGGTTACCAGGGCCTGAAGAGCGCCTATGAGCAGCTAAAGGACACGTCTCCCGACGCGAAGGGCCTCAGCTTCTCGGTCTCGCTGTCGGCCGGCGTCAATCAACAGGAAAGCAGTTCGTCTTCGTCGTCCTCGACGCCTGTCGTCACCGGTATTCAGGCCGGACGCGCTATCACTGTGGAGGCCAAGGACGGCTCGATCACCAGTGAAGGTGCGCAGATCGCAGCCGGCTACAACGAGTTTGGCCTGCCGAGTTTCTCCGGCGACCCACTGGCTGGCGATATCCTTCTGTCTGCGCAGAATGGCAACATCAACCTCAATGCGGCGACTGGCACGTCAGAAACATCGAGCCAGAACTCATCCTATAGCTTCAGCGTCGGTGTCGGCTGGGAGTGTGGCACAAAGGGCGGCTGCGGCGACACGCTCGGCGTCAAGGTCGGCGGTTCTTACGGCAAGGGTAATGCCGGCACGAAGGGGCTAACGTACGTCAACACCCATATCGGCGGCAGCGGCGACGTCGCCCTACTCACCAACGATCTCGCCCTGAAGGGCGCCACCGTCACCGGTAACTCGGTGATTGTCGCGGTTCGCAACCTGACGGTCGAAAGCGTAGTGGATACGGCCACAGCCGGCGCCCGCCAACTCAATCTCTCCGGCTCGATCGGCGGCGGCTTCAGCGCTTCCGGCGCAACGCAAAAGGCCGATGGAAATGCAGCTATCGTCTCCGAGCAATCCGGCATTCACGCAGGCACTGGCGGTCTCGATCTGACCGTTGACAAGAAGACGACGCTCGTCGGCGGGCTGCTTACCAGTCAGGCGCCGGCGCGACTGAACCGTCTCGAGACCGGCACGCTCGATGCCACCGACATCGGCACCCATTCGCGCTGGAAGGCAGATACTTACGGTGCGTCGATCGGAACCGGTGGCCTGAGCTTGGCAAAGGTCAACGACGGAGAGAGTGCCACCGGCACGGCGTATTCGGCCGTCGGCGGCAATATCGGCATCACCATCACCGATCCGGCCCATCAGACCCAGGACATTGGCACGATTCGCCGCGACACCGATAACACCAACACCTCGCTGCCCGGCCTGCCGGACCTGCAGGACATCTTGCGTGATCAATACAAGACGCAGGCCGATCTGCAGGAAGCGCAGAAGACCATGGCCACTTTGGTCGGAGATATCGCCAACGATCTGATGCTGAAAGCGACGACCAAGGAGGAGCAGGATTTTTGGAAACCGGGTGGCGTTGGTCGAGCTGCATTACACGCCATAGGCGGCGGCATTCTCGGCGGCGTCAACGGCTGGGAGGGCGCTTTCAAGGCTGCTCTCGGTGGGGCTACCTCAACACTACTATCACCGGCCATAGCCGACCTCGTCGAGGGTATGCTCAAGGGCACGAAATATGAAGGGACGCCAGAAGGCAAAGCGCTTGCAAAGTTGATCGGTGCCAGCCTGATGGCGGGTATTGCGGGAGCCATTGGTGGCGTAGATGGCGCCGCCTATGGTGTGGCGGAGTATCAATACAACTATCTCACGCACGAGCGTCTGGCAAAAGCCATCGAAATCGGCAAGGCCCTCGCGGCTTGTCGGGGTGTCATCAGCAATTGCGCTGGATACGAATCCCTCAAAGCTCAAGTAGATGCGTTCGTTCAGGAGTCCGCCACAAACACAAAGAACCTGATAGCGGAATGCAGCAAGGGAGCAACGCCGACCTGCAAGGCGATGATGAAGGATCTGGACGAGTTCAATGCAACTGTCGATGCAGAACTTGACTGGATGCAAAATAATCCGCGTGGCCCTTCCGCCGGAACAGCGCCCACACCTACCATGGCAAGCTATTATGAAGCCGTAGATAGCGGTCTCCGCCTCGATCACACGGTCGCTGACCAGTTCACAGCGATGCTGGTCGGGCAAATCAAGCCGGAGCAGGCTAGGCAGAACATTATCAAGAGTGTTGTCCAGTCCACCAAGGATCTGGGCAAGATTCGAGCTGTGGTTGACGGCGCCGGCCTCGTTGGTGCCGGAGTCATGATTGTACTGTCCGATGGCACTCTTTTGCCCATTCTTGCCGGTGGGCTGGGAGTAGCATCATCGGGCAGCCATCTCTATGGCGACATAGAGCAATCCGTTACCGGCGTGATTACCGACCCAGGTATCGTGCAGATGCTGCGAGCAGGTGGCCTTTCGGGCGATGCCGCTCTCAAGCTTCAAAGCGCCATCGACGTAGGTGCAGTCGTCGCCGGCTTCACCGCAGGCGGTAAGGCGGTGTTTGAATGGAGGTATCCGGACCGTCTGACAGCTGCTGAACGCAACTCGTTGGACCAGATTCTTGCCGACAGCACCACCCAAAGCGGACGCACGCGCACCATTACAGCGTCCGACGGAACCAAGGTGACGGTGCCGGACGGGTATAACCCACTGTCCAGCGCAGGTTCTGCCGGCAAAGATATCGTTGGTCTGCCAAGCGGATTTGTCTATGTTCAAGACGCCCAAGGCACGACTGTCATTGCTGGGCCTAGCGGTGCACTTTATGATGATATCGCCGCAGTCCAGAAAGCGGCTATTACCCCAAATAGTTTACCCGACGTTCCAGATGGAGTTCCCTATTTTAGGGTGCAGGGCGGCGGCTCAGCTAGTGCGACGAGCAGGAATGCGTTGATGGTAAATGCGGATGGGTCGATTTCAATTGCGCCGGGATGTACGGGTTCAATTTGTGTTAGCGTTAGCAATTCCGATCATGCCGCCTATTATCTGAGCAACAAGCGCCCCGACGGTTCAGTTGTGGTTTTCGAAGTGAATAGAACTACTCACAACAAGATCATGGATGATCTGGTTCCTCAACAAGGAAATTCAGGTGCTGGCGTAAAGCTCACTGATACCAGTACGCCCGGAATTTCCATTGAGCTAAACCGAGCATATTCCGAGCTTATGGTCCGTGGTTCCTCAAATGGCCGTGTTCTTACTCAGAGTGAGTTCTTCAATGAATTTGGCGGAAATTGATCGCGAATTAAGCAAAGTTCTGCTTTCAAGAGAGCAGTGTATCGGGTTTATCATCCATCGAGGTGAAGCTATTTGGCTAATTGATTGGCCTGACTACTTTACCCTTGATCAACAGAAAAACATTGATGCCATGTGTACCGAGCAACGGTATCGCAGATTTATGCCTGCTGGTTTAACCGCCCAACAGTGGAACGAGAAGCTACAGAGCGAATTTCGCAACGGCATTCCACAGCTTACCGAGGCTCTCTTTCCACATTATCGGGATAGTGAAACCGCCAAGGTTGTCTCAACGGACTCGCTGCGCCGGGAGTTCTTCGCGGAAGACGAGGGCCAGTGTGCTAAGTTGTCCACGGCAATGGAGGTGGAGCTTTCCTTCAACACGCCGATGCAGGAAGAACTTGTTCAGCTTCGGATGCGGTTGTTTTCGAAACTGCCGAAGTTCTACATTAATTACGACCGCAAAATATTTATGCATATGGTGCATGGTCGTTCCTATGAAACGGTCGTGCTTGATGGTTGGTGGGGAGCCGAAGGCGATTTTGAGCATATGATCCCGACATCGCATCGCTATTGGGTTAGAAGCACGGCTGAAGACTTCTGGGCTGTTACCAATTTCTCGAATGGCTAGCGCCCTGGCGGGTATACGATTGAATATAACGGCGCTGAACAAGATTTTAATAAGGGTATTCTGCTTGGAAAAATATTTTAATTAAATTCAAATGAAGAAACCAGATTTTGATCCAGTCTTGCCTTCAGGGATTTCCAATGGGTGTAGATCTTCGCAACAACGCAGGCAATACGATTAAGCTAACCTATCGCCATTGGGCCGTCATGCTCACCCGTGCAGAGACATTTGGTTGGCAACCGGCCGGTACCATCGCACCGAAGGATTGGGATGGTACCGACGAATGGACAGGCAGGTACGACTCGAGTGACGGGCAGTTGGTAACAGACGAGGATGCCAAGAACTTGGCGAAGCATCTCCACGGCGCAGTCGTCAGCGACCAATTCGGCCTCGCCCTCAACGATGTCATTCAATATCTTGAGAAAAATATCGAAGCGAGCGGTGTAAAGATCCTCGACGCGATGAGAGTGAAGCCGGCAGAGCTCTCCGACATATTCTCGCCTCTGCTGCTGTTTCTCTATGTTGGTGCCTTCTACATCGACTGATTTTGCAGGCGCCAAGCCTTTTTTCGATCGGGCTCTGGTATATTAAGAAAAGAAGTCCAGATATAATGATATCCGCAAAACGCTACTTCAGAGTATACTGGTCCCTACTCTGGCGATTTTGGATGATCGTATTTCCCATAGGAATCGCGTTTAATATTATTACCACTAGACCTCCATGGGACCTGTTTTGGGAATGGATTAAGTCAGAATACTATTTTGATCAAGCAATTCGAGAAGCCATACTAGAGCCGACGCTGCGAGCGATATCATTTGCCGCAGTCTTTATGACGTTTGCCATTTTTCGAGCTATTCCGCGATCACTTCTCAAAGAGGATGGATCTTTATTCTCAAGTGGGCAGTGGGCTACAATATATGTGTTGGTTGCTATTTGGGAGTTGTTCCTGGGATTGCTGAATCTTCTGTTTATCGTTCAGGGTTCAATGGCGATGTGGCTATTGTTTTGGAATTCCGGGATTGTTGTGCTTGTGAACTGTATGTTCCTTGCAACTCTCACTTTTGTATACATCAACAGAAGCAGAGTTGACGAAAAAGCTCAGAGTTTGGAAATGCCAAGCGTCGCTCCCAAAGGTGAATGGCAATATGAGGAAGCACCATCACCGGAAGGGTCTGCGCGAAAAATTACTGACTTTTCGCCGATAAACATGGAAGTCAACATCCCCGGCGGTTTGGTCGTATCGACGAAGGCAGACAAGCCTAAGGATCACCATGAGGCGAACAGCAATCGTCACTGAGCGGTCTAAGGGAAGAGAAATCCGACGAATTCCAGCCTCAGAACGAGCACCGGCGTCTGTCGAGAAACAGCAGCCAAGCGATCCCGAGAAGACCAGACAGCGCACTGACCACCGCAGTGCCGGAATAGCTGGTGATGGCTGTGCCAGCGGCGAAGAGAAGAGCACTCAGTCCGGCGCTGAGAAAGATGTTGACGGAAATCAGCGCGCTGCCGAGACCGGGCCGCTCGGCGATCAAATCTTGCAGATAGGTGATTGGAATGGAGATCAGTGACGCCGCGCCGATGCCGCTGATCAAGGTGAGGGCGTAGACATGCCAGGGCTCGTGGGCAAAAGCCAAAAGCAGCAGGTAGGCGGCATAGATCAATGCCCCGGCTGCAAGGGCTGCGAGTTGGCTGATCCGGCGCAGCAGGCGTGACCAGACGATGATGAAGACCACCTCGAGGAGGGCGACGATCCCGACCAGAATACCGATATCGGCGACCGTGCCGCGGGCAGCGCCGGTTACGACGAGGGGGAAAATGGCGTCGTTCACATGCAATGTGCTGCTGATCAGCGCGATGGCCGTGATCCGGCTGAAGATTTTCGGGGAAATCACCTGGCCGAGCGCGGCGAGATAGGAGAGATGGTGGGTGGCAGCGCGATCCGTGCCGCTCTGTCGGGGCAATAGGAAGCCGACGAGCCCCACACACACCAGACAGGAAATAGCGGCGAAGAGATAGGCTGGCAACATGGTCGAAGAGGAGGAGAGCAGGACCCCCGTGAGCCCAGGAACCAGGACCCAGGAAAGCGAGATCATCGCCCGTACGCCGGAATTGACGGTCGCCACGTCAGCCGGTGCCATTCCATGGGCTGCGGCACGGACATTGGCAAAGAGCAACGAGTTCAGGCAACCATAGACCGGCAGTAGCAGAAGCGCGCTGAGGACAAATATGTCCTGCGTCGGGAAGAAGAAGACCGCCCCATAACCGACAACGCCGAAGGTCGCCGCAACAAGCATCATCGTACGATACTCACCGAGCCGGTCGGCAAGATTGCCAAGCAGAATGCTGACGATCACGTTGACCGCCGCTGCGGCGAAGATCAGCGCAGCATAGAGTTCATTGGACAGGCCGAGCTCGCGGATGCCGACCACGGACCGATAGGGGGTCGTCGTTGCTCCGGCAAATCCGAACGTGAAGATGGCGATCATGCTCACCCGGATTGCAGGATTACGGAAAACGTCGGGAATCAAGCGGTTCATTATCGTCGCCAGCTGGCTTTGAGGCGATCCTTGTGCGGGCGGGGGAAACCGCGTCCGCACAAGGATCGTCATGATCAATCTCGGTCGCGCCTGAGGGTGGGAAGGCACGCATGCAGCGTGTAGCCGAAATCCTGATTCAAGGGAAAGACAAAGCGGCCGGCCTGACGCTCATCCGATATTCGATGCCTTGACCGACCAAACCCTCGGTTAGGGCTGGCGATTATCACTCCGATGTCAATCTTCATCGTTGCCAGCTCAAAGCTTTGGGCTGAGTGCCACGATCGCAGCGAAACGGTCCCAATCCTTCGACGCTTTCGGGGTCCAGGCAGCTTCGGCAATTGCCGGAAGACGCGGGAAGACGAGGCGGTTGAAATAGCCGCACGACAGGAAGTGCTCCGACCAGATGCAGGCCTGAACACCTTTCAGCTTATGCTTCAATTCCTCCGGGAATTCGCCGGCCGCCTCATAGGCATAGGTGTGGGCCGGCGGTACCGTACCTGCCCAGCTCGCGCCCGGTTCCTGGAAGGCTTCGGCCTGGACCATGTCGAGATAGTAAGCTTGGCCCGGCGTCATGACGACGTCATAGCCTTGTTCGGCAAGCTCGATGCCGACCTGCGGATTTTCCCAGGCCATCAAGAGGCTGTCCTTCGCCGCGACCCCGCCGCCATGGGCGACTTCGTTCCAGCCTGCGAGCTTGCGGCCGCGCTTGTCGAGCATCGTCTTGATCTGCTTCAGGAAATAGGACTGCAGCCCGAAGGTGCCGGAAATGCCTTCTTCGGCCATCAGCTTTTTGGCAAGAGGTGAGGCGAGCCAGGAGCCGTTCGCCACTTCATCGCCGCCGATATGGATGTAGGATGAGGGAAACAGCTCGACCATTTCGTCGAAGACCTTTTCCAGGAATTCGTAGGTCAGCGGCACGGCAGGATTCAGGGCATTGTTCGGATAGCCTTGAACGGAATGGTAGCTATCTGGCGCTTCTTGGCCGTCGGTCAGATCGGGCAGGGCAACCAGCGTCGCCGCATTGTGGCCGGGGATGTCGATCTCCGGCACGACCTCGACATGAAGGGAACTTGCATGGGCAACGATGTCTCTGACATCGTCCTGCGAATAGAAGCCGCCGACCGGCTCGGCGCCATTGCCGAGCTGCGGGAGCAGCGGTTCGTCCGGGCCTCGCAACACGCCCGTTGTCGTCAGCTGCGGATAGGCCTTGATCTCTAGGCGCCAGGCCTCATCATCGGTCAGATGCCAGTGGAAGATGTTGAGCTTGAACCAGGCAAGGATGTCGAGCAGCCGCTTGACGTCGGCAACCGGATAAAACTGCCTGGAAACGTCGAGATGGCAGCCGCGCCAGCTGTAGCGGGGCCGATCGGAAATGGTACCGGAAACCGGGAAGCGGAATTTGCCCTTGCTTACTCGCGCGCCGTTCAGCATTTGTGCGAGCGAGGTCAGGCCATACTGGCGCCCAGCAGCTCCGCCATAGGAAAGTGTCACGCAATCGGCCGAGAAGGTCAGCCGGTAGGCTTCGGTGTCGAGCGAGGCGTCCTTGCTGAAGGTAAGGGCGCGGCCCTGCGGCGAGGCGACCAGATTGAAAACCGAATGGTCGCTTTCGAAAAGGCGGCGGGTTAGCGAAATGCAGGCGGATATTGCCGACAATTCGTCTGCGCTGGCACCCTCCGGATAGAGGATGACCGGAAAGCTATCGCCCGGCTTCGCATCGATTTCGGCCGGCCACGGCTGCAGTGCAAAAGGCAGGTCGAGCCGGCCCTCGGGCAAAAGCACGGGCGGAGGCTCACTGGTGCGGCCTTCGAGCAGCAGATCGGAAACGGCGACCGGCACATGCTCTCCGGAAGACAGCGTCAGATAGGCGGACTTGGCGCCATCAGTGCAATGCCGCGCCGGGCGGTGCAGGCCGGCGACTGTAAAGGTCCAGCTCGCGCCGGCAGCGAGGATCAGTCCGGCCGGCGGTTCGAATTCATGAAAATTGGCGTTGCGTCTGAGAAAGGTGGCATTGCCACACGCGGCGGCATCGATGACCCGCGTGAGCGAGGTGTAGACAAGCTTGAAACCGGAAAGCGCCTTACTGGAAAGATTGAAAAGCGTGAAGGTGAAGGCGCCATTCGGTCCGCCATCAGGGTTCCAGCTGCCTTCCAGGCGATAGTCGGCCGGTTTCATATCTCGTTCCTCTCGGTGTCTGTGATTTTCAGTAGTGCTCGGACTGGGAAAAAGTACGGGCAAGCTCGGCCTGGCCGGCTGTCAGGCCGCAATCGACCGGCAGGCAGACGCCGGTAATCGCCGCAGCCTGCGGCCCGGCCAGGAAGGCGACGGCATTGGCGACGTCCTTCGGATCGACCACGCGCTGCAGCGGATACCAGCGACGGGCATCCTCGAACACATTGGGATTGGCGGCCGCCCTGGCTTCCCAGGCCTGTGTCTTCACCGTTCCGGGGGCAACGGCATTCGCTCGGATGCCGAATTTTCCATATTCGACCGCAACCAGCCGGGTGAAATGCAGAAGGCCGGCCTTGGCGGCGCTGTAGGCCGGATGCCCGAACACGTTCATGCCGTTGACCGAGGCAATGTTGACCATGGAGCCCCGCGACGCTTTCAGCTGGTCTTCGACGGCCCGAAAGCAGAGAAATGCCGCTTCGAGATTGAGCGCATTGTCGGCACGCCAGATCTCCGGCGTCGTATCATGCAGGCTGACGGCGCGGGCAGCACCGGCATTGTTGACGAGCGTGCGCAGACTGCCGAGCCCGGCCGCGCGCCCGGCAAGAGCCGTAACGCTTGCCTCGCTGGTCACGTCGCATTCGACGGCGACGAAGCGGCTGGATGGTCCGAGTTTTCCGGCAACGGCTGCCGCAGCGTCGTAATTGATGTCCGCGAGCAGGATAATGTCATGATCGTCGGCGAGCCGATGAGCGATCGCCACGCCGATATCGCCTGCTGCTCCCGTGACGATGGCCACTGATTGCGTCATTTGCCGCTTCCTTCCCTTGATCAATCGCCGAGCAGTTGCTTGTCGTCGTCGCCGTCCCGGTAGGTGATGAGCTGTTGCTTGATGCGCCTCAGCGTGACTGTCGCCTTCGGCTGGATGGCGTAGGCGACAAGGCTCGCCAGGATATCGACGGTGGCGATATAGGCGATGCGCGTCGATGTCGGGCGATAGATGTTTGTTCCCTCCGGGATATCGATCGGCACGACGATCTCGGCAGCCCTGGCAACGGCGCTGCCGGTCTGTGTCAGCGCGATGGTCTTGACCTTGGCTTCGCGTGCCAGCGCAAAGGCCCGCACCAGCTCGGCATTGCGTCCGGAAAAAGACGAGCCGATGATCACATCGCCGGCCTTCGCCGCTGCCGCCATCATCAACTGCATGCTGTGGTCGGAACTGGAGGTGATCCTGAGACCAAGGCGAAAGAGCCGATTCTGCAGCTCATCGGCGATCATCGAAGAATTGCCGCCCGATCCGAAGGCATAGATCATCTCCGCCTTGGCGATCTGCGCAACAGCGGCCTCGATCGCGGTCAGGTCCAGCGAGCGGTGCAACAGAAAAAGGGCGTTCTGCGCCTTGGTGATGATATCCTGAGCGACATCGGCCGGATCACTGCTCTTTGATTCCGGCTTCAGGTAACGCACGCCGACATGGGCGGTGCGGGCAAGCTGCACCTTGAAATCGGAAAAGCTGTCGCAGCCAAGGCGGCGACAGAAACGTGTAACCGTCGGCGGCGAGACTTCTGCGCGTTCGGCGAGTTCGATGATCGAGGCATTCACCGCGAATTCGAAATCGTTGACGATGATGTCGGCGATGCGGCTCTCGGAGGCGGAGAGCCGGCTCCTGTCTTCCTGCAATGTGGAAAAGATATCCAAGCCGATCCTCCCGCCGATCCGTCAGTCAACTCTTTTTCTTATAGGCAACGCAGTCGATCTCGACCTTGCAGTCCACCATCATCGACGATTGGACGCAGGCGCGGGCCGGCGGATGTGCGCCGAAATAATCCTGATAGATCTTGTTGAATGTCCAGAAGTCGCGCGGATCGTCCAGCCAGACGCCGACGCGCACCACGTCCTCGACGCCGTATCCGGCTTCGTCGAGAATGGCGAGCACATTGGCGATCGTCTTATGTGTCTGGGCAATGATATTGCCGTCGATGATCTCGCCGTTTTCCATCGCCACCTGGCCGGAAACATAGAGCCAGCCATCTGCCTCGACCGCGCGTGCGAAAGGCAGCGGCTTGCCGCCGGCGCCGGTCTGAACAGTGCCATATCGCTTGATGGACATGTCGGGATCCCTGCAAATTATTTTCTTGATAAGTTGACAAGGGACCATAGAAAGCAGATTTTGACCAGTGAAAAACGCCATTTATGAAAAGAATTTAAATCGGGAGCGACGATGCGTGATCCTTTCAAGAATCCTTTTCCGTCCTCCGATACTGCACGACACGCCATCTGGGAGATGCTCGTGCCCCGCGATATCGACGCATTTCTGGCAGCCGACTGGTCGATGGTCGAAGATGATTTCGTTGAGGAAGGCTTCATCGGCATCGATGGCCGCAAGGAGGTCAGCCCCGACAAGTGGCGCCTGGCATTCCCCGCACTTTCGGCCTATCGCGACGAGTGGCTGAGACAGGCAAAGGATTTTGCGACACAAAGCTTCGCCGAGGATGCCCGCACCGCGATCTTCACCACCACGACGCTCGAGGACATCGAGATCGAGGGCGACATGGCGCTTGTCCGCAAGAAGTTCGACGGCGGCCTGACGAAGAGTGACGGCACCCGCGATATCATGCAGTGGCAGACGCTCTATTATTGCAGGCTCCACGAGGGACGGTGGAAAATCTGCGGATTTACCGGCTACCTGCCGAACCCGATGGGTTGAGGCGGGACCGCAAAACAAGGCCAACTCATTTGCGCATTTTCACGGCAGCACTGGCGACCGAAACCAATACGTTTTCTCCGATCTGTGTGGATCGCCGCGCTTTCGAAGCGTCTCTTTATGCCCCGCCCGGCCAGCATCCGGAAACGCCCACACTCTGCACCGCGCCGATCACGGTTGGCCGCCGGGTCGCTGCCAAGAAGGGCTGGGAACTGATCGAGGGCACGGCAGCCTGGGCAGACCCGGCCGGCCTCGTCAACCGTCAGGCCTATGAAGGGCTGCGAGACGAAATTCTCGACCAGCTCCGTGCCGCAATGCCTGTCGATGCCGTGGTGATGGGCCTGCATGGGGCGATGGTGGCCGCGGGATATGAGGACACGGAAGGCGACCTCCTGACCCGCATCCGCGACATCGTCGGGGCTGATGTGCTGATCTGCGCCGAGCTCGACCCACATAGCCATTTGACCAGGAAGCGCATCGAGGCGCTGAATTTCGCGGTTTATTTCAAGGAATTTCCGCATACGGATTTCGTCGACCGCGCCGAGGATCTCTGGCGCATCGCCGCCGACGCGCTCGAGGGCAGGGTAAAGCCGGTCAGTTCGATATTCGACTGCCGGATGATCGATGTCTTCCCGACCTCGCGCGATCCGATGCGCTCCTTCGTCGACAAGATCATGCGGATCGAGAAGGAAGACCCGGAAATCCTGTCGATCTCCGTCGTCCACGGCTTCATGGTCGGCGACGTGCCCGAGATGGGCACCAAGCTGCTTGTCGTCACCGACAACAATCCGCAGAAGGGGGCGGCCCTGGCGCGTGAACTCGGCATGGAGCTGTTTTCAAAGCGCGGCACCTTCATGGTGCCGCAGATCGACGAGAAGGAAGCTGTATCGCGAGCGATGGCTGCCAGAGCCTGGCCGGTGGTGATTGCCGATGTCTGGGACAATCCGGGTGGCGGCACCGCTGGCGATGCCACCGTCATTCTCGAAGAGCTTCTGGCCCGTGGCGTGGAAAGTGCCGCGGTCGGGACCATCTGGGATCCGACCGCCGTCCAGATCTGTTTTGCAGCAGGCGAGGGGGCGGAAATTCCCCTGCGCTTCGGCGCGAAATCAGCGCCGGGAACCGGCAATCCCGTCGACGGCATGGTGAAAGTAGTCAAACTGGTGAAGAATGCCGAGATGCAGTTCGGCGAAAGCCTCGCACCTTTCGGGGATGCGGCGCATATCGTTCTTGATGGTATCGACATCATCCTGAACTCGACGCGGGYTCAGAGCTTCGATCCGAGCCTGTTTTCAGTGATGGGCATCGATCCGACCAAGCAGAAGATCCTGGTGATCAAATCGACCAACCATTTCTTCGCATCCTTCTCGAAGATCGCCGCTGAAATACTCTACTGTTCGGCAGGGACCCCCTATCCCAACAATCCGGCGACGACCAACTATCGCCGGGCGCCGAAGACCATCTGGCCGATCGTGGCCGATCCTCATGGAACCGAACGCGGAGCTGCCCGAGATGCATGACAACCGGTTTGCCGTCGTCGCCAAGGCTGGAGACAGGATCGCGGATCTTTCCACGCCCCGCCCGATCATCGACGAAGACAAGCTGGCTGCCAACATATCAAGGGTCCAGTCCTATATGGACGAGCATGGGCTGAATTTCCGCCCGCATATCAAGACGCACAAGATACCAGCGCTCGCAGCGGCCCAGGTTGCGGCCGGCGCCAAGGGCATCAATTGCCAGAAGGTGACTGAGGCAGAGGTCTTTGCCGAAGCCGGCTTCGAAGACATCCTGATCACTTTCAATATAATCGGAACCCCGAAGCTCGAACGGCTCGTTGCCCTGAACGATCGCATTTCGGGTCTCAAGGTCGTTGCTGACAGCGACGTGACGGTCGACGGCCTTTCTGCGCATTTTTCCGGCCGCAAACCGCTAACCGTTCTCGTTGAATGCGATACCGGCGGCGCGCGCTGCGGCGTCCAGACGCCCGAACAGGCGGTCTCGCTCGCCAGACGCATCGCTGCTGCCGACGGGCTGACATTCGGTGGCATCCTCACCTATCCGAAGCCGCAGGCTGCCGATGCCGTCGAGGCTTTCATCCAGGCTACGCTGAAACAGCTGGCGGAAGAGGGAATTGCCTGCCCGATCGTCAGCAATGGCGGCACGCCCAGTCTCTTTCAGGCGCATCTGGTCAAATCGGCGACGGAGCATCGGGCAGGGACCTATATCTACAATGACCGTCAGATGATCCGGATGGGACATTGCACGCAAGACGATTGCGCAATGCACATCCTGGCAACCGTCGTGTCGCGGCCGAATGCCGACCGCGCCGTTATCGACGCAGGCTCGAAGGCGCTGACCTCCGATCTTCAGGGCTTTGCCGATTTCGGCCTGGTCGTCGGATATCCCGAGGCGAGGATAACCAGCCTCTCGGAAGAGCACGGTGTCATCGACCTTACGGCCTGCGCTAGTGCTCGGCCGCAGATCGGCGAAAAGCTCTTCATCATCCCGAACCACACATGCGTGGTTTCGAACCTGTTCGACACGATGGTCTTCCATCGCAACGGCGTCGTCACGCGCGTCGAGGACGTCGCCGCGCGCGGGCTCGTCTGGTAACTGATCAATCGACCGTTCAGGCCGTTGCAGGTGCCAGCAGGTTCATGTCGATATCGGTAAGCTCGACGCGACGTTCGAAGGCGACACCGTCTTCATCAAAGAGATGGCAATCGGCAGCGTTGATGCCGACGGCAACCGGCGCGTCTGCGCGGATGCCGACACTGCCGGGCAGCATGGCGCAGAAGTTCTCTGTCTCGCTACCGAGCGCAGCATAGGCCACAGTATTGGCGCCGAGCCGTTCGATGACGCTCGGCGTCACCGTCAGCGAAATGTCGCCGGAGCTGAGCTGGATATGCTCCGGCCGGATGCCGAGCGTCAGCGGCTTACCGACCATACCGTCGCGCGGCGCTACCGGCAGGGTTGCCGTCTGGCCGCGATAGTCCACGGTCACGCCTGCCTCGCTTGCGGATGTGCAGGTGACAGGCAGGAAATTCATTTTCGGATTGCCGATGAAGCCGGCGACGAACTGGTTGGCGGGCTTGTGGTAGAGCTCGAGCGGTGCGCCGGTCTGTGAAATATTGCCGGCATCCAGCACGACGATGCGGTCGGCCATTGTCATGGCTTCCACCTGGTCGTGCGTCACATAGATCATCGTCGCCTTCAGCTGCCGGTGCAGCTTGGCAAGTTCGATGCGCATGTCGGCGCGAAGGGCGGCGTCAAGATTGGACAGCGGCTCGTCAAACAGGAAGATTTTCGGCTCGCGGACGATGGCGCGGCCGATCGCGACGCGCTGGCGCTGTCCGCCGGAAAGCATGCCGGGTTTCTGCTGCAGCCTCGTTTCGAGATGCAGGATACGTGCGGCATTCTCGACCTTGGCCTTGAGCTTTTCCTCCTCCATCTTTTCCACACGAAGAGGGAAGGCGATGTTTTCGAAAACCGTCATGTGCGGGTAGAGCGCATAGGACTGGAAGACCATGGCGATGCCGCGCTTGACCGGCGGCAGGTCGTTGACCCTGACGCCATTGATGATGATGTCGCCCTTGGTCGTCGCATCAAGACCTGCGATCATGCGCAGGAGGGTGGACTTGCCGCATCCCGAAGGCCCGACGAAGACAACGAACTCGCCGTCCCTGACGTCGAGCTCGACGCCTTTGAGAACTTCGTAGTCGCCATAGAATTTTTGAACCTTGTTGAGCTGAAGCTGTCCCAAAAATCTGTCTCCGGTCCCGGCCTGAACGCGCATGAATTGGTCGGTGAGGATCGCAGATCGTCGACCTGCGATCCTCGACGTCGATTTATTTGAAGGCCTCGATCTCGCCGGCAGCCTTCTTCAGTGCGGCTTCAGGCTCGGCCTTGCCGGTGACGACGGACTGGACCATCTCGATCATCGAGTTCTGGAAGCCCTTGTAGTCGGTGAAGAGCGGCTCGGGACCACCGTAGCTGATGCCCTCGATGAACGGCTTCCAGAAGGGGTCCTTGGCAACGAATTCGTCGACTTTTGCGGAGGGACGCAGCGGGGTGAGGCCGGCGCCGCCCTGCAGCTCGTATTCGCCCTGGATGTCGGGCGAGGTGATGTACTTGGCGAATTCCATCGCCTTGTCCTCGACACCAGAGCCCTTGAAGATTGCAAGGCTGTCGGTGATCAGTAGCGTGCCTGCACCCTTGGCATCCGGACCGAGCGGCAGCGTCGTGACGCCCCAGTTGATCTTCGTATCCTTCAGGCGATAGGCGGCACCCGAGCCGGCCTGGATCATCGCGACCTTGCCATCAAGGAAGATGGCGCGGACTTCATTCTGCTCATAGGCGGTCGGGCCTTCTTCGGCATAGGCCGAAATATCCTTGTAGGCCTTCAGTGCAGCAAGAATCTGCGGGCTATCAAGCGTGATCTTGCCTTCGGCATCGGTCACCGCGCCATTGTTGGTGTAAACCCAATGCATGAACTGGTGCATCGTGTTGTCGAAGGTCTTGGCGGAGAGACCGAAGCCCGGAATGCCGGTCTTTTCCTTGATGATCTTTGCCGCCTGGATTTCTTCAGCCCAGGTCTTCGGCGGCGTCTCGGGGTCGAGGCCGGCCTGCTTGAAGAGATCCTTGTTCCAGTAAAGTGCCTTGGTGGAGAAGGCGATCGGAACGCCCCACTGGTTGCCATCGAAGGTGACCGTGTCGACGATATGCGGGTAATAGCCCTTCTTCTCGTCATCGGTCATCGGAACGGGAACGATGAGGTCGTTCTGAGCGAATTCCTTCAGTGTGCGCGAGCCGACATAGGCCATGGCGACCGGCGTGCCGGCGGCAGCCAGTGTCGTAGCCTTGTCCTGGCACTGCGCCCAACCGACGACTTCCGGCGTGACCTTCCAGCCAGCGTTCTTGGATTCCCATTCCTTGATATATTTGGTGTGGATCGGGTCGATCGTGTCGCCGCAGTAGATCCAGCTGATTTCCTTGTCGGCTGCCTGGGCCGTGACCGCGGTCAGTGCCGTCGAACCAAGCAGGGCGAGCGCCATAAGGCCTGTCTTGATGGTAATGCTCACGTCGTTACTCCCATTCTCGTTGTTAGCTGTTCACTCTTTATTTTTGGTCTTATTGTTTCACCGCACCGGCGGTGAGACCGCCGACGAGATAGCGCTGAAGGAAGAAGATGACGATCATCGCCGGCGCAATGCCGACGAAGGAGGCCGCCATCAGTTCGTTCCAGATGACCTCCTGCTTGCCGAAGTAAGCAAAGAGTCCCACCGGCAGGGGCATATATTCGGTCTTCGAGTTGAAGGTTAGCGCGAAGATGAACTGCTGGGCATAGGCGCCGATGAAGGTGGTGATCGCGACGACGATAATCCCCGGCATCGCAATGGGCAGAATGACACGACGCAGCGTGTAAAAATGGCTGGCGCCATCCATGTAGGCCGCTTCGTTCAGTTCCTGTGGAATGCGGATCATGTAGGTGCGCAGCAGCCAGATCGCCGAAGGGATCAGGAAGGCGACGCCCGGCACGATCATCGCAAGATAGGTGTTCAGAACACCGATGCTGCGCATCAGGCGAAAGAGCGGGATGAGCAGGACGGCGCCGGAGAACATGTTCACCGTGAGGAAGGCGCCGAGCAGAATGCCCATGCCCCTGAACTCGAACTTCGCGAACGCATATGATGCCGGAATGACGAGGCAGAGCACGATCACGGTGACGATGATCGAGATGAAGAATGAGTTGAAGATGTAGCGACCGAAGCCCGGTACGCTGATCCACATCGTCCGGTAGGCCTCGAACGAGCCGTTTTCCGGCCAGAAGCGGTAGGGCGAGGAGAAGAGCTGGCTGAGCGGCTTCAGCGAGACCAGGAAGCCTTCGACGAAGGGTGACAGCACGAAGAAGAGGAAGAGCGCTATGCCGCAATAGATGAGGATGATTTCCCACCAGCTGTAGCGATCGATCATGGGGCGGCTGCTCATGCGCGCTTCTCCGGATTGAGGCGGCGGGTGACGCGGAAATAGGCGAAGCAGAAGAGCGACAGGAAGATGCAGATCAGCACCGCGCGTGCTGCCCCTTCGCCGTATTTCTTCGAGCCGATCGCCGTCTGATAGGTATCGATGATCATCGTCGTCGTTTCGCCGCTCGGACCACCCTGCGTCAGGATCCAGATAATGTCGAAGGAATTGAAGGTCGCAATCAGTGACAGCATCGACATGGTGATGATGGCCGGAACCATCAGCGGTAGCGTGATGCGGCGGAAACGGTACCAGCGGCCGGCGCCGTCGGTCCATGCTGCTTCATAGAGATCCTTCGGGATCGACTGGATCGCGGCGAGGAAGTAGATCGTCACCAGCGGCACGCCGATCCAGACGTCGGTGACGATCGTCGCCCAGAAGGCGGTGCTGCCATAGGCGAGGAAGGCGACCGGACCGTCGACGAGGCCGAAGCGCTGCAACAATCCGGAAATCATCCCGAACTGGCCGTTATACATCCAGCCCCACATGAAGATGCCGATTGCCATCGGCACGATCCATGGCGGCATGGTCAGCAGTCGAAACAATGAACGGCCGGGCACGGCGGCGTTCAGCATGGAGGCGCCGAAGGTGCCGATAATCATCTTCAGGGCGACCGAAAAGAAGGTCCAGATGAAAGTTCGGACAATGACTTCCGCGAAGGTGGAATTGAAGATCTTCTCGTAATTGACCCAGCCGACCCAGTTCGTCACCTTGCGCAGCGATGCATCCGTAAAAGACAGGATGAACGTGTCGACCAGTGGATAGGCGACGATCGCGAGCACATAGAGGACAGCCGGAAGGAGAAGGATCCAGGCGAAGATGACGGCACTTTTCTGAGCACTCATCTTGCCGTTCTCCTCAGGCCGCTCTGGCGTGTAGCGCCTCGTCGAACCGGTCCCATATGGGACGAAGGTCGATCACGGCCTTCTTCATGCGGGCTTCATCCATGGCAAGTGCCAGGATGCCTGCCTCCAATGCGTTGAGCGTGGAGACCGGAAGTTCCGAACCGATGCGCACGCTTTGCAGAATATCAGCCGCCATCTGCTCGTCGGCGCCGTAATGCTGCGACAGCTCGGTCGCGGCATATCTATTTTCGACAATCTTGTTGCCGGTCAGCTGCTCGTGGACATCGAGATAACCGCGGACGAAGTCGCCCTCGGCCATGCCGCGCGAGCCCATGATGGCGAAGCGGCGGAACTGGTCGGGAACATTCAGATTGGTGTGGAAATTCATGCCGACGCCATTCGCGTATTCGACGATCGCCACCTGATAATCAATGATGTCGGCGTCGCTGTCGAACACCTTGTCCGAACCCATCCAGCCGCTCGGCTTGCGGTGGAAGAGTTCCAGATCGTTGATGCCTTCGCGCGCGGGGTCGTTAGCGGGAATGAAGCTCTTGCGGCCGCCGAAGCTTGCAACGCGTTCGGGACGGGCGCCAATCACACCATTATAAAGGTCGAGGTCGTGGCAGCACTTTTCCAGCATGAAACTGCCGGAATAGCGCTCGTAACGGCGCCAGTCGCGCATGAAGAAGGCGCCATGATAGGGCTCGATATGTTCAGAGGCTTCGATCGAAACGATATGGCCGAGCTTGCCTTCGGCCTGGACGGCGCGCAGGTCCTTGTAAAGCGGCGAGTAGCGCAGCACGAGACCGACCATCAGCCGCTCATGACCGAACTTGGCCATCAGATGGGCAAGTTCGATGCTCTCGGCGATCGTGGTGACGATCGGCTTTTCGCAGAAGACCTTGAGGCCAGCCTCAAGACCGAGGCGGATATGATCGAGATGCATATGATTGGGAGAGCCGATCATCAGGAGATCGAGCTTTTCGGAGGCGAGGAGCTCTTGCGGCGAGCCATAGGCCTTGCCGGCGGAAACGCCCTTTTCCGTCAATCCGGGAAGTCCCGCGGGGTCCGGATCGACGTAACCGACGATCTCGAAGCTGCTGTCGATAGCCTTGAAGACATAGCCAAGATAGCCGAGCCGGAATCCCAGCCCTATGATTCCCACTTTCATGCTAAAGTCGTTCCCAATTTCGTAATTTATTTTCTTCAGGTTGGGACAAAAATCAGAGGGCGTCAACTGAAAACGGGGTTCAGAGCAAATTGATGAAATTAATTTTCATCAATTTGCTCATGGGTTCTCGACTAGGTTGAAGGTCCTCATCCTTTCTCCCAACGTTGGCATTGACCAGAACGTCGAGAGGCGAGACTGTCGCATCTCTAACTGGCCCAACTGTCGCACTTCAAAATAGAACGTACCCCGCCACGTACAGAGATCGCATAATCTATCTTATGGAACCAAAATCCATACCCAAATCATAGCCGAACCTCAGACTCCCAAACCCGCTACTGCGACGCAGCAACATAAGTCGGCAACGGATGAACCCGAGCTAAAAAGGAAGCGTGTTGTTAGAGTGGTTGTTCACCATTCCCCGAGAAGTCAGAGCCGATCAGGGCGTCGTCGGATGATCTATCGAGCAATTTCAGATAATAGCAGAGGCATCGATAGCGGAATTGCCTCGGAGTAAGATCGTGAAATCTCGATTGTCGTCAAAATTTGTACTTTCAGCATTTGTGTTGCTCGCCAGTTCGACGCTTGCTTCTGCTGGCGGCTGGCAGACCGACACGCAAGGCACATCCAATTGGCATGTGACGCCGCCGATCGGGCAGTGCAACGTCAGTCGGGCCAGGAACAGAGCAATACGCGCCGGCATTTACCGCAGCGAGATTGTCTATCGCGACGAGAATGTGCTGACCTTCAGAGGGCTGACCATTAACGGGGATCGCAGGGAGATCACCTTCGGAAACGAGGCAAGCTGCCCGGAGCTAGAGTCGAGAGACATTCCGTAGATCGCCGGACAGACCATACGGTTAAAGCTGGGCAGTCATGCGGAAAGCGCCCCAACTTCGGTGCTCAGCGCATGCAAAGCCGCGCTGAACACTCGAACCATCGCTACGCTCCAACCATCACAGCAAACCATCCCACACCTAGGTGAACGCGTAAGGCTTGTAATCCGTATCGTAACCGAAGTACCGCGGCCCCACCAAGGCGATCCCGGCCGGTGTCTGCCATTGCGGGTTACACGGGAAGGCAAGCGCCACGAGGCGCAATCCATACCGCAAGGAGTCTGCGGTCACGGGAGCCCCCGTCTCAGCCTCCAGCAGCGTGATGAGATCAGGCGTCGTGCAGATTATCTTGCCATCGCGCTCAGCCATCAGGAATTCGTTCTGGAAATCCAGCCTGAAGCCGTGGCCTTTCCATTCGTCGAGCCCATCGAAACGCGCACTGCCCCGGGCAAAGCCACCGATGGTGCGGCGATCGACATCTTTGACGCGGCCATGGAAGAGGATGCTCGCGCCGAGCAACTTGGTGATGGCAGCCACCGGATCGGCATGTGCTGTTCGGGTTTCCCGAAGTGTTCGGCCAAGGTTAACGCAAAGCGACAGCGTCCCGCGCACAACCGCCTTCTTGGCCACCTCTCCGCTCATGGGATAGAAGGCAAGCAAGGCAGAACCGCCCATTTCGACAGTTGCGGCGCGCGCCAGGCGTTCCGTCCAGCCGTTGCTCACGGTTTCCAGAACCAGTGAATTGCCCTTGTCGTCGCAAAGCACCATCGGCGTTGCCGAGACGCCGTGCAGCGTAAAGGTCTCCATCTGCAGTTCGGGATAGGCGCGCCCCATGCCGTCGCCATCGACGAGCGGCAGGCCGCTTGCTGCAGCGACGACGAAAGGCGTGGTCGAATTGATGCCGCCTGCCTCGCCGCAAAGAACCGCGTCGATCTTTCGCCCCAGCACTTTCTCGAGTTGACGGAAGGCATTCATCAGTTCGTCGCCCTGGGGCAGCTTTTCGGTCATGACGGTCGGAGCGCCCATCATGCAGACGGGCACGACCAGCGCGTCGTCCGGCAGTTCGTCGACATCGACAAGCTTGACCGGGCCATGCTTGCGGATCGCTTCCTGCGCCATCAGCTTGCCGACATAGGGATCGCCGCCGCCACCCGTGCCGAGAATGGCGCCGCCGATCGCGATGTCCTCGAGATCCTCTGCATGGATCGTTCTCAACGTCTTCATCATTCCCCCCTATCGCGCGATTTCGCGCGTAACCAGCGGCTCGAATGTCAGCTCCGGAAAGCCGAAGGCTTTCGGCCCGACGATTTCGAGTGCGCGCGGCGTTTTCATCAAATCGTGCACCGGCAGGCCGATGACGGCGACGCGCTGGCCATAGCGCAGCATCTCAGTAGTGATTGGCTCGCCAGTGTCGATTTCGAGATTCATGATCAGGTCGGGCACCATGATGACGGGCTTCTCGTCGATCCAGAGCACGAGGTTCTCGTTCTGGATGGCGATGCGGGCTTCCGAACCCGTCCAGTCGCCGGTCCCAGCAATGATGGCATGGCCGCGCGCAAAGCCGCCCTTCAGTTCGCGACGGATATCGACGATCTTGCCGGTGAAGAAGAGCTTGGCTCCGGCGCTTTCAATCACACGCTCAACCACATTCTGACGCTTGGCGCGGGCATCGAGCACCGTGCGGCCGATTTCCAGTGCCTGGCTGACCGTGCCGGGGATGGCGGTGCGGCGGACGAAGTCGCCGCGCATCGGCGCGGTGGCGAAGCCGGCCCCTGCCCCCATGGCGACAGCCGTGTCACGGGCGAAACGTTCGAGCCAGAACATGTCGATGACGTCCTTGAAGACGACGACATTGCCCTTCTCATCGGCGATTGCGGCCGGCGAAACCGGTGCGCCGTAGATCATGTAAGTCGTCATCTGCACCTCGGGGAAGGCGCGGCCCATGCCATCACCATCGACGACCGGCAGTCCGGCCATCGCGGCGGCAATGATCGGTTCGATGGAATTGGCGCCGCCGATTTCGGCGGAAATCACTGCCGAAACCTTGACACCCGCGGTCTCCTCGACCGCGCGCATCGCGCGATAGCATTCTCCTCCTTCCTCGATCTTCTCGACACCGACAACGGGCGCACCGATGCCGCCGACCTCAGCGACCCAGCTATCCTCTGCAAGCGCCTCCAGCGGCATCACCCGCACTTGCGCTCCCTTTCGCATCAATTCGCGGGCGCGCAACATGCCGATATAGGGGTTGCCGCCACCGCCGGTCCCGAGCAGCGCTGCTCCGATCGACAGCGGCAACAGGTCTTCCTCCCTAAGCAGGTAACCTTCAGCGGGCATTGAGCTCTCCCACAGCCTTGACGCGGATGCGGGTGGCGTTGCCCGGCAGATAAGCGAGCGGCACATCCTCGACATCGACGATCTCGATGGAGTCGCGTGCAGCGCCTGCCGCAACCGCTGCTTCGATGGCTCGGCTCTTGGCATCTTCGAGTGATTTCTCGCGCCCCATTTCGGCGAGTGCATAGACCCGGTCGACTTCACCCGAGACCTGCGCGATCGCCGCGCCGACGGCGTTGGCGACGCCGAAATGCGATGGTTTGATCACTTCGAGTCCTGCAATCGGCCGGTTGACGAGGATGGAGCCACCGCCGACGACAATGACAGGCAAGGGATCGGGAGACAGGCGGGAGCGCTCCACGCAATCCTCCAGCATGTCGTGGATCTTTTGCTGTACGCGCTGCAGCAGATCGGCCGGAAGATGGGAAGCCTTAGCGGGATCGCCGAGTGTCGCGTTGCCGGCAGCAACGGTGATATCGGTCGTTGTCAGCGTCTTTCCGCCGAAGATGAGCGCTTCCGTCTGAATACGGTAGCCGACCGACACCGGACCGACCTTGATGCCATTCTCCGTTTCGACGACATGCGAACCGCCGCCAAGGCCGATCGAGAAGACGTCGGGCATGCGGAAATTGGTGCGCACACCGCCCACTTCGACGGCGACCGTGGCCTGCCGCGGGAAACCTTTATACAGGGAGCCGACATCCGATGTCGTGCCGCCGATATCGACGACGATTGCATCGCTGACACCCGAGAGGAAGGCCGCCCCGCGCATGGAATTGGTGGGACCCGAGGCGAAGGTCAGGACCGGGAATTTCTCGGCGAAGGCGGCATCCATCAGCGTGCCGTCGTTCTGCGTCAGGAAGAATTTGCCCTTGATGCCGGTCTCCGCGATCGCCTTGCGGAAGGCATCGATCACATGAGCCGAGAGATCGCGCAGGCAGGCGTTCATGATCGCCGCATTCTCGCGTTCGAGCAGGCCGATGCGGCCGATCTCGCTGGACAGCGTAATATGAGCGCCTGGAAGAGCCTTTTCGAAGATCTCGCCAGCGCGCTTTTCAAAGTCAGTGCTCACAGGCGAGAAGACGGACGTGATGGCGATCGTGTCGATGCCCTTCGCCTTGATGTCGGCGGCGATCTTCAGCAGTTCTTCCTCGTCGAGCGGCGAGATCACCCGGCCGTCGAATTCATTGCCGCCGTGAGCGAGATAGGCATGATTGCCGATTGCCTGCTTCAGATCCTCCGGCCAGTCGACCATCGGCGGCAGCGAGGCGGTGGCCGGCAGGCCAAGCCGCACGGCAGCCGTCTGGGCGAGATCACGACGCTGAACGACAGCGTTGGTGAAATGTGTCGTGCCGATCATGACGAAGTCGACCGCGGATGCCTCCATCCCTGAGGCTGCGAGCACGTCACGCAGCGCGTTGACGACACCACTCATGACATCTGCTGTTGTCGCCGACTTCACGCCGGCAATCACGTCCGGTCCATTCATGATGACGGCGTCCGTATTGGTGCCGCCGACGTCAATACCAATTCTGATCATCAGTCCTAACCTCGTTGGTGACTTGCTTGTTGATCGACTTCCCTGAGCGCCAGCAATTTCTCGGCTGTCGGGATCTCCCCGTCGATCAATGGAATTTTCGGGCGCATCGCCTCCTCCTCCTTCGAAATGACGGGAACGGAGGCGAGGAGAAGCCGGGTATAATCGTGGGATGGGTTTTCGAAGACGGAGGATACCGCCCCCGTTTCGACGATCTGGCCACGATAGAGCACACCGACAGTGCCGGCGAAATTACGCATCAGGCTGAGATCGTGGGAAATGAAGAGATAGGTGAGGTCCATACGCCCCGCGAGATCGGTCAGAAGATCGATGACCCGCGCCTGCACCGACACGTCGAGCGCCGAGGTCGGTTCGTCGAGCACCAGCAGTTTCGGCTCGACGGCAAGTGCGCGGGCAATTGCCACGCGCTGTTTCTGGCCACCGGAAAGCTCATGCGGATAACGCTCGGCGAAATTGGCCGGCAGCTGCACCATCTCCAGGAGTTCGGAAATGCGCTGGCGCCTGTTGCCGGAAAAGCCGTGCGCATCGAGCGGCACGGCGACAGACTGGCCAACGGTACGACGCGGATTGAGCGAGGAGCCTGGATTCTGGAAGACCATCTGCACATGTCGCGAATGGTGACGTCTCGTTTTCGCAAGGCCTTCGCCATCAATCAGGATTTCGCCGGCATCCGGTTTTTCGAGCCCCATGATCATGCGGGCGATGGTCGACTTGCCGGAGCCGCTTTCGCCAGCGAGGCCGTAGACCCTCCCCTTCTCGATCGAGAAGGAAACGTCGTCAACCGCCCTCACCTCGCCGATCTGGCGGCCGAAAGCATTGCGAACGGGAAAGGATTTCGAAAGATTGCGGATCTCAAGCATCGGCGTGCTCATACGGTCACCTCCCCGCTAGAACGCGTGCCACCTGCCAACCGCGGAACGGCATCGATCAGGCTGCGGGTATAGGGATCGCGCGGATTGTCGAAGACGCCGGCGGTCTCGCCATGTTCGACAATGGCGCCCTTGTTCATGACATAGACATAGTTCGAGGTCTCGCGCACGACGCCGAGATTGTGGGTGATCATCAGCAGCGCCAGACCGCTCTCTTCAACAAGATCCTTCAGCAGCTTCAGGATTTGCGCCTGCGTGGTGACGTCGAGCGCGGTGCCCGGCTCATCGGCGATCAAAAGCTGCGGCTCACTCAAGAGCGCCATGGCGATCAGCACGCGCTGGCGCATGCCGCCTGACAGCATGATCGGGAAGGACTGCGTAACGCGCTCGGGATCGCGCATCCGGACCTGTTCGAGCACCTGGTGGACACGCGCCATCCGCTCCCTGCGCGAGCGCGAGCGGCCGAGGCGCTTATCCGCATATTTCAGGATCGTGCCCATCTGGTCGCCAACGGTGAAGACCGGATTGAGCGAACTCATCGGATCCTGGAACACCATGGACATGGCGGTGCCGCGCAGGCGCAGCCGGTCCTTCTCGGCCATGGTCAGCAGGTCGGCGCCGTCATAATAGATCTCGCCGGATGTGATGCGAGCGGGTGGCTTGCGCAGCAGACCCATGATCGCCTTCATCGTCACCGTCTTGCCGGAGCCGCTTTCGCCGACAAGGGCGACCTGCGATCGGGCGGGAACGTCGAGGCTGACACCATGCAATACGCGGCTGGTACGGCCATAGGTGGAAAACTCAACCGAGAGATTGCTGACACGCAGGAGCGGGAAACTCATCGAACCTCCTGGACGTCGAAGAGGTCTCGCAGGCCATCACCCAGCAGGTTGAAGCCCAGCGCGACGAAAAGAATGGCCGAGCCAGGCAGAACCGATTCCCACCAGTAATCCGGCAGGAAGGCGGCGCCCTGGGCAACCATCGTGCCGAGATCCGGCGTCGGCGGCTGGATGCCGAGACCTAGGAAAGAGAGCGAGGCGCCGACGAGAATAACGAAGCCGCAATCGAGCGAGGTCTTCACGGCGATTGCCGAGACGCAGTTCGGGAGGATCTCGCGGAAGAGGATATGGAACTTGCTTGCACCAAGCGTCTCCGCCGCCTCGATGAATTCCTGGGCGCGGATCTGCTTGGTGATCGAATAGATCAGTCGTGTGTGCCATGTCCACCAGAGCGCCGATATGGCAAGCAGCGAATTGATCAGGTTCGGCGACAGCACCGCGGCGACGGCGAGCGCCATGACGAGCGGCGGGATAGCGAGCGCGATATCCGTCACGCGCATGATCAGCACCTCGACCCAGCCTCCGAAATAGCCGGCGAGAATGCCGAGGATGGTGCCGATCGGAACGGCCGTACCGAGCACGACCAGCGCCAGAAGCAGGGAGATGCGCATGCCGAAGATCACGCGACTGAATATATCGCGGCCGACATTATCAGTGCCGAACCAGAAGTCGCCCGATGGCGGCAGATGGCGCGCACGGAAATTGACGGCAGCGCCGACATGTTCGGGATGCGGCGTGATCCATGGCGCGAGGATCGCGGCGAGCACGCAGATGATGACAATCGCTGCACCGATGACGGCGGTCGGATTGCGTGAGAAGCGATACCAGTTCTGATAGGCATTCGAGAGGCGTTCGGCCTCGATAGCAGGCGTATCGGACATCAGCGCCTCCCCCGGATACGAATGCGCGGATCGACAATGCCGACCAGCACATCGATGACGAGATTGACGATGACGAAGAAGACGCCGGAGACGATCACCACACCCATGACGGCGTTCAGGTCCTTCTGCATGATGGTGCGCACGCCATAGGCCGCCATCCCGGGCCAGGCGAAGACGAGTTCGACGACGAAGGCGTTACCGATCAGCGATGCGAATTCGAGGCCGGAAATGGTGAGCGGCGGAACGAAACTCGGGCGCAGCATATATTTGAACACCCGCACGCGCTCGGGAATGCCGAAGGCCCGGCTCGCCTCGATATAATCCTGGCTGGAGACGTCGATCATCGAGGAGCGCGTGATGCGCGCGATCTGCCCCATGGTTGCCGCAGAGAGCGCAAGCGAGGGAAGAAGAAGGTAACGCAGGCCCTCGCCGAAAACATCCAGCCGCCCATGCAGCAGGGAATCGATCGTGACGAGACCGGTAATATCGGCACTGAAGGCCATTCCCGGCGGCAGGCGCCCGGTCGTCGGCAGGATATGCAGCACATAGCCGGCAAGGATCTGCAATACGAGCGCGAGGAAGAAGCTCGGCGTCACCGCGGAAAAGATCGCAATTAGCCGCACGAGATTATCTGGCCATTTGTCCTTCCACCGCGCGGCAGCGACACCCAACGGAACACCGAACAGGAAGGCGATGGTGATCGTGGCGAGCACCAGTTCGAAGGTCGCAGCAAAAGTCTCGCGGATATCGTCGCTGACCGGGCGCTTGGTCAGAAGCGACAGGCCTAGATCGCCGCCGACGAGCCCGGATACATAGATCCCGTATTGCTGGATCAGCGGCTTGTCGAAGCCAAGTGTCTGGCGAAATTGCTCGACCTGCTCATTGCTGGCACGAGGCCCGAGCGCCAATCTCACCGGATCCCCCGGCATGCCACGAGCGATCGTGAAGATCACCACCGACAGTCCGAAAAGAACAAGCAGCGACCACAAAGCGCGCCTGACCAGGAAGAGGAGGAATTCCAATGTTCCAGCCCTGTTTCAATTCATGATGGAGGATATGGACGGCCCTTTCGGGCCGTCCTTTCCGGGCAGTTCGTCATGAGGGTGACGCTGCCCGAAACGCGCTCAGCCGTTACTTGCAGGTCCAGCGATAACGGGTGAACTTGTAGTCAAAGGACTGCATCGGCACGGCATGGAAGCCTTCCAGGCACTTGTCCATGGCATGCTGTACCGTCTGCGTTTCCAGGAAGACATCCGGCTGCAGATCGACGATCTTGTGCTGCAATTCCTTGTAGATCTCGGCCTGCTTGGCCTTGTCAGGCGTTTCGCGAGCCTGATCGATCAGGGCGTCGATCGCCGGATCCTGCAGCCATTCTGCCGAAGCCCAGGTGCCGGCTGCTTTCGAATGATACTGCGTGAAGAACATGGAATCCGGCGAAGGATAAGTCGGGCCGAAGAAGATCTGGTTGACGTTTGGCGTCGTTTCGACCTTGCCGGCAATTTCCGTCACACGGTTCCACGGATCGGCCTGCTGTGTCACCTTGAAGCCGAGCTGTTCGAGGTTCGACTGCATCAGCAGGCTGAGCTCTTCCTCGAACTTGGTGCCGGCAACATAGCCGAGCGTGATCGGGATTTCACTGCCGGCATATTTCGACTGCGCGATTTCCGCCTTGGCAGCCTCAAGGTCATATTTCGGTGCCGGCAGGTCGCTCGCATAATAATCGGCAAAACCGGACGGTAGCGGACCATTCAACTGACCGCCCGGCACGATGACGCTGCGGATCGTGTCGTAGTCGGTTGCATAGGCAAGCGCTCGGCGGATATGGATATCGTCGGTCGGCGGCACCTTGGTGTTGAGCTTCAGGTAGAAGCCGATCGTCGTATCTTCGCTGACGATGTTGAAGCGGCCCATCTCCTGCAATGCCTTGTAGGTATCGGGTGCCTGATATTGGCTGCTCATCGTGAGTTCGCCGGAGGCTGCAAGCGAGCGCACGGTCGCCTCGTCATTGGTGATGATCCAACGCACTTCGTCGATCGGGCCGTCATTGAAGCCCTTGTAGTATTTGGGATCGCGTTCGATCGTCATTGACGCGCCGCGGTCCCAGTCCTTCAGGGTGTACGGGCCAGCACCGGCAGTCTTCGTCGAAAGATAGGTCTGGCCGTCATCATTGCCGGCATTAGCCTTGACCACGTCGGCATTGACGATGAAGACGGCCGGGACCGTGCTAAGGAATGGTGCGAAGGCTTTCGAGAGGGTGAATTTTACGGTGTGCTGATCGACGGCCACGACCGAGCCCGGCTTCAGCACGTCTGCGAAGAGGTTGGCCGGCCCGAGATTGATCTTCAAAAGCCGTTCGAAGGAATAGACGACGTCTGCGGCCTCGACCGGCGAACCATCACTGAAATGCGCGTCGGCGCGCAGTTTGAAGGTCACTTCCTTGGCATCCGGCGAAACCGTCCAGCTCTCGGCGAGCTCAGGTTGCAGGTTGCCGCTGGAATCGACTGTCACCAGACCGTCATAGAGGTTCACGGCAGCCATATAGTCGGTGTAATCAGAGATCTTGGCGGGATCGATCGTACCGAAGATCTGGACGGTATTCATGGTCACGGTCGTTTTGGCCGCGGCCGAGCCCGCAAAGCCGGCGGCAAGCACGGCCATAGCGGTAGAAGCAATCAGCTGTAATCTGCTCATGGTATCTCCCGGTTCAAAAGTTCCCTGCGACCATTTTGATCGCTTTTGTTGGACCGCCTTCTACCCGGCACTAAACCGTAAGGTCTGCTCGGGAGGAGCATCTGGCACTTGGGTTGCCGGTTTGCCGCATTCCCTTCGCTGACCCATCCGATTGTCCGCCAGAGGAGGTCTGAGAAGAAGATTGCATATGCAAAGCAACCTGCTCAACAGATGACGGGTCTAGGTTTTCGTTTAAATGGTCTAGGTTTTGTGTGCATGGCGACGCCGATCTCGCCCGGCTTCTGAATCAACTGACAATACCCAGCGCCCTTGCCGCACTGATCGCCTCCTGCCGGTTGCGGCAGCCGAGCTTGCGATAGACATTGCCAAGATGGAATTTGACTGTCGCCTCGCTGAGGCCGAGGGTGCTGGCAATGAACTTGTTGGCAGCGCCTTCCGAAATCATCAGCAGGATCTTGCTCTCGCGCCGCGACAGGTCATTGCGCCCGCCCGCAGAGCGGCTCGACAACCTTCCGCTGTCGCGCAGCTTGCGGATGATCTGCCTGATGGGCAGCGACGTCGCCAGGAAGCCGCCAATGCGCTGGTTGTCGATCAGCTCCTCCAGAAAAACGCGTTCTTCCGAAAGCGGAGCAATGGCACCGAGCCGGGCGCAATCCTCGAAGATCTTCTGCAGGATGGCGCGGGCACGCGTCAGGTTGCGCTGGCGCTTGGCAATATAGGCGAGCCAGATCTGCCCACTCAGACGCTGGCGGTCGGTCAGATGCAGGTTGCCGATAATGCCCTCGATCAGGCCTTCCAGGCCAGGGCGTGCGGGTTGCTCGTACGTTATCTGGCGCAGCCATGCGAGCGCGAGCGCTATTTCGTCGCGATCGTGCAGATGGACCAGCTCTCCATCATTGCTTACCACCCGGTTCCGATCGATGCGCGATGTGATTGCTGCAAGGCATTGCGACGCCTCCTGCCAGCGATTTGCATTCTGCAGGATGGCCGCCTCGCGGATTTCGATCATCGTTTGGAATTGGCGGTTGGACACCTGATAAACTCGCCAACGGTCGAGAAAGCTGCGCGCCGCGATCGTCGAGAAATGGTCTCCAAGTGCCTGGCTGCCGTAATGCAACGCGAATTCCAGCAGGCTTGGCCAGATCTCGCTATGGGAGAAATCGTCGATCTCGAGGCTGAGAAACCGCGCAAGCGGTTCAGCCCGTCCGGTCTCGTATTCGACGCAGGCCTCAAGGAGCAATTGAAGACGTTGATCATTTCGGCTTTCAAATGGAAGCTCGCGAAGACTTTCCGCAGCCCGGAGCGAATGTTTGCGGGCCGCCAGCGCGTCGCCCATCAAAAGACGGATCAACGCCTGATGGAGGCTGACATAGAAGCAGAGCATCGGGGCATTGGCGCGCTCGTAATGGTGCATTGCACGCTGCGCCACTTCCTCCGCCTCCGCAAAACGCCGGTTGCGGATGTAGAATTCGAGCACGGAATTGTAGAAGCTGCCGCGAAAGAGATGGTCGTCGAGCGGGAATTCGGCAACGAGTGCGAAGCAGGTTTCCAGGAGCCTTTCGGAGAAGAAATAGTCTTCATAGATGAGCATCAGCAGCCGGAATGCCCTGAATTCCCGAGAAAACACGGCGTTCTGGGCGAAGACGGCCTCCGGATCGTTGGCCAAATCGCCGAAGCGGTCGGCAAGCAGTCGACGCGCTCGCGACACATCCCCGAGTTTAAGTGCCTGCAGTGCGAGCGCAAGCACCAGGACTTCGCTTTGCAGCACGTAGCTTCGCGGAAAGCCTGCGAGAATTCGATCATAGACTTCCGGCCCATGGAAATAGAGGAGAAAGATGCCTTTCGCCTCGGTGAAGACCTTGAGCGCGTTGTCGTATAGTCCGATGCGCTGGAATATCTCGATCGCCCGTATCGGATGACCACGGGCAGCAAAACTGTCCGCAATCGCCTTCGCGTCGGCCAGCACCTTTATCCGCTCCGCAATCACGGCATCGAGCGCATGATCGATCTCGCCGACGATCGAAGTTATGCGCAGGCCGTTCTCCGCAATGATGGGAAGGAAATGGGATTGCCCGCGAAAATCCCCTTTGCCTGTGTCCAAAACGATGCGGAGATCAACCAGGACTTCGGGTGGCGCGGATTGAAGAAGCTCGCTTTCGAGGAATGCGCTCAAGCGTTCAGCGCTCAATGTCGGATTGAATGCAATCAGGGGCCACCCGCCTGATGCATGCATGATATCAGACGCGCCATCGGCAAAAATCTCTGCTGCTTCGTGCTGGTCGATGAGCAGAAAAGCTTGGTCCGCAACAAAAGCCCGACCATAGGCGATAGCCCGCGAGAGGCCTGGCAGCAGTGTATCGGGGCGCTTTGCGATAAAAATCCGCGCCTGAGCCAACAGAAAGGCTTCAGGTAAGGCGGCCGGCTTGCCATGGGGTGGGATATCCCAGATGCAGACCTGATCCGGTCGCCATGCGGGTACCGTTTCACCGGCGTGAATATCGGTGCCGAAATGAGCGGCAATCTCATTCAGTGCCGACGTCTTTCCCATGCCGGCGGGAGCATCGAGAACGACGATCGGCTCGCGGCGCGCCAGAAGAGCATCAAAGACTCGAGGTCTGTGGACCAAATGCTGCACTCAATTCTCTGGGGTGAACATGCGTTCATCAACCCGCTTCACGCATGTCATAGCAGCAGTGAGGTGCCGAATGAACTGCCTCTTTCTCAGGAGTATTTGACGATCTACGCGCTGGTCACTTTCCTGCAGAAACCGACTACTTCCTATTTTAGCCGGTATTTTGCGGCCGCACAAATCTTGTGCGTTTTATCTACGCCATTTAACGAACTGCCCATCAGATAGGCATCGGTATGCACTTTCACAGCGCTGAATAATGCGCGACACATGCCAATCTTTGAAAATCAAACACATACGCGATCTGGCATAGTGCTTGCTTCGAAATAGGCAGAGTTGGTGGCTAGGGTTCCGGCGTTTTCAAAAAGCGCGACTGGTCCGAGAGCTACTACCGGCGGGGGAGAAATCCCGTCGGGTGCACGGCGGGACAAAAGCCCGGGAGACCTCGTAAGCCAAGGGATTGGCGGCACGATGGTCATTGCCGATCCCTTTTGAAGAAAAGCAAAAGGGGAATTTCAATGCAGACTTTTTCGAAGATCCTTTCCATTACAGTTCTTTCCGCCTCGCTGGCGCTGGGCTTTGGCTCCATCGCAAAAGCCGAGCCGAAGACAGAATTCAAGGTAGCCTGGTCCATCTATGTCGGCTGGATGCCCTGGGGCTACGCAGCTGACCACGGCATCGTCAAGAAATGGGCCGACAAATACGGCATCAAGATCGATGTCACCCAGTTCAACGACTACGTGGAGTCGATGAACCAGTACACGGCCGGCGCCTTCGATGCCGTCACACTGACCAATATGGACGGCCTGTCGATCCCGGCTGCCGGGGGCGTCGATACAACCGCCGTCATCGTCGGCGACTTCTCGAACGGCAACGACGCAGTCATCCTGAAGGACAAGGCGAGCCTTGCCGATATCAAGGGCCAGAACGTCAATCTCGTCGAATTCTCCGTCTCGCACTATCTGCTCGCTCGAGCGCTCGAAAGCATCAAGCTGACGGAGCGCGACGTAAAGGTAGTCAACACGTCCGATGCCGACATGGTCGCTGCCTACAAGACCGCCGATGTCTCCGCCGTTGTCACCTGGAACCCGCTGGTCTCGACCATCCTCGAAGATCCCACAGCCAAGAAGGTTTTTGACAGCTCGCAGGTGCCAGGCGAAATCATCGACCTGATGGTCGCCAATAGCGGCGTACTGAAGGACAATCCGAATTTCGGCAAGGCGCTCGCCGGCATCTGGTACGAGACGGCTGCCCTGCTGCGAGCCGATACTGCCGAAGGCAAGGCGGCCCGCGAGGCCATGGGCTCCGCTTCGGGCACCGATCTCGCCGGCTTCGAAGCCCAGCTCGCCGCCACCAAACTCTTCGACAAGCCGGCCGATGCCGTTGCCTTCACCGCCTCGCCCGGCCTGCCGAAGACCATGGATCTGGTGCGCACCTTCCTCTTCGAGAGGGGGTTGCTCGGCAATGGCGCGCCCTCCGCTGACGTCATCGGCATCGAAATGCCCGATGGCAAGGTTCTGGGCGATACCGGCAACGTGAAGCTACGCTTCACCGAGACCTACATGAAGGCAGCCGCCGACGGTTCGCTCTGATCGCAATGGCGGCGCGGCTTACCCGCGCCGCCTTCCCTTCACCAGCGGAGCATTTCCCATGCGTTGGATCAACACGAGGCCGAGCCGGGGCGCGCAATTTGCCTTGATGCTGCTACCCTTCGTGCTGCTCGTTGTCGCCTATGCCTTTGGCTCGGCCGCACGACTGGCGGAAAACGCCAATGACAAGCTTCTGCCGAGCCTTGCCGGCTTTGCCGATGCGATCAACCGTCTGGCCTTCGTCGCCGACCAGCGTACCGGCGAATTTCTGCTCTGGTCGGACACGGGCGCGAGCCTGATCCGCCTGCTCTCCGGCCTCGGCATCTCGACGGCAATTGCGCTCGCAGTTGGCATGTTGATCGGCATGCTGCCCTATCTGAGGGCGTTGCTTTCCCCTTTTGTCGCCGTGATCTCCATGGTTCCGCCGTTGGCGCTTCTGCCAATTCTCTTCATCGTTATGGGTCTCGGAGAGACTTCGAAGATCGCCCTTATCGTCATTGGTGTCGCTCCGACGATGATCCGCGACCTGGCACTGAAGGCGCTGGAACTGCCTCGCGAACAGATCGTCAAGGCCGAGACGCTCGGCGGCTCCTCCTGGCAGATCGGCCTGCGCGTCGTGCTGCCGCAGATCCTGCCGCGGCTGATCACCTGCCTCAGGCTGCAGCTCGGCCCAGCCTGGCTGTTCCTGATTGCGGCCGAGGCGATCTCCTCGGATTCCGGCCTCGGCTACCGCATCTTCCTCGTCCGCCGCTACCTCTCGATGGATATCATCTTTCCCTATGTCGTCTGGATCACCCTGCTCGCCGTGGTGATGAACACTTTGCTCGACCGTCTGCGCATTGCCGTCTTTCCCTGGTCGGAACTGGAGAAGCAGGCATGAGCGAACTCAGGATCGAAAGGGTCTGGAAGGAATATGGCGACCAGATCGTGCTCGAGGACGTATCGCTGACCGTCCCCTCGCGGGCCTTCGTCGCCCTTGTCGGGCCTTCAGGCTGCGGTAAAAGCACCTTCCTGCGCATGCTGCTTGGCCAGGAACGGCCGACAAAAGGCAAGATCCTGCTCGACGGCGTGCCGCTGCCACAGGAGCCGGGACCGGATCGCGGTGTCGTCTTCCAGCGATACTCCGTCTTTCCGCATCTGACGGTGCTCGGCAACGTGTTGCTCGGCAAGGAGTTGTCCGCCGCGCGCTATAAGGCCAAGCTCTTTGGCGCGGCACGTCGCAACGCCGTCGCGGAAGCACGCCAGTTGATCGCCGAGGTCGGGCTTGCCGGTTCGGAGGGGAAATATCCGGCCCAGCTTTCGGGCGGCATGCAGCAGCGCCTGGCGCTCGCCCAGGCGCTGATCATGAAACCGAAGGTGTTGCTGCTGGATGAACCCTTCGGGGCGCTCGATCCCGGCATCCGCGCCGAAATTCACACGCTGATGAAGCGGCTCTGGCACGAAACGCAGATGACCGTCGTCATGGTTACCCATGACATGCGCGAGGCCTTCACACTCGCCAGCCGCGTCGTCGCCTTCGAACGCCGTCGCGACCGGCCGGAAGAGAAAGAGCGCTACGGCGCCACCATCACCAAGGACATTTCCATCTGGCCGCCGCGCCTTGCCGGCCAGTCAACGATCTTCAGCCCCGACCGGGACGGCCCGGTCGCTTCCCTGGGGCACAGCCGGGACGACCTGGCACCGTCAGGAGAGATGCAATGATGCATGTAAGACGCTCCCCCGAAGAGATCGCCGCCAATCGCGCGCGCTATGAGGAGCATCAGAAGAAGGGTCTGGAATTCGCGCCAAAGGCCCTGCCCGGCCCAAGCCCGCTGCCGGCGCCGGCCATCGATCCGAACACCGTCATCCACCAGGAGACCATCCCCGGTGGGTGGTACTGGTCGACGAAGCTTTTGCGTGGCGAGGCGATCCGCGTCGATCAGGCCGAAGGCAATTCCACCGTTGCGCTCGTCGCCTGGAATGCCGATGATACGAGCGAACGGATCAATCTCGTCGATACTGCCAAGGTTCAATGGACGACCGCGCTCGGCAAGGGACGCGTGATCTTTTCCGACATGGGACGCGTCATGTTCTCGATGATCGAGGACAGTTCCGGCGCCCATGATTGCCTGATGGGCGGCTCGACGGCGACCTCTAACGCGGCGAAATATCCGGGCGAAAAGACCCGCAACACCCGTGATAACCTGATCCTCGCCGCCGTCAAGCTCGGTCTTGAGCGTCGCGATATTCCGGGCATCCTCAATCTCTTCGCACCCGTGCGTCTTGCCGAGGCCGGCGGCTTTGGCTGGCAGGGCAAGCGCTCCAACAGCGGCGATTACGTCGAGTTGCGCGCCGAAATGGACATGCTGGTCGGCTTTTCCAATTGCCCGCATCCCCTCGATCCGGATCCGATCTACCAACCGAAGCCTGTTGTCATCACCCGCTACAAGGTGGCGGCTCCGGCTGCGGATGATCTTTGCCGCACAGCAACTGCCGAAGCCGTGCGTGGTTTCGAAAACAACACCCTGATGCAGGCCTGAGGAGAGACCGATGTCCGATTTCATCCAGACCTCCCCTGCCCGCAGCCCGGAAACCGCCATCGAGGATCATTTCATCGCGGCCGAAGCGCCGTGGTCCGGCATCGTGCGCAAGGGCCAGACGATCCGCATCGAGGACAGCTACGGCCAGCAGGCGATCGACACGCTCTTCTATCGTGCCGATGATTTCTCCGAGCGCTATTCCAATCAGGATACGATGCGCATGCAGGGTGCCGCCTATATCGGCATCGGTACGAAAATCGTGTCGAACGAAGGCAATGTTATGCTGACCATGACGGCCGACAGCTGCGGTCGCCATGACACCTCCGCCGGCGCTTGCTCCTGCGAGAGCAACACCGTGCGCTTCGGCCATGGCACGAAATATCTCCACGCCTGCCGCGACAATTTCGTGCTCGAAGTCAGCAAGCACGGCATGGGCAAGCGCGATATCGTCCCGAATATCAACTTCTTCATGAACGTGCCGATCAAGCCGAATGGCGAGATGACGATCGTCGATGGCATCTCCGCTCCGGGTGACTATGTAGAACTCATCGCCGAGATGGATGTGCTCTGTGTCATCTCCAACTGCCCGCAAATCAACAACCCCTGCAACGGCTTCGACCCGACGCCGATCCGGGTGCTGATCTGGGATGGCGAGGACTGAGCATGTTCAAGAAAGTCCTGATCGCCAACCGGGGCGAAATCGCCATCCGGGTCATCAAGACCCTGCGGCAAATGGGCATTGCCTCCGTCGCCGTCTATTCCGATGCCGACCGCTTCGCCAAACCCGCGATGATGGCCGATGAAGCGTTCCGTCTCGGGCCGGCGCCGGCCATCGAAAGCTATCTCAACGTCGATGCCGTCATCGCCGCCTGCAAGGCAACGGGGGCGGAGGCGGTTCATCCCGGCTACGGCTTCCTGTCGGAAAATATCGGTTTTGCCGAACGCCTTGCCGCCGAAGGCATCGCCTTTATCGGCCCCCGGCCCGAACACCTCTCAGCCTTCGGCCTGAAGCATACGGCTCGCGAACTCGCCAAGGCGAGCGGCGTTCCACTCCTGCCCGGCACCGGCCTGCTCTCAAATGCCGATGAGGCGCTCTCGGCGGGAGAGACGATCGGCTATCCCGTCATGCTGAAAAGTACGGCCGGCGGCGGCGGCATCGGCATGCAGCTCTGCGCTGATCCTGAAAGCCTGAAGGCATCCTTCGAAAGCGTGCAACGCACCGCGCGGGCAAGCTTTGGCGATGCGCGCGTCTATATCGAGCGTTTCGTGGCCGAAGCTCGGCATGTCGAGGTGCAGATCTTCGGCAATGGCAAAGGCAAGGTCATCGCGCTCGGCGAGCGCGACTGCTCGCTGCAGCGGCGAAACCAGAAGGTGGTCGAGGAAACCCCCGCTCCCGGTCTTTCGGCTGCAACCCGCGCCCGCCTGCACAAGGCAGCCGTCGACCTCGGCTCGGCGGTCTCCTACGAATCCGCCGGTACCGTCGAATTCATCTATGATCCCGTACGTGAGGAATTCTACTTCCTCGAGGTGAACACCCGCCTGCAGGTCGAACATCCCGTTACGGAAGCCGTGTTCGGCATCGACCTCGTCGAATGGATGATCCGCCAGGCCGCCGGCGAGGACGTGCTTTCGGGCACCGAGTGGCTGCAGCCGAAAGGAGCAGCGATCGAGGTGCGCGTCTATGCCGAGATGCCGCATGCCGACTTCCGCCCGAGCGCTGGCCTGCTGACGGAAGTTGTCTTCCCCGAAGATATCCGCATCGACGGCTGGATCGAGACCGGCACGGAGGTGACGCCTTTCTACGATCCGATGCTCGCCAAACTGATCGTTTCCGCCGAGGATCGTCCGGCGGCAATCGAGAAGCTGAAGGCAGCACTCTCCGGCACGTCGATATCGGGCATCGAGACCAATCTCGATTATTTGCGCGCCATCGCCAGCTCCGAGCTTCTTGCCAGCGGCAAGGTGGCGACGACGGCGCTACGCGACTTTTCCTTCGTGCCTGACGTTATCGAGGTGATCGCTCCGGGGGCGCAATCGAGCATCCAGGAACTGCCGGGCCGACTTGGGCTCTGGCATGTCGGCGTGCCGCCGAGCGGCCCGATGGACGAGCGCTCGTTCCGTCATGCCAACCGTCTCGTCGACAACGGCGATATGGTCGCGGCACTGGAGCTGACAGTGTCCGGTCCGGTGCTGAAATTCCATACCGACACTGTGGTTGCGCTTGCCGGCGCCAGGATGGCGATGAGCGCCGATGGCGTGAAGCTGCCTCATGGTGAGGCCGTCACCATCCGCGCCGGCCAGACCCTGTCGATCGGTAGCATCGATGGGCCAGGGCAGCGGGCTTACCTCGCAGTGAAGGGCGGTTTTGCCGCTCCCGTCGTGCTCGGCTCGCGCGCCACCTTCGGGCTCGGCCAGTTCGGCGGCAACGCCACCGGCACGCTGAAGACCGGCCATGTGCTGCATCTTGCCCGTCAGGCCGCCGCCGAACCGACGAAACCGGCAACCGAGCTGGCAGAACTGACCCGCGAATGGGATGTCGGCGTCCTCTATGGTCCGCATGGCGCGCCTGATTTCTTCCAGGAAGGCGATATCGAAACGCTGTTTTCGACAAGCTACGAGGTGCATTTCAATAGCGCCCGCACTGGCGTACGCCTGATCGGTCCCGCGCCGAAATGGGCTCGCAGCGATGGCGGCGAAGCCGGCCTTCATCCCTCCAACCTGCATGACAATGCCTATGCGATCGGCGCGATCGATTTCACTGGTGACATGCCGATCATCCTCGGACCGGACGGTCCGAGCCTCGGCGGCTTCGTCTGCCCGGCGGTGATCGCTCGCGACGAGCAATGGAAAATGGGCCAATTCAAGCCGGGCGATCGCATCCGCTTCCATCCGGTCGCACGGCCTGAGGACCCGATTGCTGATCCGGTCGTGCATCGGGCGAAGGAAGAGACAGGCTCGCCTGTTATCGGCAAGCACGACGATGGGCCTGTCTCGGTCGTCTATCGCCGCCAGGGCGATGACAATCTGCTGGTCGAATATGGGCCGATGACGCTCGATATCGCCCTGCGGCTCAGGGTGCATCGCTTGATGCAGGCCGTCTCGCAGGCGCGCCTGCCCGGGATCATCGATCTCACGCCCGGCATCCGCTCGCTGCAGATCCATTATGACGGTACGACGCTGACCCGCAAACGCCTGCTCGGCTTGCTGGCTGAGATCGAGGCGAGCCTGCCGGCAGCCCAGGACGTCAAGGTGCCGAGCCGCATCGTGCATCTACCACTTTCCTGGAATGACCCGGATGCGGAACTTGCCATGCGCAAATATCAGGAACTCGTGCGGCCGAATGCACCCTGGTGCCCGTCCAATATCGAATTCATCCGCCGCATTAACGGACTGGCGGACGAGCAGGCGGTGCGCAATGTCGTCTTTGACGCCAGCTATCTCGTGCTCGGCCTCGGCGACGTCTATCTCGGCGCGCCGGTCGCAACACCGGTCGATCCGCGCCATCGGCTGGTGACCACAAAGTACAATCCGGCTCGCACCTGGACGCCGGAAAACGCCGTCGGCATCGGCGGCGCTTATATGTGCATCTATGGCATGGAAGGCCCCGGCGGCTACCAGCTCTTCGGCCGCACCATCCAGGTCTGGAATACCTGGCGGCAGACACCGGTCTTTGCCAAGGACAAGCCCTGGCTGCTGAACTTCTTCGATCAGATCCGCTTCTTTCCCGTCAGCCACCAGGAACTGACAGAGGCGCGCAGTGCCTTTCCGCATGGCGGCTATCCTGTGAAGATCGAGGAAACGGAATTCTCCTACGCCGCATACGAGAAGGAATTGCAGGTCAACGCCGCCTCGATCGGGACCTTCAAGGCGAGCCAGCAGGCGGCTTTCGACGCCGAGCGCCAGCGCTGGAAGGAAACAGGCCTCGACAGCTTCGTTACCGACGAAGGCACCGGTGAAAGCCCTGACGGAGATATTCCCGAAGGCTGCTTCGGGGTTGCCAGTGCCGTACCCGGCAATATCTGGAAACTGCTGGTCGAGCCGGGTGCACCGGTTGCGGCCGGAGACACGCTTGCCATCATCGAATCTATGAAAATGGAAATCAACGTCACCGCACATGCGCCGGGCCGTGTCCGCGACCTGCGCGCCGGCCCCGGACGAAACGTCAAAGCGGGCGATATCATTGTTGTTCTGGAGGAATGCTGAACCATGCTGCCGACCATTCTTGATCTGACAAGCCTTCGCGCAGCCTATGAGGCCGGCCAAAGTCCGCTCGATGTCATCGAAACCGTCATTACGCGTCGTGCCGCCTCGACGGATCCGGCAATCTTCATCACGCCGACGCCTGATGATACATTGCGGGCCGAAGCACGAGCTCTGATGGAACGTGCACCCGAGCCGAACAGCCTGCCGCTCTGGGGTATTCCCTTCGCGGTGAAGGACAATATAGACGTGGCGGGGCTGCCGACCACCGCCGCCTGCCCGGCTTTCGCCTATAATCCCGAGAAGGACGCAACTGTCGTTGCACGACTGCGGGCGGCAGGTGCGATCGTGATCGGCAAGACCAATCTCGACCAGTTCGCGACCGGCCTCAATGGCACACGCTCACCCCATGGAGCGCCACGATCGGTCTTCGATGCCGACTATATTTCAGGCGGCTCGAGCTCCGGTTCGGCGGTGACGGTGGCATCCGGCCTCGCCACCTTCGCGCTCGGCACGGATACGGCCGGTTCAGGCCGCGTGCCGGCCGCCTTCAACAATCTTGTCGGTATCAAGCCGACGCCGGGGCTGCTGCCAAATACCGGCGCCGTGCCGGCCTGCAAGAGCGTCGACTGCATCACGATCTTTGCGCCGACGGTCGGCGACGGGGTCGCGATCCGCAAGATTGCCGAGGGCTTCGATGCCACCGATGCGTTTTCGCGGCGTGCCAAGCCGGCAACTCTTCCGGTTGCCGGTCTGCGCGTCGGCGTTCTCGACGGCGCGGAGCGGGAGTTCTTCGGCGATGACAATGTCGAAGCGCTCTACGATCAGGCAATCGAACGGGCGAAAGCGCTCGGCGCGACGATCGTTCCCTTCGACTATACGCCCTTCCGCGAGGCTGCTTCGCTGCTCTATGACGGCCCCTGGGTTGCCGAGCGACTGGCCGCCGTCGAAGATTTCCTGGAGAGTAACGCCGCCGATTTCGATCCCACGGTTCGCAAGATCATCGAAGGCGCGAAAGGCAAGACGGCAGTCGAAGCCTTCAACGGCCGCTACAAGCTCGAAGATCTCAGGCGCAAGACGGAAGCCGAATGGGCAAAGGCTGATCTGCTGCTGCTGCCGACGGCACCGACGACCTACAAGGTTGCCGATATGCAGGCCGACCCGATCGTGCTCAACGGCCGTCTCGGTCGCTACACGAACTTCGTCAACCTGCTCGATTGCGCCGCGATCGCCGTTCCCGCCGGATTCGGCGACAACGGCCTGCCGGGCGGCGTGACGCTGATTGCGCCAGCCTTCACCGACGATGCGCTGGCTCCCCTTGCCGATGCGTTGCACCGCGCCGCCGCCGCCGGCATGGGCGTCGATCGCGCTGCGGTTATCGCCGAGCAGAGCCGGGTCGCCTCATTGACAGACGATACCATCGCCATCGCTGTGGTCGGGGCGCATCTGACGGRCATGCCGCTCAATCACGAACTGACCACATTGGGTGGCACGTTGGTAAGGGCCTGCCGCACAGCAGGCGATTATCGCCTCTTCGTGCTGCCGAATACGACCCCGCAGAAGCCCGGCCTCGTGCGCGAACCGGGACATGACGGTCTCGGACTAGAGATTGAGGTCTGGGCCTTGCCCCCAGAGGGCTTCGGCCGTTTCGTTGCCAAGATCCCTGCCCCGCTTGGTATCGGCAAGGTCACGCTGGAGGACGGTTCGAGCATATCGTGCTTCCTCTGCGAAGCCCATGCTGTGAAGGGGGCCGAGGAGATCACGGCTCTCGGTGGCTGGCGGAACTATATGCGCAGCAAATCGGCCGCCTGAACCGGAGGGGTACGGCAGTGAAATTCATAGTCCGGCTGCTGATGAATGGACTCGTGGCGCGTGCGGGCGCGCTACGAGGTCGACCTATCATCTTTGTCCGCAGCGCGCTCCATGGCCGAGACGGGACGAAATGATGGCCACCGTGTCGAGCAGCGGCGGATACAAACTTTTCTATGACTTCGAGCGAGAGCCGCCGCGGACGACCCACCAACACCGACGGCGCCGATAACGGCGCCGCTGGCGACACTCGCTTCAATCCGGCCAGGCGTAAATCGCGGCTGGACGAGCGACGCCTTTGAGCGGAAAAATGCCGGCTTTCTCGAAACGTCCCGGCGCCTGCAAAACGAAATCGGCGGATGCCAGCAGGCTGTGGCCGATTTCGTCGGCCAGCTTCTCCATGCGCGCCGCCTCGTTGACCGCCCTGCCGATGGCGGTGAAGTCAAGGCGGCGGGCCGCGCCGACATTCCCATAGAACACTTCGCCGACGTGAAGGACGATATCCACAAGAAGCTCCGGCTCTCCCGCTTCCGCTCGTCTGCGATTGACATCAGCATTGGCGTTCATGGCAGTTCGCGCCGCCGATAGTGCGCGGTCGCATGCCTCGGCCGGGTTGTCGATATCGGCAGGGAAGATGGCGAGCAGACTGTCGCCCATGAACTTCAGGATCTCGCCGCCCTCCTGCTCGACCGGAGCGCCGATCGCCTCGAAGTGTTCGTTGAGCCAGGCAACGATGCGTTCGGGCTCGTGTTTTTCATTGAGCGACGTGAAGTTCTTGAGATCGGCCAGGAGGATCGCCGCATAAATCGCAGTACCGTCGCCGCGCCTTATATGACCGCTCAGGATGCGGCCGCTGCTTCCGGCGCCGGTATAGACCGCGAGTACATCGGTAGCAACGCGTGTGGTCGCGATCCGGCAACAGGTAAGGGTCAGGGCCGGCATCAACCGCCGCAGCTCTGCAATCTGGTGATCGGAAAAGCCCCCGGGATGATCGACGGCAAGGGAAAAGCTGACGCCCGCGAGCGCGGTGTCGCCAGGAAATCGGGCCAGTTTCATCAGGTAATCCGTGGCCCCAAGTTCGGCCAGCTCCGTCAGAAGCGGAATCGACGGTGCGCCTGGTCCGGGTGGCAATTTCCAGCGGGCGTAGTCGAGATCGTTTGTCAGGAGATAAGCAACGGGCGAGCGCTGAAACAACTCTTGACCCGCTTCGTCATGTCCTTGAACTTCCGTCATAAAGCCGAACGATCGGTACCATGCGACTGAAGACCCGCGTTGCAGGGGATCGATCGACGGCATAGCGATCGACGCACGAATGATCGGATATCCGAGATCCGTCAGCCGCTCCGCCACACCTTGCAGAACGGTCTCGATCGTATCGGTCGATAGTCCTTCGGCAATAATCCAGTCGATCAGTTCCTGCAAATGTGGCATGATACGGTCCCTTGGCTTCCGGGATCTGTGGAGGTCTGTCGTTCTACCGTAATTTCGTCAACGGTCCATCGCTGGTGTCACTCACAGGCATAGGACCGGAACACAACGAAAACACTTAATGCTCGCGTCGGTAGCAGAAAAACGCATGGAACAAAATCAACGCAGGCGCGTAAATAGTCTCTGGGACGCAAAGAACCTGTTATCGCCCTAACAAGAAGCACAACCCAAATCGAGGAAGGAACGTGTCAATGACCTCACGGAATACTCACGTTGTGCCGCATGACGATCACGTGGTCACCGCCAAGGAGGCCCTGGAGGGACTTTATCTGAGGCTTGAGATGGAGGCGGAGGTCCGGCTCATTGCCGCTGCCTTGCGCGCCGGCTGGACGGCAGACGAAGCGCTTGACGCGATCGATCAGCTGCGAGCCGACGATACCAGGCACTAGGATTTTCTGAAGCAGCTATATAGATGCCACGGCAGCGAAAACTGCCATTCCCATACTGCGCTCAGTTTGCCACCAGATGCCCAGGCGATACCTCTCGGTACCCGAGCGGCTTGATCTTGTAATCGACGGGCCGGATCGGGCTCTTGATCTCGTCATTGGCGACAGCCCGCTTTTCGCGACGGCGATCGGGATCGGGAACCGGGACGGCTGCCATCAGCTTCTTGGTATAGTCATGCTGCGGATTGCCGAAGACGGCAGCGCGCGGGCCGATTTCGACGATTTCGCCGAGATACATGACCGCGACGCGGTGGCTGACGCGCTCGACGACGGCCATGTCATGAGAAATAAACAGAAATGCGAGATTGAGGCTCTGCTGCAAGTCCAGCATCAGATTGATGACCTGCGCCTTGATCGAAACATCGAGTGCCGAGACGCTCTCGTCGGCCACGATGACCTTCGGCTCCAGTGCAAGAGCACGCGCAATGCAGATGCGCTGGCGTTGCCCGCCGGAGAACTCATGCGGGAAGCGTGAGGCCATGTCGGGCGTCAGGCCGACCTTGGTGAGGAGGTCTGCGACGCGTTCCCTCGCCTGCTTTGTCGTCCCCATCCTGTGCTCGAGATAAGGCTCGGCAATGGCGTCGCCGACACGGATGCGGGGATTGAGGCTGGCAAAGGGGTCCTGGAAGATCATCTGCACGGTCTTGCGCATCTCACGCATGCCCGCCTTGCCGAGCGCCAGCACATCCTTGCCATCGGCAATGACAGAACCGCTCTGCGCCTCGATCAGCCGCATGATTGCGCGACCGGTCGTCGACTTGCCGCAGCCGGACTCGCCGACGAGCGACAACGTCTCACCGGCATGGAGATCGAAGGAAACGTTCTCGACCGCGTGGACGCGACCAGTCAGCTTGCCGAAGAGGCCGGAATGAATGTCGAAGCGCTTGGTGAGGTTTTTCACCTCGAGCACCGGGCGAGATGTTGCGGCGACCGTATCGGCCGTTTCGACTGGAATGTTTGATTCTCCAGTCGCCGCATTGACGACGGGGAAGCGTAACGGCCGCTGGTAATTTTGCATGGAACCGAGCACCGGTACGGCCGACAGCAAGGCACGGGTGTAGGGATGTTTGCCGCGATGGAAGATATCGGGTGTCGCTCCCGTCTCCACCTGCTCGCCGCGATACATGACGACGGTACGGTCGGCGATTTCGGCAACCACGCCCATGTCATGAGTGATGAACAGAACCGACGTCCCCTCCTCTTCCTGCAGCATCTTGATCAGATCGAGGATCTGGCCCTGGATCGTCACGTCGAGTGCCGTCGTCGGTTCGTCGGCGATCAGGAGCTTCGGCCGTGAGGCAAGCGCCATGGCGATCATCACACGCTGGCGCATGCCGCCGGAGAAGCGGTGGGGATATTCGTCAAAGCGCGAGACAGCCGAAGGAATGCGCACCTTTTCGAGCAAGCGGATCGTCTCGGCGCGGGCTTCGGCCTTCGCCATCGGCCGGTGGCACAGCAATGCCTCGGAGATCTGGTCGCCGATCGTGAAGAGCGGATTGAGGCTCGTCATCGGTTCCTGGAAGATCATCGCGACATCATTGCCGCGAACCTTCCGCATCTCGCCTTCCGGCACGGCCAGAAGGTCGCGCCCGCCGAGCATGATCTTGCCTTCGATGCGGCTCGAATCCGCCTGCAGAAGGCGCATGATCGATAGCGAAGTCACGCTCTTGCCGGAGCCGCTTTCGCCGACGATCGCGACGGTCTCTCCTGGCGCTACATCGAAGGAGACATTGCGAACGACCGGCTTCCAGGCGCCATCGACCAGAAACGATGTCGTCAGGTTCTGGACGGAGAGAACGGGTTCCGCCGTTGCGATGGATTGTGCCTGGATGCCTGTCATGATCGCTTCCTCAGAATTCGCGCCTTGGTTCTCGGATCAATCCGGCCACTTCAGCACACCCTCGAAACGTCGCTTGCTGCGGTTTTCGATCGGCGTCGCGATGATCTCGTTGGAGGCGCACGCCTTGTCGAGCTCCTCGGCCAGGCGTCTGGCGACGATCTTCTCCTGGCCAGGGTGCAGGTTGCAGGGATCGAGGTAGAAGTAGCGATGCTCGACTTCGTGATCGCGCACGATGATCGGCGGTGAGCCACGGCTAAGCGCATCGGCGAGGTCCCAGGCGGTGATATGGGCCTCATCGGTATCGATGATCACACGCATGCGATCGAGCGGGTTGTTGGTCGGGTCCGGCTCGATCAGTGCGGTCACGCCGGGGCGGCCGTCGAGCGTCCGTTTCCAGAGGTTGAGGTAGCTCGTCTCACGCTCGCGGATACCGGCGTGGTCACGCTTTTCCCAGGCTTCGAGCGCCGCCATGACGCCGAAGATACTTTCCTTGCCGACCTTCATGCCGCGGCCGATGCCCATGTTCTGCAGGAAGGCATTGCGCACCAGCTCTTTCTTGCCGGCGACGATGCCCGAGGTCGGACCGCCCAGGAACTTGTGGCCGGAATAGAGCGCCACATCGGCCCCCAGTTCCAGGAATATCCGCAGATCATATTCCGAGGCCGCATCGACGATGACGGGAACGCCCTTGGCATGGGCGATCTCGACGAATTCCTTGAGGTTCAGCAGGCCATAGTCGACGACGTGATGCGAAACGACATAGACCGCAGCGGCCGTCTTTTCGGTAATCGCGTTCTCCATGTGGAAGCGATGGGTGGATGTTGCCTGTCCGACCATCACAACCTTGCCGCCGGCAAGCCGGATCGCCTGATCGACGGGGGCGCCGTAGCTGACGATGTGGCCCATCTGGACAAGGACTTCATTCTTGTCAGGCACGACATCCGGCAGCCTTTCGATAGCGAGTAGGTTGTTGCCGGTAATCGCGCCAGCGACGGCGAGCGAAATGCCTGCCGAACACGAGGCGGTCACGAAACCTGCCTCGCCGCCGGTCAGCCGCGCGATAACCGCGCTCGCCTTGCGCTGCAAATCGTTGACCTCAACGAACTGCGGCAGGATCGACGACATAGCGGCGATGGCCTCGGGAACGACGATCGAGGCGCCGAGGCTGGTCATGGTGCCGGAAACGTTGATGACCGGGCGAAGGCCGATCGATGTAGGGATATCCTCAGACATGGGTGTCTCCAATTTCAATCTGTTGGGCCGGAGCAATCATGCGCATCCTCATTAATCCCTGAGCGCGACGATGGCCTCGATTTCGACGGTGATGTTTCCTGGCAGCGATCCGAAGCCGACGGCAGAGCGGGCATGCTGTCCGACCCCTTCGCCGAAGACATCGATGAAGAGATCCGAGCAGCCGTTGATGACCGAGGGATGGTCGACGAAATGTGGCACGGCATTGACCATGCCGAGCAGCTTGACGACACGCTTGACACGCGAAAGGTCGCCGAGCGCCTCATGCATGACGGAAAGCAGATTAATGCCGGTGAGCTTTGCATGCGCGTAGGCTGCTTCGACACCGACATCGGCGCCGACCTTGCCGACATGCATGAAGCCGTCCGGCTCGCGGGGGCCCTGCCCCGACAGGTAAAGCATGTTGCCCTCCTGCACATGGGTGACAAAATTAGCGATCGGCGGTGGTGGGGCCGGAAGCTTGATGCCAAGCGCTGCTAGCCTCTCGTAGGGCGACGTGCTGGGCTGACCTGCGGTAACGGGCGGGCCGGCGGTGGCGGAAGACTGGTTCACGCAAACTCCTGTCATGCTATGTCTTGTGTTCTGGTCTTACCGGTAGGAATAACCATGGCTGTGGCGCACCAGCTTGCGGGCACGCGGCACGTAACGGCTGGAGGTGAAGGCCTCGTTGCCCAGCACCGCATATCGCGGCTCGAAGAGCTTCTTCAGCACCGAGACGTCACCGTTGGAATCGGTGGCTTCGAGGTCGGAATCGACGAGATCGAAGATAGTGAACTCGGCGGCGGCACCAACACTCAGACGGTTTTCCATCGACAACTTGATAACCGAGGCTGGCGCATGGGTCACAGCATGGATCACCTTGTCGAAGGGCATGCCGACTGACAGAAGCTTCGACATGGTCGTTGCCAGATCCCAGACCGGGAAATTCATCGAATGCCCGTGCAGGTCTGTCGAGATCGAATATGGCAACAGGCCACGGGCGATTGCCGCTTCCGCCACCTTGAAGGAGAAGGAGGCGCCGCCATGGCCGATGTCGAGGCGGATGCCTTCGGATGCGCAGCGTTCGGCGAGATTGAAGAGGTCTTCGTCCTCCATGATGCTCGAACCGGCCTTGCCGTTGAAGCAGTGGGTGACGACATCGCCAGGGCCGAGGATTTCCAGCACTTCGTCATAAAGCGCAGGCGGCTCCCCCACATGCACCATCATCGGCACCTTGAGGATCTTGGCGATCTTCTTGCCGAGCTTGACGGGAGTGACGCCCCAGGAGCCGGTGATCACGTGGCTGGCGCGCACCTTGATGCCGACGATGTGCTCGCTGTTTTCGGCATAGCATTCGAGAATGCGGTCAAGGTCGATATCCCTGATGTCGCGCAGTTCCGCAACACGATTGCAGGCAACCAGGCCGATGGAACCGAGATTGAGGAAAGCCTTGATGCGTTCCTTCGACGGCTCGATGATATATTCGCGGAAGCCGTGGAAATTGGCCTCACCGGCAGAACCGGCATCGACCAGCGTCGTCACACCACGCTCAACGCCGCATTCGGACGGGCGGATCGAAATGTCGGTGCCGCCATGCCAGATATGCACATGCAGGTCGACCCAGCCGGGCGAGACGAAGGCGCCCTTGCCATCAACGCGCGTCACGTCATCGGCCACAGCCAGGGACGGACCAAGCTTGGCAATCTTGCCACCGGCATCGACCAGAATGTCGATTGCCCCATCAGGCGTGCCGGCGCCGAAGCAAACAGGCTTTACGTTGGTGAGGAGGAGCGGCTTGCCCACTTTTTCACCGGTCATTTAAAGGTCCTTTCGAAGTTTGGGATCGAGCATGTCGCGCAGACCGTCACCGACCATCTGGAGCGAAAGCACGGAGAGAATGATGGCGACGCCCGGAAACAGCGTCATCCAGTCGGCCTGACCGATATATTGCCGGCCGGCAGCAATCATCGTGCCCCAGGTCGGGATTTCCGGGCTGACCCCGAGGCCGAGGAAAGACAAGCCGGCCTCGGCGAGCATGGCGCTCGCAAAGAGGAAAGTCGACTGAACCATGATCGGCGAGAGCAGGTTCCTCAGCACATGCCGGGTCATGATATGGAAGGTCGAGATCCCGAGTGCCTGCGCCGCCTCGACATAAGGTAGTTCACGGATAACAAGCGTCGAGGCGCGGACGACGCGAGCAAGACGCGGTGCGTAGACGATCGACAGCGCAATGATGACAGTCGTCAGCGACGGGCCGAGAGCCGCGACAAGCGCAATCGCCAGCAGGATATCCGGGAAGGCCATCATCGCATCGATCAGGCGAGCGATCGGCGTGTCGAGGTTCTTGAAGAAGCCGGCAAGCAGGCCGAGCGTGACCCCGATCGCCGCCGAAAGGGCGACGACCGCGACGCCGACGAGCAGCGACAGGCGGCCGGCAAAGATAGTGCGCGACAGCACATCCCGGCCGAACTCGTCCGTGCCGAAGAAATATGTCCCGCTCGGTGGCTTCAGACGGTTGATGATCGAAAGCTTCGACGGCGAATAGGGTGCAACCCATGGCGCCAGGATCGCCAGCAGCACGAAAATCGTGAGAATGAGCAAGCCAATGGCGACTGTCTTGCGCTTTAAAAACTGGCGGATGAATTTGCGGCCTTCGCTTTCGGCCGGCTTGATCGCGATATCCGTCATCAGTAGCGCACCCTCGGGTCGACGAGCAGGTAGAGCATGTCGATCACAAAATTGATCAGGACATAAAGCGCGGCGATCACCAGAAGCGCTCCCTGGATAACAGGATAGTCGCGGCGCAGGACGGCCGATACCACGAGATTGCCAACGCCCGGGAGGCCGAAGACGGTCTCGGTCACGACCGCCCCTGATATCAGGACGGCGGCCGTCAGGCCGATGACGGTCAGGATCGGGATCAGCGCATTCTTCAGGGCGTGCTTGAGGATAACCCTGCGCTCGATCAGCCCCTTGGCCCGCGCCGTGCGGATATAGTCGTCGCCGAGCACGTCAAGCATCGAGGCCCGGGTGAAGCGCAGGATGAGCGCCGAGGAGACGATACCGAGCGCGAATGCAGGCAAGGTCAGGTGATACATGCGGTCGAGGAATGTCGAGCCCGGTCCGCCATATCCGGAAACGGGGAACAGGCCGAAGCGAACGGCAAAGACCTGCATCAGGATGAGGCCGAGCCAGAAGCTCGGAATGCTTGCGGCAAACATCGCCAGCGTCGTTGCCGCCTGGTCGACGAAGGAGCCGCGGCGGTAGGCGGCGTAGATGCCGATCGGAAGCGCGATAAGGCTCGCGATAACAAGCGAGAAGATCGTCAGGAAAAAGGTCGGTTCGGCGCGATCGAACAGCGCAGACGTCACGGGCATGTTGAGGAAGATCGACTGTCCGAGATCGCCCTTCAGCAACTGGCCGATATAATAGAGGTATTGCACGCCGATCGACCTATCGAGACCAAGGCTGGCACGCAGATCGGCGATGTCCTGCGGCGTCGCATCGGGGCCGAGCATGACGGCAGCCGGATCGCCGGGGGTAACGCGCACGATGACAAAGACAATGGTGACGACGAGGAACATCACGACAGTCATGCCAAGCAGGCGCTGAAAAATGTAACGTATCATGAAGTCTGTCCCGGTGCCGGGCGGGCACAATGGAAAAAGGATACCGGCGCAGGCACACCGGTATCCCGCGATTGAGCATTACTTCTTGACCGACGCGTTCCAGAAATACGGCCACGGAGCCGGATTGACACCTTCAAGCTTGGTCGATTTCGCCGAAACGGCGTTGAAATCACCGATCTTCATGTAGGGCAACTCGTCATACATGGCCTTCTGGACATCGGCCCAAAGTGCCACGCGCTTCTGCGGATCGACCTCGGAAGTGAAGGCATCGACGACGGTCTTGCGCGCCGGCGTATCCCACCAACCGGGCGAGCTTGGAGACAGCGACCCGATCAGCGCCGGTTCCGGCAGGAAGGGGCTGTGGGTGATGTAGATATCCCAGAGCTTCGGATCGGTGCGGCGCTGCGTCAGCGTTGCCCAGTCGACGACCTGCAGGTCGACGGCAAAGCCGGCTGTCTTCAGGTATTCGGCCGCGACCTGCGCCATCTTGTAATGGAATTCGTACTGTCGGCTGGTCAGAATACGGATCGGCTCGCCATTGTAGCCGGCCTTCTTGGCCGCTTCGGCGGCGCCTTCTGGATCGGCGACATTGTAATTGCCTTCGACGCCTGCATTGGTATTCCAGACATACGGCTTGGGATAGATATCGCCGTCGAGCGTATAGAAATCCGTGCTGCCGAAGGCGGCGGCGAGCATGTCTTCCATGCTGAGCGCCTGGCGGATTGCCTTGCGGACCTCGACATTCTTGGCAAGGCCTTCCTTCGTGTTGAAGACGAAGACCGGATAGCCGAATGGCTTCAGGATGACCGGCTGCGACGCGCTCGACGCCTTCAGCTTGTCGAAGGATTCAACCGGGATCGAGTCGACATAATCATACTGGCCGGAAACGGCCGCCTCGACGCGGGTATTTGCATCCGGAACAGGTACAAAGCGGATTTCGTCGAGATACTGGTGGCGTGCGCCGCCGTAACCGTCGCTCTCGCCACCGCGCGACTTGTAGCCATCGAAGCGGACGAGCTGGATATACTGATCCGCCTTGCGCTCCTTCAGCATATAGGGCCCGGTACCGATGAATTCCTTCATCGGTTCGTCCTGCTTTTCAGCGGGAATGATGATGGCGGCGGAGTTGTTGAAAGCGAGCAGCGAGGTCAATGGCGCATAAGGCTGCTTCAACGCGATCTTGACGGTCGCCGGATCGACGGCGGTGATGGAGTCGATGAAGCCTGCGACCTGTTTGCCGCGCGAGGCGATCTTCATCCAGCGGCTCAGCGAGGCGACGACATCTTCAGACGTCATGTCGGAGTTGTCGTGGAACTTGATGCCGGTGCGCAACTTGATCGTATAGGTCTTACCGTCGGCGCTGATCTCAGGCAGGCTTTCAGCCAGAAGCGGCGTGACATTCCACTTCTTGTCGAAGGTGTAAAGTGTCTCGAAAATATGCTGCGTGACGATGCCGACGAGGTCGGCAGTCGAGGACATCGGGTCAAGCGTCGGCGGCTCGCCGATCGTCGCGACGTTGATAACGCCACCCTTTTCCTGAGCCAGCAAAGTTGTCGGCAAGGCGACCAGCGCAGTGCCGAGAAGGAATGCGACAAGTGTCTTCATTTTATACTCCCGGTTTAATGTTCCGCAATTATGTTATGTAGGTTTTTATAATAGAATAACGACGGAAGTGGTCCTGTCAATCGGGAAAGTGGCTCCATCGGCAGAAATGAATAGGTGCGCGGGCGGAACCGCAATCGCCGCAATTTCATGCTGTTTCGCGACAGCGCAGGCGAGTCCCCCATTGCGTGCGATGCGCTTGATCTGCCCGAGCAGTAACTCGAGACGATTGAGTTCATGGGAGATTTGTGCGGCCGATCGTTGCCAACAACGGGCCAGATCTTGACGTCGCGCCTCGATCTTATGGAGGCGCAATCTGGAATCAAATGGGCCGCGAGTCGCGCATCCGTCTCGGTCTTTAAGCGTTTCGGCATTCACTCAGAGGAAGGTCGACCATATCGGACTTAAGTCCGTGTTGGCCAGCACGCAAAAAAGCTAGAACGCGATTGCGTTGCTTTTTATCGAGGACATCGAGGTGCGCCGAAGGCGGACATCGGTATCCTTTCTCTAAAACGCTGCATTGGATGGAGATCATTCTTGGCGCATCGATTTGCATATAGAGGCGTTGCAAGAATCCAAAGTAACCGCCACTCGCCGAACTGAACAATCAAAGTTCTGAACTTTAAATTCCAGAAAAACGAAATATGTCATCTGCTGGAGAAGTCATGAAGAAAGTGCTTGTAGCAGGCGGAGCTGGTTTTCTCGGATCACATTTGTGCGATAGGCTTTTAAATCGCACCGACATCGAAAAACTGGTTGTTGTCGACAATCTTTGGACTGGCCGTGAGGCGAATATTTCCCATATCCAGGATCCCCGCTTCCATTTCGTGCAGTCCGACGTGGAAGAGCTTCAGACTTCGGATAAGTTTGACGAAGTATATCACCTTGCTTCCCCGGCCTCGCCGCCGTGGTACATGAAGGAACCCAAGAGAACCATTTCGGCAAATCTCATTGGAGCCTTCCGTCTTCTGGACCTTCTGAAAAAAGGAGGCCGCTTCTGTTTCACCTCCTCCTCTGAAGTCTATGGCGACCCGCTGGTCTCGCCGCAGCCTGAGTCTTATAAGGGCCAGGTCGATTGCACTGGGCCACGCTCATCCTATGACGAAAGCAAACGCTGCACCGAGTCCTTGCTGTTCGAAATGCAGCGCACGCAGGGTCTGGACCTTAAAATCGTTCGGCCCTTCAACGTATATGGACCGAGGACGCGGCCGGACGACGGCCGAGCCGTCTCTAATTTCGTTGCCCAGGCCCTGACCGGCCGCCCCATTACGGTGTTCGGGGATGGCCTGCAGTCCCGAAGCTGGGGTTACGTCGATGACATCATTGATGGCTTCGCACGTTACTTCTGGATGAACGAAACGGATTACAGGGGGCCGCTTAACGTCGGGAACGATCGGGAGATCTCAGTCCTTGAAGTGGCTCAGTATGTCTCGCGCCTGATGGACGGGATTCCGATCGTCTTCGAGCCTTCGCCGCCGCATGATCCGACAAACAGACGGCCTGATCTGACGAATGCCAACTACGTGATGCCCGAATGGTCGTGCGCGATCAGCTATGAGGAAGGCGTTGCAAAGACTCTGGAATGGTTCGGGCAGGAGATGAAGATTACCGCGACAGAGGCTGCTCAGGCGGGCTCCCGCCGGCTGGCCAAAGCAGGACGCTGAACAGTTCCCCGGCATGTGGCGCAGAGTGTAATAATGAGTGACGCCATACCGCGTGACATGAAAGACAATGTCTTTCCTGTCCCCATCCGATACCTGGATCTTTCGTCGGATGACGTCGGCGCGAATGCCCCGGCGATCGGCGCCGGGCTCGTCGTCTTCGTCTCCGCAGGCCTTCCCGTCGGCCAGGCCTATATCGAGGGGGCCGAAAACCCGGGCGCTCTGGCTGCGCGCGCGGTGTTGCCGGAGACCATCGAACACGCTCGGAATGTGATGCAAGCGCCGATCAGGAACCGCGACGTCAGTCTCCTGATCTGCACCAAGGATCGGCCGGACGAACTGGCCAGATGCCTCGCGTCAATCCCCAAGCAGTCTCTGCCTCCAGTTGAGGTAATCGTCGTCGACAACGCCTCGGCCGGTGATGGTACGCGCCGCGTCGTGGAGGCAGCCGGCGCGACCTATGTGCGCGAGGATAGGGTCGGGCTGGACTACGCCCGCAATGCCGCCGTGCATGCGACAAAGACCGAGTTCCTGGCGTTCACGGATGACGACGTGGTGCTGCATGAACAGTGGCTGGAGAACCTGATGAAGGCCTTTGACCGGCCCGAGATTGGATGCGTTACCGGCCTTGTCCTTCCCGGGGAGCTTTCCACGCCAGCGCAACTGATATTCGAAACCCATTGGGGATTTGGCAGAGGCTATAAACGTCAGGACTTCGGTCAAGACTTCTATCGCCAGAGCGCACCATACGGGGCGCCTGCCTGGCTGATCGGCGCGGGCGCGAGCCAGGCATTCCGCCGCCAGGTATTTGACGATATCGGATTGTTCGACGTGCGGCTGGATATGGGTGCGGCAGGGTGTTCGGGCGATTCCGAATTCTGGAATCGACTTCTCCATCTCGGCGGCACCTGTCGCTACGAGCCGACGGCGGTTTCCTGGCATTTCCATCGCAAAGAGATGAAGGGGCTCGCCAAGCAGATCCGCCAATATATGAGCGGCCATGTGGCGGCCCTGCTGGTCCAGTACCAGAACACCGGAAACCGGGGCAATCTGCGGCGCATCCTCGTCGCCCTGCCCCGGTATTATCTTCGAAAGTTGAGGAAGCGGCTGCCCTGGGGAGCAACCTCGGACAACTTCTTTCTGAAGGAGGAAATACTGGGATGCCTGAACGGCGCCTGGTATGTCCTTCGCCGCTGGAAGATGCCGGCATGGTAACCGCATCGAAGCCGGACATATCGTTCCTTATCCCCGCCTACAACGCGGCAGAAACTCTGGCCGACTGCTTGGGCAGCTTGCAAAAACAGTCGGTGTCGAACTGGCAGGCGGTGGTCGTCGATGACGGTTCGAAAGACGATACCTGGAAAGTGCTCGAGGGCTTTGCGAAAGCGGACAGCCGAATCCTGATCCACCGTCAGCCGAATGCCGGCGCATCCGCAGCGCGTAACGCAGCCGCCGGGTTTGCGACCGCTCCCCTGCTTTGCATGCTTGATGCGGATGACTGGCTGGACTCTGTTTTCATCCAAAGCATGCTGCCGGTTGCCGCCGATGGCCAGCAACCGATCATTGCCTATTGCAGCCATCGCCGTGTCGCGCCGGACGGCCGGATGCTGGGTGTCGAAATACCCCCTGATCTCGCAGGCGACAGGGCAAAGCGGGAATTCTCGTCCTTCTGTGCCCTGGCCATTCATACGGTGGTCTTTCCCAGAGACCTTTTCATCCGGCTGGGCGGTTTGGATGTCGAACTGCAGACTTGCGAGGAATGGGATCTCTGGCTCCGTATGGCTTTTGCAGGAGTTTCGTTCCGGCAGGTCGAAGGGTGCCTTGCCTTCTATCGCATGAAGATCGGCTCTCTCTCGGGTGATCCGCTGAAAATGCTGAGGGATGCAGTCCGTGTCACCCGCAGGGCGCAAGCGCTGCGCCTGAAAGAGGGGCTGTCGCCGGATGATGAGGACGCCCGATGGACGGCGCCTGCGCTCGGTCAATTGCGAATGCTCGCCTGGGCCGCCTCAGTCAACCTCTGTGCGGGAGACGAACTTGCCGCGCTTGCAGAGCTTCTGCCCGAATTTCCCAACGCTTCCGGTTATGAAAACTTCCTAACTGAAGTGATATTGCATGGATTGCAGATCGGCCTGAAAGTAGCGCGTCCCGCCGATCTCATCGATTTGCTGGAGCGTTGGAAGCCGGCATTCCTCGATCTCGTCCAATTGCTTGAGCGGCACTCCCTGCCGGGAACCGGGCGCCGGCTGGAAGAGCTCGTTGTCTGGTCAATCTCGGCGCCCGACATGTCTCGCTCCTTCGCGCTCGGCCATCTGCAGGTGGCTGCCATCGACATCGACAAGCTGACCTGGATCACCAAGGTTGATGGGGCCGATACGCTGCTGCTGCACGTCTTTGCTAGAGGGCTATATATCGGATCGCATGTCGGCCCCTTGTGGGGAGACCTCTCGGTTCGCACTCAGGTTCGCCTCATTATCGATGAATTGCAGGCCGAAGATCGGTTGCCCACACCTTTAACGTTCTCCCATGCCCGCTCTTGGACGGCCGGAGCCGTTCGCAATATGAGGGCTTTCGGCAAAATTGTCCGACAGCGCAGCGGGCGACGGCGGCAGATCAAGCATCTCTTCAAAAGGGTGCATCTGACCGCGCTCGTCGAAACTGCAGCTAGAGGACGGGAGAATAATGACGCATGCTTGCTGGAGACGGAATCCGACTACCAGCAACGGCTCGCCACCCCTGTCGTCGCGAGGACCGACGAGCCCTCCGAAGTGGGAGGCGAACAAACGGCTCTGCCTGAGGCAACGACGAAGAAGGAATATTGGGAACGTTTTTTCGAGCGCCGGGATCCCTGGAACTATGTCTCGGTATACGAACAGGTCAAATACGAGCAGACGCTGAGCCTCATTCCGGATGGGGTCGAAAAAGCCCTAGAGCTTGCCTGCGCGGAAGGGCTGTTCACGGCAAAGCTTGCGCAAAAGGTCGGCTTCGTGATGGCTGCGGACATTTCCAGCCGCGCTGTTGAAAGGGCAGCCGAGAGATGCCGAGATCTTCCTAACGTGGAGCTTCGCGTCCTGGATTTCGTCGAAAGCGAACTTCCGCCCGAACAGGATCTGATCGTCTGTTCGGAGGTCCTCTACTTCATAGACGACGAGGCAAGCCTGGAGCAGGTATGCCGGAAAATCGCGGCCGCCTTGAAACCGGGCGGCTATCTTGTCACGGCCCACGCCCATCTCCGGCGCGACGAACCCGGCAGAACCGGTTTCGACTGGAGCAATCCCTTTGGCATGGGCACGATCAAGAAGGTCCTGTCAAACCTGCCTGATCTCGTTCTGGAAGAAACGATCGAGACTGAGCTTTATGCCATTCATCGGTTCGCAAAGCGCAATACGGCAATACCAGTCGTGCATATCGAGCCCCATGGTGTGCCTCTCGATACGAACGTCGCCAAATACATTATCTGGGGGCCGGCCGGCGTCGATCGCGAGGCCGCAAGGACGAATGAGGTCGTGACCTCAGTTCCGGTGCTCATGTATCACAGAATCGCACTCGACGGGCCGGACTCGCTCAATCGCTTTCGGGTCGCACCGGAAGCCTTCCGTAAACAGATGCAGTTCCTCCGGCGGCAGGGCTATTATGCGCTGACGGCCGAGAGCCTGACCAACCTGTTGCGTGAGGGCAAACCCATCCAGGGGCGACCTGTCGTTCTGACCTTTGACGATGCCTATCTCGATTTCCTCACCGAGGCCTTCCCAATTCTGGCTGAAAGCGGGTTCAGCGCAGACGTCTTCGTGGTGACGGATAAGGTGGGCGGCAGGTCGGATTGGGATGCCGGTTACGGGGATACGGCGCAGCTGATGTCCTGGGCCGATATCCAGAGCTTGCACCGACAAGGAATCCGTTTCGGGTCCCATCTTGCGTCTCACAGGCCGGCAAGTTCGCTGGACAATGCTACATTGATGGGCGAAGCGGTCCTTTCGCGCGATGCGCTGGAAAGCCGGTTGGGCGAGGCCGTGATGTCCATCGCCCTTCCCTTCGGTTCCACCGATTTCCGCGTTCCTGGCATTCTTGCTCAAGCCGGTTACGAAATCGGCTTTTCAACAAAACCTGCGAGGACGAGTTCCTCGGACCACCCCTTATCCCTGCCACGCCTTGAAGTTCGCGGCGACCGTCCTCTCCAGGCCTTCGCCGAGTTGATGGGCCAACCCGACGCCTTCATTGGATAGCGAACCATGAACGTCGATTCGCTCCCCTTGGTCACGGTTGTTATTCCTGCCTACAACGCTGCGAGAACACTCGCGAATACACTTTGCAGCGTATTGAACCAGACCCATGAATGCCTCGAAATTCTCGTGGTCGACGATGGTTCTGAGGACGGAACCTACGAACTGGCAACCGAATATCGCCTCCAAGATTCACGCATCAGGGTCCTGAGACAGGAAAACGGCGGCGTGGCACGCGCCCGCAACCTGGCAATCCGCGAAGCGGCCGGCAGCTATATTGCCCCGATCGATGCCGATGATCTCTGGCATCCCCGCAAAATCGAATTGCAGCTCCGAGCGCTCGCAAGCCTCCCCGACGGACATGGGGTCGCCTACAACTGGTACGCGGCCATCGATGTGAATGACGTGATTTTCGCCCATTCAAAACCTGTGCTGTACAAGGGCGACGTCTTCGAAATCATGGTTCGGGAGAATTTTATCGGTAACGGCAGCACGCCGCTCATGCCGCGTGCGGATGTGCTGGCATGTGGTGGCTACGATCCGTCGCTGCGCGATCAAAAGGCTGAAGGATGCGAAGATCAGAAGCTTTATCTGGCGCTGGCCGAAAGGCTGCCTTTCGCCCCGGTCCCTGATTTTCTGACGGGATACCGTTTTACTCAGGGAAACATGTCGAGCAATGCCTGTCGCATGCTGAGATCTCATGTCCTGGTGATGGCAGAGGTCAAAAAACGCTACCCGCATCTTGCCGCCACCGCCACTACCGCGGAATTCGATACGGCACGGTGGTATTTCCAAAAGGCGCTTTCCAGCAAAGACCATGATCAGGTCAGAAAGCTGGCGCCGATGATGGCTAGGCGCTTCCCTCTGAGGCTCGCCATTCATGGTGCCGGTCTTGTCTGGCGCTCAGTCAAGGGCCGCGCAAGACGATTGGCAAATCGATTGTCGGCACGCGTGACCGGAAAGCGGCCTGCCCCGCCGATACGGGAAGCAATGGCGGTCATCGCTTTCCCCGAGAATGGCACATCATTCCGTGACCGTTTGGGAGCGGCGGCTGTTGGACAGACTGGCGTGTTCATCGAACCGCGCGGAGGTGGTGCATGATGACACTGCAAAAATCCATTTCCGCCAAGCCGACGGGCGCCTTCAATCTGGTTGTCGCAGCCCGCTTCCGCGAGCTTCTGAAACTCGTGCCGTCGCTTCGGCTGAAGACGTCGGTGATGGTCGTGGTCGGGATCCTGAGCGGTCTGATGGAAATGGTCGGGATCACCTTCCTGGTGAGCCTCGTTTTTGTTCTCGGCCAGCAGGGCTCCTCTTCCAGTGCTGCAATCGCCGGACTTCCTGCATTTTTCGGTGGGTTTGAAACCGCGATATCGAAATCAATGCTGGTCACCATCCTCATCTGCGCGATCATCCTCAGGATCGTTCTCGGTTTCGCCAATTCGATCATCGGGAGCACCGTCAGCCATCAAATCAGCGGCAGCATTCGGCATCGTCTTTATTCAAAAATCCTGACGATCCCGTTTCAGCGCTTTCAGCATTACGAACGCAGCGACCTCATGAATGTCATCGCAACGGAATCCTATGCGGTCGCTTCAGCCCACGCGAGCCTGGTTCGCCTTGGGATCAATCTCGGGACCATCGTCATCTTCGGTGCCGGAATGCTCGTGATGGCATGGCCGATCGCCGTGCTCGGGCTTATTTTCGGCGTGGTTCATAACCTGACCCTCGGCCTGTTTGCCGAGGCCTATCGGCGCACAGGCGCGGCCGCCATTTCGGCAGTAGAGGAGCTGACACAACTAACCTGGACCACGCTGCAGACCTTAAAGGCTGTGAAAAGCTTCGGCCTCGAAAAGCGCCACGAAAGCATTTTCGATGCGCTTTCCACGGATGTCGGGAAAACCTGGTCCCATTCCGACCGGATGAGTGCGGCAACCTCGCTTTTGAGCGAGGTGCTGACATTCGGGGTGATCCTGACGATCATCCTGTCTTCGCAATTTCTGCCGGTAGACTTCCGAGCAGCATTGTCGGCGACCATCCTTCTTTACAGGCTTCAACCGTATATCAAGGAATTTGATTCCCAGATCCTTGGCCTGCATGCCCTGGAGGCACCTCTAAAGAACGTGCTGGCGATAATTTCCGAGGCGGACGATGCCAGACAGGTCGCCTGTGGAGAAAAGCTCAAACCACTACAGAAGGAAATCGCTTTCCATGATGTCTCCTTCTCATATGAAGGCAGCAGCGTTCCTGCCGTCAGCCGAGCCACCTTCTCCATCAGGACAGGAGAGACGACCGCGCTGACCGGACCAAGCGGCTCCGGCAAGACAACCATCCTCAACATGTTGCTCAATCTCATCCAGCCGAGTGAGGGTCGTATAACCTTCGACGGCAGGGATCTTTCGACCATCGAACGATCGAGCTGGCTGCGGCTATTCTCAGTTTCGGGCCAGGACGTCGAATTGATGGAAGGTACGGTCCTCGACAACATCCGGTTCCGCCGCGAAATTTCCGAGGAGGATGTCCGCTGGGCGGCAGATGTGGCTTGCGCGACTGAGTTCATCGAGAAACTGCCTTCCGGCTTCGATGAATGGCTGGGCGACGAGGCAATAAGGCTTTCGGGCGGCCAGCGGCAGCGCATCGGCCTGGCGCGTGCACTCGCCGGCCGGCCCGAGATACTGCTCCTCGACGAAGCCACCAACGCGCTTGACGAGGCGACCGAGGCGCGGGTGCTTTCCCTTCTGCTTAGGGAATATCAGAGCCGAACACTGATTATCGTCAGCCATAGATCGTCCGTTGCCAGCCTGATGAAGCACCAGATCTGCCTCGTCCCGCCAGCGGTATAAGGAATAATCAATGGATCGAGGAGATGCTCTTTATTCCACCCAGCCCTTGGTTTCGGTGGTCATTCCGGCCTTCAACGCCTCCGCGTATATTGAGCGTACGCTTCGATCCGCTGTGCGCCAGACCTATACCGCCCTGGAGATCATTGTAGTCAATGACGGCTCCACGGATGACACGGCACAACTGGTCGAGCAGATAGCGATGACGGATTCACGCATCCGCCTCCTGTCTACACCAAACCGCGGTGTCGCTGCCGCAAGGAATACTGGAATCGAAGCATCATTAGGTCGATTTGTAGCATTCCTCGACGCCGACGATCTCTGGCACCCGACGAAAATCGAGAAGCAGGTCAACGCTCTCAATCGCTTGTCGCCGCGATGGGCCGCGGTCTATGTGCTGCATTATATCATCGATCAGGGCGACGGGATCATTGGGCTCGGCGGATCCAAAATCGCAAGGGGCTATATCTATGCCCGGCATCTGAATTTCAAATATATAGGTAACGGAAGCGCGCTTCTCGTCCGACGGGACGTTGCGCTTGAGATCGGTGGGTTTGATAGCTCATACGCAGCAGCAGGTATTGGAGGCTGCGAAGACGTCGATTTCGAACTCAGGCTTGCCGCACGTTATTGCATGGAAGTCGTACCCGAACGCCTGGTGGGATACAGAAAATATCCCGGCAACATGTCGTCCAATTACACGCGAATGGCTCAAGGTCTTTTGGAAGTAATCAAGCGCTCGATCGCCGCAAATCCGCAGCTTCCGAGATACGCAGCCAGAAGCGCTATCGCGCTTACTCAAAAATATGCATTCCGGCAGTACAGAAAGGCGGGGAACCTGCATCTGTCAATCTTGACCGCCTGGGCGATTTTTCAGAACCCGCGTTTTATGCTCAGTTTCCTATGGCAAGCCATCCTGCTTGTCATGAAGCAACGCCGCGCGCCCAAGCCAGGCACGGCGCATGGTATGTTGAACAAATCCAAATTCGACGAACAGATCATCCCGTCGCCTGTTGAAGGTCCGGAAGAAACCCTGTCCTCGCGACGTCATCTGATGCGACTGACTGCGGTGGATGCCAGGATGAGTTCAATCCGTGAGAGCGATGAGCCGGTAGACTTCCCCGGCGGTGAAATCACCACAAGACCGTGTGCCCCTTAATGACCATCCGGCGGAACGTCGGCTTTGGGCGTGACATCCACGATGTTCTTGCGATGGAAGATGAAGAGGCCTGCGAGAACGATGATGACGGAGCCGATCAAAATCTGGCTGTCCGGCAATTCGCCGAAGAAAACATAGCCCAGCACGATTGCCCATAAGAGCAGGCTGTATTGCAGCGGTGCAAGCAGGGAGGCTGGGGCAAGCTTCAGCGCGCGCGTGATCATCATATGGGCGCTGCCCGCGACGATACCTAGCGCCAGCATCGCGACGAAGTCGAGGACGGACATGGCACGCCAGTCTCCCACGCTTAGGATTAGACCGGTGACGAAGGCGCCAACCGTCTGCCATGTTACAAGCGTGGCATCGCTCGTTTGCCGCAGCCGGCGGCCGAGGATCAGTGTCAGCGCGAAGGAAAGGCTGCCGATCAGGCCGAAGATCGACGGCCAGGATAACATTGCCGTCGATGGTCTCAGCGCTACCACGACGCCGATAAAGCCTATGATGACGGCGAGCCAGCGGCGCCAGCCGATCGTTTCGCCGAGGAAGAAGTGCGAAAGGGCGGCTACATAGATGGGGCCGGCCATGTAGAAGGTCATGACGTCGGCGAGCGGAAGGTAGGCGACCGCGGCATAGAAAAACGCGACATCCCCTGTCGTCAGGATCACCCGCAGGATCTGCAGGGGCACACGCTCGACCTGAAATAGCGAACGAGGTCCTTGCCTGGCAATCATCGGCGCAAGGATCAGAAAGGAGCCGAGCGAACGGATCACCAAGACTTGACCGACAGCAAAGCTCGCCACCAGCCATTTGCCCATGGCATCATTGAGCGAAAACAGGAAATCGCCGAGAAGCATCAGCAGCACGCCAAGGAGTACCGCGTTTTCCGCGGTGCGGCTGATGCGCAAATTCATGATTCGTCCCAATTGGTTAGGCTTTCTTTCTGCCATAGAACTTCATCCTGGCGCCGTCGATTGCGGGCAGGCGATTTTTATGACGGATCTCTTATCATTCCGAGGAATTCGATGCCTGTCCGGCGCCGTCAACAGTATCGATCTCCGCGACACGGCCGTTAAAGTGATACTTTAAGAGCCGGCGAAACAATCGGTATCAATTCTCGTCGCGATCACATTGAAAAGACTGCACACTTCTCCCCTTCCCCCCATGGTCGTCTTGTGGCAATGGTGATACTCAAACTCCATAAAGACATCATGAAAGCGATTTCAGGCACCAATCTCGAGCAGGCCAAGTCACACAACAGGCGTGTCGTGATTGAGGCTATCCGTACCAACGGTCCGCTGTCGCGCGCCGCGATCGCCCGTATGACCGCGCTGACGGCGCAGACGGTCTCGAACATCGTCGAGGAATTGCAGCGTTCTCACCTGCTCGTGCCAGCGAAAGCGCAGAAGCTTGCGCGTGGCCAGCCGATCATTCCCTACTCGATCAACCCGCACGGAGCCTATTCGATCGGCCTCGAACTTGGCCGCCAGCGTGCCAGTGGTGTGCTGACCGATCTCTCGGGCGCCGTCTGTGCGCGCATCGAGCGTCATGTCGAACATCCAGATCCCGAACGGGCGATGCCTGTCCTCGGTTCTATTGTCGAGGATCTGCAGCAAGCCTTCTCCTTTGATCGCAACAGGCTGCTCGGCGTCGGAATGGCCCTACCCGGCCGCTATGCGGAGGGAGGTGTCACGTCGCTCAGCCCGCAGAACCTGCCGGGTTGGCAGGACTTCCCTGTCGGCTATGAGCTGGAACGGCGCGTCAAGGTGCCGGTGCTTGTCGAGAATGACGCAACGGCGGCTGCCATCGGCGAACGCCTGCATGGTGTTGCCCGCGGCTTCAGTAGCTTCGTCTATCTTTTTCTTGCCGGTGGCGGCGGCATCGGCGCCGGTATGTTTCTCGATGGGCACCTCTACAAGGGCAGTCGGCAGAATGCCGGCGAGATCGGCCACATCATCGTCGAGCCGCATGGCCGGCTCTGCAGCTGCGGCAAGCGCGGGTGCCTCGATCGCTACGTGTCGCCGACTGTCGCCTATGAATTCATGGGCATCGCGAATGCTGAAGAGCTTTTGCCGGAAGATCTTGACGCCCTGATCGCCAAAGGCGGCGAAGGTCTGGATGCCTGGCTGGATCAGGCGGTTCAGCCGCTACGGCAGACCGTCGATTTTCTGGAACTGGCCTTCGATCCGCAGACCATCGTGCTCGGAGGCAGCATATCGACATCGCTGATGCAGCGGCTCGCCGAGCGGCTGGAGCCGTTGCACATTCCGATCGACCCCAGCCAGAAGCGGACCATTCCTCGCGTCATGATCGGCATGACCGGCAAGGATACGGCAATTCTCGGCGCCGCCGCCCTGCCGATATTTTCCGAAACCAATCCGCGCTTCGACGTTCTGCAAAAGCCGCTCGGCTGAGCCGAGGCTCATTGGTCAGGTCACCGCCACAGCTCCGTTCGAAAGCAAGATCTTTACGCAGCGGTCATCGAAAGTATCGATGACTGCCCTATCGGCGCCCTCAGGAGGCAGACGGCTTCGCATCGGCTTGGTGCGGGCGACGGGCCAGAGGTCGCGCAAAGATGACCACGTTCCCGAGAAGCGTCAGCGCCAGGCCGATCAGGCCTAGACCACTCCAGTGGTAACCCTCGAAGACAGTCGATAGCGACAGGGCGACGATTGGGAACAGGACGGTGGCATAGGCAGCGCGTGAGGAGCCGATGCGCGACACCAGCATGAGATAGGTGGTGAAGCCGATCACCGATCCGATCGCCGCGAGATAGAGCAGTGCGGCAAGATAGGTGATGTTGGGCGGCGCCACGATCGGCGTTTTCGTCACGGCAATGAGGAAGACGAGGATGATCGCGCCATAGGTCATGCCCCAGGCATTGGCGGTAAGCGGCGAGATTCCGGCAGCGCTGTTTCGACGCGATGCCATATTGCCCAGCGAGAAGAACAGCGTGCCAAGCGCCGCGAGCCCGATCCCTTTCAACGTACCCATATCGAAATCGACGACAACGTCCTGTCCGAAAAGGAGGAGAAGGCCGGTTGCTCCGAGCGCGGCTGCGAGAAGCGTGCGGCCTGTAATGCGGTCGCCGAAGAAGAGGCGCGCATTGACGGCATTGTAGATCGTTGCGAGCGAGAAGATCACGGAGATCAGCCCGGACGGGATAGAGGCGGCTGCGTTGTAGAAACAGATGAAATTGAGGCTGAACAGGCAGAGTGCTTGCGCGAGGATGAAAGGCTGATCGCGCAAGGCAGGGAGCTTGAGCCGCCGCATGACGGCCAGGATGGTGACGAGGATCACTGCTGCGACCGCAAATCTGTAAAAGACCGAGACCAAGACCGGTACGGGACCGACCTGCATCGCAATGGCGATCCAAGTCGTCCCCCATATGAGGACGGTCGTGATGAAGAGAGCGGCATTTGCCATGGAGTGATCCTCGTTTTCCCGACCAATAGGCGAGCCGTGAGCAGGCCTCTTGCAGATTCTTGCTATGAAATCGATTTGCCCGGACTTCCTGCTCGCCATGCCGGTCGCCCAACGGTATCGTTCGCACGGCGTGGTCAGGTTTGGGGAAGAATTGGTGAAATATAGTCACCCGTCGGTTTTCAGGTTTTTGTCCGCATCTCCCACTGCGCGGATGTCACAGTCTATCGATTTGGGGTTCGGGCGATCAGCTGCCGTCTGGAGCAATGCACACGACAGGATGAGCTATCAGCGGCCGAACGGTCATACGTTCAGTCTCTATCTCAGGGGCGGCGCCGGAACGCGTCGTCTGGATGGCAGCCCCGCAGCGCGTGGCCGTCCGGGAGTCCTGTGCATCATGCCACAGGAGCACTCCTCCGAATGGGAAATCACCGACTTCTCCCAATTCGTCCATCTGTATGTTCCCGACGATCAGATGCGCCGGATGTTTGCGGAGATGTTTGACCGCGATGCTCGGCTTATGGCCCTTCCCGAAGTGACCTTCGCAGATGCACCCGCCTTGGCGCGTACGCTTCTTCAGATGACGAAAGCGATGGTGGCGGGCAGTCATCTGCAGGCTGAAGAAGCGATGACACAGACGATCAACAATTTCTTCGTTGATCCGCGATATGGAGGGATGCGTCCCTGCGCAATCAGCGGCGGGCTCGCTCCTCATGTGCGGCGCCGGAGTCTGGAGTATATCGAGGCCCATCTCGATGAGGCAATCCGCTTGCAGGATCTGGCGGCGATCGGACAGCTCAGCACCTTTCATTTTCAGCGGATGTTCCGGGCAAGCTATGGTGTATCCCCGCATGGCTGGGTGGCCCACCGGCGTGTCGAGCGCGCCAAATCGATGTTGTGTGGCATGGACTCAATCGCAGAGATCGCTTCCGCCTGCGGCTTCAGCAGCCAGAGCCACATGACACGGGCATTCAAGCTGGGCACAGGCGTCACACCCTCAGCCTACCGGCAACGACAATGAAGCGCCTTCGCTCGATAAGCGTTTGTTCGTTGCAGGCGGGACGAGACGGCAACCTTGATCTCCGAAACCAATCCGCGCCTCGACACCTGCAAAAGCCGCTCGGCTAAACCGAGGGTCCAGACCTCACTTCACCGCAATGACGACCTTGCCTTTCGCGCGGCCCGTTTCCACATAGTCCAGCGCCTCGTTGGTCTTCTCGAATTGGAAGGCCCGGTCGATGACGGGGCGGATGGCGCCTGCCTCGATCAGCGAGGTGATCTTGCCGAGCTGAGCGCCGTTTGTGGTCATGAAGAGGAAAGAATAGCCGATCCCCCGGCGTCTTGCTTTCCGCCTGATGCCGAAGCTCAAAAGGCGCATGACTTGCTGCAGCAGCCAGCCCGAGCCGTTCTCCTTGGCGAAATCGGGATCGGGCGGACCTGATATCGAGATCAGCTTGCCACCCGGCTTCAGAACGGCGAGCGATTTCTCCAGCGTGCCCTTGCCCAGGCTGTTCAACACGACATCATAGCCCTTCAGCACCTTTTCGAAGTCGTCCTTCTTGTAGTCGACCACCACGTCGGCGCCGAGGCTTTTCACCAGATCGATGTTTGCCGTGCTAGTGGTCGTCGCAACATGGGCGCCGAGATGTTTGGCAAGCTGGATGGCAACCGTGCCGACGCCGCCGGAGCCCGCATGGATCAGTATCCTCTGTCCCTTCTGCAATTTGGCACGCTCGACCAGAACCTGCCATGCGGTCAGCGCCACAAGCGGAATCGATGCGGCCTCTTCCATGTTGAGATTGGCGGGCTTCAGCGCGACATCGGCCGCATCGATGGCGATATATTCGGCGAACGTCCCGATGCGATCCTGGCCAGGCCGCGCATAGACCTCGTCACCCGGCTTGAATTGCCGGACATTCGCCCCGACCCGGACCACGACGCCCGCGACATCATTGCCGAGCACCAGCGGAAGCCGATAGGGCAGGATGAGCTTGAATTCCCCGTCCCGGATCTTGGCATCCAGCAGGTTCACGCTGGCAGCATGGATCTCGACCATTACGTCGTTTTCACGCAGTTGCGGTTCGGGGCTGTGGCCGAGCCTGAGGGCGCCGCCTTTCTTGTAGCGATCGATCAGGAATGCTCTCATTGGACGAACTTTCGTTTCTGTGATGAGCCGGCACGGCGACAAGGCAGGCTCAGTCGGGAAGTTTGTTGAATTTCCGGAGGTTCCTGTCGACGAAGGACTCGGGCAGAAAGCGGCGGATAAAGCGCACCTGTCCCGCGGCTTTTCCGGCCGTGTAGCGTCTCTTTGGCGATGGCGCATTGGCGGCTCGGACGACAGTTGCGGCCACCACTTCGGGTGCATCGCCCTTCGAGACGATTTCGCGCATCAGCTTTTCGGCGTCGGCACGTACCGCATCGTAGATGGCGAGCGGCCGGTCCGGCCGCGTGATGTTCTCCTCGAAGGAGGTGCGGGTGACGCCCGGTTCGACGAGCACGACACGGATGCCCTGCGTGCGCACCTCATGGTCGAGGGATTCCGAGTAGCCTTCGATCGCGTGCTTGGTCGCTGCGTAGAGCGCGTTGAAGGGCGCCGGGATCAGCCCGAGGATCGAGCTCAGGTTGACGATCCGGCCGCTGCGTTGCCGCCGCATCACCGGCAGCACCGCGTTCGTCATCCGTATGGTGCCGAAGACGTTGACGTCGAATACGGACTTCGCCTGTGCCGTCGTCGATTCCTCGGCGCCACCAAGCAGGCCGATCCCGGCATTGTTGACGAGAAGATCGATCCGCCCTGCCCGGCTCAGAACCTCGGCAACGACGCCCTGCACGGATTGATCGTCGATGACATCGCAGATCAGCATCGTGATCCCGTCGGCAGTATCGGGCATCGACCTTCGGCTGGTGCCGAACACACGGTAACCGTCGCGCCGCAGCGCTTTCGCCGTCACTAGCCCGATCCCGGAGGACGCCCCGGTGACCAGCGCAATACCGCGTTCTCTCTTGCTCATCTCTGCCTTCGTTTTGTCATGGAACATCGATGCGCATTCTGTTACTATTAAATTGATAGTGAGTCACTACTAAAAAGATATCGACATGAAAAAACTTTCGGATCAGCCCTGCCTTATCGCCCGCAGCCTGGCGCTCGTGGGCGATGCGTGGAGCATGCTGATCATGCGCGACGCCCATGCCGGGCTGACCCGCTTTGATGATTTTCGAAAAAGCCTCGGCATTGCCCCGACAATGCTAACGGGGCGGCTGTCATCGCTGACGGAGGAAGGGCTGCTGGAAAAACGTCGCTATTCCGAGCGCCCGCCGCGCGACGAATATGTGCTGACAGAGGCCGGTCGCGACTTTTTACCAGTTCTGTTTGCGATCGGCGCCTGGGGCCGCAAGCACCGCGGCGGCGGCGAAGTCACCCGTTTCTTCGATGCCGAAACCGGAACCGAGATCGATCCCGTCACCATCGATCGCGCGACCGGCGCTCCTGTTGGAACCCGCCCCATTCGCATCGCCGAACCTGGATGCGCCGCCCCGCCGCAGGATCAGCGGGACTGACTGCCAGCGCAGGCTTGCTTCGATGTGTCAGCGACGCTCAAGCTCGCAGCTTGAGAGCGATGTCCCCATCCATTGCCATCACCGTCTCCAGTGATGGCAAAGATGATCCTCAATCCTAACCCGAGCTTACGACTGCTGCAGGCCGTAAAGCAGCGGCATCAGCCCAGCGAGCGCCCTGAAACGCTCCCACGACTTGGACGACGGTTTCGTCCAGCCCGTTTCGGCAAGCGCGGACAGGCGCGGAAAGACCAGCCGATCGAAGACGGCGCGATCGGTCATCGGTTCGGACCAGATGCAGGCCTGAATACCGCGAAGCTTCTGCTTCTGGGTTTCCGTCCAGCCCCCGACCGGATCGAACGTATAGATCTTCTCGGCATCCGACGTGCCGGCCCAGCTGGCGCCCGGTTCATCCCAGTCGGGCCGCAGCGCCATGTCGAGATAATAGACCTGCCCCGGGCAGACGACGATCTCATAGCCACGATTGGCAAGTTCGGCCGCGACTTCGACATTACGCCAGCTGCAAAGATAGCTCTTCGATTTGTCGATGACGTCGCCATGCGCCGCTTCTTCCCAGCCGCCGATAATGCAGCCCTTGGAGGCGAGGAAGCTCTGAATGCGCTTCAGGAACTCTGCCTGCAGGAAGGCCGCACCCGAACCATGGATATCATCTGCACCATGCGTGTTGGTGATGACGTTCAGGCGCTTGGCATGTGCATCGGCAACCTCATCACCGGCGAGCGAACGCAGCTCTAAGAGAGCCTCCGGCGAGCCCGACCATGCGCCTAGCGGCACTTCGTCGGCGCCGATGTGGATGGTCTTGAAGGGGAAAAGCTCGATGAGTTCCGAAAAGATCGTTTCGATGACATCATAGGTCTTTTCGCGGGCGGGATTGATGCAATTGTCCGGGAAGCCCTGAACCGAATAGTAGCTGCCGGCCTCTTGCGGATCGCGCAGTTCCTGTATGGCCTGCAGCATGGCGTAGCAATGGCCGGGTATGTCGATCTCCGGCACGATTTCGATGCCGAACCCTTGGGCGTAGGCGACAATCTCGCGAATGGCAGCCTTGGTATAGTAGCCGCCGGTGCGGGCCGGGCTGGAGCCGAGCAGCGGCGGCAGGGCAAGACCGTGACCGCGCCACGCACCGATTTCGGTCAGCGCCGGATATGCATCGATCTCGACGCGCCAAGCTTCGTCATCGGAGAGGTGCCAATGGAAACGGTTGAGCTTGTTCCAGGCTAGCACCGCCATGAGTTTCTTGATTTCAGCCTCGCCGTAGAACTGACGAGCAACATCGAGATGCAGCCCGCGCCAACCCATCGACGGCTCATCCACGATCTCGCCCGAGGCGGGGAACTGGAAGGTTCTTGGATGTAGGCGCGCACCGCGCCAGATCTGCCCGAGCGTCACAAGGCCGTAGAGGAAGCCGGCGCGACTGCTCGCCTCGACGGTGATCGCCTCGCCTTCGAAGCTCAGCCGATAGGCTTCGGGGCCGAAACCGGCAGTCTTCTTCAAGCTGACGCTTGAAGCGCCTTCCGCGGCAGTGCGGATGATGCCTTCGACAGCGAAGAGATGGTCGACCAGCGCCTTGAAGCTGTCGGCAGCCGCTTTTGCGTCCGGATCGTCGGCCTGCAGCGAAAACCCTGCTGGCAAGGGCTGACGCGAACCGACGGCGACGTGGTTCGGCCAGGGAATGATTGAAACGTAAACGGGCACACTGGCAGGTACCGGAAAGATCTCCGCGCCACGCTTCAATGGTGCGTTGCTGGCGGAAGACCGCGTCGGCTCGAGCCCAAGCGAAATTGTGCTGYCGTCGGCAAAGGCCAGATAGGCGTTCGTTGCACCATCCGTCCAATGACGGAACTGCCAGCTCAATGCATGGACGGAAATCGTCCAGGTCTCGCCCTTATCCAGAGCGAAGCCTTCCGGAGGATGAAATTCGGTGAAATTTGACAGCCTTTTGGAAACTGTCGCACCCTCGACGCGACCGGCGGGATCGACCCGCCCGGGCCCGCTGACACAGAGTGAGAAGCCGGATAGCGGCTCGGCATTGAGATTCTTGAGCTGCAGGACATAGGAAAAATCCTTGCCCTCGGCCGGCGGATTCCAGAATGTTTCGAGCCGCAGGGCCCGAGGTGGCGGTGTGGACATGATCGTTTCTTTCTATTCGTATTGTCGAAATCAGGACTTGAGCATGCCGGCATAGATGCCGGGAGCGGAATCGGGGATCGCAGTTGCGCCGACGGCTTTTTCGTAGAAGGCGGATGGGCCGACATCCCCGATGATCGCGTAGCCATAGCCCATGGTTTTCAGGTCATTGAGGCTGGCAAAGAGCAGTGCCCTGCCGATGCCAAGCCCGCGCAGGCTCTCCTCGACACCGGTCGGTCCGAAGAAGTCGGGTGCGGTCGCCTCGTGGCAGGAAAAGCCGACGAGCTTGCCTTCGCGCGTGGCGATGAAACAGGTCGGCGGTTGGCGCGTCATTGCAACCGTTGCCTCACTTGCCCAAGCTTCGCCGAAATGCTCGTCGATCCAGCGGACAATCAGCTTCAGTTCGGGCGGCAGGGCACGGCGGATGGTGACGCCGGCCTTTGCCATGGCGTCGGGTGACTTTGTGTCCTGCGGAAGGGTCGACAAGTTGACGAGATAATCCATGAAAGACGTCCTGTTAGCTCTGCGCGCCGAGCGCGCGCATGAAATGATTGGGACCGATTTGCTCGATCACGGTGGATTCCGGGCGGCTGAGTGATCGGACGCGCTCTGCCTGTTCGAGGAAGCGCGCGCTGCCGCCGGTCACGAAGGGCCGTCCGCCGTCAGGCACTGCGGAAAGCAGCAACTGGGTATAGGGATGACGCGGACTGGAGAGCACCGTTTCGGTGTCGCCCCATTCGACCATCTGGCCAGCAAACATCACGACGATCTCTTCGGCCACATGCGCCGCCGTCGCGATGTCATGAGTGATATAGAGCATCGCTAGCTCGTTCCCCTGCTTCACCCGCGCGAGCAGATCGAGAATATCCTTGCGGATGGAAACATCGAGCATCGAGGTCGGCTCGTCGGCGACAAGCACGCTTGGCGATACCGCAAGTGCCCGGGCAATGTTGACACGCTGCCGCTGGCCGCCCGACAGCTCGTGCGGAAACTTCTGTTTCGACACGGCCGGGTCCAGGCCGACGCTTTCCAGCAATCCCGCAATGCCATTCTCAAGGGCGGTCCGCGACGTGTTCTGGCTGTGAAGCTGCAGCGGCCGGGAAAGATGATGGCTGACGGTGAAGGCGGGGTTGAGCGACGAGAACGGATCCTGAAAGACCATCTGCACGTCCTTGCGATAAAGACGCTCGTCTTTTGCCGTCCCCTGGGCGGTCAGATCCTGCCCGTGAAAGAACAGCTTGCCGCCGGTCGGCCGGTCGAGACGCGCGATGATGCGGGCGCAGGTCGTCTTGCCGCAACCGGATTCGCCAACGAGTGCCAGCGCGCGGCCGGGAAAGAGCGAAAAGGAAACACCCTTCAGCGCATGCACCGGGCCGAACTGGCGCCTGATCTCCTCAAGCCGTATGACGGCTTCGGCCGGGAGCGGATGTGCCTCGGGCTTCATGCCAATGCTCCTGAAAGATGGGGCTTGCTCGGAAGCTGGGGAATGGCGTTCCAGAGCTTGCGCGTATAGTCGTGCAACGGCGCCTGGCTGACCTGACGCACGTCGCCGACTTCGACGAGTTCGCCCTTCAGCATGATGCCGATGCGCTGGCAAAGCTGCGCCATCAGATGCAGGTCGTGGGTGATGAACAGTACCGAGAAACCGTAAGTCCGTTGCAGATCGACGACCTGTTCGAGGATCTCGCGCTGCACGACCACGTCGAGTGCCGTCGTCGGCTCGTCCATGATGATGAGCTCCGGCCTCAGCGCCAGGCAGATGGCAATGACGATGCGCTGGCGCATGCCGCCTGAAAACTGATGCGGATAGTCGCTGATGCGCTGCGGCGGTATGCCGACAAGCCGGAACATCTCCTCGCCGCGCACCCGTGACTCCTGGCGCGAGCAGCCGGTGTGCCGGTAGAGCACATCGTGGAACTGCGCCTCAACGCGCATCAAAGGATTGAGCGAGTTCATGGCGCTCTGAAAGACCATGCCGATACGCTTCCAGCGGATCCTCTGCAGCTCCCGCTCCGGCATTTTAAGAAGATCCTGCCCGTCCATCCGGATGCTGCCGCCGCTGATCCAGGCCGGGGCCTTCGAAAGGCGCGTGATGGCATAGGCGATGGTGCTCTTACCGCAGCCGGATTCACCCGCCAGCCCGAAGATCTCGCCTCGACCGATACTGAACGACACGTCCTTGACGGCGCGGAACTCGCCCTTGTCGAGCAGGTAGTCGACGTTGAGCCTTTCGATTTCCAGCAGATTGTCGCTCATCGGCCAGCCTCCAGTTGACGGTTGCGGGCGCGAGTCAGGCGGAACCAGCGTGACAGCGCTGGCCCGGAGCGAAGCTGCGGATTGGCGATCTCGTCGAAGGTGAAATTGAGCAGTGCGAGGCCAAGGCCCGTCACGGCAATGCCGACCGCCGGGACACCGACATCCCACCAGGCCCCGACCATAATCGCCGAAGCGTTCTGGGCATTATAGAGCATCGTGCCCCAGGACACTTTCAGCGGATCGCCGAAACCGAGATATTCGAGCGTCGTCTGCGCGACGATCGCATAGATGATGCTGCCGACAAGGTTGATACCGATCAACGGTGTGAGGTTCGGCAGGATCTCCACGAAGATGATCCGCCAGGCGGGCTCGCCGATCATTTTCGATGCGGTGACGAAATCGCGATTGCGCAGCGCCATCGTCTGCGACCGTGTCATGCGGGCGCCCCATGGCCACGAGGTCAGGGCGATGATCGTCATGATCGTCATCGGCCCGACCGTACCGGCAAAAGAGGCAAGCAGGATCAAGAGCGGCATGTTCGGAACAACGAGTACCGCGTTCGTTGCGAGATCGAGGGCGGCATCCGTCTTGCCGCCGACATAGCCGGCGACGAGGCCGATGGCGGTGCCGATCACGGTGATTGCAATGCCCGTCGCAAAACCGACGGTGAGCGAACTGCGCGCACCCCAGACGAACTGGCGATAGACGTCGCGGCCCATCTTCGTCGTGCCGAGCACATGCTCGATGGACGGAGGCTGGTGAGAGCGGCCGACACGGGCGCCGGGTTCGCCGGGCGCGATGATCGGTGCAGATAGCGCCATGAGCCAGAGAGCGACAACAATGATGAGGCCGGCGACGGCCTTCTTCTGGCGAAGGATGGATCTCAGCGTGAAGCCCATTACACAGCATCCCGCAGTCGGGGGTCGATAAACCCGTAAATGATGTCGACGAGGAAGTTGGCCCCGAGCGTTGCGAGCGTCATCAGAAGCAGCTGCCCCTGGATGACCGGATAATCGCGGGCAATGCTCGCCGTATAGAGCGTCAGGCCGAGCCCCGGATAATTGAAGACGATCTCGGTAACGATCGAACCGCCGAAGACGGCGCCAAGCATGAGGGCAAGGTTTGTCAGGACAGGAAGCATGGCGTTGCGCGCGCCATAGCCGAACATCACGTTAAGATGGCTGAGGCCCTTGGCGCGGGCCATCGTCACATAGTCCTCCCCGAGGATCGAGATCATCGACGAACGCATGGTCGTCTGGAATTCACCGATCAGGAAAGGCGAAAGCGTCAGTACCGGCAGGATGGCATGCATGAAGACGCTGCCTGCAAAGGTGAAGTTGAACGCAGGATCGAGATTCGGGTCATAGGCGTAACCGACCGGAAACCAGCGCAGCGAGACGCCGAAGACGAAAAGCGTCGTCAGCGCGATGATGACAGGCGGCACCGAGATCATGATGACCGATAGCGGCGAGACGATCGTGTCGAACCGGCCACCCCGCCGCCATGCCGAGACCGCGCCAAGCACGACGCCGATGCAGAGCGAAAAGATGATGGCGGTCACGACGAGGAAAATGGTCCAGATCGTCGAGCGGGCGAGAACCTGAACGACGGTCTGAGGATAATATTTGACCGAGACGCCGAGATCGAAGGTCGCAAGCCCCTTCAGATAATCGACGAATTGCAGAAGCATCGGCTGATCGACGACGCCGAAGCGAACCTTGATCGCCTCAACGGCTGCGGGTGTGGCCCGCGGGCCGAGCTGGGCGACCATCGCATCGACGGGTGTCCCCGGCATGAGCCGGGGAAGAATGAAATTCATCACGATGGCGAACGCCAGGGCGACTGCATAAACGCCGAGGCGCCGTCCGGAAACACGCATATCCCTTCCCTCGCCGGTCTTATTGGACCGGCTTCAGGCGCAGGAGATGCATAAGGCGCATCCGGTTGTTGTCATGATCTTCCGGGTTCATGACCGGATCCTTGTCGGTGACCCAGCCGGTGAAACGCTTGCTCGAAAACTGATACCAGGTCGGTCCGTTGAAGACAGGCACGACCGGGAAGTCATCGGCAACCAGCAGCTGGATATCGTTGAAGATCTTCTTATGATCTTCATCCGATGTCGCCTTCAGATACTGATCGAAAAGCGCATCGAGCTTCGGGTTCGAGTAGCGCGAGGGAGCGCCAGTGATGCGCCCACCATAGGCGGTCGAGAGATTCTGGTAATAGCCGCGGAAAGGTGTGGCGCCGTCGGCGCGCGAGTTCATGACGACCTCGAAGCTGCCATCGAGAATCTGCTTGCGCCATTGTTCGTATTCGGGAGTGGCAACCGAGGCATTGATGCCGGCCGCACGCAGGCCTTCAACGGCGATCTGCACGGCGTCGATCCAGTCCGTCCAGCCGTTCGGAACGATGATCGGAAAGGCGATCGGCTTGCCGCTGGGGGTCGTGCGGAAACCGTCCGCACCCTTCTTGTAACCGGCATCGTCGAGGATCTTGTTGGCCTTGTCGGTGTCCAGGCCCATGAAGGCGTCCTTGTCACCTTCAGCCGCCTTGTTGCTCCAGCCTTCAAAACGCGGCGGCAGACCGGAGGCGTGCTCGTTGACGACCGGATAACCGAAGCCGGCAATATCGACCATCGACTTGCGGTCCATGGCAAGGCTGAAGGCGTGGCGGAAGTTGAGGTCCTTATAGGCTTCCAGATTGCCCTCGTCCTTGGTCTTGAAGTTCATCTGGAAGGCAACGGTTTCGGCCGGCGGCTGCCAATAGCCGTTATGTTCAGCGTCGAGCGCCACGAATGTCTTATCGATCTCGGGAATGAAGGAGCCGATCCAATCCATATTGCCCTCGGGCAGGATCGCGAGCATCTGGTCGTTGCCGGAAATCTGCGGCAGGCGCAGGCAATCGACGTGTAAAGAGGCTGCATCCCAATAGTTCGGGTTGCGGCACTGCTCATAAACTTGGGGCGTGAAACGGCGCACTTCCGTCATCGGACCCGAGCCAACCGGCTTCTCGTTCTTGAATGCCACGGGATCGGAGACATCCTTCCAGACATGCTCAGGAATGACGGCGAGGTCGGCGAGCGATTCCGGGAAGTCGGAATTGACGGCCTTGAGCTTGATCGTCACCTCGGTCGGCGACGGCGCCTCGACGGATGCCACTGTTTCACCGACGCCAACGGTATCGAGCGCGGCATTCTTCAGCATCAGATCGATCGTATATTTGACGTCGGCCGATGTCAGCGGCTGGCCGTCCGACCATTTCACGCCCGGGCGCAGTTCATAGGTGATCGACTTCATGTCGTCGGAAAACTTGTAGTTCTTGGCAAGGCGCCAGACCGGCTTGCCGCCGTCCTGTGCGTTGAAGATGACGAGCGGCTCATAGATGAAATCCATGGTGCTCTGCCGGCGGCCGGCAAGGTCGAACGGATTGAAGTTCTGCACCCAGCTCGTCTGCTCTTCGATATGCATCGTCAGCACGGCTTCGGCGGCCGAAACAGCCGACGCGCCAAACGCCATCACCGCCAGCAAGGCGGTCGTCCCCGCCCAGCCGGCACGCGCAGAAACACTGCGGAATACGCTCTTATCCAGTCCCATTTTCACGTTCCCTTAGTTGTTATTTTTTGAGTCAATCAAATTGATTTAATCAAGCTAACGCAAGATTTCCGATCCGGTCAATCGGGTGGAAATGAAAAATGAAACGAGGTATTGGCCAAGCGATCCGAAAACTGGCCATATTGAAATCAAGAACTGGCCAATGAACTCATCATCGGAGTTCTCGTCCATCAAGCGCCCGCGTGGTTGAGGTGTGTCGATGGACGGACGCGCAATTTGGGTCCGCGAACTTCGTTGCCAAAATAGCGCATGCTGCCGTCAAGATCACTTGGTCCCAAGGTATGAGTGGGTTAGGCTTCCTCGGAGATACAGTTCCGACCCGCAACGTGCACGCCCACGTCGATCCCCACAGCGATATTGTCAATATCGATCGGGTTCGTGCTCGGGCGAACGAACTGCTGGCCTCAGAAGAAATTACTGACCAAGCTAGGAAATGATCGACCACAAGCCGCGTTGGTAGGGGGCCCGATGACGGTGGAATGGGCGATCGGCTCAGCGAGGATTAAGAGCACACCCCTCCGAAGGATGATGTCGCGAGTTCGAGTCTCACAGGATCCTCCATTCCCCTTCGTCGTTGCCTCAGGCGGGTGTCATTATTAGTGGTGAATCCGCGTAGGTTCGCGCCTGAGAGCCTTGGTTTGGTAGTTTCTCCGCGATAGGTGTGAGCCTGAAGCGTAAGCGGCCAACATCGTCCATGTAGCGATGGTCCAGTAGCGGGAAAGCAACTTGGGCGATTATTTAATGAATCCGGCGTGCATGACTGAAGGACAAGGCCGGGAAAGCGGTGACCGCATTTCGGTTGGCGCCTCAGGCGTGCGGCGCTCCCCCGTGGAGCTCACCCCTCGTGTTCCTTACCTTCAGCGCATCCGGATCTACGGCGCGCAGCAGGCAGTCCTTGCAATTGTTCTGGAACATTTTGGACTTGTAGTAACGGCTGTAATTGGCATGCGTCCTTCGGTTTTCGATGACGTCCTCGTGAGTCACGGGATCCTCGGGCGGCACCTGCATCAGACCCCCGTTCCCTTGCGTGTGGCCCGAAGGTATCTATTGTCGACGAATGCCGGGCGGTTGGGAGTATGTAATGTCGGCAGTGCCATTCTCAAAGATTTCGACGCCGCTCAACGCGCTGTTCGCTACAATCGGTCTCTTGGTCGTTGCCACACTGACGACGCGGGGCCTTACTGGACAGGAGAGGCTTGTCTTTGAGCTGCTACTTGCGGCAATTTGGCTGGCCTATGTCCTCCAATTGAGCGGCACATTGCTTTCACGGCGACACCGCTTGTCGGGCGGGATGCCGGCCCTCGTGATCGATTTGCTCGCGGTTCTGGTTCCGGCTGCTGCATTCTTGTTCGTTGGGTCCCGTGATCGAAACCTCTATTGCGC
>NZ_JBFTPM010000016.1:0-142337 GCF_056398505.1 Rhizobium sp. 01T437
CCATGGATGAGCTTGGTCGCACCCGACGAGGTGCCGGAGGCGAAATCATTCATCTCGGCAAGCGCGACCGTATAACCACGGCCAACCGCATCGCGCGCAATGCCGCAGCCGTTGATCCCGCCCCCAATGACGAAAATATCGTTGATACGATCGCTCACACCCAATCTCCAAACCGTCGCCCAAATCAGGGCACTGCGAGTTCCGGTACCGGGGAGGCACCGGACGTTCTGTATCGCCCCCGAAGCCTCATGCAATCGCAATTCCGCCGCTGCCGCAGCAGCGGTTCATTACTTTGTCAGACCGACTATCGTGCACGTTACGGCGGCAAATTACGACGCGATTGAGACAATGATGTAAAGGGTGAAATCAGCGGCCAAGCGCCGCAACTGCGGCCTGTCGGACGGACGGGTGGCCCAGTCAGGCTGAAGAAAACGAAGGGCTGCCCGCATGTTGCGACGCGGTTGCCCTTCACGCCGACACGCGGCTTGGTTTGGCGATCATCGCGACCGCGCCCGATCCGGTCGCACGCACCGTCGATCGTCGGAAATACCTAGTCCCACTTCGGGCCCCAGTCTGGATCGACGACGCGATGATTGCGGTCGATGGTCTCGATATGGGAGATTTCCTTAGGTGAAAGCCTTATCGAGCTTGCCTTGAAGTTCGAGCGGATGCGCTCCGGCCGGCCCGATGTCGGGATGGTGCAATAGCCCTTGGCGAGTTCGAAGGCGATCGCCACTTGTTCCGGCGTCGCGTCGTGTTTTTCACCGATTGCGCGCAGCACCGGCTCGTCGGAAAGAATGCCACGGGCGATCGGCAGGTAGCAGGTGACGAGAATTTCCTTTTCCCGGCAGTAGTTTGCGAGCTTCTTGTTTTGCAGGACCGGGTTAAGTTCAAACTGGTTGTTGGCGATCCTGCCCTTGCCGAGCAGCGCTTCCGTCTCCTCCAGCAGGGCAATCGTGAAGTTCGAAACGCCGATCAGTTTCGTCAGGCCGCGGGCCTGCGCCTCGGCGATCTGAGTGATGTAGACTTCGAGCGGAATGCGGCCATTGGGCGATGGCCAGTGGATCAACGTCAGATCCACCTGATCGACTTTGAGCGCCTCCAGGCTCTTTTCCAGAGAAGGGACCAGTGCGCCAGGACCGAAATTATCGGTCGAAATTTTCGTCGTCAGAAAAACCTCGTCCCGGTTCAGGCCAGAGCGGCGCAGCGCTTCGCCGACTTCGAATTCGGTGTCATAGGTTTGCGCGGTATCGAGATGCCGGTAGCCGGTTTCGAGCGCGCAGAGGATCGCATCGATACCCTCCTTGCCGTTCCGCCCAAACGTGCCAAATCCCATCAAAGGAATAACATCATGTTTTTCCAAATCTATTTCCTCCAATTCGCCTCACTCCTCCAGCGGGCTCACGGAGCTTTGCAATAGGTTGAGGCTGTGTCCAGCGAAAAACGCCGACAGAATTTCGGGCAAATCCTGACGGCGGTTTAGAGAAAATACTGACGTGAATTTGGATCCTGATACAGCAGCTGGCCGAGGTCGGCTACTGTATCATCCTCGCGGTTTGGGCGGTCCGGAACACAAAATCATCTTAGAAAGCTTGGGCAAGCCGGCGCAATGGCGTCGCGCTTTCGGCAGCGGCTTCGACGAAATCGAGGCCGATATCGAGAACCGGGGCGCTGTGCGTGAGCCAGCCGACCGAGATCAGGTCGACGCCCGAGGCGGCAATGGCCGATGCGGTTGCCGGCGTCACGCGGCCGGAGGCTTCGGTGATGGCGCGACCGGCGACGATGCCAACGGCCTCGCGCAACTGATCGGGCGTCATATTGTCAAGGAGGACGGCATCGATCCCTTCGCCCATGGCCTCGTGCAACTGGTCGAGCGTGTCGACCTCGACTTCGATCTTGACCATATGGCCCACACCGGCCTTGGCGCGGCGGATTGCTTCTGCCACGCCACCGGCAATGGCGACGTGATTGTCCTTGATCAGCACCGCATCATTGAGCGCAAATCGGTGGTTCATACCGCCACCGGCCCGCACGGCATATTTTTCCAGCGCCCGAAGGCCGGGTGTCGTCTTGCGGGTGCAGACGACGGAGGCTTTCGTGTTGCGGATCGCCTCGACGATGCCAGATGTCACGGTGGCGATGCCCGAGAGATGACCGAGGAAATTCAGCGCCGTGCGCTCGGCCGTCAGAAGCCCGCGCGACGGGCCTTCGATGGTGGCGATCACGCTGCCCGGCTCTACAGCTGCACCGTCAGGCAGATGCCGCCTCATCGTGATGGCGGGATCGATGAGCTGGAAGGCAAGGTCTGCGGCGTCGAGACCAGCAATCACGCCCGGCTGGCGGGCGGCCATGACGACCGTCGAGCGATGCTCTTCCGGGATGACCGCTGCCGAGGTGATATCGCCGGCAAGGCCGAGATCCTCGGCAAGGGCGGCACGCACCAGCGGCTCGACAATGACGCGCGGAAGGGAAGCGAGGTTCATCTCAGGCACTCCTTGCAAGGGGATGGGAAGCGGTCGCCCGGGCAATCTCCAGGGCACTAGCCAGTGTCATCTTCCGTCGCACGACTTCGGCCCGCTTCAGCGGGAAATCGGTGCGGGCGTGCGCTCCGCGTGATTCCGCCCGAAGGCTGGCGAAGACGGCAATCAACAGCGCAACGATCGCCGGATCGGAAGACGGTCCATCGACTTCCACGAGCGGCAGCAGGCTTGCGACGGCGCCATGGATGGCGCCCGCATTGCGCAGCACGCCGAGATGGCGCGAGACGATCGGTCGGACGGGCGAAGGATCGGCCGCCGCCGGCAGCGTCCCTACGGATTCGGATATCGAGGGTTTTGCGTCTGGGGTCGCAAGAATGTCACGTGCTGCACGCATTCCCATGACGGCGGCTTCCAGCAGCGAATTGCTGGCGAGCCGGTTTGCGCCGTGCAGGCCGGTGGAGGCCGCCTCGCCGGCAACCCAGAGACCTGCAATGGAACTGCGGCCGGCAGCATCGGTCGCTACCCCGCCCATGTGATAATGGACGGCGGGGCGCACCGGGATCAGCTGACGCGAGGCATCGAGACCGGCTTCCCGGCACAGAGCGTCGATGACCGGAAAACGCGTGGCGAAACGATCGCCAAGAGCCGCGCGCGCGTCGAGGAACACCCTGCCGCCACGCGCCAGTTCGGCGGTGATGGCGCGGGCCACCACATCGCGCGGTGCCAATTCAGCGCCCGGCACGCCGGCCATGAAACGGTCGCAGCCCTCATTGACCAGTACTGCACCCTCCCCGCGGACGGCTTCGCTCACCAGCGCCAGTGGTCGGCGGCGGGAATCAAGAGCAGTCGGGTGGAACTGCACGAATTCCATGTCGGCAAGTTCGGCTCCGGCGCGCGCCGCAAGCATGATGCCCTGCCCGAAATTGCCGGTCGGATTGGTCGTCGCCTCATAGAGCCCGCCGATGCCGCCGGTCGCCAGCACGATCCGCCGCGTCGGAAGGATGACGGCGCCATTCTCGCTGGCGCAGACGAGGCCGTTGACACCGCTCTCATCCGTCAGGATACGGCGAGCCTCCAGCCCTTCGAGCACGGTGATGGAGGGTGTCGCGGTAACGGCTGCGACCAGTGCACGGACGATCGCCGCACCCGAGCCGTCGCCTTGCGCATGCACGATGCGGCGGCGGCTATGGGCGGCCTCAAGCCCCAGCGAAAAGCTGCCATCCGGCGTCTTGTCGAAGCGGACCCCTGCTCGCTCCAGCGCCGCGATCGCGGCCGGCGCCTCGGCGACGATACCGGCAGCGATGACGGGATCGCAAAGCCCGTCGCCGGCGGCGAGCGTATCGGCCAGATGCAGGTCGGCGCTGTCATCGGCGCCGAGACTGGCGGCAATGCCGCCCTGCGCCCAGGCGCTCGACGTTTCGGCGCCGAGGCCAGCGCGGGTGACGATGACAACGGGCTCGGGCGCAAGCGTCAGCGCAGTCATCAGTCCCGCAAGGCCGCTGCCGACGATGACGGTGCGGCCGATTAGTTGGTCAGCAATCTCGCTCATATTGCCAGCATCCTCTCGACAGCCCGGCGGGCAGCGACCGCGACTGCGGGATCGACGGTCACTTCGTGGCGGTTTTCTTCCAGTGCCGCGCGGATATTGGAAAGCGTGATGCGCTTCATGTGCGGGCAGAGATTGCAGGGGCGGATGAATTCGACATCGGGATGATGCACGGCGACATTATCGCTCATCGAGCATTCGGTGAGCAGCACGACGCGGGCCGGCTTCTTCTGACCGACATAATCCGACATGACGGCGGTGGAGCCGGCGAAGTCAGCCTCAGCAACGACATCCGGCGGGCATTCGGGATGGGCAAGCACCGTCACGCCGGGATGGTTTTCCCGCAGCTGGCGCACATCTTCGGCAGTAAAGAGCTCATGCACCTCGCAATGGCCATGCCAGGCGATAATCTCGACATTGGTTTCCTTGGCGACATTCTGAGCAAGATACTCGTCCGGGATCATTAGCACCCTGGGAACGCCGAGGGATTTAACCACCTGTTTGGCATTGCCCGAGGTGCAGCAGATATCGGAGGCGGCTTTGACGGCAGCCGACGTGTTGACATAGGTGATGATGGGCACGCCGGGATGAGCCTGGCGCAGCAGCGCGACATCCTCGGGCGTGATTGAGTCCGCCAGCGAACAGCCAGCACCCATGTCGGGGATCAGCACCGTCTTTTCCGGGTTCAGGAGCTTTGCCGTCTCGGCCATGAAATGCACGCCGGCCAGCACGATCACGTCGGCATCGACCTCGATGGCTTTTCGCGCCAGAGCCAGGCTGTCGCCGACGATATCGGCCACGCCATGGAAGATTTCCGGCGTCTGATAGTTATGTGCCAGGATGACGGCGTTGCGCTTGCGCTTCAACTCGAGGATCGCATCGACATCGTCCTGGAACATCATCCATTCGGCTTTGGGAATGACGCGGCTGACGCGATCATACAGGGAAGACGCGGATACAAGGTGGTTCATGGCCGGCTCCATCAATTATGCTCGATTTGAGCATATCCTGCGCACAGAGATATTCTCACTATGAGCATATGTCAATTGCGGGAGAGCGGTAATTTCGTTCCGGCGAGCGCGCGCTCTTCGAGAATGGTCTGGCGGAAGCGGAACAGCTTGGCCGGCCGGCCGCCGGTCTCGCTCGTCGCCTCGCCGGTTTCCTCCACCAGTTCCTGCTGTTCGATCAGACGGCGGAAGTTCTGCTTGTGCAGCGTCAGGCCGGCCAGAGCTTCGACGGCCCGTTGCAATTGCAGGAGCGTGAAGCTTTCGGGCATAAGTTCGAAGACGACCGGGCGGTATTTGATCTTGGCGCGAAGCCTTGCAATGCCGGTCGCGAGAATCCGTCGGTGGTCTGCAAACATCGGTCGGCCGAGATTGTCGTTCCTGCCGCAGCCGGCTTCCGTTACGAGGCCCGCCTCATAGAGCAGTTCGTAACGCTGCAATGTCAGGTCTTCGTTCCAGCCGCCGCCGTCGAGCCCGAAAGTGAAATCGGCGCGGCGGTGGCGATATTCGCGCCTGGTGGGATCGGCGTCGGCCCACAGGCGCAACCGTGCGATCAGTTCATCCATGATGGCTGGCCGCCCGTCGCGATGGTCTTCCCAGGGGAAATATTCATACCAGCCGTGCCAGCCCGGCCGGCCGGCGCCCGTCTGTTCGTAAACGAGGCCGAGATAGCTGATCGAGATGGTGCGCCCGCCCTGGATATCGTTGTTCCGGTCGCGGTCGGCAAATGTGTAGAGCTGCTCGAGAAAGCCGACGGGATGGGCGGTCTGTTCCTGGATCCATTCGCGCAGGCCCGATTGCAGCGTGCGATGGCCCATTTCGAAGGGGCCGGACGGAAGCGCATCGCCACTCTGGATCGTCATGACACGCGGTTCGTCACCCGTCACCGCGACGAGAACCGCGATCAATTCCGCATGTGCAAAGCCTATCGTCACCAGAGCCTGAGAATCTGTTCCTGATGGCTCTATTCTCTGACACAGGGCACAACCGATGCCAATGGCGGGTTCCTCTTCTCCCCAGCGACCGAGGGGCCTTCTACCCCTCCGCTTCCAGCCGATGTAGGAAATTGCGCAACTCGGCTTCGTCGATACCGACAAGATGACGCTTTTCCGGATAGGTTCCCGAGCGGATATCCTCGACAAATTCGCTGAAGGCCGCGATGCGCTCGCGCTGTAGCCGGTCATATTCGGCTGCGAAGTTGCGATAGATCTTGGCGTGGCGCGGCGTGTGGTCTCTGGTCGTGCCGAGCACGTCGTCGGCGAAGAGATATTGCGCATCGCAGCCGCGTCCGGCGCCCATGGAGATCATCAGTATCGAGGTCCGGTTGGAAATCGCTGCTGCGACATCGCCAGGAACGACCTCGATCTCGGCCGCGAAGGCGCCGGCATCCTGAAGCGCTTTCGTCTGGCGCCAGACATCGAAGGCGCTGGCAGCCGTCTTGCCGACGGCGCGAAAGCCGCCGGTCCAGGTTGCCTTGGAGGGGATCAGTCCAACATGGCCGCAGACGGGAATGCCCTCGTCGCGCATGCGTCGGATCGTCTGCAGGCTTGCGGCGCAATAGACGGCGTCGCCACCCGCCTTCAGCGCCTTGAAGGCCTCGCGTATATAGTCCTCGGCCGAGACATGGTCGCCATATTCGAGACCGGGAATGGCAAAGGGTGTGGGGGCCGCCTCGCGAAAGACTGGTCCCAGCAGGGCCGGCGGCACGGAGACCAGGTCGATGCCGGCTTTTTCCGCCGCTTCCGCCTCATCGAGCGAGGTGACGCGCAGCATTGTGAGCTGCCGTTTTCCCTTGAGCGCCAGGATGTCGGCGACCGTGGCGCGATTATGTTTTTTCATCGCAATATCCTTTGGGCCAGTATTCGTTAGGTCGGTATTCGGGGAAGCGAATCAGGCGGCGAGAAGCGTTTTCAGCTTGACGTTGTTGGCAGTCAGCGCAGCCGGATCGGGATGGGCGCGTGCGGCAATCAGCATTTCCGCCAGACGAATGTCGCGGGCGACCGCATTGCCAAGGCCGATGCCGCTTGCGGCAATCAGCCGGCCCTCGCCATCAAGATGGAAAAGGATGAAGGCGCCCTCGCCGAGATCGCGACGCAGGTGGGCGACCGCGCCATCGGCAAGCCCTGTTATCTGCAACGTCATCTCATATTGATCCGACCAGAACCACGGCACGGCGGACACCGGCTCATCGGCACCGAGCATGTTGGCGGCGGCAAGCGTGCCCTGCTCCTGCGCATTGCGCCAGGATTCCAGCCGCACGCGCCGGCCGGCGTAGATTGCCAGCGGAAAGGAGCAGCAGTCACCGGCAGCGAATATATCGGCGGCGGACGTGCGAAGCCGGTCATCGACGGCAATGCCATTGTCGATAACAAGTCCGGCCGCTTCGGCAAGCTCGGTATTCGGCCGGGCGCCGATGCCGACAAGCGCAAGGTCGGCCTCGATCATCTCGTCGTTAGAAAGCCGGATGACGGCCTTGCCGTCCCGCTCCGTGAGGGATTCGATGGAAACACCGCAGCGCAGATCGACACCCTCGGCGCGGTGGCGTTCAGCGACAAGATGGGCGACATCCTCGGGAACGCCGCGTTTCAGCACCCGCTCCAGCCCTTCGATGAGAACGACATCGGCGCCGAGCTGACGCGCGGTCGCCGCGACCTCCAGGCCGATGAAGCCGCCGCCGATGACGGCAAGCCGCTTGCCGGGCTGAAGCACGGCGCGCAGCGTTACCGCATCATGATGCGTGCGCAGGAGGCGGATATGGCTGCTCTCACCGGGCGCATTGGGAAAAGCGCGGGCGCTGGCGCCCGTCGCAAGCAGCAGCCGGTCGTACGCAAGGTGGCTTCCGTCTGACAGGGTGACGGTATGGGCCGCGGCATCGAGGCCGATTGCCGTCACACCGGTCAGCAGGCGGATGCTGCCGGCCTCATAGGTTTCCCGCGCGGCGATGAATTTCGGATCGACATTGCCGGCAAGGCCGGCTTTGGAGAGCGGCGGGCGCTCATAGGGGGCGTGCGGCTCGGAACCGACGAGCGTGATCTCACCGTCAAATCCCTTTTCCCGCAGCGCGAAGGCGGCGCGTGCCCCGCATTCCCCTGCCCCTAGGATGACAAAATGGGCCATGGCATCTAAACCGAAATGAAGACAGCACCGTCTTCGATCTTTACGGGATAAGTTTGCAGGTTGACGCAGACGGGAGCCCCCTTGGCTTCGCCGGTCTTGTAGTTGAAGCGGCCATTATGTTTCGGACATTCGATGATCTCGTCCATGACGAGCCCATCGGCTAGGTGGATGTGCTCGTGGGTGCAGAGCCCGTCAGTGGCGAAGAACTCGTCGTCCGGGCTGCGATAGACTGCGAAGGTCCGTCCGCCATGGTCGAAGCGGATGACGTCTTCCTCGTCGATCTCGTCAGTTGCACAAACCTGGATCCAATTTTCGCTCATGTTTTCCTCCCATGAACTCGTGTCTTATTGCGCGGCCGGTGCCAGTTCGTTGTGGAATTCTTCCCGGTAGGGCCGCGCCGTCGCGGGAAGTTCCCGCTTCAGGAAATAATCCTCATTGCGAAGCTGGCGCAGAAAGGCCGGGATCATTTCCCGGTAGCCGGACCAGATCGACGGATTGGGCGCCGGCAGGTCGTGCTTGATCATCGCATGCAGTTTCGGCAGCGCATGGTAGGGCACCATCGGGAACATGTGATGCTCGACGTGGTAGTTCATGTTCCAATAGATGAAGCGGCTGATCGGGTTCATGTAGACCGTGCGGCTGTTCAGCCGGTGGTCGATGACATTGTCTGCTAGCCCGCCATGCTGCAGCAGGCCGGTCAGCACATGATGCCAGGCGCCATAAAGGCGCGGCAGACCGATCAGTATCAGCGGCAGGATCGAGCCCAGGTAAAACGCAAGCGCAATGGTGACGACGTAGATCGCAAGCCAGATACGGGCAATGCGGATCGCCTTCGGCTGTTCCATCTCCGGGATGAAGGTCTTTTCCGCAGCACTGATGACGCCGCAAGCATTTCGGATCATATCGATGACTGCATGCCAGGCATCGAGTATACCGAAGAAATTCAGGATCAGCCGTAAGAGATCCGGCGGGCGCATGACGGCGATCTCAGGGTCGCGGCCGACGATGACGGTGTCGGTATGGTGGCGGGCATGGCTCCAGCGCCAGGTCACCGGATTACGCATGATCATGAAGCAGGCGATCTGGTAGACGACATCGTTCATCCAGCGCGTCTTGAAGGCGGTGCCGTGACCGCATTCGTGCCAGCGGCTGTCGGAGGCCGAGCCGTAGAGCACGCCATAGGCCAGGAAGAAGGGCACGGCGATCCAGGAGCCCCAGAAGAAAATGCCGAGCGCGGCAAAGACCACCATACTGCCGAGCCAGAGCGCGGTGTCACGGATCGCCTGGTCGTCGGAGCGCTGCATCAGCGCCTTCATTTCCTTGCGGGCAATATCGGTGTGATACCATTGCGCGGCTGCAAGGCCGGTTTCCACCGCCGTGCGTCCGCTCTCTCCCAGGAGGCTGTAATCGCGCTTGCCTGCCATGTCTTCCTCCCTGTCAGCTCTTGACCCAGAGAATAGGTTGACTTCGCAAAGCGCTCAATGCAGGCTTGATATATTCTATCAAAAGCCATCATAAGTGGCTTTCATTCGTGATTGAAAACTATCAGGAACAACCATGCGCCGCCCGACCATCTCCGATCTCGCCCAGGCTTCCGGCGTTAGCGTCGCGACTGTCGACCGTGTGCTGAACGGCCGCCACCGGGTACGTGAGGAAACGGCGCGCCGTGTCTATGATGCGGCCCAGTCGATCGGCTATCATGCGGTCGGTCTGATCCGCCAGCGCGTCTTCGAGGATCTGCCGCAACATCGCCTGGCCTTCCTGTTGCAGAAGCCGACGCAGCCCTTTTATCAGGCCTTCGCGCGTGAGATTGAAACCGCCGCCCGCAATGTCACGACTGCGCGGATCCAGACGCAGGTGGAATATCCATCCGCAGCGACACCCGCCGCCATCATCGAAAAGATCAAGCTGCTCGGCGCCCGAAACCAGGCGGTCGCGCTTGTCGGGCCGGATTATCCGGCCGTGACGGCAGCGGTCGAGGAATTGAAGGCGCGCGGCGTTCCGGTCTTCTCGCTGCTCTCGGATCTCGCGACCGGGGTGCGGGACGCCTATATCGGCGTCAACAACCGCAAGGTCGGTCGCACCGCCGCCTGGATGATCGCCAAAGCCGCCCGCCGGCCTGGCAAGGTCGCCTGTTTTGTCGGCAGTCACCGTTTTCATGGCCACGAGCTTCGCGAAATGGGCTTCCGCTCTTACTTTCGCGAGGAGGCGCCGGATTTCGAGGTGGTCGAAACGCTGATCAATCTGGAAACGCCTGAAATCACCCATGAGGCGACACTGACGCTTCTGCAGAAACATCCCGATCTCGTCGGCCTCTATGTCTGCGGCGGCGGCATGGAAGGAGCGATTTCGGCATTTCGCGAAGAAGGGATCGGCGGCCGCATCGTGCTTGTCGTCAACGAGCTCACCGCCGACAGCAAGGCCGGCCTTGCCGACGGCATCGTCACCATGGCGATCGGCACGCCGCTGCCGGCGCTGTGCAAGGAGGTGGTCTCGCTGATGACGGGCGCACTGGAAAATGGCGAGATCGCCATTCCCGGCCAGTCCTTCCTGCCCTTCGAGATTTTTCTGCCGGAGAATATCTAAAAATGATGGAATTCTATCATTCGCCCGGAAAATCTAGCAGCGATGATAGAGTTTGATAGTGTCCAGCCGATGGATTGGGCGGCGAATTCCAGTAGAGATTGGATTAGTCATTCATAATGCTTCTCACGCATGAGGGGCGAGGAGGAGATTTCGCATGGCATCCATCCGTTTCGCGCTGAACCATATGGCGGCACCTTCGCTGTCGATCGAGGATTTCTTTGCGCTTGCCGCCTCGCTCGGCATTGACGCGGTGGAGATCCGTAATGATCTCTCGGCCAATGCCATTCTCGATGGTACAAAGCCTGAAGCCATCAAGACGGCCGCCGACCGCCACGGCGTCGCGATCATCTCGATCAACGCGCTGCAGCGCTTCAACGAATGGAATGCGACGCGCGAGCGGGAAGCCCGCGAGTTGATCGATTATGCAAGGGCTGTCGGGTCGCAGGCGCTGGTACTGGTTCCCAAGAATGACGGTACGGGTCGCGTCGACGGCGAGCGCCAGGCCAATCTGCGCCAGTCGTTGACGGCACTCCGCCCCATGCTCGATGCCGCCGGCATTGTTGGCCTCGTCGAGCCGCTCGGCTTCGAAATCTGCTCGCTGCGCTCTAAGGCGGAAGCAGCCGATGTGATCGAGACACTCGGTGCGCAGCCGACCTTCCGGCTGGTGCACGACACGTTCCACCATCACCTCGCCGGCGAAACGCCCTTCTTCCCGCATCTGACCGGGCTCGTGCATATTTCCGGCGTCAGCGATCCTGCCGTTTCCGTCTCGGACATGCGCGATCCGCACCGTATTCTCGTCGATGCCGATGACCGGCTCGGTAATGCCGGCCAGATCCGCGCTTTGCTGCAGGCAAGCTACAAGGGCCCCTTCTCCTTCGAGCCCTTCGCATCCGAAGTCCATGTGCTGAAGGACCCCGGCGCCGCCTTGAAGGCGAGCATGGATTATATCGTCGCGAAGGTTTGAGAAGCCTATTCGCGTCCGCGGAAACGGCGCTGATAGGCGGGGTCGTAGAGCGAGCTTTCGCGGAAATCCTCTGATCCAAGCGAGCGGCCGACGAAGATGATGGCCGTGCGCTCGATCGGCTCGGCTGCCACCTTCGCCTCGATATCGGCAAGCGTGCCGCGCAGGATACGCTCGTCCGGCCAGCTGGCTTTCACCACGATGGCGACAGGGCAATCGGCGCCGTAAAGAGGCGTCAGTTCCGTCACGACCTCAGCCAGCGCATGGATGGCGAGATGGATTGCCAGCGTCGCCCCCGTCGCGCCGAATTTTTCGAGCGTTTCCTCATTCGGCATCGGCGAGGCGCGGCCGGAGACACGCGTCAGTACGAGGCTTTGCGCCACGGCCGGGATCGTCAATTCGCGGCCGAGAGCCGAGGCCGCCGCCGCAAAGGCTGGAACGCCCGGCGTCATCGTATAGGCGATGCCGTGTTTCTCCAGCCGGCGAATCTGCTCGGCGACCGCGCTCCAGACGGAGAGATCGCCCGAATGCAGTCGCGCCACGTCCTGTCCGGCATTGGCGGCATCAAGAAATTCGGCCTCGATCTCGTCAAGCGACAGCGGCGCGGTATCGACGATGCGCGCGCCCGGCGGGCAATATTGCAGGAGCTCGGGCGAGACGATGGAGCCGGCATAGAGGCAGACCGGGCATTTGCCGATCAGGTCGCGTCCGCGCACCGTGATGAGATCCGCTGCACCCGGGCCGGCGCCGATGAAATGAACCACCATTCTTCTATTCCTTGATCCAGCGCCACTGCGTGACGGGCATGGCCGGCCGCCAGCCGCTCATGCCGCCGACGGGGGCGGCGCGCGCGATTTCGATTTTCGTCAGGAAGCCGCCATGTGCCGCATATTCGGCCAAGAGCATCGCTTCCATTTCCAGCGTGACGGCATTGGCAACGAGCCGCCCTCCCCGCTTCAATGCTTTGATCGCCGCATCCATGATACCGGCCTCGCTGCCGCCGCCGCCGATGAAGATCGCGTCCGGTGCCGGAAGGCCGGCGAGTGCGGCGGGTGCGGTGCCTTCGACAAGGGCAAGCTGCGGCACGCCGAAGCTTGCGGCATTGCGGGCAATGCGGGCAGCCCGTTCCGGCGCCTGCTCGATGGCGATTGCTTTGAGCGACGGATCGGCCAGCATCCATTCGATGCCAACAGATCCGGAGCCGGCGCCGATATCCCAGAGAAGTTCGCCATGGCGCGGCGACAGCGCCGAGATCGTGACCGCGCGGATCTCCCGCTTGGTGATCTGTCCGTCATGTTCGAAGAGATCGTCGTCGAGACCCGGAGCATAGGGCAGGATGCGTGCCCCCGGCCCGGCCGCAATTTCGAGAGCGCAGACATTCAGTGGGTCGATCGTGTCGAGATCGAAGCCCGAGGCTGTCGCGCTGCGGATGCGCTCGCGTTCGCCGCCGAGGGCTTCCAGAACCGTCAGGTATGTTTCGGCAAAGCCGTTGGCGACAAGCAGTTCGGCCAGCGCCTGCGGCCCCTTCTCGTCCGAGGTCAGCGCCAGAATATGTCTGCCGGCATGCAGGTGCGGTCGGATGAGATCGAGCGGGCGTCCATGCAGCGATACGCAGGCCGTCTCTTGCAGCGGCCAGCCAAGCTGGGCCGCAGCCAGGCTGAATGCGGAGGGTGCGGGGATGGTGCGCATCTCGTGCGCCGCGATACGGCGCGACAGCGTCGCCCCGACGCCATAGAGGAAAGGATCGCCTGAAGCGAGCACAACGACGGGCATGCCGCGCCGAGCCTCGATCGCCTCGACCGATTTCTCGAACGGGCTCTGCCAGGCGAGACGCTCGCCAGTAATCAGTGTATCGGCAAGTTCAAGATGGCGCGCACCGCCGAAGACGGCGGGTGCGGCAGCAATCAGGCGCTTTGCCTCCTCGCCGAGCCCGTCTGGACCATCTTCGCCGATGCCGATAAGAGTGAGCCAGCGCGGGCCGGAGGGGGAAGTGTCAGACATGGAGAAGACCCGTATCCTGATCCTCGGCGGAACCAGCGAAGCGCGCAGGCTCGCCGAAGAACTTGCCACGCGGGAAGAGTTCGACATTCTCCTGTCGCTGGCGGGCCGCACGCAGGCTCCCGCCCAGCAACCGGTTCCCGTCCGCATCGGCGGCTTCGGTGGTGCGGAGGGGCTTGCGAACTTCCTGACGGGAGGAGGCTATCACCTGCTGGTCGATGCCACCCATCCCTTCGCCGAACGCATTTCGGCCAATGCCGCCATTGCTGCTCAACGCAGCGGTATCCGCGCGCTCGCGCTCGTTCGCCCTGAATGGGTGCCCGAACCGGGCGATCACTGGCATATCGTTGCGGATATTCCGGCGGCGATTGCGGCCCTTGGCCCCGCCCAGCGCCGCGTCTTTCTGGCGACCGGCCGTCAGGGCGCCCATCACGCCGAGGTCGCCCCACAGCATTTCTATCTGGTGCGCAGCGTCGATCCCGTCGATCCGCCACTTGCCCTTGCCGATGTCGACTATGTCCTCGACCGTGGCCCCTTCACGCTTGAAAGCGAAATCGACCTGATGCAACAGCACAATATCGACGCTGTCATCACCAAGAACAGCGGCGGCACGGCGGCCTATGCCAAGATCGAGGCCGCCCGCCTGCTCGGTATCAAGGTTGTCGTGATCGCCCGCGCGCCCGCTGCCATCATGACGTCGGTCGAAACGGTGGAAGCGGCGCTCGAAGCGATCGATCATCTCGTCTCCCCGGCCATGAAGCGCGGCGTATAGATCAGATCCGGCTGCCCTTCACGGGCAATCACCCGGGTCTCGGGTGAACCGATGATCACGCAGGTCGCCATGTCGGCAATGGCGGCATCGGCTCTTTCAAGCGGCTGCACGGTAATCCGCTCGTCGGGCCGTCCGGCCGCGCGGCCGAAGATGACGGGCGTGGTGGCCGGCAGATGCCGGCGCAGCAGTTCGAAGGCCTTGCCGAGCTGCCAGGGGCGCGCCTTGCTGATCGGATTATAGAGGGCAATGACGAAACCGGCTTGTGCCGCAAGCGCCAGACGGTTCTCGATGATGGCCCAGGGCTTCAGATTATCCGATAGCGACAGCGCGCAGAAATCATGCCCGAGTGGTGCACCGACGCGCGCGGCAACCGCCAGCATGGCGGTGATGCCGGGCAGAACGGTGAGATCGACGCCGCGCCATTCCGCCGGCCCCTTGTCGATCGCTTCGCAGACGGCAGCGGCCATCGCAAAGACGCCGGGGTCGCCGCCCGAGACGATGCAGACATTCGCACCCCTGGTGGCGAGCGTCAGAGCAGCCCCCGCCCGGTCCAGCTCCTCGCGATTGTCGGAAGCATGGCGGATCTGGTCGGTGCGCAGCGTCAGGCGGTCAAGATAGGGTCCGTAGCCGAAGAATTCAGTGGCCGTTTCAACGGCGGCCAGTGCTTCCGGGGTCATCTGCTCCGGATTGCCGGGACCGGTGCCGATCACGAATAGCTGCCCGCTCATCGGCGGGCCTCCCAGCCGGGCACCAGCACCAGCGAAAAATAGGGCGCATCGCCCTCGCCCCGTTCGGCAAGCTTGACCATTGCGGCATTTGCCATGGTGCCGCGTTCGACATAGAGCGCGTCGCCAAGACGTCCGGCCGCCTTCAGTGCGCGGCGGATCTTCGGCAGGTTGCGGCCCACTTTCATGATGACGGCAGCCTCGGTATCGGCGAGGCGGCGGGTGAGCTCTTGCTCGGCCATCGTGCCCGGCAGGACGGAGAGCACGTCGTCGCCCTGGACGATCGGCATGCCCGCCAGCGACCAGCAACCGGACATGGCGCTGATGCCGGGAATGACTTCAGTCGGATAGCGCTGCGACAGCCGCACATGCAGATGCATATAGGAGCCATAGAAGAGCGGATCGCCTTCGCTGAGGACGGCGACCGTGCGACCTGCCTCGAGATGAAGGGCAACGGCATCGGCGGATGTATTGTAGAAATCGGTGATGCGGCTCTGGTAGAGCGGATCGTCTTTGTCGAGCTCGGTCGTGACAGGATAATAGAGCGGCAGCAGCTCAATGCCGGGCTTCAGCAGATGTTCGACGATTGCCTTACCATTGCCGCTTCTGCCCTGCTTGGCGAAATAGGCAATCACGTCGGCACCGTCGATGGCGCGCACGGCCTTGACGGTCAGGAGCTCTGGATCGCCGGGTCCGGTGCCGACGCCGATCAGACGGCCGCTCATAGGCCGGGCCTCGAAAGCGCATTGATGGCGGCTGCCGTCATGGCGCTGCCGCCGAGCCGGCCGCGCACGATGGCATAGGGAACGCCATAGGAATTTTCCGCAAGCGCATCCTTGGATTCGGCAGCCCCGACAAAGCCGACCGGCATGCCGATGATCGCCGCCGGCTTCGGTGCGCCGTCGCGCAGAAGTTCGAGAAGATGGAAGAGGGCCGTCGGCGCATTGCCGATGGCAACCACGCTGCCGGCGAGCCGGTCGAGCCAGAGATGCATGGCGGCGGCCGAGCGGGTATTGCCGGTCTGATGGGCAAGCTCATGGGTGCGCGGATCGTGCAGGGTGCAAATCACTTCATTTCCGGCCGGCAGTCGGGCCCGCGTCACGCCATGCGACACCATCTCCGCATCGCAGAAGATCGGGGCGCCATCTTGCAATGCGATGCGCGCGGCATGGACGAAATCGGGTGAAAAGACGAAGTTCTGTGCGGCTTCGACCAACCCGCAGGCATGGATCATGCGGACAGCAATATCCGCTTCCTCTGGCGAAAAACGCGAGAGATCGGCTTCGCTGCGAATGATTGCGAAAGAGCGCTCGTAGATTGCGTCTCCGCTGCGGATATAATCGTAGTCTGGCATTGCTATTCCTGTTGCAGCGCCTCGGCGAGGCCTTTGGGCCCAAGCCTTTTCAGGCAATCGGCACTCGACTCGCAGGCGCCTCTTTTGTCTTCGATCAGCCGGGCGAGCCTCTCTATAGCGAAATCGATCCGTTCGCCAGCAATCCTTGCAGCCGGTCTGTCTGCCGCGAGCCCGTTGACGATGAAGTCGTAACCTTCGGCCGAACCAACAATCGCGAGATCGGCGCGCCGATGCGCGCAACCTTTCGCACAGCCGGAAAGGTGAAGCTTTAGCGAGCCGTCGAAGAGCGCGGGAATATGGTTGATCAACTGGTTGGCGAGAGCCCTGGTATCGTAGAAGGCCGAGGCACAGGCCCCTGCCCCGGCGCAGGCAGCGATCTGCTCGGTCGGCTCGTTCGCCGTGACGCTGAAGCCATGATCGACGGCTACTTTTTGAATAGTCGGCATTGCCGTCTTGGTGAGACCAATCACGAAGAAACCACGATCCGGAGCCAGCCGGATTTCCCTTGCGCTAGCGCTTTCGGCTGAAGTGAGAAAGGAGAGCAGATCGGCGGCCCTTGCCTGACCGAACTTCAGGCGCACCCCGAGTACCGTGCTGCCATTCCCCAGTCTCGTTATACCGACGAAGGACGATTTTCTTGGCGCTGGCCGGGTAGATCGGATGCTATCGATCTGCGGATAACGGGCGCGCAGTATTGCTGCGTCGATGTCGCGGGCGCGTGTCCGGCGGCCGCGCGCAATCAGCATCTGGAGCAGATCGCCGACCGCATTGACAGCGGCATCTGCACTACCGAGGGCCAGTGGCGTCGCGCCCCCATCATCGCCTGCGATTGAGACCAGCCATTGTCCGGCGGGCTGTGCGACGATGCGGATATCGGCAACGAGCCCGGAAAGTGAAAACTCACCGCCTCCATCGATCAGGATGGAGAGTTTCGGAGCAAGGTGCGGAGAGCTGAGAAGGTCGCCGAGCTTGCTGCGCAGTTCCGCTTCCATGTCCGCCGCATCGGCGATCTCGTCGGCATCGATGCCGTGCAGCGGCGACATTTCAATCGCCACGCCGTCAGGCACAATGATGCCGGCAGCATCGATCTCCGCCGCCAGCGGCCCGACGGAGCCGGTTTGAAGACCCCGGATCTGCAAATTGCCGCGGGCGGTGATTTCAAGAATACCGTTTCCATGTCGCGCCGCTGCCGAGGCCAACTGCCGGAACTGGGAGATCGTGAGTGCGCCGCCCGCTGGCCGCAGACGAACGAGCAGGCCATCGCCGGTTTGCATGGGGGCTGCGAGCGCCGGACAGGCGCCACGCTGCATGCCCGTTATATCAGGGCTTTCTGCTTCCAAGATCTTGCCGGCAGCGCTGCGCATTCAACCATCCTTTGGCCATGTCTTACATGATCGCGCCGGATGCAGCAAAGCGAGATCGGGTTGGATACGGGATGACTACTCTTCGAAGTCCCGTCCCTTGCGCAGGAGATAGATATCCATGATCCAGCCATGCCGCTCGCGCTCTTCGGCCCGGAGCCGGAGGATGTCGTCGGCCATATCGCCAAGCCGGCCCGAGCGGATCACTTCGTTCTCCGTGCCGAGATAGGCGCCCCAGAAGATTTCCGCATCGGGATCGTCGATCTTCGAGAAGGCCTGTTCGCCATCGAGCATGACGACGGTGCTCTCATGCGTCAGCCCCGTTTCAGTCAGCCGCCGGCCGGTGGTGATCTCGACCGGCTTGCCGACGAGATTGACAGGAATGCGATGGCTTGCCGCCAGCGCCTGGATGCTGGTGATGCCGGGAACGACATGATAGTCGAATGAACAGGCACCGGTGTTACGCACCCGTTCGATAATGCGGATCGTGCTATCATAGAGGCTCGGATCGCCCCAGACGAGGAAGGCGCCGGCACCGTTTTCCGGCAGGTCGCCGATCAGTCCTTCATAGATGTGGGCGATCGCAGCATGCCAGTCGTCTACGCTCTGGACGTAACTCCGGTCCTGGGTTGCGCGCTTTGGTACCTCGAATTCAACGATGCGCGCACCTTCGCGGGTCAAATATCGCTCGCAGATTTCCCTGCGAACCTCGGCAAGATCCGCCTTCGCGGCACCCTTGGTCGGGATGAATACGACGTCTGCCGCGTTCATGGCGTTGATCGCCTGGATGGTCAGATGCTCGGGATTGCCCGTTCCGATACCGATGATGTGGATATGCCGCACGCTTTCTGCCTCGCGATTTCCAGCGGTTTGTGCCGCCAAAGCAAGCCTTTGGCAAGGGCGGACCCATGAGTTGGCCGCGGCCAACTTTCTATCTGTGTGGTTAGCGAACCGTTTATTGTCGCTATCCCCGAATCATGTCATCTTCGATACGCTTTTTGACGCTATGTTGACAGAAAAGCGCTTTAAGAAGGGGCAAGTGTTTTGGACAACATTAGCGTATCGACGACGGACGTTCGCATCGAACGGCACGCCACGCAGCTCTCACGCCAGCTGAAGCTGCTGCGAGAAAGGCTCTTCCCGCCGCTTTCGCAAAAGACGCTCCGGACATTCACCTCAGGTGAGGCGGCGCAGATGATCGGCGTCTCCGATGGCTATCTTCGCCAGCTTTCCTTGGACGGCAAGGGCCCGCAGCCGGACGTCTCACAGAATGGCCGCCGCTCCTATACGCTCGGCCAGATCAACGAGTTGCGCCAACATATGGCGAAGATCAAACCGAAGGATGCGCTCTCCTACCTGCCTTGGCGCCGCGACAGCGAGAAGCTGCAGACGATCGCGATCACCAATTTCAAGGGCGGTTCGGCCAAGACGACGACGACGCTTTATCTGGCGCAGCATCTGGCACTGGAAGGTTATCGTGTTCTGGCGATCGATCTCGATCCGCAGGCCTCGCTTTCCTCCCTGCTCGGCGTCCAGCCGGAATTCGATCTCGGGGATGGCGACACGCTCTATGGTGCGATCCGCTACGATGCGCAACGGCGCCCGTTGAAGGATATTATCCGCAAGACCTATTTCGACGGTCTCGATATGGTCCCGGGCAATCTCGAACTGATGGAGTTCGAGCATGAAACGCCGCGTGCCTTGAATGATCGCCAGAAGCCGGAGGAGCTATTCTTTCGGCGCGTCGGTAATGCAATCGCCGAGGTTGAGGCGGATTACGATATCGTCGTCATCGACTGCCCGCCACAGCTCGGCTATCTCACGCTCGGCGCCGTCTGCGCCGCCACGTCGCTTCTCATCACCATCCATCCGCAGATGGTTGATGTCGCCTCTATGTCGCAATTCCTGTTGATGACGTCCGACCTCTTGTCGGTGGTGCGCAAGGCCGGCGGCGACCTGCAGCATGATTTCATCAAATATGTCGTCACCCGCCATGAGCCTTTTGACGCGCCGCAGTCGCAGATCGTGGCACTTTTGCGCAGCCTCTTCGGGGATGATGTGCTGACGGCGACCATCCTGAAATCGACGGCAATTGCCGATGCGGGCCTGACCAAGCAGACTCTCTATGAAATTGAAAAAGGCCAGGTTCGCCGCTCCACCTATGACCGGGCACTGGAATCGGTTAACGCCGCCAACGGCGAAATTATTACCAGCATCCATAAAGCATGGGGCCGCACATGAGCAGACGAGATCGACTGAAGGGATTGTTCACCGACACGGCGCAGGAGTTGGCCGCGGCCAACTTCGAGGAAACCGCTGCGCGCGGTGCAGCCGGTCCGGTGCGCACCATGGCCCTGACACTCGGCCGCATGGAGGAAGAGAGCAGGGCGATGGAGGAGGCCCTGCTGTCCGGCGAACATATCGTCGAACTCGACCCGGAGCTGATCGATTCTTCCTTCATCCGCGATCGCCTCGCTGATGAGCCTCTCGATCTGGAAGACGAACTCGTGCAGTCGATCGCCGAGAACGGCCAGGAAGTGCCGATCCTGGTGCGGCGCAATCCGCATCATGACGGGCGCTACCAGGTCGCCTATGGCCATCGACGCCTCCAGGCCGTCAAACTGCTCGGCCGTAAGGTGCAGGCGGTCATCCGCAAGCTCGACGATACAGATCTCGTCATCGCGCAGGGCATCGAAAACTCGGCGCGCCGCAATCTCTCCTATATTGAGCGCGCCGTCTTCGCGCTCAATCTCGAAATGAAGAAGTTCGATCGCCCTGTTATCATGAAGGCGCTCTCGACCGACAAGACGGAACTGTCGAAGCTCATCTCCGTGGCAAAGGCTATTCCTGCCGATATCATCCAGGCTGTCGGTGCCGCACCTGGTATCGGTCGTAGACGCTGGATGGCGCTTGCCCAAGACTGGACCGAAGCCGCGGTCGCGCGTCTGACCAAGCTGATTGGCTCTTCCACATTCAACGCTGTGGAGAGCGATCGCCGTTTCGAACTTCTTGTCGCCGAACTTTCCAAGAAGGAAGAGGTCAAGCCCGAGACTGTCGAGTATGACTGGAAGCCTGCAAGCGGGGGTAAGATCGCCGGCCGCATCAAGAGTTCCGGCACGTCCTTCACCATTGCCTTGAAGACCGGTGATGCGCCGGATTTCGGTGCCTATCTCTCAGGCCGCCTTGATGAGCTTTATGACGCCTACAAGACCGGGAAGTAGGCCCCAGAAGGAGCGTCGGATCGGAGCGGGCATCGCGGCAGGCATGCTGTCGATGCGCGACATCGACTGATAGGCAGGGCGATCGTTCCGCCATTGCCGTTTATCGATACAGGCAAGGATGATCCCATCCGAAAAACCGGGTGAAAACCTTGAGCTCACCAGCCTTGACGTTGTTTGCATGTTTTCATCATGCGATAACTGACGGAAGCAAATAAGGGTTTTGCTTCCCTTTGTGAGAATCCATTAAGCCTAACAATGCGCTACGATATAGACGCCGCAACGCTCCAGACGCTGCTTCCGGCCATCACCGGAGCCGAGGATGCATTGGCGCGGCTCGACGAGCGGGCGGCGCGTTCCGCGGTGGGGCAGGGCTTTGCCGAGCGCAGCCATTTCTTCGATGCAGCCGGTGCGCTGTGGGTGGCGGGCGAGCTTGTGCATGTCGAGGACCTCGTCCTGCACGATGCCCATATGGACAGCCGCGCGCCGAGCCACGAGCTGACGATCGCCCATTCTGTCCTGCGCACACGGCGGCGGATCGAGACGGCCGATTCCGGCTGGGCGCTCGGGCCGACAGGCCTTGGCGTGCTGACCGCCAGTACACTGGAAGAGGAGGGGACGGCGTCAGAGGCGGCAGGTCTTGCATCTATCGGGCGCGAACCTGACAATGAGGACGACGAGGCGCCGCTTGCCGCCGAAATCGCCGAGCTCGATGCCCTGCTCGCCCGCTCGCAACAACTTCTCGACCGTCATGCCGGAAAGCCTGTTGTGGAAGAGCCGGAGGGGGCCGCGTCCTCGCAGCGCGATGTCGATCCGCTCGGCCTGTTCGGCGACGACGAATGGAACGAGGAGGAACGGCTTCGGGAATGGCGTGGTCTGATCCCGCTCGTCGAGGAGCTGCCACCCAGCCTGGCCGCAGCCATCCTCTTCGACGCCTGGGAACGGATCGAGCCGCTGCGTCGCCAACATTGGCTGGGCGGCCTGCTGGTTGCCAGCAGCCTGCGTGTCAGAGGCAAGGTCGCCTCGCATCTCTTTTCTTTTCACACCGGGCTGAAGCAGATCCGCCACGAGCGCCGGCGCTCGCGTGATCGCGTCACACGCCTACAGGCCTTTCTCGATGGGATGCGGGAGAGCGCGATCACCGGCCTCAAGGAGATCGATCGCCTATCGCTGGCGCGCACGCAGATGGAGCTGCGCTTTCGCGGCCGGCGCTCCAACAGCAGCCTGCCGCAGCTTGCCGATTTCATTCTGTCGCGGCCGATGGTGTCAGCCGCCATGATCGCTCGTGAGCTTGGCGTCACGCAACGTGGTGCATTGAACCTGATCAATGAGATCGGCATTCGCGAGATCACCGGTCGCGGCCGTTACCGGGCCTGGGGCATCATCTGAAGCCCACGAGCCGTTGCCACAAACGAAAACGGCCGGGCATCAAGCCCGGCCGTTTCTTTAGGGTGAGCACCCGATCCGTCATCCTGTCACAGATTTCGAACCGGGCGCTCTGCGCTTCCATTGCCCCCAGAAGCGCGGTCCTTATTCCCGCTCGCCCGTGAAGCTGAGCAGAAGCTGGAAGATGTTGACGAAGTTCAGGTAGAGCGAGAGCGCGCCGAAGACGGCCAGCTTCTGGTTCGATTCCTGATCGTAGTTTTCCGAATACTGTTCCTTGATGTTCTGCGTGTCGTAGGCGGTCAGGCCGACGAAGACGACGATGCCGATCACCGAGATGGCGAACTGCAGGGCGGACGAGCCAAGGAAGATGTTGACGATGCCGGCGATGATGATGCCGAACAGGCCCATCATCAGAAACGAACCCATCTTCGAAAGGTCACGTTTCGTCGTGTAGCCGTAGAGGCTGATCGTGCCGAACATGGCAGCGGTGATGAAGAAGGTCTGCGCGATGCTCGTCTTGGTGAAGACCAGGAAGACGGAGGCGAGCGACAGGCCCATCACGGCGCAGAAGGCCCAGAAGGTCATCTGTGCGGTGCTTGACGACATCGACTGGATGCGGAACGAGAAGAAGAACACGAAGGCGAGCGGCGCCAGCATCACCACCCACTTGAGCGGCGTCTGGAAGATCGGCACGTAGAGCGCCGGGGTCGAGCCGACGATGAAGGCAACGATGCCGGTGATGACCAGGCCGAGCGCCATGTAGTTGTAGACGCGCAGCATGTGCTGGCGCAGACCTTCGTCGAAAAGGGTCTGTGTTTGGGCGCCGGAGCCGTAACCATAACGGGGATTGATCGGGTTCATGACTGATCTCCTCGGTTGAACTAGTAGAGCGAGCGGGCAAGCTGTTCGGCTGCCTGATCGAGATTGGTGCCGCTGTTGTCGGCGATCAGCGCATAAGCGACGTCGCCGATCTGCCAGTAGGCGGCTTCTGTCTTTTCAAGGGCAACATGGCTGACCGGCTTCACCTCGAAGGCGCCCGGCCGGACGGCAAAGAGCGACAGGCGCTTGCCGTCGGTCTCCTCGATTGCCATTTCGACGCTCGGGCCAAAATCCGACGGGAAGATTTGCACATCGGCAACCTTCCAGTCCTTTGGCAGTTCGGGCATCACGATTGCGGTCGCAGCGCGGATTTCCTCGGCGCTATAGGCCGGCGCCGTCTGCGACGGGATGGTTTCACGAAGCGCTGCCGTGCGATAGGCGCGCACCGCATCCTCGACATAGGCCGGTGCCGGAACAGAAGCTGCGACTTCCGTTGCCGTAAAGGCGCCGAAGGAATTATGCGCCACCCAGCCGGCGGCAAGCAGAACACCGACAGCAGCGATGCGCTGCACCGAATGCAGGATGCGACCATAGGAAAGACCGCGTTCCAGCTTTCGGGCGGCATCGCGCGTTTCGGGGCGGCCAAAGGCGCTTTCGCCGGCCAGCGCCAGGCGCAATTCGCCCTTCATGCTGAGATCGGCCATGACCTTGGCGGCGATCGCCGGATTCTCCGACAGATAGGATTCCACCTGGATACGCCGTGCGACATCGAGCTCGCCGTCGACATAGGCGTCGAGATCGGCATCGATGATTGGATCAATCGCCTTCATTGCCGTTCCCTCCAACTAATTTCAGATGCGCAATGCGCGGCATCTTCTCTTCGAACTCGCGCAACTGGGCGCGGGCGCGGGAAATCCGCGACATCAGCGTGCCGACAGGAATGCCGAGCGCATTGGCCGCTTCCTGATAGGACAGGTCCTCGATCGCTACGAGATGCAGCGCTTCACGCTGTTCTTCCGGCAGATCGAAAAAGGCGTTGCGCACCTGCTGCAGGCGCACCGCATGCTCCTGTCCGGCCGGCAGCGACTGCTCCGCCTCGACCGCCGCCTCGTCATGGCGGCGCGTCAGCGAGCGGGTCTGCCGCACGCGATCGATATGCGCATTATGCAGAATGGAAAGCAGCCAGGTGCGCAGGTTTCCGCCGCTGCGGAAGCTCTTGCGCTTCTCGAAGGCCCGAACCAGTGCATCATGCACCAGATCCTCCGCCTCGTCCGAATTGCGCACCAGCGAGCGCGCATAGCGACGAAGCGCTGCGAGCTGACCGAGGACATCGAAGGGGCGTTCTTTCCGTTCCATGATTGAGTATACGAAAGCATCGCAGATTTTATTCCGAAACGATGCAGATTTTTTTATATCGGCCGGAAAGGAAGTGCTGGTTTTCGGGCAACGCCAAAAACCTCCGCCATTTGCCACGGCGGAGGTGGTGTCTCGCAGCCTTACTACAAAGGATCAACCCTTGGGCATGATACCGTGGTCAGCCCTCGGGCATGATCCCCGGCTGGTCGGAAGGGAATTTCGCAATGTCCTGGACGCTGACATTGAGATGTTGGGCAACGAGGGCGGCCGGCGTATGCGTGAGCCACGAGGAGAGCCCGACTTCCTGATATTCGGCGACCTTGAAGACGGCGACGAATTGCAGATCGGTCTTGCCGGTGTTTTCGATGATATGGCCCTGGCTGCGTTTGACATAACCAATATCGCCGGGTCGGAAATCGGCGGTCTGGCTGCGCGGGCCGGCATCGAACACCGTCATGCGGCCTTCGCCCTTGATCCAGTACTGCCATTCGTCGGCATTCGGATGCCAGTGCATTTCACGCACGCCACCCGGCTTGATCGTCTCGATCGCTGCAGCGATCGTCTTGGAGACCTTGAAGATGCTGCTGTCGGCAAGCTGGATCGTGCCCGACGCATTCTGCTTCAGCGGTGCCGATGCCGTCAGCCGGTAGGTGAAAGGGTAGGGCGGCAGGCCCGCAGAAGCGACAGCTTCCTGGTCGGCCGAAAGCGGACCCGGCTCCTTGCCCTGGAAGATCCAGAGATCCTGCAATGGGATGTTCTTGAAAGTGTCCTGCGGCACGCCGAAGTTCTTGGCAAGCAGCTCCGGCGATGTATGCGCCAGCCAGTCGGTCAGGAGCAACGTGCCGTATTCGGATTGGTCGCCCTCGTCGAAGACGAGGACGAATTCGCAGCCCTCGGGCCCGAGGCCCTGCAGCGAATGCGGGAAACCGGCTGGAAAATACCAGAGATCGCCAGCCTCGACGTCTTGCACATAGGCGCGGCCCTGCGGATCAAGCACGGTCACCCGGCAGCTGCCATTGGTCATGATCGCCCATTCGGAGGCCCGGTGCCAGTGCATCTCGCGGATGCCGCCGGGGCCAAGTCGCATGTTGACGCCGGAGACCGCTTCGGAAATAGCAAAATCGGCCTTCGTCACCTGCCGCGCCCATCCGCCGTTCTGGATGCGCTTGGGTGCATTGTTGAACGATCCCCAGAAGAGCTGCATGTCGCCAACATCGGTTGCCGGCGGACTGCCGAACGAAGGAAACTGGTCGTTGATGGCTGGGTTCTTCGGGCCGGGATCGGAAAGGCCGGCTGGATTGGCGTTGATCGCACCCTCGGCCGGCTGGTCGGGATTGCCGAAACTCGCTGCGTGCGCCGCACCCGCCGCAAGTGCCGTTCCGCCCATCGCTCCGAGGGCAAGGACCGTGCGTCTAGAAAGAGGTTCCATGGTTTTACTCCTTTCGTGTCGATTGGGAGGGTTATTCCGCCGGGGCATCTTCGCGGGCGATGGCGGGCCGTTTTCGGCTGACGAATTCGCTCAGCTTTTCCAGGTAGAGGTAGACGACCGGGGTGGTGTAGAGCGTCATCACCTGGCTGATGAGCAGACCGCCGACCATGGCGTAGCCGAGTGGCTGGCGCAGCTCCGAGCCGGTGCCGTGGCCGAGCATCAGCGGCAGGCCGGCAAGAAGTGCCGCCGCTGTCGTCATGATGATCGGGCGGAAGCGCAGGAGACAGGCCTGGCGGATTGCGTCTTCTGGCGACAGTCCCTGCTCGCGCTGGGCGGCGATGGCGAAGTCGACGATCATGATGCCGTTCTTCTTGACGATGCCGATCAGCAGGATCACGCCGATCAGCGCGATCACGGTAAAGTCGAAGCCGAAGGCCCAGAGCATGGCGAGAGCACCGAGGCCCGCGGAGGGGAGCGTCGACAGGATCGTCAGCGGGTGGAAATAGCTCTCGTAGAGTACGCCGAGGATCAGATAGATCACGGCAATCGCTGCAAGCACCAGCAGCGGTTCGCTTGAGAGCGAGCTCTGATAGGCCTGAGCATTGCCCTGGAACGTGCCGATGACGGTTGCCGGCTTGCCGAGATCGGCCTCAGCCTTGCTGATCGCGGCAACCGCCTGGCTGAGCGCGGTCCCCTTTGCAAGGTTGAAGGAGAGTGTAACGGCCGGAAACTGGCTCTGGTGGTTGACGGCGAGCACGGCCGTCGGCTCCGTCGTCTGCTTGACGAGCTCGCTCAAGGGAACCTGCTCGCCGGTCAGCGGCGATTTGATATAGAGACCGTTGATCGCCAGCGGTGAATTCTGGAACTGTGGCGCAAGCTCGAGAACCACATGGTAGCTGTTCAGGTCGGTGAAATACTGGGTGACCTGGCGCTGGCCGAAAGCATCGTTAAGCGTATCGTCGATCATTTGCGGCGCAATGCCGAAGCGCGATGCCTGGTCACGGTCGATCGTAAGCGTCACGGTAGCGCCGCTATTCTGCTGGTCGGTGGCGACATCGGTCAGCTCCGGCAGCGTCTTGAATGTGGCGAGCAGCTTGGCTGCCCAGTCGTCCAACTCGTCGGCATTGCCGTCCTGCAGCGTATATTGGAACTGCGTAGCCGAGGCGCGTCCGCCGACATTGATATCCTGCGCCGGCTGCAGGAAGAGTTCTGCACCCTGCATCTGCGCGAGTTTCGGACGAAGCCGGTTGATGATTTCGCTTGCCGAGGCATCGCGCTGGTCTTCAGGCTTCAGCGTGATGAACATGCGGCCGTTATTGACGGTCTGGCCCGCTCCGCTGCCGACGGCCATGCCGACGGTCGCAACCCCGGGATCGCTGGCAACGATATTGCCTGCCTCGAGCTGGTGGCGCGACATTTCAGCGAAGGAAATATCCTGCGCGGCTTCGAGTGTACCGGTGATCAGGCCGGTGTCCTGGATTGGGAAGAAGCCCTTGGGAATATTGACGAACAGGAAGCCGGTTGCCGCAAGCGAAGCGATGAAGACTGTCATGGTCAGCCGGTGATGGCGCAGCGCGATATCGAGCGTGTAGCGGTAGGCGGCAAGAAGCCCGTCGAACGCCTTCTCGCTCATTGCATAAAGCCTGCCATGGTTGGCGTCTTTTTCCGGCTTCAGGAAGCGTGAGCTCATCATCGGTGTGATGGTCAGCGAGACGATTGCCGAGACGACGATCGTCATCGTCACTGTGATTGCGAACTCCCGGAATAGCCGGCCGACAATGCCGCCCATCAGGAGCAGCGGAATGAAGACGGCGACGAGCGAGATACTGATCGAAATGATGGTGAAGCCGATTTCGCGCGCGCCGTCGATTGCCGCTTGTTTCGGCGTTTTGTCCATCTCCATATGGCGATGGATGTTCTCGACCATCACGATCGCATCGTCGACGACGAAACCGACGGCGATACTCAAGCCCATCAGCGAGAGATTATCGAGGCTGAAGCCAGCGACATACATCAGCGCCAATGTGGCCAGGAGCGCCAGCGGCACGGTGACACTCGGGATCACCGTCACCCAGACATTGCGCAGGAAGACGAAGATCACCATGACCACAAGGGCTATGGTAATGACAAGCGTCGTTTCGACATCCGCCACCGAGGCGCGGATCGTGGTCGTCCGGTCGCTGAGGATGGAGAGGTGGAGGGCGGCCGGTGCGATCGCTTGCAGCTGCGGCAGGGCAGCGCGGATCGCACCGACCGTATCGATGATGTTGGCGCCCGGGAGCTTGAAGATCGGCAGGAGGATCGCCCGCTTGCCATCAGCCCAGGCCGCCAGCTGATCGTTCTCCGGTCCGTCGATCGCCTGGCCGATATCGCTGATGTGGACCGGAGCGCCGTCGCGATAAGCGACGATCGAATCGTTCCAGGGGGCGGCCTTCAGGAGTTGGTCATTGTCATAGATCGTGTAGGTATGCTCTCCACCCTGCACACTGCCTTTCGGTGAGTTGCTGGTGATGGATGTCACGGCGCTGCGGATATCCTCAAGCGAAAGTCCCATCTCGGCGATCTTGCCGGGATCGATCTGCAGGCGTACGGCTGGCTTCTGCTGTCCGAAGATCAGAACCTGCGAAACGCCGTCGATCTGGCTGACATGCTGGGCGAGCACGCTTTCGGCAAAATCGTCGACTTGCGTCAGCGGCAGCGTATCCGAAGTGAGCGCAAGAACCATGACCGGCGGATCGGCGGGATTGACCTTGCGATAGGTTGGCGGCGAAGGCAGGTCCGTCGGCAATTGACCTCCGGCTGCGTTGATTGCGGTCTGCACGTCCTGGGCGGCGCTATCAACGTCCCGCGACAGATCGAATTGCAGAGTGATCGCGCTCGAGCCGAGCGTACTCGTCGAGGTCATCTGGGTGACGCCGGGGATCTGCCCGAACTGCCGCTCCAGCGGCTGGGTTACCGCCGATGCCATCGTCTTCGGATCGGCGCCGGGGAGCTGTGTCGAGACCTGGATCGTCGGAAAATCGACCTGCGGCAGGGGTGCCACCGGCAGGAGAGGGTAAGCGACGATACCGATGCCGAAGAGGCCTGCCATCATTAGCGAGGCGGCGATCGGCCGCTCGATAAACCAGGAGGAGATGGACATGGCCTATTCCTTGCTGGCGGCTGGGGAAGCGGCCGCCTGTTGAACCGTAACATGGGTGCCGACATCCAGGCGATACTGGCCCGATGTAACGACCTGTTCATTGCCGGTAAGGCCCTTTTCGATGACGGCGTGGCCGCTCTCGATCGGGCCGGGTGTGACCTTGCGCACGGAAGCCGTGCCGGCAGCATCGATGATGTAGACGAAGAAGCCGTCTTCTCCGCGCTCAAGCGCTGCGGAGGGAATGGTCACGGCCTTTTGGAGCGTCTGCTGCTTGACCCTCAGCGTCACGAATTGACCAGGCCACAGCGCATCGTCCTTGTTCTCAAAAATCGATTTGATGCGGATCGTGCCGCTTGCCTGATCGATTTCGTTGTCGATGAGCGAAAGCGTGCCTGACGCAAGCTGCTGCGACTGGTCCATCGACATCGCCGTCACTTCGACCGGGCCGGCCTTCAGCGCGTTGCGCACTGCGTCGAGATCGTCCTCACGCAGTGTGGAGACAACCGTGATTGGCTGTGTCTGGGTGATGGTGACGATCGGGGTCGTATCGGTCGTGTGGACCTCGTTGCCGGCGTCGATTTTGCGGATACCTGTGCGGCCGTCGATTGGTGAGCGGATTTGCGTGTAGGAGAGCGAGATGTCAGCGGCCTCCTTGGCAGCCTGATCCTGCACAAGTTGTGCCTGTGCACTTGCCACCATGCTTTGCTGCTGTTCAACGGTTTCCTGCGTGACGATCTGCTGCTGGCCCAATTTCTGGTCCTTGCCGAGCAGATATTGGGCGTTGGCGAGATCGGCCTGGTCCTGCTTGATCTTTGCGGCAGCCTGATCGTCGGCCGCCTGGAAAGGGCGAGGGTCGATGACGGCGAGCACGTCGCCCTTCTTGACGGCCTGTCCCTCGACAAACATCACGCTCTGGAGCTCTCCGTCGACACGCGTCGTGATGTTGACCGTATAGTTCGCCTGCACTGTGCCGAGACCGTCAAGATAGACAGGTACGTTGGTAACGGTAGGTGTGGCGACCTCGACCGGCACAGCCGGCGCGCCAGGCTCCGGGGCCGCAATGGTCGGCTCCGTCCCTGCAAACCAGAAGGCTGCGGCCGATCCGCCCGCAACGGCGAGAATGGCGATGGCAGCGAGGATCGCCGGTTTCCGGCGACGACGGGGTTCAGTCACGATGCGGATGGATGTCACGGCCGGCTCCATGGGTTAAAGGTCGAACGACGCTGCAACGGCCACCGGCATGGGCGGCCTCTTAATCTGTTTCCTGAATTGAAGGGCTGGTACCCAGGCCAGGTGTCAGGCTACCGATTATCTGCGGCCCCACCGGCGCTTCTGTGTCCTGCTGGATCAATTCGATGCGAGAAGGCTACGTCCGGGCGAGCATTGGCGCATCTATACGCAGGTCTAGTTACCGTTCCCCATAGGTATACGCTCCCGCATCCATGTGGCGGCGGCACGCAGAAGGACCGGCGCGAAAAGCATTCGCACCGGCTCACTGCACCTATTCGAAGGAACATCGAGCGTCGCCCGGTCAGCCGGCTGTGGCCGGATTCACGGCGGCCGCGGGCGGATTCTTGCGGAAATCGGGATGCAGCGGTCCGAAGGGCATGGCGCCCATGCAGGCCACAAGCGCAAGGCCGGCGATCGCAGAACAGAAGGACAGGACGAAGATATCGGCATAGGCAAGTACGTTTGCCTGCGCATGGATATCCGCCGCAACCGCTGAGAGGGCTTCAAGACTCCCGCGATGGCTTGTCCCAAACAGCGTCTCCAGCTTTGCCACTACGCCGTGAAGATTGCTCGACGATCCCGAGATCGGCCCCGTCAGGATATTGGAATGGTACTGCTCGCGTTGTCGGAACCAGGTGTTCAAGAGGCTCAGGGCCAGTTCGACGCTACCGAGCCGGATCACCTGGATATAGGCGGATACCGCCGTCGAGCGTTTCGGGTCGGAATTTGCGATCAGGTAGACGACCGTCGCGAAGAAGGCGAAGGATTGCCCCGCCGTATGGAGGAGCACGGCCGGCAGGAAGTTAAACGGCGCCCATGTAACGGAGAGGTTCGATCCCCAGAGAGAGCCGAGCGCCATCGCCGCTAGTCCCATCATGATGCAAAGGCGCGCATCGATCCGGCGCAGCAGGAAGATCGCAAATGCGATGAACAGAAAGACCGGGATGACCGCGCCGAAGATATAGAGTTCAGATATGGCGATCGGCCGCAATCCGACGACCGTCTGCAGGAAGCCCGGAATGGAAATCGAGGCGCCGGAACTCGCAAAGGTAAAGGCGATGATGATCGCATAGCCGATGCCGATATTGCGCGACAGGATCACGCTCGCATGCGCCCAGGGATTGGCGACGACACTCTCATTGATGAGGAAGCCGATGAAGAGAATCGTGCCGCCTGCCAGCAGCGAGGTGACGATGCCGGAATTGAACCAGTCCAGCCTGTTACCCTGATCGAGACCGACATAAATCATCGTCATCGAGCATCCGAGCAGCATCATGCCGCCCCAGTCGGCATCCTTGAGTAGGCTCGAATTGATCTCTTCTTTGGGAGCACCGATGATGAGGAGAAGGGCGATGATCGGCGTGACGATCACATCCTGCCAATAGGCCCACTGCCAGCCGAGATAATCATCATAGATGCCGACGAGCACGAAGCCGAGATTCTGCGATAACGGAACGCGAAGCGCGTAGATCGAAAGGCCGATGAGCCAGTACTTCATGTCAAGATTGCGGAAGATCACCATGATGGTGGCCGGAATGAAGACGCCGAGCAGAAGGGCTCGCGCCGCATGCAGCGCAAAGAGTGCGCCGCCGTCATGGACCATGGGAATAATGAGCGAAATGCAGGCATAGACCAATGTCGTCGGGATCATCACCCGGCGCACACCGAAAACGGTGACGATCCAGGCGACCGCCGATGAAACAAGGATCTGCGGTGCGTTGGCGACGGTGCTGAGCCATGAGGCTTCGTCGAAGCCAAGCGAATAGGCGCCACGGATATCGGGCAGGCCGACGGCAAAGACGCGCGTATCGAAGCCGACTACGAAGGAGGCGAGCAACAGGGCTGCGACGATGAGAAACGGATGGCTGGTCGTCGTGCCGCTGGTCAGCGGACCAAAGGCGCGCGGAGCCGCGCTCATTGGTCCAGGTCCGGCTTGGTATCCACCCTGACGACGGCCGACATTCCGGGCTTCAGCCGATCAACCAGCGGCTGGCCTGGATCAAAGACGATCTTGACCGGGATGCGCTGGACGACTTTGGTATAGTTTCCGGTCGCATTGTCGGGCGGCAGCAGCGCGAAGATCGAGCCGCTTGCCGGAGACAGGCCGATGACCTTGGCATGCAGCGACTGGCCGGGGAAAGTGTCGATGGTAATGTCCGCAGATCGGCCCGGCGTGATCCGGGAAAGCTGTGTCTCCTTGAAATTCGCGGTAATATAGACGCTCGGAAGCGGAACTTCCGACACGAGGCTGGTGCCGGCCGCGACGAAATCGCCTTCATGGACGAGCCTGCGGCCGATGACGCCATCGAAAGGCGCGTAGATGCGGGCATAGCCCTGGTGGATCAGGGCGGTATCGAGCGATGCCTGGGCGGCATTCACCTGCGCCTGCAGCAGCGGAGACTGCCCGTTCAGAACGTTCAACTGGGCCTTTTGCTGCTCGATCGAGGCTGCCGTCGATTTGACCGAAGCCTCAGCCTGCAGATAGGCGGTCTGCGCCTGCTGCAGCAACTGTTGCGAGGTTGCGCCGCCAAGGCTGGTCTGGCGGTGGAACTCCTGTTCGGTCTGGGTCTGCTGTGCCAGGGCCGATGCGTTCTGCGCTTCAGCCACCTGCACGACGGCCTTTTGCAATTCGACCTGGTTCGCGAGATTGGCAAGCGACGCATTTGCAGCTTCAAGATTGGCCTTCGAGACGGCGACCGCCGCATCATATTCCCGCGGATCGATTTCGGCGAGCAGCTGGCCCTTCGTCACCGCCTGATAGTCGGTGACGGGGGTGCTCTGGACGATGCCGCTGATCTGGGCGCTCAGCGTCGAGACATCGGCGCTGACCACAGCATCGTCCGTTGATTGATGCGATGCGCCCGCCACCCAACGGTTCCAGTCGACGGTCACGATGGCCACTCCGGCGCCCACGAGCGTGATGGCGAGAAGGGGAATGGCAAGCCGTCTCAACGACACCACGGCTCCCGGGGAGGGCGCCGCCGCCGCGGGAGCTTCCGGCGGCGGCGAGCGCACGGGCTCGGACGGGCTGAGGCTGGTGATGGTGATCTGCTTGGCCACGCGCGCCTCACTTCTTGCTGCGGTCAGCGGAAATCTTTGCGCGGACGCGAACCGGGGCCGGGACGAAGGAGACGTGGCCGGTGCCATGGACCTGCAGCCAGTAGCCAAGCGCCATGAAAACCGCGCCGCCGATGAGGTTGCCGAGCGTGACCCAGACGAGATTATGGATGGCGGCGGCAAGCGTGATGTTTGCGGGATGCTCGCCCATCAGCGCCATCGAGAAGGTGAACATGTTGGCGACGCTGTGTTCGTAGCCGGCGGCCACGAAGATGGTGATCGGCCAGAAGATCAGCATGACCTTGGCAGCGGCATTTTCCGTGCGTCCAGCCATCCAGATGGCGAGGCAAACAAGCCAGTTGCAGAGAATACCGCGGGCAAGAAGCTCCAGCGATCCCGCCGACATCTTGGCCGCGACAATCGAAAAGAACGCCTGGCTTCCGTCGCCGAGAAGCACACCGCCGCCGGCCAGATGGAAGAGGCCCGCGAGCACCACGGCACCGATCAGGTTGCCGATCCAGGCCGCGACCCAGACAAGCAGCATATCGGCAACACGGCTGCGCCGCGTCAACACGGCAAGCGGCATATACATCGCCGTTCCTGTGAAGAGCTCGCTGCCGGCAAAGACGACGATTGTCAGGGCAGAGGAGAAGACCACCCCCATGACGAGATGCGCCCACGCCGGATCGGCATGAGCGCCGGCGGTAAACATAATGATATCGCCGAAACCGATATAGGCGCCGGCCATGGCCGCCCCGATCAGGAAGGCAGGAAGGTGGCTACGGACCTCTTCGGCTTTCTCTTCGCCGGACTGGGCAAAGTGATCAATCGAATCCTGATACATGACAGTACCTCGTCTCTCTGATGATCGAACCGGGCTTCGTCCCGGACGCTCGAGAAGTTAGTCGCGCAAGCCGCATTGCTGAATCATACCTACGTCTAGGCTGCCTCCGGGCAGGCCCGGACATGTGTTGTCATGCTCGCATGCTGCTTCGGTCGCGACGGAAAATCGCGCAATGCTGAAAAAAAGAGGCCGCCTCCGGATACGGAAGGCGGCCATTTGCGGATCCTCGGGCAATCCGTGGCTTCGGGCGGAGGGGAGGGACACCGGGAAGCCCTAACCGAGATTTCTATCGCCTGTCAGGAGGAGGCTTCAGGCGATGGGAAGGAAGATACGCCCATCTCGAAGCGGGCGGAACTAAACTTACGTATTGGCCCGCCTAGACCAGCGCGCGATTTCATCCGGTCCGGCCGCACCCCTATTCTTTTCATCGATCGGCGAGCCCTCGTCGACGATGTCAGGCAGCATCCGCTGTCAGCTCCCATGAACTGCGCTGCCGATAGTAACCTTCAACTTCCAACAGGATCCATCATGAAAACCAGTGTTCTTTCTCTCCTCGCAGCCGGCATGCTGGCCGCCCCTGTCGTTGCAAACGCCGCCCAGGCCGATGTCGGCAAGCTGGATTGCGACGTTTCCAAGGGCATCGGTGTTATCGTCGGCTCCAAACAGGATGTAGACTGCACCTACACGCCGAGCGCTTCCGGCGACTCCAGCCAGCACTATGTCGGCACGATCACCGATTTCGGCCTTGATGTCGGTACCGTCGAAAAGGGCCGGATGGTCTGGCTCGTCTTCAACGCCACGCGTGAACCGGTTGCCGGCCTAGAGGGCAATTATGCCGGTGTCACGGCCGATGCCAGCGTCGGCATTGGTGGCGGCGCCAATGTGCTGGTCGGCGGAACGAGCAAGACCGTCTCGCTGCAGCCGGTTTCGCTCGAAGGCGATGTCGGCGTCAATCTGGCCGTCGGTGTCACGGCCCTGAAGCTGCAGCTCGCAGAGTGAGCGGGATCGGGTCGATTTGTCACTGCGTAAGAGCCACCAGAGCGCTTGTGTCGAGATCAAACCTTTCCAAGACCTCAGCTAAGCCGGAGCTTGGCAAATCGTAGACGAGGACTCCGGATGTCTTTCATGCGGTTTCGACTTCGACCGCATGAAAGCCCCACAATTCTACTAGCAGAAATGCGAGTTGGCGCAGCCAATACCTTTGCGCATCATCGCGACCGTTCCGAAGGAGCGGAGCTAAGAGCGATACCCGTCGCCGTCTTGTTCAGGCGTAAGAGTGTCTCCGCTTTCGACGAACCTATAGGTTTCGTTCGCAAGAGGCTTTTACGTGGCCATATCACATTTCTCCGTCAGAATCGTCGCCCGCGGCTCTGGACGCAGCGCGGTGCAGCTGGCGGCCTATTGCCATTGCGCCAGAATGGAATTCGAACGGGAAGCGCGAACTATCGACTACACGCGCAAGAAGGGGCTTTTGCACGAGGAGTTTTCCATTCCTTCGGATGCGCCGCAGTGGCTGCAGTCGATGATTGCCGATCGTTCCGTCGCCAGCGCATCCGAGTCCTTCTGGAACAAGGTGGAGTCTTCCTCGAAGCGCGCCAATGCGCAGCTTGCCAAGGAGGTCACAATCGGCCTGCCGATCGAACTTTCTGCCGAGCAGAATATCGCCCTGATGCGCGACTTCGTGGCGACCCATGTCACGGCGAAGGGCATGGTGGCCGACTGGGTCTATCACGATGCCCCCGGCAATCCGCATGTGCATCTGATGATGACGCTGCGGCCGCTGACCGAGGATGGTTTCGGCCCCAAGATCGTCGCTGTGCTCGGTCCTGACGGTCAACCGATCCGCTATGGTGCAGGCAAAATCGTCTATGAGCGCTGGACAGGCGGCATTGACGAGTTCAACGCTTTTCGCGACGGCTGGTTTGCCTGCCAGAACCGGCATCTGGCGCTTGCTGGTCTCGACGTCAGGGTCGATGGGCGCTCCTTCGAAAAGCAGGGGATCGAGCTGGCGCCAACCGCCCATCTTGGCGTTGCCACGAAGGCGCTCGTACAAAAGGCCTCGAATTCCGGTCAAGCCGTTGTGCTCGACCGGCTGGAATTGCAGGAGGAACGGCGCGCAGAGAATGCTCGTCGTATCCGTCGCAATCCCGATATCGTTCTTGACCTGGTTATCCGCGAGAAGAGCGTTTTCGACGAACGTGATGTGGGCAAGGTGCTGCATCGCTATATCGATGATGCCAAGGTGTTCCGAAGCCTGATGGCGCAAATCCTGCAGAGTCGTCAGATATTGATGCTCGAAGGTGAGCGAACAGAGTTTGCGACTGGCCTTCGCGCGCCGGCGAAGTACACGACCCGCGAGATGATCCGCCTCGAAGCCGAGATGGCGAACCGGGCGATCTGGCTGTCGCAGCGCTCATCGCATGGTGTCAGACAAAGAGTTCTCGAGGCGACGCTTTTGCGCCATCCGCGTCTTTCGGATGAGCAGAAGGTGGCGATCGAGCATGTCGCCGGCGGCGAGCGGATCGCAACCGTGATCGGCCGTGCCGGCGCCGGCAAGACGACGATGATGAAGGCGGCCCGCGAGGCTTGGGAGGCGGGAGGTTATCGCGTTATCGGCGCAGCACTTGCCGGCAAGGCGGCAGAGGGACTGGAGAAGGAAGCGGGCATCGTCTCTCGCACCCTGTCGTCCTGGGAACAGCGCTGGAGCAGGGGCCGAGACCCGCTCGATGACAAGACGGTCTTCGTGCTCGACGAGGCCGGCATGGTGTCGTCTCGACAGATGGCATTCTTCGTTGAAGCCGTGACAAGGGCTGGCGCCAAGCTCGTGCTTGTCGGCGATCCCGAGCAGCTCCAGCCGATCGAAGCGGGCGCCGCCTTCCGGGCGATCACCGACCGCATCGGCTATGCCGAACTCGACACGATCTATAGGCAGCGCGAGCAGTGGATGCGCGATGCCTCGCTCGACCTTGCCCGCGGCAAGGTCGGTAGGGCCGTCGACGCCTATAGAACCAACGGCAAGGTCATGGGCTCGCAATTGAAGGCGCAAGCCGTCACCAGTCTGATCGCGGACTGGGACCACGATTACGATCCGGCCAAGACCTCGCTGATCCTGGCGCATCTGCGTCGCGACGTGCGCGCCTTGAACGAGAAGGCACGCGCCAGGCTGGTCGAGCGCGGTATCGTGGAACAGGGCTTCGTCTTTGCGACGACCGAGGGCAAACGCCAATTTGCAGCCGGTGACCAGATCGTCTTCCTGAAGAACGAGGCTTCGCTCGGCGTCAAGAACGGCATGTTGGGCAAGGTGGTCGAGGCTGCATCCGGCCGCATCCTCGTCCAGATCGGTGCGGGCGATGACAGCCGGCAGGTGGTCGTGGAGCAGCGCTTCTACGGGCATGTCGATCACGGTTATGCCACGACGATCCACAAGAGCCAGGGCGCGACCGTCGACCAGGTCAAGGTTCTGGCCTCGCTGTCTCTCGACCGGCACCTGACCTATGTGGCGATGACGCGCCATCGCGAGGATCTTGCCGTCTACTACGGACGCCGGTCCTTCGAAAAGACGGGTGGTCTCATACCAATCCTGTCGCGCAGGAATTCCAAGGAAACGACGCTCGACTACGAGGGCGGCCCATTCTATCGGCAGGCACTTCATTTTGCCGAAAGTCGCGGTCTGCACCTCGTTCGGGTCGCGCGCACGCTGGTCGCGCATCGGCTGGAATGGATGGTCAGGCAGAAGCAGACGCTCATGAGCCTCGCCAACCGTCTGGCCACCGTCGGCGAAAGGCTCGGTGTCGCAAGAACCGCATCGACGGCTCACCTTGTCAGCGCAGGCAAGACAGCAAAGCCGATGGTATCCGGCGTCACGATCTTCCCTCAGTCGATGGCACAGGCCATAGAGGCCAGGCTCGGCGCCGATCCCGGCCTCCTGAAGGAGTGGGAGGACGTCTCGTTGCGGTTTCGTCTCGTCTATGCGCAGCCGGAGGCGGCATTCAAGGCGGTCAATGTCGACGCGATGGTCCAGGATGCAAGGGTGGCTGCGAATACAATATTGAAGATCGCGAACACGCCGGAGATATATGGCGCTCTCAGTGGCAAGACAGGCTTATTGGCCGGTAAGAGCGACAAGCGTGATCGGGAAACTGCTCTTCTCAATGTTCCCGCTCTTTGTCGCTCTCTGGAGCGCTTTCTGAAGATACGCGTTCAGACCGTGCAAAGGGCTGAGATGGCAGAGTACGCTCGACGCCAGAACTTGTCGGTTGAAATCCCAGATCTGTCGCAAAATGCCAAGGCTGTTCTCGAACGCGTTCGCGATGCGATCAATCGAAACGATCATCCGGCTGGCCTCGAATATGCGCTGGCCGACAGAGCCGTAAAGGCAGAGCTCGAGGGGTTCGCACGCGCCGTTTCTCAGCGGTTTGGAGAGCGCACTTTTCTCGGAATAGCGGCGAAGGATGCTGACGGCGAAGTGTTCAAGATCCTTGCCGCCGGAATGAGCACTGCGCAAAAGCTCGAGATCGAGGCTGCCTGGGCCTCGATGCGGACCGTCCAACAAGTGTCTGCGCATGAGCGTTCTGTCGTGGCACTCAAGCAGGCGGAGGCAATAAGACAGACGAAGAGCCAAGGACTATCCCTGAAATAGCCTATTGATGGATGCAGTCCGCAATGCCAATCCATGGCAATCTCGCCCAGCTCAACTGATACCTCGACCACCACCACCATAGCGATTGACCGATATTTTATCGTCCCGGCCGCACCAACGACCGCGCGATATCGATAATGTCGTCACGTGAGGCGGTCGGATCCTCCCTGTTCCACGCGACGCCGAGACCGATCTTGAAGTCGACGCCTTTGACTTTCTTCAACTCAAAACCGCGGTTCGGCAGATCCTGCGTCCATTCCGGCACGAAGCCGATGCCAAGCCCGGCAGAGACCAGTGACACCAGCGAGAACGTGTCATCACACGTGTAGGCGACATTGTCGGTCAGATCGTGCTCCTCGAACTTTTCCGCGAAATAGCGCTCGCTGTAGGAGAGGTTCTGGCGGGAAAACGAGATGATCTTCTCGGAGCGCAGATCCTCGATGTCGATCTCGCTCTTCAGCGACAGCGGACTGTCCCTGGCAACAGCCAGAAGATAACGTTCATGCGCGATCGAGAAGAAGCGTAAGGAGCCGATATTCTCCACCGGCCTGATGAAGCCGAGATTGATGCGGCCTGCCTCGAGATGGCGGATGATGTCATCGGTGGTGCCGCTTTCGATATGCAGGCGGATATCGGGATATTTGCGGGCAATGCGCGCAAGGAACGCCGGCAGCACGCCGATGGTGGCGGGATAGACCGTGCCGATCGCAATCCTGCGCGTCGTCTTGCCGCCAACCGACCGGGCGATCTCGGTCGAAAGATCCACCTCACTGAGGATCCTGATCGACCGCTCGTAGAAGGCCGCCCCTGCCCTTGTCAGTTCCACCCGCCGTGTCGTGCGGATGAACAGCTGCACGCCGAGTTCCTTCTCGAGCGCCATCACCTGGTTCGACAAAGCCGGCTGGGCGATATGCACCTTGGCCGCCGCCCTGCCGAAATGCAGCTCTTCGGCCACCGCGACGAAGTAGGATAGCTGGCGTAATTCCATTACCGACACCCTCCCGTGAAGACGCTTTCAAGCAATCATCACGATTTAATTAGGGACTATCAGTCCGTCGATTGTCAAGCCCCAGATATGCGTTTCTCATGGAATGGGTGTTCGAGAGACAATCGGCTGGAATCTCAGACGTCTGCGTGTAGCCAAGGGGCTTTCGCAGGAACGCCTTGCTTTGGAGTCTGAGATTGATCGCTCTTACGTCGGGCGTGTGGAGCGAGGGAGGGAGAACGTTACCGTTTCGACTTTAGAGGCTTTTGCGCGAGTCCTGGAGGTGGACGTCTCAGCGCTGTTCGCCCCAATCGATCCCGGTGCGCAAAAGCCGACGGCGCTTCGATCCGGCAGAAAACGAAAGCGATCATGAATTTCGATAAGCATCTGTCGCCCACGCCCAGGAAGTCTGGACGCGAGATCACCGACCGATTTTGAAGCCGCGTAGCTTTGGGGCGCGCTGCAGATGGCAGCATCAGAAAACCCGCGTAGCAATCGGTCGCGTATCAATATAGGCAACAAAAATTATCGTTTTCCACGTTTGCACAGCTGATCAATTGTCGACAGATCGCGTTCGGCGGTTGTTTATGACAGTTCCATGACAGAGTATGTGCCCCGCTGATTTGCAAGGGGAACATAGAATATGAAAGAGAAGAAGCGGGTCTACGAGGCTCTCGTAGACGGCGCAATGGATGGACTTGTAGGCAATGCGCTTTATGATTTTGTCCGCAAGCGCTGCCCGAAAGCCTCCAGCAAGAAGATCGTTCGTGCCTCGTTGCTGGCGCTCAGCGATCCTCATCTAAAGGACCGCAATATCCTGGATGTCATCTATGCGCTGGCAATTAAGCACCGGCTGGACGACACCTCCGTCGAGGACGAGCATGACGAGGAGGCCGAGGAACAGAAGAGGCCCTCCGACGCGGCCATCAAGGACCAACCGCCGCTTTCCTGATTGCGAGGACGAGAAATTCCCGGGATCCAAAGGGCACCGACGTCATTAGGCGGCGCTGTCGGAGAGCTCTTTGAGGATCGGGCAGTCGGGGCGGTCATTGCCGTGGCAGGCATGAACGAGATGCTCGAGCGTATGTCGCAACTCCGTTAGCTCGCGGATCTTCCGATCGATTTCCGAAAGCTTTGCCTCGGCGATCCCCTTGACGTCGGCGCTTGCGCGGCTCTTGTCCTCGTAGAGCGCCAGCAGTTGACGGCACTCCTCGACTGAAAAGCCGAGGCCGCGCGAACGCTGCAGAAAGCGCAGCTTGTGTACGTCCGAGGCCGCATAATCGCGGTAGCCGTTTCCGCCCCGGTCAGGGCGGATCAAGCCGATATCCTCATAATAGCGGATAGTCTTTGAAGGCAGACCGGACCGTTCCGAAGCTTCGCCGATATTCATCGCTTGATACCTTTACAGCTTTTCGACCCTCAGCCTCAGTGCATTGCCAATGACGGAGACAGAGGAGAGGCTCATGGCGGCCGCTGCAATCATCGGCGAGAGCAACAGGCCGAAGATCGGATAGAGCACACCGGCTGCCACGGGAATGCCGAGCGCATTGTAGCCGAAGGCGAAGCCGAGGTTCTGGCGGATGTTGCGCATCGTCGCCTCAGCCAGCCGTCTTGCGCGGACGATCCCGTTGAGATCGCCCTTCACCAATGTAATGCCGGCGCTTTCCATCGCAACATCGGCGCCGGTGCCCATGGCGATGCCGACATCGGCGGCCGCCAGCGCGGGTGCATCATTGACTCCATCACCAGCCATGGCAATGACGACGCCTCTTGCCCTCAGTTCATCAACGAGCGCCTTCTTGTCCTCGGGCAGAACATCGGCGCGGACCTCGTCGATCCCGAGGCTTTTCGCCACGGCACGGGCCGTGCGCTCATTGTCGCCGGTCGCCATGATGATCTTCAGGCCGCTGTCATGCAGCGCCTTGATGGCAGCCGCCGTGGTTGGTTTGATGCGGTCGGCGACCGCGACGAGGCCGGCCAAACTACCGTCGATGACGACGAACATGACGGTCTTGCCTTCGCCGCGGAGCGCTTCGGTCTGGTCCAAAAGCGCTGCCGGATCGATGCCGAGATCGGCGAGCAGGGCCGCATTGCCGAGGGCGACGGACGCGCTGCCGACCGTGCCCTTTACGCCCTTACCGGTCTTTGCCTCGAAACCTGTGACCTCGTGAAAGGTGAGGCCGCGTTCTTCGGCCCCTGAGACGATGGCTTCTGCAAGCGGATGTTCAGAGCCACGTTCCAGGCTCGCGGCAAGCGCCAGCAGATGTTTTTCATCAATGCTGCCCAAAGCCACAACGTCCGTCAGTTTGGGTTTGCCCTCGGTCAGCGTGCCGGTCTTGTCGACGATCAATGTGTCGACCTTGGAAAAACGCTCAAGCGCTTCTGCATCCTTGATCAGGACGCCTTCCTGCGCGCCGCGTCCGGTGGCGATCATGATCGACATCGGCGTTGCGAGGCCGAGTGCGCAGGGGCAGGCGATGATCAGGACGGCGACGGCGGCGAGCAGCCCATTGGCCAGCCGCGGCTCCGGCCCGACAAAGGACCAGACGAGGAAGGCTGCGATGGCGGCGGCAACGACGGCCGGAACGAAGATCGCCGAAACACGGTCGACGGCGCCCTGAATCGGCGCGCGCGAACGCTGCGCCTTGGCCACCATATCGACGATGCGTGAGAGTGTGGTATCTGCACCGACCTTTTCGGCAGTCATGATCAATGCGCCGTTCTTGTTCATCGTGCCGCCGGTCAGTGCGTCGCCCTTGGCCTTTTCAACCGGAAGCGGTTCACCCGTGATCATCGATTCATCCAGCGTCGACTGCCCTTCGGTGACGGAGCCATCGACCGGTATACGTTCGCCGGGGCGCACGCGCAGCCGGTCGCCGGTCTGGATCTCATCGACAGGCACGTCGCGCTCACTTCCGTCGGCGTCGATACGGCGCGCAGTCTTCGGCGCAAGATCAAGCAAGGCGCGAATTGCAGAGCCGGTGCGTTCACGGGCCTTCAATTCCAGTACTTGCCCGACGAAGACGAGCGCCACGATGACGGCAGCCGCCTCGAAATAAACGGGGACGGAGCCGCTATGACCGCGGAAACTGTGTGGGAAGAGGTCCGGCGCCAAAGTCGCCACGACGCTGTAGAGATAGGCCGTGCCGACGCCGAGGCCGATCAGCGTCCACATATTGGGGCTGCGATTGACAACCGATGCCCATGCCCTGCGGAAGAAGGGAAGGGCTGCCCAGAGGACGACGGGTGTCGCCAGCAACAGTTCGACATAGCTCGCCAAGGGCTCGCCAAGCGCTTCGCGCGGCCAAGACAGACCAAGCATCGGGCCCATGGTAAGGATCAGGAGCGGAATTGAAAGAACAGCACTGACCCACAGACGCCGGATAAAATCCACGAGTTCCGGATTTGGACCTTCATCTTCGGGCGGAATGCCCATCGGTTCCAGCGCCATGCCGCATTTCGGGCAGTCGCCGGGATGGTCGCTGACGATTTCGGGGTGCATCGGGCAAGTATAGAGCGTGCCCTTCGGCATGGCGGCTACCGTTGGCTTTTTGCCATGGCGATAGGATTCGGGATCAGCCTCGAACTTCGCCTTGCAGCCTGCCGAGCAGAAATAGAATTTTTCGCCCTCGTGCTTTAGGAAGTGTTTCGCGTTCGAGCGGTTGACGGTCATGCCACAAACCGGGTCCTTGGCGGTCAGATAATCCTGCGGTGCCGCCTCGAATTTCTGGCGGCAGCTATCGCTGCAGAAGTGATAGGTGTGACCTTCATAATCGAGGGAAGGTTTTCCGGCGTTCGGATCGACCGTCATGCCGCAGACGGCATCGCGCACCACCACTTCAGCCTTTTTGTCGTGGCCGCAACCACATTGCGTACCGTTGGCATGATGGTGATGGTCGTGGCCATGCCCATGATGATCGTGGTCGTGGTGATGGTCGTGCTTGTTATCCATAAAACTGCGCCTTTCATGCCTTTCTGGCATCCGGACAGCTTTATGAACCTTCCAGCAACTGGAAGGTCAACGTCTTTTTTCGCCCGCGCAGATTTTTTCGAGATTGCCGTTAGGCCGGCACGATCAGAGCCGCCGGCTGGTCTCCGAGAAGGGTGGCAAGCGAGATCTTGTTTCCCGGCTCCAGCATCTTGCCGGTCAAGAGATCGGCCTTTAGACCGTGCATGGGCGAGGGCACTGATATTGCCGTATCCTCCCAGAATTCCGGTCCGGCAAAGAGCACGCCGGGATCGAGCCAGCCGAACATCAGTCGCGGCACGACCGTGATGGCGAAGTTCTCCTGATGCAGACGGGCAAAGGCGACGACATGATCACTCCTGATACCGTTGACGGCAACCGGCAGGTAATCGCCTTCTGTGAAAAGCCGGGCGCGCTCCATCCGGAGCCCCAGGCCGATCTGGATGATGCGCTGTTTCAATGCCGCCGCCTGCAGCCGCGCGAGCGCACCGCCTTCGGCAAGCCAGCCGCTCAATGTCTCGAAATCCGGCAGGCGCCTGTTATCGGGATCGACGAAACTGAAATCAAAACCCTCTGCTCCCTGATAGATGTCGGGAATGCCCGGTGCCGTCAGTTTGATCAGCGTCTGCGATAGGCTGTTGACGTAGCCGGCTTCGATGAAGGGCTGCAGGACGCGAGCGAAGTCCTCGGTGAATGCGTCACTATCGGTTGAGAGGAGCGCGGCCGTATAGGTGCGCACCGCCTCTTCATAGTCACTGTTCGGCGCCGTCCAAGTCGTGCGCAGCTTGGCTTCGCGAATGGCCTTTTCCGCAAAAGCGGTGAAGCGGTCGCGTAGCGCATCGGCATGATGGCGGTCGAAATCCTCGGGCCAGGCGCCGGCAAGCGCCTGGTAGAGCATCCATTCCAGATTGGGCTCGGGTGCTGCGCCATCCGCAAGTTCGGTGCGGTGGCTCTCATTCAGTCTTCGCCAATGTTCGACGGCGTCGGCAAAGACGCCGGCGCCTTCGCTCACAGCATAAAGCCGCGCCCGCGCATCCTCGCCGCGCTTTGTGTCATGCGTCGATGTTGCCGAAAGACCTGTGGGCTGGGAGCGCGTGCGCGCTTGCATGAATTGGTGAAACGCGTCGATGCCGCCTCGCACGTGATCCGGCTCGCCGCCGACCTCGTTTACCGCCAGCAGCCGATTGTAGCGATAGAAGAGCGTATCCTCCATTGCCTTTGCCATGACGGGGCCGGAGAGCTGCTGGAAGCGGAGGCGGAATTCGCGAGCAGCCTCGTTGTCGACCGTGCCTTCGAGGATGGCCGCGATGCTCTGCAGTGGCTGCGCATAGTCCAGATGTCCGGCGGCCGCCATCTCGGCTTTTTTCAGGAGATCCGCATCCCGCGCATCGAGCGGGCCATCGGCCCCATAGGTGCGATAGACGGAAAAGGCGATCAGAAGCTCGCAGATCGCCCCAGTAATTTCCTCCGTCGACAGTTCGGGAAAGAGGCCGGCTGCAATGCGTGCGAGGCGGGCCACCTCGCCGGCGAAATTCCGTTCAACCATCAGCCGCTTGGCCGTCCGCCGCCCGGCTTCAAAATCGCCATTGCCATCCGCCAGTCGGCGATAGGCGTCATCGAGCTTCTGTAAACCATTGCCCTCCACGAAAAGCCCGCTCAAGGCGGCAATGAACTCGTAGCCCGTCGTTCCCTGCACCGGCCAGTCGGCGGACAATTCCTCACCTGCGCCGAGGATCCTTTCGACGACGATATAGGTGTCCGTGCCGACCGCTTCCCGCAGGCGGTCAAGATAGGCTCTCGGTTCCGCGAGCCCGTCGACATGGTCAATGCGCAGGCCCTGCACCTGGCCCTGACGCACGAGATCGAGTACCAGCCGGTGGCTCTCTTCGAAGACCCCGATATCCTCGACCCGCAGGCCGACTAGCCCCGTCACCTCGAAAAACCGCCGATAGCTCAGATGCTCCGAAGCCTCCTGCCAGCGCTGAAGCTGCCAGTGCTGTCTCCCGTGCAGCCGTGTCATAAAAGCATGGTCCTTCGAAAGCTCTGCAAGCTTTCCACTCAGGCTTGTGAGATCGCCGGCCTCGAAGATCATATCGCGCAGGCCGCGATGCAGGTCACCGCCGTCGACAGAGGCCGTCAGTTCCGTCATCCTGGCGAGAACCGGATCATCCAGTTCCGCCGAGAGCAGAGGGTAGCTTTCCATGCTCAGCGGAAAGAGGGTTTCAAAATAACCGATCGCCAGATTACCATGCGGCTCGTCGATGGTGATCGTCAGCTCGCCGGCAGCGACGCTCTCATCGAAGCTCTTACCGAGCTGGGGCAGGGTCAGCCGTTCGCGCCAGTCTATGTCGAAATAGTCTGCAAACGGGCTCTGCTTGCCGAATTCCAGGACACTCCGCCACCAGGCATTCTCCAGTGAAGCGGCCATATGGTTCGGCACGATGTCCAGGATCAGGCCCATTCCTGCTTCTGACAGCGTCTCCGTCAGGCGATCGAAGCCCGCCCTTCCTCCAAGTGCTGGATCGATCTCGTTGGCGTCGGTCACGTCGTAACCATGCGTCGATCCCTTGGTGGCAGTGAAGACCGGCGAGGCATAGAGGTGGCTGATGCCGAGCGACTTCAGATAGGGCACGAGCCCGCATGCGTGATCGAATGTCATGCCGTTGCGGAACTGGACCCGGTAGGTCGCGGAGGGGAGCGTCATGGGGTCATTTTGCCGTTTGGAGGAGACATCTTCCAACGGTTGTGAAGCGCTTTTGTTCCCGTCAGTCGACGAAGACGCCGACGCTTGCTGCCCGGCCCATGGAATCAATCACGGTCAGCTTGGAATAACCGCCGCCATCAGGCATCCAGCTTTGCGTGCGCCTACGGGAAAGATCGGGCAGCGGCTTGCCGTTGGCAAGCCAGCGGAAAGGCGCGCGGCCGCCCTGCAGTTTTAGCATCAGCGGCGTAAGATCGCCCGCCTTTGCCCCAAGATCGACATGGGCGCCCTCCGGCGGATAGACGATCTGGGGTGACGGCTCGCGGCCGGACGCGACGAGCAGCCCGTTGGCATTGACGGCAAAACGCCGCTGGCTGATCGGCAGGTCGGTCTGGGCGATGCGCACGGCCCCTGCCGGCGGGCGCGGCAGGGGTGTGGTGGCGATGCCGGATTTCGCAAGCGCCTCAAAGAGGATGGGTGCGGCCGTGCCATAACCCGTCAAACCGGGTACGGCGCTGTTATCAGGCCGTCCGACCCACACACCAAGAACATAGCGTCCGTCATAACCGACCGACCAGGCATCGCGATAGCCATAGCTCGTGCCAGTCTTGTAGGCGATGCCGCGTTGCGGCGCGCCGGCCGGCGGTATGACGCCCGAGAGTATGTCGGCCACATTCCAGACAGCGACCGGCTCCAGCAAGGGCTCGCCGTCGATCGTGCCTGGCGCATTCGTTACACCGTCGCCAATCCTGACCGGCTGGCCGCGATTGGCAAGCGCTGTATAGAGCTGCACGAGATCCTTCAGCGTGATGCCGACGCCGCCAAGGCCAATCGCCAGACCAGGCGTCTCGTTCGGCGGCAGGACGGGGCGCACTTCGGCGCGGCGGAAACGCACCATAAGGCGAGACGGGCCGACCGCATCGAGCAGCTTGACGGCCGGCACGTTGAGGGAGAGCTGCAGGGCCTCGCGCACGGTCACGTCGCCCTGGTAGCTCATGTCGAAATTGCGCGGCCGGTAGCCGAAGAAATCGGCCGGCCGGTCCTCGATGATGGTCTCCTGGCTGACCAGTCCCTGCTCGAAGGCAAGGCCATAGATGAAGGGTTTGAGCGTTGAGCCAGGCGATCGGTTGATACGCGTCATGTCGATCCAGCCGGAGCGGCTTGCATCGAAATAATCAGCTGAGCCCACCTCGCCGACGATCTCGCCGGTCTCGGCGTCCGCCATCACCATGGCGAGCGACAGTTTTGGTCCGAGTTTCATCGTCGCGGCACGCGCGACGGATTCGAGACCCGTCTGGACCTGCTTCTTCAGCGTCGTCTGGTGCTGGATCGCTTTCGGATCCTTGCGCAGTGCAGCTTCCGCAACATGGGCGGCAAGGGCTGGAAGCTGCAGCCTGCGGGCGGGAATGGCGACACCCTCGGCGCGCTCGGCCTCGCCATCGCCGACCACCTCGGCCACGGCTATACGGTCGAGCACGCGCTTGCGCGCTGCTTCCGCAGCTTTCAGGTTCCGGTCCGGGCGACGCTTTTCGGGCAATTGCGGCAGCGCGACGAGCAGGGCGGCTTCAGCCACCGTCAGCCGCTTCGGCTCCTTGCCGAAATAGGCAAGGCTTGCGGCGCGCACGCCTTCCAGATTGCCGCCATAGGGCGCATGGGTGAGATAGAGATTGAGGATCTCACCCTTCGAAAGCCGCCGCTCGATCTGCACGGCGCGCATGATCTGCAGGAGCTTTGCCGAAAACGAGCGGCTTTCACGCGGCTCGATCAGCCTTGCCACCTGCATGGAGAGCGTCGAGGCGCCGGACACAATCCGGCCGTTGCTGACAAATTGCAGTGCCGCGCGCCCGAGCGCCCAGACATCGATGCCGGAATGCTCGTAGAAACGCTGATCCTCATAGGCGACCAGCATGCGGATGAATTGCGGATCGACGTCGGAAACGTCGGTCTTCAGCCGCCAGCGCCCCTCCGGCGTCGCAAAGGCGCGCAGCAATTGCCCGTCGGCATCCAGCACTTCGGGCGAGACGGCTTCGGCCTGTTCAAGCGGCGGGGGAAAGGCGCGGTCCGCTGCTTGGAGCGCGAAGAGACCTGCGCCGGCAATGATGATGCCGGCCGCTGTCCCGATCGCAAACTTCTGCCACCGCCTCATTGTTGAGCCGCAACGACCTCCATCTTGCCGGTCGCCGTGCGGGCGGACATATCGGGACGGTACATGTCCTCGACCGTCGCTGCCGGATGATCGTAGGCGCCGGGTGTTACGGCACGCACGACATAGGCGACGTTGAAGTCACGGGCTGAATTTTCGTCGCGGTTGAAGGCGGCGACGAAGCGGTCGTAGCGGAATTCCGTATGGGCGGCGGACATCTCGCCAACCCAGTCGAAATTCGTCATCTGGGCGCTGTCGACAAGGCTTGGATTGTCGATCTCGAAGCCGGCCGGCAGGAGATCGGTGATGACGATGCGCGAGGCCCAGTCGTTCTGCTCGGTCACATGCAGCACCACGACGTAACGCTCGTTCTGCTGCGCCTCGCTGACATTCGCCTCCTCGCCATCGAGCGTGTAGTAGGTCCGCTCGATGGTAAAGCCGTTGCCGCCTGCCGGCAGCGGCTTGACAGGGGCGGCGACCGTGGTGACGACGGCCGAGACCGTGTCGCTTGTGGCGCTCGTCAATGTCAGCGGATGGTCGATCAGCGCATCGCCGGTCATCTTCGCCATATAGGCGCCGGTCCGCTCAGCCCCGTTGACGTTGACCTTCAGATCATCGTCGCCGTTCTGCAGGGCACGCGCCGCCAGCAGCATCCAGGCCTGTTCCTGGGTGCTTGTATATTTGCTGCGATCCCACTCCCGCGCGACTGCCTTGGCGAGCTCCGGAATGACGGGCGGAACCGGACGGCTTTCGGCGGCAAGCGCCAGGATCGCCGCGCCATCGCGCAGCACCGAGCCATAATCGGTGCGCGAGAAGTTCACGCGGGTCACCATCGACTGTTTCGACATTTGCAACGCATCGACGAAAATGTTCTTCGAGCGCGTTGCATCGCCATAGAGCGCCAGCGCCGCAGCGATATGGGCCTTGGCAAGCGGCGTCGGGAAGTCGTTGATCATCGTGTCGGCATAGTAACGCAGGTCGCTGACAGCAGCCTTCTTGTTGCGGGCAAGCACGTAGAGGGCGTAGGCGATCTCATCGCCCTTGCCTTTCACGTCCGTCGTGTAGGAGAGCGAGTTCTGCAGGTTCTCCAGCGCCTGCACCAGGGCGCGATCCGGCACGTCGTACTTCTGCTCGCGCGCCCGCGTCAGGAAATCCGTGACATAGGAGTCGAGCCAGAGATCGCCGGAATCCGGTCCCCACAGACCGAAGCTTCCCGCATAGGCCTGGTAGGACAGCACACGGTAGATCGCATCCTGCACGCGCTTGTGGATGTCATCATCCGTCGCATCCATACCGGCCTGTTTGGCGACCTCGGCCAGATAGAGCAGCGGCAGCGCGCGGCTCGTCGTCTGTTCGGCGCAGCCGAACGGATAGCGGTCGAGGGTCATCAGCAGAGCGGGAATGTCGAAGGCAGCCGAGCGGGTGACGTTGACGCTGATCGAGGCACCCGGAAGCACGCTGTCGGCCAGAAGGTTCTTGTCGATGGTCAGGCTCTTGCCAGGTGCAAGCGCAATGACGCGCCGTTCGGTCACGGGTAGCGAGGACGGCCGTACCGGCACATCGACCACCTGGTCGAGCGAAAGCCCCTGATCATTCGACAGGTTGATTGCCACGCTGCCATCGCCCGGCTCGCCGCCGACAAGCGTCAGCGTCAGGTCGGATTTGGCGCCGGCCTCAAGCTTCAGCACCTGTTCGGCAGGCCCGTCGATGCTGAGCGCGCTGTTGCCGGTGAGCGTCAGCTTGTAGTCGCCGGCCGGTGCATCGGTATTGGCGATGTCGAGGCGCAGATTGGCCTTGTCCCCGGGTGCGAGGAATTTCGGCAGGCTTGCGGTGACGACGACAGGATCGCGGATGATGACGTCCTTGGCGCTGTGACCAACGCCGGTTTTCGTCCAGGCGAGCGCCATCACGCGGGCGGTCCCGTTGAACTGCGGAATGTCGAAGCTGACTTTTGCCTTGCCTTCGGCATCGAGCTTCACCGGACCGGAGAAGAAGGCGACGAGCTTCTGCGTCGGCGGGCTTGCCTGCAGCGCGATCGCCCCGCCATCGCCACCTGTGCGCAGCTTGCCGGTCGCGCCCAGCGAACCATCGATCAGCCGGCCGTAAAGGTCGCGGATTTCGAGGCCGAGCTGGCGCTGGCCGAAATACCAGTCCTCAGGGTTCGGCGGCTCGTAGCGGGTCAGGTTCAGGATGCCGACATCGACGGCGGCAACCGTAATATAAGCCTCTTCATTCGCGCCGGCGCCGGCGACCTGCAGGCCGATATCAAGCGGTCCGCGCGGCAGCATCTTCTCAGGCGTATCGATCTTGACCTGTAGTGCACGCTCAGCGGGATCGACCTTCAGCCATTTGATGCCGATCGAGCGGGCCGGCATATGGGTGTCGAGCGAATCGCCCGGCCGGAAGAGGGTCGCGGTCACATAGGCGCCGGCACCCCAGTCCGCGGTGACGGGAATATCGACCTCGCCGCCGGTTTCGCCCATGGTGGCGTTCTCAACGGCAATCAGCTTTTCCGTGCCGGCCGTGATCATCAACTCGCCGCCATAACGCAACGTGACCTTCAGCTTGGCCGTCTCGCCGACATGATAGCTGTCCTTGTCGAGAGCGATCTCCAGGCCGTCAGGCGTTTCCGTCGAAGTCGAGGCGACGAACCAGCCGGCATCGAACTCGACGCTGGAGGTCGGACCGTCGGCGTCAGGGCTTTCGACCTCGAGCCGGTAACGGCCCCAGTTGACCGGTGCCTGGATCTTGCCGCCATTGGCAGCTGTCGCGTCCACCGAGCCGGAGGCGACCTCTTCAGGTGTATAGGTTGGTTCATATTTCCAGGCTGTGCCTTCGCGATACCACTGATAGTCGCGGCGCAGCTTGTAAAATTTCCAGCGCAGGCCCTTCATCTCCTGCTTCTGGCTCTGCGTATCGAGGCCGATGACCGTGAAATTTGCGAGCGCATTCTCCGGCAGATCGCCGTCGAATTCCGGCTTGATGCCGATTGCGGTCGCGTCGGTCTTGACCGGGATCTCCAGCGAGCGCTCGATGGCGCGACCACCCGGCTCCTGCATGCGCAGATAGACGGTGGCATTCAAAAGCTGGGTCGTGGCCGGCAGTTCGCCGATCGTCAGATCCGTCGAGGCTTCGCCATTCTCGTCGAGCGCCGGCAGGCCGTCGATCGGCTGGCGCGAATCCTCGCTCGCCTCTTCGTCGGCAAGGCCGAACTGATAGCCGGGATAGGCGGCATTTTCGCGCGTCGGCTTGACGACGACGTCGCCCTCAATCGTCAGGCCAGCCGCTGGCGCGCCATAGAGATATTTGCCGGAAATATTGATCGTCGCGGCCGTATCCGTGCCGATCTCCTTGGAGTCGGTCTTGAGCTCCATGTCGGTACGGTCAGGCACGAAATCGTCGACGAGGAAGGTCTTGGTGGCGATCGCCGAGCCCTTGGGGTCGGTATAGACGTTCATCGTCCAGGTGCCGCGCATGGCGTTTTCCTGGGTTTGCAGGTCCACCACATAGCCACCGAGATTGCTCGTCTGGCTGACGATGCGCCGGTCTTCTACACCATCCGGCCGTGAGAAGATGAAGGTCAACGGCAGGTTCTCGATCGCCTTGCCGTCCGTATCGCGGGCAAGGGCTGCGGCATGGACGATTTCGCCGGCGCGGTAGATGCCGCGCTCGGTGAAGGGCAGCACGTCGATGGCGCCCGGCGCGGCGCGTCCGGTCACGCCACGGTCGGAAAGATCGAAGCCGGCGCGCGTCATGTCGAGGAAGACATAGTCGGACGTACCGTTTTTGGCGCTGATGACGGCAGGCGTGAGCGCTGCGGTGCCGCGCATCAGACCGGCCGTGAAGGTGGCGCGGCCGTTCTGATCGGTGGTCGCAGTGCCGAGCACTTCATTGTTCTTCGCAAGCAGCTGCAATTCGACGCCGGCCATCGGCTTGGCAGACGCAAGCGAGCGGGCAAAGACGTTCAGCCCGTCCGTGCCGGCATAGGTAGTGATGCCGATATCGGAGATGAGGAACCATTGTGTGGCCTGCGAATCCCAATCCTGCGCGGGGCCGGTCGATGGGGTTGCGACCATCACATAGATGCCGGGCTTGCGCTCGGGCAGCGCCTCGTCGACCGGGAAGCTGGTGACGACATCCTTGTTGAGTTCGTTCGCGATCTCGATCGACCCCTGCCAGACGAGTTCGCCGCTCTGGTCCTGGATATTCTGGGCGCTATAGCCGTCGAGCTGCGTCAGGAATTGCGAGTTCGTCAGAAGCGGTGCAATGCCGCGATCGCCGATCCGGTAGAGCTTCAGATTGGCAGACGCCATGTTGACGGAGACGATCGGGATACCGCGGCGCGCCGTCGACGGCAGCACGAAGCTGTCGCCGGTGAAACGCACCATCTGGCTGCGGTCCTTGATGTAGACGTCGATCGTGACAGGCGCTTCCAGAACCTCGTCGACCGAGGAGGGCAGGCCGGTGCGGAAGCCGATCTTGTAGGTCTCGCCGTGGGTGAGGCCCTCGACACAGATCTGCTTGTCCTTGGCTTCCATCGCCTTGGGCGCAGCGCCGTTCAGCGTCACGAAGGGCGCATAGTCGACCGTCTTGACCAGCGCTTCGGAGAAGGTGACGCAGGCGCGCGGTGTGGCGCTATCGGCATCGACCGTATGTTCGGTGATGCGGAAGCCCTGCGTCTGCTTGAGCTGCAGGTAGTCCGCTTGCACATCCTTGGCGCTGACGAGCGCAAGGCTTGCTTTGTAGCTATTCAGCGCATCGCGATAGTTGGCATTCCTTTCCAGGGCCTTGGCAAGCACGGCCAGCGCATCGGCGCGCTTGTTGGTGGTGCGCGTCAGCTGGTAGCCGTTCAGTGCGTCGATCACCGCCTGACCGAAGATGCCGCTGTCAGGCGCGCCGAGCGAGGTGGCGGCACGCGCCGTCTCGATCCAGAGATCGCCATCATCAGGGGTGATCGACAGTGCACCATGGAAGGCCTTCAGCGCATCGGAAAGATTGCCGCCGGTCAGATCCAGGCGCGCGCTTGCCGTCAGGCTGTCGACGCCCTGGCCCTGCTGGTCGTCGGCAAGCGCCAGATCGTTGCGGAAATTTCGAGCCTGCTGGACAAGATCGTCGGAGAGGAAGGGCAGGCGGGGGGCAGCGCCAATATCCGGCTCTTTCGGGGCGCTCGCTGCCGTCGTTTCGACGATCCTGCCGGCAATCGCACCGGGGAAGGCATTCATCGTCTTGAAATCGGATTTCAGGAAGCACCACTTCACCTTGGGATTATAGGTGAAGGCCTTGCAAGTCTTGTCGCCGATGCAGGCGGCCTTGCACTGATCGAGCGAGAGGTTCTGCTCGGTGCGCAGGTCAAAGCCGAAATAATCCGCGTCCTTGACGGTGACGATGTCGCGCTTGGCGTCGGCGGCAAAAGCCGACTGGCCTGCAAAAATCATAGATGCGACGATGACGGAAAAAGCGAAGAACGAGCGCACAGACATTGGTTCCCCCCGGATGCTGGCTCTGAGCCGGCCGGCACTGTCCCCACTCGCCAGGGAATTGTCAACTCACCTTGCCGCCTGCTCCGGTTTTGCACATTCGCTTTCGTGCAATCGTCACATCGGTGTGAGTGAACAGCTTGTGATTTGCGGCTTTTTCGTCGATCGGCGAGGATTTGGCTATGTCGTTCCCGGAGGTAGCCCCCATGCCCATATCCACATCAGGCAAGGTCCTTGCCGCGCTTTTTGCAACCGCCGCCCTCTCGCTCGGCCTCGGTTCCGTCGCCACGAAGGCAGCAGAAGATGCCGTCGTCATTCCAGCCCCTGCCATCGACGAGCCGGGTAAGTCCGGCACGGAGACAGCCGTCTTCGCCGGCGGCTGTTTCTGGGGTGTCCAGGGCGTCTTCCAGCATGTGAAGGGGGTCAAAAGCGCCATTTCCGGCTATGCTGGCGGTGAAGCTGCAACCGCCCAGTACGAAATGGTCAGCTCCGGTACGACGGGCCATGCCGAATCCGTCAAGGTGACCTTCGATCCGAGAGAGGTCAGCTACGGCAAGCTCCTGCAGGTCTTCTTCTCTGTCGCGCACAACCCGACGCAGCTCAATTTCCAGGGACCGGACGAAGGCACCCAATACCGCTCGGCGCTGTTCATCTCCGACCCGCAACAGCGCAAGGTCGCCGAAGCCTATATCGCCCAGCTCGACAAGGCGCATGTCTTCAAACAGCCGATCGTCACCAAGGTCACCGACTATACCGGCTTCTACCCGGCCGAGCAGTATCACCAGGATTTCCTGACGCTCAATCCGACCTACCCCTATATCGTCTATAACGATCTGCCGAAGATCGAAAACCTGAAGCAAATCTTCCCGGCTGACTACAGCAAGGATCCGGTTCTGGTGCTGAAGGCCAAGGGCTGAGAAGCCTCCAAAATCAGAATTTCAGAAGGCGGCCAGGGAGGCCGCCTTTTTACGATCTGAATAGTTTGTTAGGGATTTATCAATATTAACAAAAGTTTAATTGAGAAATACCGCGTTTCATGCCGGAACATATCGTCGCATCGCCCGTTTAAGCTGCAAGTCTCGTCGAAGCGGTCTGTCTTCAACGAAGCGGAGTCTCCTAAAGTAACGCGTAAAGGGGATCTGTCATGGCCACGAATGTCATGCGTAGCTGGCAACGGGAACATCTCATGGAACAGCGAGTGCTGATTGTCGAAGACGAGCTGCTGATCGCCCTCGATCTCGAAATGACGATCGAGAACATGGGCGTGCATGTCGCGGGCCTCGCTTCGGATCGCGAGGGGGCCTTCAGGCTCGCTCCGCTCGCCGACATCGCCTTCGTCGATGTCAATCTCTCAGATGGTGCGACTGGCCCTGAGATCGGCCGGCAGCTCGCAGAAGACCATGGCATTTCCGTCGTCTTCATGACTGCTAATCCCGAAGTAGTTGCAGACGGCGTGCGCGGCGCGCTCGGCGTGGTGCAAAAACCGGTCATGCCACGGGTGGTCGAACAGCTCCTAAAATACGTGGCAGCCCGCCGGGCCGGGATGCTAGCAGTTGTGCCGCCACAGATGCTGGTGTTCGCATAAACCCGCACCCACCGTCACATCTGACATCAATGCAGCAAGACGACACCCATGCAACTAGCTGCGACTTGCGGGATTAGTCTGTTCGCGGAAACACTATAGGCTGTAAAACGATTGCAAAAATGAGCGTCCATCCCAACGCCACGATACGTTGGACGAGGCGCCGAACCTGTTTTAGTGGGATTCGTGGTCAAGGCTTCTTTCCAGAGGACGCCTGGCCAGCGCATCAATACCCAAACGGCCGGTGGCCGTCCGCGCCAAGTCTCTTAGGCAAGGGCCGGCGCGCTGGCTAGCAGATATTCAGCGAATAGCCGCGTTCGTTTCCCGTTTGCAAATCTGGGGCATTTGTTCTGGTGGAGCTTTCCAAAACCAGAATTACATTAGGTATGACTTACGTACCTGGGCCGGAGACTTGCGATCCTTGCGAGAATGCTCTCCAAAGTAGATGCGTATTCCAGAGTGCCACTGCTGAACTCGTTTCGATACCTGCGCGATCGTTTTTTCAAGATCCAAGGCCCGCAGATAGCTTGATCGACCCATATTACTGTGGATTGTGGATAGAACTAAAACCGATCGAAATGACATGCGACATTGACAATGGGCGCTGGGTCGTGGATGGGGACCATTGTTTGGACACTTTTTGATGGTCGCAGGACTTCCCAGAAATTGTGCTAAGCGAGGCTGACCTGCCTTTTTGCTGGCAACCTGCTCTGCTCCACTGGATGGCGATGTGCCACGCGGAAGCGCATGCGATTGAACAGGCGGATTTTATGCGGAGTAGGTATGACGGTTAATGTGGTGCAAATTAACTCCGGCGACCTAATTGGACGGCGGTTTAATGGCTTCGATCTAAAACCTTATCTAGAACTCAACGGTGTAGAAACAACTCAGCTCGTTTATTGGAACAAGCAGTCGGATGCCGATTTCGTTTCCAAAGCGTTCGATTATCCCGGCAGCAGAATCCTCACACGGGGTTTTACGATAATTGAGAACCAGATATCGCAGCACGCGCGCCTGCATCCTCATTCGTGGACGCTAACCAATCACAGTAAGGTTAAGCAAGCTGATTTAATGCATCTGCATATTATTCATGACGGTTACTTCAGCCTTTCCGCGCTTCCCTATGTGACTCGGCGAAAGCCGACTGTTTGGACGTGGCACGACCCGTGGCCTATGACCGGGCATTGTATTTACCCCCTTCAGTGTTCTAGGTGGCAAATTGGGTGTGGCTCTTGTCCCGACTTAGCTCTGCCTTTTCCTATGAAAACGGATAGGACCGCGGAGCAATATGCGTGGAAAGATCGCATCTATAAAAAAACAAAGGCAGAGATTGTTGTGGCGTCTGAGTGGATGCGGGAAATGGCGTCAAAATCGCCACTTGCTGAGCATTTTAATCTCAACTTAATTCCGTTTGGCCTCGACTTGAGTGTTTACTCTCCAAGAGACAAGGCAGATGCGAGAGCGCGCCTCGGAGTTTTTCCCGATCGGCCGGTCATCTTCATTCGCGCATCGTCAACGCCCTATAAGGGACTAAAGCAATTTTTGCGCGCGCTGCATTTGCTAAATCCAACTTTGAGATTGTGCATTATTTCAATGCAAGAGACCGGTCATTTTGACGACTTTATCGGCCGGCATCAGATTATCGAATTTGGTTGGACAAATGATGAGAAGCTATTGCTCGACGCTTACGCGGCGTGTGACTTCTTCGTTATGCCGTCTCAAGCCGAAGCATTCGGGATGATGGCGATCGAGGCTATGGCGTGCGCGAGACCTGTACTTTCGGTTGTCGGAACGTCGCTTCCGGGAGTAACCTTTGCGCCGGAAGCTGGCATAGCAGTGAGCGATGCCGACGACCGCGTGCTCGCGGACGCTATCGATCATCTTGCGCGAAATCCTGCCATTTGCGAGCAGCGTGGCAAGCGTTCGCGTGAACTGGCCGAGCGTCACTACGATATTCGCGAGCAGGCGCGATTAACGGCCAACCTCTATCATCGAACGCTTGAGCGTGTCGGGAGCATAAAGTGAACTCGACCAATACCATTCTGGAAAGTCGCAAGATGAAAGTGTTGTTGCTTTCAGATATTCCACCATGCAGCAATTTAACCGCTGGCTTGGTCTTATCCGCGATGACGCGATTTCTCCCGCGGGATTCCATATGCTGTTTTGCGGTAGTGAATTCGACCTTGGATATAAAAATTCCTCCGGAGTTCGGGAATATTCCAGTCGAATTTCACGCTAAGCCGAACGAGAACTGGGCGTGGCTACCGCAGCGACGCCTATTTCGTAAGCTCTCGTCACTTATCTCCTTTTTGGGCGAAAGGATCATTGAGACAACATCGGTTAGATCGCTAACAAACAAAGCGGTCAAATTTGGAAAAGAGCAGAACGTCGACCGAGTTTGGGCGGTCCTTCAGGGCCAGACCACGATTAGGATGGCTAAGCAAGTCGCCGACGAACTCCAAGTACCGCTGCACACTCATGTATGGGATCCCTTCAGCTGGTGGGCGGAAGCAAACAAGATTGATGGCATAAGCACGCGCCGAATACAGGCACTCTTCGATGACGCAATCAGCAGCAGTGCCGCGGTGGCAACCGCTTCGGCGTATATGGCAGACAATTATCGCGAACGGTTCAACGTCGATGCCTTGCCGATTATATCCAGCCATCCAAAATCACTGGCCAGAACACCTGACATCGCCAGGGGTGTCGGAGATTCGATCTTAATTGGCATGGCGGGGCAGTTTTATGCTGCCAGCGAGTGGCTACAACTGATCAGAGCGATGGATGCCGCAAACTGGCGCGTGGCTGGAAAAGACGTTCGCATTGTTGTCCTCGGGCCGCAAAAACCACCTCAAGCATCCGCAGATCGCGTTGCTTTTCTTGGCTGGAAGTCGCAGCAGGATGCTGCAGAAATATTGTCTCATTGCGACTTGCTGTACTGTCCCTATCCGTTTGACCCGAAGATGAGAGAAGTTGCTATGTACAGCTTTCCTAGCAAGCTCGTCTTGTATCTTGCAGCGGGCCGACCGATCGTGTTTCACGGCCCGGATTATTCATCTCCTTGCCACTACATTAGGCAAAAGGAATGTGGGGTTGTTGCGGATCGTCTGGTCGCAACCGCCGTTTTCAACGAGATCGAGCGACTTGTGGCCGACGTGGAGCTTTACAAAAAAACAGCCAGGAATGCACAGGCTGCGTTCGTCGAGGATTTCACGCTGGAATCGATGGCGAAGTCCTTTCACCATTTTATTGGAACCCAGTCGAGTTCGAGCGAGATGGGTGGTTTGCTGCATCACCACGGGGTAGCTGCAAGGGATGCAGGCTACCCGACGGGACTTTCAGAACACAGCAAGCATCGTTCGTTTGCCTGGTCTGTCTTGAAATATGGACGACTAGCTCGTGATTGCCGTAACCAAGTTCGAAATCAGCTGACTCATGCCGTTCGTGTGCTGGCGTTGAAGGTTTCGAGGCTAAAGAGCTCACGTCATGAGATTTTGTCCCTCTATGCCGAAAAGGAGAGGCTCACAAAGAATGTCGCAGAACTAAGCCGAGACAATGCTCGCCTTAAGGATATGCTGCGGAACGTGGAGACACCATCGGATATTGCGGCCACTGGCGCGTCTAAAATATTCGAAGAGGTTCTCAATGCAGCTACCGCATGTGAGCGCGTTGCTGACATTCAGCAGCAGGGAAGAAAGCGGACCTTCGTAAGCTCGCTCGAGCGGCTTGTCGGAATTGGAGCCGAACTGGCTGTAAAGTCGGCTGCGCCGAACGAGAATGGATTTGATGCGAGGCTAATGTCGCTGGGAAGCGTAAGTTACATTTGCTTGTCAGAACACGGGACTAGTGGATTGGATGCCGGCCGCGCCACATCTGAGATCGACGCTGTTCTGGATCAAGGTCGTAGAGGTACGCTGTTGCGGTTGATGCTTCAGGACGGTGCTGGTGAGATAGCAGTGTTTGCGGATGATCGCCCCGCAATTGAGGCGGTATTAGCTATTGCCGAACTGATTGGTCTGCCGGTTACGGTTCTCTCGAAGGGAGGTAAGCGTCTTGAAGACGAGGATTTGTTCAAAAAAAGACATGACTTTGTGAAGTTTTTGGAGATATCAGATTTGCCCGAACCAAAATTCGCGCCACCGGAAGCGCCGCCGACCGAAGATCGAGAGATTCCGTTGTCACCGATCGCTAAGAACCACGTCGTGAAGGCTTTGTGATAGAGATGATTTCTCGCCAAAAGATAGTGTTGTCAGCTTTTTCGGCCCTTTGGAAACACAGGGGACTTCTCTTTCAGCTTTGGAAGCGCGATTTTTCTTCGCGTTATAGGTCTGGATTACTTGGAGTTACGTGGGCTCTAATAAATCCGCTGTTGATGCTGGCGCTATATTCATTCGTATTCGTGGGTGTATTTAAGATGCGTTGGGGCTCTGGCCCAAATGTCCAGGGAAATTTTGTAATATTGTTGTTCACAGGTCTAATCGTTCATGGGTTCTTTGCTGAGTTCGTGACCCGGGCACCACTTCTTATATCGTCAAATTCATCTTATGTGAAAAGGGTCATATTTCCGCTGGAACTATTGCCTCTCGTGCCATTGATGGCTGCGATGATCAATATTCTTATCGGTGTCTTCCTTATCGTTTGTCTTTTATTTTATGTCCAAGGCTCTATCCCGGTAACCCTGTTATTGCTACCGTTCGTGTTGGTTCCCTATGCGATCCTCATAGTCGGTTTCAGCTATTTTTTGAGTGCTACCGGTGTGTTTGTACGTGACCTGAATCAGGTGGTCGGAATAGTCACAACTGTCGCAATGTTTGCGTCCCCCGTACTTTTCCCAATTGAAAATGTTCCTGAGAGCTACCGCTGGATCTTGTATGCTAATCCTTTGACGCTTGTCGTTGGACAATTGCGAGAGGTGGTGGTTATTGGGGAGATTCCGGACCCTCGATCATGGCTTCTATATTTTGCAGTCGCCGTTTCTATATTTCTGCTGGGATTTGCTTGGTTCCAGAAAACTCGGAAGGGATTTGCCGATGTTCTCTGAGAATTTAATTGAGGCTCAATCTCTCAGCAAAGTGTATCTTCTTTACAAGAAGCCTGAAGACCGTTTGACGCAAATGCTTGTTCCACGTCTTAAGCGGCTGGTCTCTTGGCCATTTGGCAAAATTTTCCCGCAGTTGCTTATCGATTTACCGCGCTATGAAGAGTTTTGGGCGCTAAGAAATGTCTCTGTCACGCTTGCCCGCGGAGAGACGTTAGGTATCATAGGCCAGAATGGCTCTGGAAAATCAACTTTACTGCAAATTATTTGCGGAACTCTTACGCCGACGAGCGGGAGTCGTAGCACGAGCGGTCGTGTAGCCGCACTCCTCGAACTAGGCGCAGGTTTCAATCCAGATTTTACCGGGCGTGAAAATGTGTATCTCAATGCGGCAATTTATGGCTTGACCGGCGCGGAGATCGAGGCCCGAATGCAAGCGATTGTCGATTTCGCTGAGATTGGTGCGCACATAGACCAGCCAGTCAAGACCTATTCAAGCGGAATGTTTGTCCGATTGGCGTTCAGTGTGATCGCAAATGTCGACGCAGATATCCTTATCATCGATGAAGCGCTAGCGGTAGGGGATGCGTACTTCCAGCAGAAATGTATGCGTTTCCTAAGGAAATTTCAGGAAAACGGCTCGGTTTTTTTCGTAAGTCACGACACGAGTGCAATGATGAATTTCTGTGATCGCGTGATTTGGCTCGATCACGGCGTTGTCCGCGCTGAGGGGGATCCAAGGCTTGTCTGTGAAGAGTACCTTGCGTTTCTCTATCAACAGCACACCGGGGGATCGGCGGAAATTGCTAACACCGATGTCGTCTCATTGGACGCGGAGGCAGTAATACCAAGCAGAGCTGACGCCGTACCTTCAGTCGTAGAAGGTCAAGGTGAGGATGCGCCGTCTTTCAATCTAGCAAGTCGGAGCTTTGGCGATGGGGCAGCGCAAATTACGAGAGTCGAACTGAGCGGTGCCGATGGGGGAAGACTAGCTTCCATCAGAGGCGGGGAGGCCGTCGAACTAAAGATATCGTTTCGTGCACTAAGTGAGATTCGGTCGGTTATTTCTGGTTTTATAGTGAAAGACCGTCTCGGCCAATATCTATTCGGAGATAACACGTTTGCTTCCACCGCGGCGGCACCTTTGCGAATGTCGGCTGGTGAGTTCGGGACTGCTAGGTTTCGCTTCGTGATGCCATTGCTCGCACCTGGAACGTATAGCGTGGCTCCGTCTGTCGCTAGCGGGACGCTACGTGAACATGTTCAGCACCATTGGATGCACGAGGGGCTGATTTTTACGGTACATTCCACGATAGAAACTGGAGTGCTCGTGGGAATCCCCATGGAACAAATTGAGCTTAAGATCGCGTCCGGTGGTTAAGCGGCTTGTAGCCGCATTAAACTAGTTAAGGTCGGGAAGCGGATTGGTGTAATGTCGGGGTACTCTCTGACCACTATGGTACGTGACGCAAGTCGGTTAGGAGGGGGCATGGCGGAAGTCGCGATGGCCGTTCATTCCGGACTTGGTCAAACGTTCGAAAACAGGAATTTCGTTTGTGCCAACAGTCCCGAAGCCGATATTTATAATCTCCTTAATGCGGGAACAGCCGGGCGGGGTCTGAACAATCTAGGGTGCGCCGCTGGAAAGATTGTTCACGTCCATGGCATTTGGACGGGCTTCGAGTGGCGAGCTTACCGCTGGGCGAGGAAGCATCGGGCGAAAGTTGTCATTAGCCCCCATGGCGCGCTCGAACCTTGGGCGCTTGGCCACAAGTTGATAAAGAAGCGTATCGCCTGGTGGGGATATCAAAGATCTATTCTGCAACATGCAGATCTAATTGTCGTAAACTCCGGCCAAGAACTTAACCACCTCAGGAACCTAGGCCTTGGGGGGCGCATCGCTGTTATACCAAATGGCGTAAATCCACCAACGACGCCAAGTACCGCAACTGATCGTAAGAAAAAGGTAGTACTCTTCTTTTCGCGAATTGCTCCGAAGAAGGGGATTCCGGATCTACTGAACGCATGGCGGGATCTGCGTGCCAAGAATGGCTACATCCTGCGGATATCCGGCTTCGGCGAAACTGGCTATATGCAAAAGATATCGAGCCTTATTGCGGAAATGCCGAATAGTGCTGATGTCGAGCTAGTGCCCGCGGCTTTTGGCGAGGAAAAGTGGCATATGTACAATGCCGCTTCGCTCTACGTCCTCCCATCTTATAGCGAGAATTTTGGAATCACCGTTGTTGAGGCGATGATTTCCGGCCTTCCCGTGATAACCACTAGAGCTACGCCTTGGTCGGAACTTGAGGTTGAGAAAGTGGGTTGGATTGTTGATAATAACGTTGATCAATTGAGGCAGGCGCTTCACACCGCTGTGCATTTGGATCAGCGGGATTTGATCCAAATGGGAGAACGGGCAAAAACCTATGCCAAATCCAGATTTATGTGGCCTCAAATTATTAAAATGTACGAAGAGACGTATGCATGGGTTGCCAATCCTAGTTCGCCATTTCCGTCGTGGGTGTCGGTCGAAGCATAAATGAAAATACTTATTGTTTCGCAGTATTTCTTTCCTGAGAGTTTCCTAATCAATGACCTGACCCTCAAACTTGCGGAATTAGGTCATTCAGTAACTGTCGTAACTGGAAAGCCCAATTACCCGACTGGTAAGATCGCGCCGGGCTATCGACGAAAGGGTATCCAGCGCGAGACGTTTGGTGAGAACATCCAGGTCTTTCGCATACCGTTGCGGCCGCGAGGCGCTAGTTCGGCGACGGCTTTGTTCTTGAACTATATGTCATTTGCAATCTCGGGCTTGTTAAGAACACCACTTCTTTTGCGCGGACGTGAATATGACGTGGTGTTCGTATTCTGTACTTCACCAATAACCGTTGCGATTCCGGCGATTTTCATTGGCAGGTTGAAGAACGCTCATGTCGCGCTTTGGATCCAGGACCTCTGGCCCGAAAGTTTGTCATCAACAGGCTTCATTCGAAATCGATTTATATTAGCTTTGATTGGAAAGATGGTACGCCTGATATATCGTTTTTCCGATACTTTGCTCGTACAATCCGAGGCGTTCACCAAGCCGGTGGCTTCCTACGCCGATCAATCCAAGATCCATTATTTCCCAAATTTCTCACCGCCCATGCGCGCTTCGGATGCTGCCGGACTACCCGATGACGTGCGAGAATTGATGTCTAATTGTTTCAGCGTCGTGTTTGCCGGTAACCTCGGAAAAGCTCAAGCTTTGCCAACGATCGTTGAAGCTGCCCAAAGGCTGAAAGCTTACCCGGATATCCGAATAATATTGGTTGGTACGGGAAGCGAAGCGGCGAGATTGGCGAGAAGATTGGAGGAAGAGCATCTTTCGAACGTTAAGCTAACCGGTCTGCTTGATCGCAAACTGATGCCCGCCGTCTTCCAACGTGCTTCCGTTTTGATGATAACTCTTCGCGATGATCCGTCACTCGGAATGACGATACCCAGCAAAATTCAAGCGTATCTGCAGGCTGGGCGGCCCGTAGTTGGTGCTTTGAATGGGGAAGGTGCACGCCTCATATCAGCCTCAGGTGCCGGTCTGACGGTAGCCGCTGAGGATAGCGAGGGACTTGCTAATTCAATCTTGACCTTGCATTCGATGCCAGCCATTACACGGGATAATATGGGAATGTCCGGCAGAAGGTATTTTGACGATCATTTTGAATTGGACAAATCAGCTAGGCAACTGGTTGAGATTCTAAACTCGAGAATGAGGAAGCGGTCACAGTGAGTAAAGCAAAGGTCCTAATCCTCGGTGCGAGCGGGATGCTTGGAAGTGCGATGTTTCGCAGGCTTCATGCGGCCGGCACTTATCATGTGAGAGCCACGACGCGTAGCGCGTCGCAGTTTCACTTCTTTTCGGAAGACGAGAGGCAGTGCCTGCTCGCAAATGTCGATGTGTTAGACAATGATGCGCTGGTTTCCCTCCTCGAGAGCACTAAGCCCGATGTCGTGATTAATTGCATCGGTCTGATCAAGCAGTTGACCTCAGCTAAGGATCCTTTGGTCGCCTTGCCGATAAACGCCCTTTTTCCGCACAGATTGGCTCGGCTTTGCCGTTTGGTGGGCGCGCGGATGATTCATGTCAGCACCGATTGTGTGTTTTCGGGATCGATCGGCAACTACTCGGAACAAAGCAAGGCGGATGCCGATGACCTCTACGGCAAGTCAAAGCTGCTGGGTGAGGTTGTCGAATACGACAACGCTGTCACCTTGCGAACCTCAATTATCGGAAGAGAACTAGCCACGGCAAATTCCCTCGTAGATTGGTTTCTCTCGCAAGAAGGCGAGGTCCGCGGATTCACAAAGGCCATTTTCTCTGGTTTGCCGACCAACGAACTGGCGGATGTTGTTTCAAGGGTGGTTATACCGAATGCTGGTCTGACAGGTCTATTCCATGTCTCGGCAGAACCGATTTCCAAGTATGATCTCCTTCGACTTATTGCCGCCGAATATAAAAAGGATATCAAGATCTTGCCTGACGATCGCGTAGTGATTGACCGGTCTCTGAATTCCTCCAAATTTCTCGCCGCCACCGGTTACAAAGCAGCAAATTGGAGCAAGCTTATCGAACAAATGCGCAATACCGATTTCCGCGGAGGCTACAAAGATGTTTGACAATAGAACGTTGCTTATAACGGGCGGAACCGGTTCCTTTGGCAACGCAGTCCTTCGCCGCTTCCTGAATACTGCCGTTAAGGAGATCCGCATCTTCAGCCGGGACGAGAAGAAGCAAGAAGATATGCGGATTGAGCTGAACAATGAAAAATTGAAATTTTTCATTGGTGATGTGCGCAACTACGACAGCATTCGCGAAGCGATGACCGGTGTCGACTATGTTTTTCACGCTGCTGCTTTGAAGCAGGTTCCATCTTGCGAGTTTTATCCAATGGAAGCGCTTCGTACCAATGTACTTGGCACAGAAAACGTGTTGACCGCCGCAAGCGAGAAGGGCGTGAAGAGGGTTGTCTTTCTGAGCACCGACAAGGCGGTCTACCCCATCAACGCGATGGGAATATCGAAGGCGATGGCAGAGAAGGTTGTCGTCGCAAAATCTAGAATCATGTCGGATGGACCAATTTTTTGTGCGACACGCTACGGCAATGTAATGGCGTCGCGCGGATCAGTCATCCCGCTTTTCGTAAGCCAAATTAAAGCAGGGCTTCCGTTGACTGTTACTGATCCTCACATGACGCGATTCCTCATGTCGCTAGAGGATTCGGTCGATCTGGTCATCCACGCGTATGAGAACGGCAGTCAAGGAGATATCTTTGTCCAAAAAGCGCCTGCTTCAACGTTGGAAGACCTCGCAGCAGCGCTAAAAGATATTTTCAATGCGAGCAATCCAATCAAAATAATCGGTACACGTCACGGTGAGAAGCTCTACGAAACCCTCGTCGCTCGCGAAGAGATGGCGAAGGCTGACGATCTGAATCGCTACTACCGTATTCCGGCAGATAATCGCGATCTGAATTACAACAAGTATTTTGTTGAAGGGGAGCAGAAGATCTCTGAGATTGACGATTATACATCCCATAATACTGAGCGTCTGGATATCGCGGGCGTCAAAGAATTACTGCTGAAGCTTGACTATGTTAAAGACGCACTTCGTTCGTAAGATGAAATTCTGAGATATCTTTAAGTAGAAAGCGGATTTGGCCAATGCTGAAGGTCATGACTCTGGTCGGAACGCGACCCGAACTCATCAAAATGAGCCGCGTCATCGCGGAGTTCGATACGCAGGTGAATCATGTTCTCGTTCATTCGGGCCAGAATTACGATTACGAATTGAACCAGGTATTCTTCGACGACCTGGGCATTCGCAAGCCGGATCACTTCCTGAATGCCGCCGGCGAGACGCCAGCCAGGACAATCGCGGACGTGATCGCAAAGGCCGACGAAGTGTTCGAACGCGAGAAGCCGGATGCACTTATGCTTTACGGCGACACCAACACTTGTCTTGCGGTTATCGCTGCGAAACGAAGGAAAATCCCGGTTTTCCATATGGAGGCCGGTAACCGCTGCTTTGACCAACGGGTTCCCGAGGAATTGAACCGTAAGGTTCTTGACCACCTGAGCGACATCAATTTGGTGCTGACGGAGCACGCGCGGCGATACCTGATCGCTGAAGGGATTCGCCCGGAGACAATCATCAAGAGCGGTTCCCATATGCGGGAAGTGCTGGACTATTACATGCCGAAGATTGCTGCCTCTGAGGTGTTGAAGCAAACCGGGCTGCAAGCTGGAAAATTCTTCGTCGTCAGCATCCACCGGGAGGAAAATGTCGATACCCCGGAAAATCTGCGCGATATATTACAGACACTCAAGGACCTCGCTGACCGGTATGGTTATCCGGTTTTGATATCGACCCATCCGAGGACGCGTAAACGTCTGGATGCGTTGGGTGAGCCGGTCGATCATCCTCTGTTGACCTTCATGAAGCCTTTTGGCTTCATTGATTATATTCATCTGCAGATGTCGGCCTTCTGCGTGCTGTCTGACAGTGGCACCATCACAGAAGAAGCTTCACTTCTCAATCTTCCGGCAATTACACTAAGAAATGCGCATGAACGCCCAGAAGGTATGGACGTGGGAACACTCGTTATGAGCGGGCTGAGCAGCGTGCGTGTGTTGGAAGCTGTGCAGATTGTCACAGCACAGCATGACCGAAAAAGCCGCGTCTTCAAGACGGTTGGCGATTATGAGGCCGGCCCGGTTTCGAAGCAGGTTTTGCGTGTAGTGCTAAGTTACGTTGATTATGTCAATCGAACAGTTTGGCATAAAAGCACCTAGAAATTATTCAGAATCTCCAGCGCGCGGGCATGTAGGTAATCGAAGATGGACGAACTTATTTCTCCGAGCGTCGAAAGATACAAGAGTTCTTCAAAACGCTTCAATGAGATCGATGTCATCCGGGCGATTGCGATTATTCTCGTCGTACTGCTGCACTCGTCGTCGCCCGTAATGTACCAGATAGCGACCACACCGCCTGCGGTGTGGGACGTCCATAACCTCATAGATTCGGCGGCACGCATTTGCGTACCGCTCTTCTTCATGGTCAGCGGATATCTGCTGCTCGGATCAACGGAGGCGACCAAACCGTCAGCTATCCTGTCAGACCTGCCGAAACGGATGGTGAAACTGCTTTTACCGCTTCTCGTTTGGAGCGTCATCTATCGCGTGGGTATGGTATATGTGAACGGAAGCTGGCCGACCGTCCATGACGTGCTGTCCGCTGTCCGGGATATGATGCAGGGAGCGGTCGTTTATCATCTCTGGTTTCTTTATGAACTTGCCGCGCTATACCTGCTACTTCCTTTCCTGAGACGGCTATTCCAGCCCACAGACCTTCCCGCGAAGTATTTTGTCTGCTTGTGGTTTGTATTGTTGTCAGCGCGGCTCATTTCCAGCCTCACAGGGTGGTCGTTTCCGATTGGTAACTACATTAATCTCGGGAGCGCTGGGTATCTGGTAGCCGGTTACCTGATAAGGCGTAACTGCGCAGCCCCAAGCGCTCGTATGGCCGCGATTGCATTAGCCGCGTATCTCATCACCACAATGGTGACGGTCTATCTGACCGACGCTTATAGCGTTGCTGCCCATACCTACGTTGAGAGTTTCCATGTCTACACCACGCCGAATGTCGTTATAATGTCCATATCGGCCTTTGTCGCTCTTCTTTACTTGGGAAGGCGGATATCCCAGCTACCACTTCTTACTGCAGCACTATCACTTATAGGCACCCACAGTTTCGGGATATATCTGGTCCATGTGATCTTTCTCGAACGGACAAACTACAATGTCTTGGGAACGCCGGCGTCAACATCATTCGGTGCCTTAGTCCGGATCATTTCAACCGCAGGGTTTGTGCTGGCGATCAGTTTCGCAATAGCGTGGTGCCTTCGGCGTTTTGCATTGACGCGCTGGATGGCGCCGTGAGCAGGGGTAATCTTCCCCCTGCAAAATAACTGGCTTCAAAAATAGAATTTTCTCGGCAATTTGATCGAGGAGATTTTGATGCCCATGGCACCGACCTCTCGTTTCAAGATTTTCTTAAACGGTGCACGAGCTCTACGTAAGCATACGGTGAAGGCCAACGATCCGGGCCGCAGGGGCGCACTCCAATATAAGGGTCAGTTTTGTGCACCGGTTGACAGACGTGGAGCAGATGGCGGGGACGTCATTCCCGACCCAGAGCAACGCAACCCGAAACCGCTAGGTGAACTGGCTGACATTGATACCGACCACAACAGCAATCGCGGCGGACGCGAACATTAGAACTCAAGGTGGTAGGCACCGGCGCCGCGCTATTCCAACGTCAGTCATCTTCGCTTGGCTTAGAATCTGGTCTGGGCTAAAAACGCTTCGGGCGGCTGAGAAATCCACTGCCATTTTATCGGGAGGTTTTTTCTTGAGTATCTTACTTCGCAAGGGGATGATCGCTTTTTTTCTGGTAATAGCTTACGCGCTCTTTTGCGTCGCAAGCGGAAGGTCAATAAGTCCGCTCCTTGCCGCAATAGCGACACTAGTCTTTATGAGCTTCGATTATATTGTGAGCTTTTTTTGTTTCGCGTATTTACTTTTGGCTGACGAGAAACGTACCGAAGATGGTTCGGATGACTATACCTATTAAAAGGCGCGGATAGCCGCGACTGGAATTTTCGTTGTGATCCTGATCAACTCCTATCCAATGGATTTTTGAGAGCCGCCCAGTGGTGATAGCGAATAGAGTTTTTATAACCGGTGCTAGCGGTTTTGTCGGCCGTTCTACCGTAGAGTATTTTCTAAAAATGGGTTGGCATGTTCGAGCAGCTGTTCGTTCACGATCTGACCTCGCCGCTACAGAGCATGCTTATCTCGAATACGAAGCAATTGGGGATATCGCTCAAATTTCGGATTGGCGCCGCCACCTTAACAAGTGCGGTCTCGTTGTTCACCTGGCGGCAAGAGCGCATAATACCGATGAGGCACCAAACGATTCGGCCGTTGAGTTCGACAAGATAAATGTTCAGGCAAGTACTAGGCTTGCCGCAAATGCGGCTGCGATGGGCGTCAAGCGCTTCGTTTTTATAAGTTCTGCGGGCGTAATGGGGGAAGCTTCCGAAGTGCCATTCACAGAGCTGCATGCTCCGCACCCGGTGAGCGAATATGCCATCAGCAAATACAAGGCGGAGTTAGCAATCGCCGCTATTTGCGAGAAATTCGGCATGGAACTCGTTATTCTGCGACCAACTCTGGTCTATGGTCCCGGCAATCCTGGAAATCTTGAACGTCTATTAAAACTCGTTGAGAGCCGTTTACCCCTTCCATTGGGTCGCATTGATAACAAACGAAGCCTTGTACATGTAGAACATTTGGCCAAAATTATTTACCACGCTTCTATAGCCCCGGAATCAGCGGGGACGACACTTTTGGTGTCCGATGGCGAAGACTTGTCAACATCCGAGCTCACTACGTCTTTAGCCGAAGCAGCCGGTGTGAAGCTGAGGCTATTTTACATCCCGAAGACATTGCTGTTCCTATGTGGTACTGTCACAGGTAAGCGACGAGAAATCGAAAAGTTGCTAAGCTCCTTTCAGGTGGATAGCTCGCTAATGCGCACTCGACTTGGCGTGGAATCCATATCAACCAGAGACGCGATAAGGGAACTTCCCCTCGACGATTAAATTGCGCATGCTGGGGATCCATAAGCAGAGTCAACGTGGCTGAGGGCTAAGTCTCCGCACAGATGAACAATGTTGGCTTTGGTGGGTTTTGAATGGTTTGCCGTGTGTAGCTCATGCTCTGGAGCTCATTAGCAACGTCACGCTAAGGGATAGGTAGGTAATGGAACCGCTCGGCGAATCCGTCCTCAACTCACCGGGCGGATCGCTGTGGAATCTTTACTGCTAGCCAGTACTATAAACAGCGAACTTCTCGGAAAAGAGGGGCTCTTCCGCAATTTCGGTGCAACTCAGGTTCCGATGATGCGTGAGCGCAGGAGGTCCATCCCAGCTCTTCCGTACATAGAACGCTTGATGAGCTTTAGCTTGTTAATCTTCCCCTCGACCGGGCCGGTACTCCAAGGCATCGTCAAGGCCGCTCGAACCGCCTCCACATCGCGACAAATCCCACGGGCGAACGACGACATCGGTAACCGGTGTTCCGCTCCCACATTGTCCCGCCGATCCTGATCTGTGATCGCCTATCCATGGACGAGCAACGGGAGTTTCTCCATGGAGAGTACATTGGAGGTTCTCACGACCAGGAAGCTCCACGAGCTATCTGCCCGGCAAAAACGGCGTGCGCTATGGCGGCGCGTGACCGAAGCCGCCAAACCCGCGTCGCTTCCAGCTGTCGCGCCAGTCCGGCGGGAACCATGCGATAAGATGCGGTGGAAGCGGCGTGTGGCCGATGATCCGTTCGAGCCGCGCATCGCAGCCAGGCGAAAGCGGAGTGACGGTGACGCGCGCGAGGTTCTGCGTTGGCCTATAGAATGCCGGCAGCAGCACCTGTGTCGGGCCGTTGGCGCTGACATCCAACGGAACCGTGTAGTCGAGCGGCTGCCATATCCCAGGTCTTTTTTCATAGGCGGCATTGATCGCATAGGTGCCGGGCGCGCACCCATCCAGAGTCAAAATCAGCCTGTCGGCCTGCGCACGGACATCCCATGCAAGCCCTCGTATCGGTAGCAGGTCGGCGAGTGCGTCCTGCGGAGCTGCGATTATCTCGCGGCGGTTTTCCGGGACGGCGACTGCAAACGAGCCTAGCGGTTTGCCGTCTTCGCCAACCTGCCTGTCGAGGGGCGCCGCGGGCTCTCGGGGGAGGGCGAGCAGGTTCGCGAACGCGACCGGGAGAACTCGGTCCTGATAGGCAATGGACGCGCCATAGATCGATGCGCCCAAAATCAGCACGGCCACGGTGCTACGCGCGAACCAAGGTGTGACACTACGCAGCCGCTCACGAACCGGCCACGTGGAAAACAAGGCGAGCAGCGCGGTGACCCAGAAGAACTCAAGATGAAAAATGTGTCGCACCGAGAATTGCGCGACCGGCATGGCCAAAAGTCCCGCCATCAACAGAAGGGTGCTGACGACCGTGTCTGGACGCAAAGCCGCTTCGCGCCACGCAAATAGGAAGAGGCCAATCAACGTCAGCCCGATCAGCCATGGCTGTCCTATGGCATCATACAAGGAGCCCAGCCATTGCGACGGGTCTTGCCTGGAGCGGACGGGACCGCCGGGGTCCCAGGCTTGGCGCTGCGTAGCGATCAATGTGGGCATAGCTGTCACCCAGCTTGCCGATTTCAATCCCTGCGTCGCGAAATCGGCCGAGAAGTAGGGGAGCCAGCCCAGTACGTGGGGCAGTGAAACCTTCAGCACCTGGCTGACGTCGTAATAACCCTTCGATTCCTTGGCATCCCAATCAGGCGTCCGTTCTCGCTCTACAGCGGCGATCGACGACATGGTCAGTTCATCGAGGTAGGCGTGCCCAAGAATGTAAGATGCACCTTCCATACCGAGAAAACGGCGGAAGGGTTCGCTTAGGCCCTGGCTGATGATTGTCCCGTTGCCACCGGTATCCGGTATGTCGAAGACGGGCTGGGCGACAATCGCGACGGTGGCAACGAACACGGCGGCACGCAACGCCCTGTGCAGAAACGCTTTGAAACCCCAGACCGCGAGCAGCGCGACGACGATCACGGCCGCGAGCACAAGCAGGTCGACGCGGAAACCGGCGCCGATGCCAACGACCACGCCAGCCAGCACGGCCCAGGCAATGCCCGACCAGAAGCTTTTCGCGCGAATCGTCAGCAGGAAAAGGACGATCGCCCAGATCGCAAATGGCGCCTTGGAGAAATCACGAAACGAGGTCAGGATGGAAAGGGCGATCGGCGAGAACGTTAGAATCCCGGCCCCTACCGTCGCAGGCAGCAGCGGAAAAAAGAGCCGCAGCAAAACGAAGATGCCCACGGAATAGATCGCGTAGGCTGCTGCGGTCAGCGGCCATAATCCGGCATAGGTCAGTTGCGGCCCGTGCCATATGAAAGCGATGGTCTGCCCGAGATACATCTGGAGCGTTGCAAACAACGTCGGCGGCTTCAGTGCATCAAGGCCTTGGAGGTCGGCGCAGTTGAAGGTTGGCGTCCGCAGCATCACAAAGTCGATGATCGGCCCCTGCAATTCGCCGGGGTGGCGATAGCCGTGGCCGCATGCCGCATAGATGATTTCCGGCGTTTGGTTTTGATAGAAGAAGAGAAACGGTGCGTTCTTCGTGACGATATAAGCGAGAACGCCACCGACGAAGAAAAGCGCGAACGCGATCGCAACTTCCAGCGGCCAGCCCGCCAAGCAAAGGCTCCGCAGCCGAGTTTGCAGCGGATAGGTCGGGCTATCTTCCGAAATCATCTGTAAAGGACCTTGAGCAGCGCGTCGATAACGCGATCCTGATCGTCGTTGGTCAAGGCGCCGTGCAGCGGCAGACGCAAGAGCCGGTGCGGCAAGTCGTTCGTCACGGTCATTTGCCCCGCAACGCGGGCGTATCGACGGCCGGCAGGCGCATCATGTAGCGGAACGTAGTGGAAGGTCGAACGGATGCCCACCTCCCGCAGCGTCGCCATCGCTTCATCTCTAAGAGCGTTGTCGGGCAACAGGACATAGTAGATATGGCCGTTGTGTGTGCAATCGGCCGGCACGACCGGGCGACGCAGGCGCTCCGCCTTTTCGGCATCGGCAAAGGCTTCGTGATAGCGGTTCCATATATCGAGCCGACGCTTGGTGATGGCCTGTGCCTGATCGAGTTGCGCCGCGAGGAAGGCCGCGAGGATTTCGCTTGGCAGGAACGAGGAGCCGACATCCTGCCAAGTGTACTTGTCCACCTCTCCGCGCAGGAATTGGCTACGATCCGTCCCCTTCTCGCGCAGTATCTCGGCGCGGTGGGCGAGGTGGAGGTCATTGACCAACAGCGCACCCCCTTCACCGGAGACGATATTCTTCGTCTCGTGGAAACTAAGCGCGCCGACGTCACCGATCGTGCCGAGCGAGCGGCCGCGATAAGAGGCCATCAACCCCTGTGCGGCGTCCTCAGCGACGCGCAGGTCGTGACGACGGGCGGTCTCCATGATCGCGTCCATCTCGCACGCAACCCCGGCGTAGTGGACCGGCATTATCGCTTTGGTGCGCTGAGTGATCGCCTGCTCCAGCAGCGTCTCGTCTAGATTAAGTGTGTCGGCGCGAATGTCGATGAAGACCGGAACTCCGCCGCGCAGCACCACCGCGTTCGCCGTCGATACGAACGTGAACGACGGCATGATGACTTCATCACCGGGGGCAAGGTCGAACAGCAAGGCAGCCATTTCCAGCGCAGCCGTGCAGGAATGGGTGAGAAGGGCTCGCTTGGTTCCGGTCTCACGCTCCAGCCATTCGTGGCAACGGTGCGTGAAGGCGCCATCGCCGGAAAGATGTGTTCCCTCCAGAACTTGCCTGACGTAGTCGACCTCCTCGCCAGCCAGATTCGGGCGGGTAAACATGATGTTTCCGATCGCGCTCATATTTTACCACTTTGCTCCAGCAGACGATGCTCGGTAAGAACTGTTTCCAGGTAGTAGCGGTATTCGCAGCCGGGCATCGTCGCGATGAGGCGCTCGAACGCGTCGCCGTTTAGGAACCCCCGCTGCAGCGCAGCCTCTTCCGGGCAGCCAAATTTGATGCCCTGTCTGCGCTCGACGGTCTCGATGAAGGCCGCAGCTTCCTGGAGCGCGCCGCTTGTCCCAGCATCAAGCCATGCGAAACCGCGCGACAGGCGGTGGACGTGAAGTTCGCCGCGTTCCATATATACCCGGTTAATATCGGTGATCTCCAATTCGCCCCGGGCGGACGGCTTCATGCTCTTGGCGATATCGACGACTTGGCCATCGTAGATGTAGAAGCCGGGGACGGCGTAATTCGATTTTGGCCGGGCTGGCTTTTCTTCCAGCGAGATGGCCTTGCCGGCGCCATCGAAAGCGACGACGCCGTACTCGGACGGGTTTTTAACCCTGTAAGCGAATATCATGGCGCCGTGGTCGAAGCGTGCCATAGCATCGGGAACCGCGCTGCCACCGACGAAGATGTTGTCGCCGAGCGCGAGTGTGACCGGATCGCCCCCGACGAAATCGTCCGCAATCAGAAAGGCTTGCCCGATGCCTTCCGGTTTTGGCTGCGGGCGGTATTCTATCGACACGCCCCACTGCTTGCCGTCGCCCATCAGCGCTTCAAAGCGGGGCAGGTCCTCCGGCGTGGAGATCAAGCAGAATTCGCGGACCCCGGCGGCGATGAGCACCGTGAGCGGATAATAGATCATCGGCTTGTCATAGACAGCCTGAAGCTGCTTGGATGTGACAAGTGTGAGCGGATAAAGCCGTGTGCCACGGCCACCAGCAAGAACAATGGCTTTCATCACGACCTCTTAGCTGCCCAGCGGCATTTTTTCAATTCTAACGACAACTGATCTTTTGGATATGGACGAGCATACCCACCTCGTAGTCGGAGCGCTGAAGGTGCGTGCCGAACCTTTCCTGACAGAAGGTGTCGATATGCGTCCAAAGCTCGTCATAGCCGATGAAGGGCGTTTCCAGGCCATTCTTCAGCCGAGAATATAGATCGTTTCCCGTTCCGACGGCTTGGAACGGAACGGCATAGGGCGCAAAGGAGGAGACCCCAAGTGCGTACAGGTTCGATGGTTGTTTTGGCGAAGTCCAGAGCGGGTAGAAACGATCGAACTCCATCGCCGCGCCCCAGATGTAGATCAACTCGCCGTCAAAATATGGCAGATCGCGCCGAGCATAGCTGTCGAGGAGGTTGTTCTGTTTGGCGGTCGGATACAAGATCGCGCAGTTGAGCGCGACGAGTGCTGCCATCAGGCCCGCTTTGACGAACGGTAGGGGTGGCCAGGCTAATGCCGATGGGATCGGTATGATACGTCGTCCGGGAAGAATCAGGGCACAGGCGAGGAGAAGGGCGATAACGGGGTAATAAACTCGGATCGCGCCGGGGCGTCCCGTAAAGCCCAGTGCGAAAATTGCTATTAAAAACAAACTCGTGGACATCAAGACGCGCCAGTTGGGGCGCAGCAGAAGCAGGACGCCGATGGCAATCACCATCCCCACAATTGCCGGGTCCGCCAGCGCCGTCAGGCCCTCCAGCCCATCTTGCATTTTGAAGTCGATGTCGCTGGCCGGCGGAACGGAGGCGGTTAGCGCGTTCAGCCGATCCGGCCGAAGCTGGTCCTGATCGACAAAGAAGAACCGGGAGATCATGTTCACGTCGTTGGTGGAATAGCCGAACTGTTTCAGCAGTTCAGTTTTGCCAGCCAGACGGGTGCCGAGGCGGTTGTCAGTGTAAGGGACGCGTGCGGCATTGGCCGCTTCGAAGGTTCGCCATTGCGGGTTTCCGTAAGCGGTGTCGTCCACATAAGTCGATAGGGCCAGGGTAACGGCAAGTGCGACGAGGCTGGCCTGGACGGCGCGGCGACGCAATAATCCGCCATCGATCAGGATCGGCGCGAAAACGATCAGGATCATCGCACATTCGCGCCAGCGAATCCAGAAACCGGCGCTGACGAACAGGACAAACAAGCATAGCCAAAGTGTCTGTCGGCGGCTATTTCGTGCGTTCAACAATGCCATGATACCGGCTCCGGTGATCAGCCCGGAGACGATGGTGAATTGCGGCAAGAGGAGAGGGCGCACGAAAACGGCGGCGACAAAAAGGGTGGCGACGATAAAAAAAGCGGCCTTGCGCTCCATGACCCACAGATAGGTAACGGCGGCAAGGGTCAATGTTGCTATGGTCAGCCACGAATAGCCTTGTATGCCGAAGAAAGACGGCATGGCTTGTGCCAAATGACCCCAGATTACGCTGGAAAACAGCAGGCGCGGATCAGCGTCTGTTATGAAGCCATAGCCATGGGCGATCATCGCCATCATGACGTCATCGTTCGTTTCCCACTTGGGAATGGCAATGGAATAAAGCAGGGAAACGAAGGCAATGATGGTGAGCGGTGCGCGCAGGTTCCAAGCAACACTTCGCCAGCCGGGTTGCGAAAGACGATCGGTCGATGGTGCGGTCTTTGTCATTCCCGTAGCGTCCATTGCCCTAATCTCGCAATCATCGCTCATGGAAACTTATTCTGTTCCCCAGCCAATCAGCATAATGCCAGCCACGATAGCGAGGTAGCCCAGAGCAACGGTGAAACCGATGCTTTCCTTGAAAGCAAGCCAGCTAACCAAGAAAACGATCGGGTAGCTGAGCGCCGTGAATGCAAATGTAACATTGAGGGGTAATCGCGATAACGCGTAATACCAAAGAAACGAAGCGCTTATGACGCACAGGGCGGCGGCACAAATCCACGGGTCACGCAGGAAACCGATTATATACCGGGACAGGTCGGCAAAACCCGAGGGTACAGGGCCGTGAGCTGTACTCATGCGGTACTTCAAGATGATTTGCACCGACGACATCAGGGTGACTGACGCAGTTAGAAAAAGATAGTGAATGGCGTGGGAAGTCATCTCGCCCTTATCCCTGTCCGGGGAAAGTAAGTCTCTTTTCTGTCGGCACATAATATTGTTCGAGATCCACCGGCGTGCGGACGCGGTAGCCAAGTCGCACGAGGGAACGTTCGTCCAACTGGTCCAGCATATCGGTCCCGAGCATACGCGGATAATCGAAACGCTGGCGCATGTATGCGCGGCAGAAATTCATCGTAATGGCATGGCGGTATGCGCTGGTGGCGTTGCTGCCGCCTGCATGCCACGTGCGGGCGTTGAAAAAGACCGCATCGCCGATCTTTGGGAGTGGTCGCTCGGCATTGGCGAAAAACTCATCCTCGCCCGGCGCGTCACGCCGCTCGAACGAGCCCGGCAGATAGTGCGTCGCTCCGTTGTCGAGCGTGAAGTCGTCAAGGGCGATCACGACACCCAAATTGGTCGGGTAGTTCTCGATCACACGTGGCGAATCCACATGGATGCGCACTGAGTAGTTGCCTCCTTGTGGGGGCATGGATGACGACGTGAAGGCATAGAGGATCGCGTGCGGATCAAGCGCCCGTTCCACGATCTGGTTGAGCCGGTCGTTGGCAAAAAGCTCTAAAAAGATCGGATCATGGATCATGGGGTTGTGGACCATCCCCGCGTCAATGTAGTTCGGGTGCGCGCCCCAGGTTTCGTCCTGAACAGAGATGGCTTTTGTCAACGCGGTGCGCATTCGCTCGGCCGTCGCACGGTCCACCACGTCAGGCACCATCGCAAAACCCTTGGCGCGGTATTGCTCGAGCGCTCGTTCAAACACATCGCTCATGATCAAGCTCCCGCCTTGCGCAGAACGAACCAGACATACTTGAATAGCGGCATGGAGTAGGGAAGGCATTCATGCAGGTAAGCGTCGATGACCCGGGCATCGTCTTCCGACTGCTGATGCAGCACCTTGGCGTTGCCCAGGAACCAATCGAAATGCACCTCGCATTCGGCGAACCCGTTCGCGATGGCTAATGCCTGGAAGGCCAGCGGATCGACACCTTGACCCTCCTTGGCCGGCTCGGCGGCCCGGAATGTCTCGGCGGGAATGCCGTATTCCTCCTCAACGCGCTTGTCATTCTGCGTCACCATCCGATGTTCGCGCATTGCGAATTCAGACATATTGAATGCGCCGTGAAGATCGGATGCGGAAAGCGTCTGCCAGTAATGCCGATTCGGTACGAGGTCGATATACAGTTCGCCGCCCGGTTTCAGCACGCGCGCGGCTTCCCTGACCATTTCAGCCGGATTTTCCAGATGGTCCAGGAAAGAATATGCGGTCGCCGCATCGAATGTGTCGGCCTCGAACGGCAGGTTCTCAACCCGTCCTTCATGCAAATGGATGTCGTAGCCGGACGTGTCGACCTTTGCCAGCATAGCGGGCGTAATATCGACACCGTCAATCCTGCTAAAGTGCGCCTTGGCAAGATTGATGATGAAGCCCGTACCGCATCCCAAATCAAGCAGGCGATCGCCGCCAGTACGGGAACGCAATGCCTCGATCCGGCCTGCGACCTTGCGCTGGTTCTCGGGACGAAAATGCGGCTCGTCAGTGTTGTAGGTGTCCGCAAGCGCAGTGTGCACGGCTACGTTCGCGTCAATAACGTTGTTCATTTTTATTCGATCCCACCCGTTCCGCTTTGATATGCATCATGTCTCCCAGTCGATGGGTCCTCGACATGTCCAACTCGCGTTAACATTGTCAGGCTCTAACGAATTTGCCGAAACATGTCTAGGAGGCCGCTACCAAACCCCTGGTTTTTTGGAGCATGCCTCATTCGATGTGCGATCCTGATTTTCCGGGCGGATGCGGTACACGGCGGGGATTGCCGGTCTGGTCTGCATCTTGCCTGTATCCTATTTGCGGGCGGGCCATCCGTGTCAGCGATGGCGTTGATTGGAACCCGCCGGTTGCGCCCGAGATGCGGTTTGCTCCGCTCTGTGGTTGGATGCGGAAGCGATGGATTGCGTCCGAAGGGGCCATCTGGCAAATGCAAAACGCCCTTTATAATAAGGACGTGACCCGGACTAGGCGCGTGATTTGGTGCGCTCCATTATTTGGTCAAGCGGAGATTATCTTCGCCAGCACTTTCGTGCAAGTTGACCGGTACAAAGGCGACCTGCAACGGAAAAGTTTCGTGCCGAGCCTAGACAATCTATATACTGAACGCTAATAAAACGCCGAACGGGCTGAGGAAAATCTAAGCCGCAGAAGTGTAGGAAAAGTCCGTTTATGACTATTCTAGTGACTGGTGGTGCCGGCTTCATTGGGGCAAATTTCATACTCGACTGGCTGGAACTGAGCGACGAACAGGTCGTTACCCTCGACGCCATGACCTATGCTGGCCACCCCGAAAATCTCTCGTCTCTTGCCGATGACCACCGCCATATCTTCGTCAAAGGCGAAATTGGCGACCTGAGACTTGTTTCGCATCTCCTGGAACAGTATCGCCCGCGCGCCATCGTGCATTTCGCGGCCGAGAGTCACGTCGACCGGTCTATCGAAGGGCCCGCGGCATTCATTCAGACCAATCTGGTCGGCACCTTCACGCTTCTAGAGGTGGCCCGTTTGTTCCATCAACAACTCGATACCGACGCGGCGGCGGCGTTTCGCTTCCTCCATGTTTCCACCGACGAGGTCTATGGAACCCTTGCCGCCGGCGATGCCCCGTTCACTGAAGCTTCCAACTACGCGCCCAACAGCCCTTATTCGGCCTCGAAAGCCGGGTCGGATCACCTGGTGCGCGCATGGTTCCATACGTTTGGCTTGCCCGTGCTGACGACTAATTGCACCAACAATTACGGCCCGCGCCAATTTCCCGAAAAACTTATCCCTGTCGTCATCGAGCGCGCCCTGGCGCATGCGCCGGTTCCTATCTACGGCAACGGCGAGAACGTCCGGGATTGGATTCACGTGGCCGACCATTGCGCCGGGATTCGTGCGGTTTTGGCCAAGGGTCGCCCCGGCGAGACCTATAATCTGTCCTCCGAGTGCCAGCGCAGCAATTTCGAATTGGCCGGAACCATTTGCGATCTTGTCGATGAACTGGTCCCCGCTCCGGCGCGCGCTCCCCGTCGCAAGCTGCTCACCTTCGTGACGGATAGGGCCGGCCACGATTTCCGCTATGCGATGGATGCACGCAAGGCGCGTGAAGAGCTCGGCTGGACCCCCAGCCATACATTCGATGACGGATTGCGGAGCACCGTTCGCTGGTATCTTGACAATTCCGACTGGGTGTCAGCTGCCCGTGGCCGTGTGGAGGGCCGGAAGGGAGACGGGCGATGACTCGGGTCGCGATCGTCCAGTCCAATTATATTCCATGGAAGGGATATTTCGACCTCATCGCGTCCGTCGATACCTTCGTCTTCTACGACGATGTTCAATACACCAAAAACGACTGGCGCAACCGCAACAAGATCAAGACACCCAATGGTGTGCAATGGCTGACGATACCGGTTAGCCAAGGCATTGACCAGCGCATATGCGACGTGCGCGTGACGGACCAGCGCTGGCCGGTGAAGCACTGGAAGGCCATCAAGGCCAATTATGCTCGTGCGCCGCACTTCAAAGCCCATGAAGCGGAGCTAGCCGCGGCTTACGAAGCGGCCGGCTTGAGCACGCTGTCGGAGGTTAATGCCCATTTCGTCACCACACTCTGCCGGATGCTCGGCATCGGGACGCCTATAAAGAGCGTTTTGGACATTGACGTTCATGGGGACCGCAATGAGCGGCTTGTCGATATCTGCGTCAAGCTTGGCGCGGATACCTATATCAGCGGCCCGGCCGCACGGTCCTATCTCGACGAAGCGGCGTTCGCGAAAGCCGGTATCGCAGTGGAATGGTTCGATTATTTGGGCTATCCCAGCTATTCGCAGCTCTGGGGCGACTTCGAGCACGGGGTCAGCATTATCGACACGATCCTCAATTGCGGCGCGTCCGATACGGCCGCGATGCTGGGGCGTCATCGCGCTTAGCGAGGGCGCTGCAAGCGTGATGCAAACGTGGTTTCTAGGACCCTTGGCGCAGCAGGCCCATCATCATGACGTCATGCCATCGTCCATCGGCGAAATAATGCTCGCGCAACACGCCTTCCTCGGTGAATCCTTGCGCGCGATAGCTGCGAATGGCCGGTTCGTTGCCAACGGTAACCTGCAGGAAAATACGCCGTAGGTTGAGATCATCGAATCCGAAGGCGCACAACTCACCGACCGCCGCCGTGCCCAATCCCTGACCCCGCACACGGCTCTCGCCCAGATAAAGGCCGAGCTCGGCGTGCCGGTGGACAAGGTCGATGCCGTTGAGCTGCGCCAGTCCGACCGCCGCGCCTGTCTCGTCCTGGATCGCGAAGACCGCCATTGCCGGCGCGGCCTCCAAAATCGTGCGCCTGTACCACTCGCGATCCATTTCCAGACTGATGGGAAACCGGAACCCGTGCGTCTGCATTGTCAACGCGCGATTGTTGCGCCAGCCGTTGAGTGCTACTAGATCGGAAAGTTCCAGGGGTCTTAATACTGCCATCACACTACCGTTCGCTATCGATCGTCACCTGAAAGGTGCAATTCTGTTATGTCAAGCTTAGAACTGAGCGTCGTTGTTCCTGTCTACAATAATGCTTCCACTCTTCCTGAATTATTGGATCGTATTATCGCAGCATGCGAGCAATGCTGCACCGGTGATTTCGAGTGCCTGTTGGTCAATGATGGTAGCGTCGATGCGAGCTGGGCAATCATTTCGTCCCACCCGGACGAACGGGTACGCGGACTGAATTTTGCGCGTAATTTCGGCCAGCATTCTGCGCTGAAAGCCGGCTTCGCCGCCGCCGCCGGTCAGTACGTCATTATGATGGACGCCGATCTGGAGGAGCGGCCGGAGGTCATCAAGGAGATGCTGCCGATACTGAAGGGTGGCACCGATGTCTGCTTCACCGCCTATTCGGAAAATTACAACCGCAACGGACGCGTCACCTCCCGCATGTTCCATCGGCTGTCATCCTACCTGACGGGCACACGCACCTCCAACAATATGGCCACCATGCGTGGCTTCAACCGCAATGTGCTGGGGGCGATCCTGAGGTACGGCGAACGCCGCCCGGTCTATGGACCGCTGATTGCCGGATTGGGGTTCACGAGCGAAACGCTCCTGGTGGAGTTGCCAAGCCGAAAGGGTCAGGTCTCTTCCTACACTTTCGGCAAGCGCCTTCGCCTGGCTGGCGACTATCTCATCGGATATACGAACATTCCTTCCACATTTTTCATGGCTGCCAGCGCCCTTGCGTTTTTGGCGACGTTTATCTACTCGGCGGTCATCACCTTCCAATACCTCTTTCTGGGAAGTCGGTTCCCGCCTGGTATCTCGTTGATGATCGTGCTGATGCTGCTATTGTTCTCGATCCTCTTCCTCGGCATCGCCATCGTTGGTCTCTACCTGAAGCGATTGCTGGAAGAGACCCTCAGCCGCCCACTCTACGTCGTCGCCGAAACCCACCGTGTCGACCCCTTGCCCGAAGTCGCGCACCGGCCCGACTAGGAGCACCTTATTCGAAATACCCTCTCGCTCGGACAGATTTCACACGGTGCGTTCGAACTTTTCACGGCCGAGTTCAGTCATCCGATTGAGAAAATAAACGTTGATTCTGATTTTCGAAGGTCCTCGCTCTCAGTGCCGGCTCAATGACGGCCCTCCATCGGCCTATTTGCGCCCGCCCTGCTGCGTTGACTGTAGCCGGTGGAGACTTGCCGGCCCATTCGCTTGTGATTCGGCAATTTGCCGGTCGCGAGCTGATGCATCGAATGCGGAGCGGCGGGCGAGCGGCAGCAGTTTTGGGTTGTGAATGACCATTAGGCATTCGCAGCAAGGCGTTCCGCCAGCAGACCATGACTTGGTGATCCATCATGGGCACGATCGGCGACAAACCGGGCAACCGGGATATCAAATAGTCGCGAAGATCCGGCAACGCAATCGGGTCACCAACGTCGTCTGTGTTCGAGAGCCGCGCAGATTACTTACCGCTGCACCAAACTTCGCGCGATCCGTGGAATGACCTGCCACAGAACTTTCATCCAGCTGTGTTTAAAGCATCGGCAGTTTTGAACCGCCCCAAAACGTTGGGCCAGCAGTGGCTGGAGTTTTCCGGCTTCAGTCAGGGAAGCGGGCTGGTTACGTTTCCCGGATTCATCAGCGCGATCGGGACCTTGTTACCCGTCGCGCCGTGTGGCCGAACCTCATTGTAGTCTCTACGCCAATCTTCCAACTTTTCGCGCGCGTCAGCAAGGGTCAGGATCCAGTGTTGGTTCAGGCATTCCGCTCGAAAGCGGCCGTTGAACGCCTCGATGAAGGCGTTATCATTCGGTTTGCCAGGGCGTGAAAAGTCCAGCGTGACGCCCTTCGCATAGGCCCAGAGAGGGGCCGGAACAAGAGCAGTGCGAAATCGTACGCTGAGGAGGAACGGATTGAGAACTTATGCGACCCGCTGCCGCCCAGCTGGAAGACGGAGCGAGCGAAATCCGTTCGGCATCTGATGTTCGGCATCCCAGGTGTAGATGCCGGTAAGGTTGGACGGCCTCGACATCAAAGATTGCTTCCACGCCGATATCGTAGGTGCGCTTGTCGTCTGCGATGAAAGTGTTGTTGAAGGTAGCAGCTACACAAACGGCGAATTTACACCGCCATCCATTCCTGCCGTCGATCTCGTAGCTTACGCCGCTGCCAAACGATATTCAATCGAGACCGGCGGCTTCAGTTATCAAGGTCACGAAGTCGCGACAGACTCCGATAGTCAGTCGAAGATTGGCAACGGAGCGTTGGCAGCAACAGTGATTGGATCGACCTTCACCACAAAGTGGAAAGGCTCTGACGGCAGATTCTTCACCCTCAATCAGCAAGCCATGATCGCGATGGCAACCGCTGGACACGCTGGGTAACGCCGCGCATGGTGGGGCCGCCCGGATCATCCTTTTGATCACTATAGCCGCCCTCGCTCTGCAGCACCTTGGCGAGAGAACGCGAGAATTCGTTTGCAGGATTGACCGGCATTGAAGGCTCCGAATTGTTTGAAAATGGTGAGAGAGGAACTGCTTAAAGCTTCGACGCAGCGTTATAGGGTTGTGAACTTGCTTCCTGTGAGGCAGAACAACCCGTGTTAGGCAACCTCAAGAGGTAGGCAGTTGGAGCGGCAACACTTCCTAGATGGGCTGAGAGGTTGGGGCGCCGTTGTTGTGCTGCTGTACCATTTATTCTGCGCCGGCTTCCCGACGAGCGATTTCAGCCGCGACTACTTGAAGTTTTTTCTGCCGTTCAATGCCACGAATGCGGTGTTCGTGTTCTTCATTGTGTCCGGGTTTGCTTTGTCTATGCCATTCTTCGCCAGCGGAGACCGCAGGGTGCTACTAAGGATGGCAGTCGGGCGGTACCCTCGGCTCGTTATTCCTATTTTTCCAGTGTGTCTGCTCGTGCATCTCGCCTCCGTGAGCGGGATATTGGCCCCGGCCGCTGAGAGATACCCTCCGTTTGGGGGAGTGGTATCTACGGTCCCTACATGGTTTCACCTGTTTCGTTTCTCGCTCTTTGATGTGTTCTTCAACTTCAGTTACGCAGCGAGCTACGCCGGGCCCCTATGGACGATGAGCATCGAACTAATCGGATCGTTCGTTGTTCTGGCTCTTTCATGGCTGATACCAGCGCGCATGAGGCTGCCGTCTCTAGCGCTGATGTCGATGATACTCGTTTTAGCCGGAAGCTATTATTCTCTTTTCGTGATCGGAAGCCTGATGGCCGATCTGTGGTCAAGAGGTCATCTGCGGGTTCTACCCACGAAGGTAGCGGCGATCCTTCTCATTTTCAGCTGCGCCGCTCCGTTTGTATTCCCGTGGACCGTAAATGTTGGCATAATATTAGGCGCTGTCGCATTTGTGACTGCGATCGCTTCGACGCCACAACTGCGAAGCCTTGTGTCTTCGCGTTTGTCCCTTGAACTAGGGCGCATCTCTTTTCCTCTATACCTCGTCCACGAATCCGTGATGATGATCGTTGGTTCGCCCTTGATGCTGCGATATGGATCGAGCCATGGGTTTTCCGTACAGATGCTTGTCCTGCTTATTGCCTTCGCAGCAGCCTATGCGCTCTCTCCGGTGAACACTCTTGCTATAGACGTGTCCCGCCGCGTCGCAAGGACACTCAGTTTACAGGTTTGGCCAGATCCCGATCAACGCGGGCTGAAGAAAGCGTAACTCCCGCAAATTCGGCTCTCATGTCTCCGGGGCTAGGAGTTCATCAGCTCGAGTGGATGAGTTGAGCGTGGCTGCGATCATGTCGTGGAGGGTGAGTGCCTCCAGCATTGACGGCGCACTCGCAGCCTTTCGTCAGGCGCTTGCTGAGGAAACCTGCGGCGGCAGCGATCGGACTTTGACCGTCGCGTTGCTCGAAATGGGCTTGGCGTTCTTCGACGCGCAACCTGTCGATAACTCAGTGGATAACGGGGAAAACTAGGCGATGGAGACAGAAAGCCCCCTCATTGCCTTCGTGAAGGCCCTCGCAAGGCGTCAGGCGCGTCTTGACGCTGCCCTTCCCCCACCGGCTAATCAGAACAGTAAAGACAAAGAGCCTGCGAGGAAGCCGTAATGCGTGCCGCAATTTATGCCCGATACTCATCCGACCTGCAGAACGACAAGTCGGTTGAAGATCAGATCCGGCTGTGCCGTGAGCAGTGCACTTGCAACCGCACTTTCGGGTAACACCGAACTGAGAACACGCATTGCCTATGACCAATACGGCTCCCTGAATTTGCAGCCGACCTCTTCGACCGGTGGGCCGCGCATGTTTCGCGCGGCGAATGCGAACGCAGGCAAGCGGCCGGCCTTCAAGCCGACGGGGAACCTGCAGGGCCTGACTACCAACACCGCTGATGCTACCGGCCCGTTCAACATCGGCGGTACTGGCGATAAATTGTCAGTCATCATGGCCTTTACGGTGCTCGGATTCGGCGGCGCGGCCTTTGCGACCTCACCGACCGTACCTTCAGCTGGCACCAACACGAACGGCACCATGCTCGGCTTCGGTTCGGCAAATACCGAATTCCTGTCGATCGCTGAGACCGAGAACACGATTTCCAACGATCTGACCTACGGCGGTCTTTGCGTCCTCAATGATGATATGAAGATGCTCTTTGAGCGCTCCACGGACTTCAGTGGTGCACGTCGCCGCGTAGTCGGCCTCAAGTTTGACGGCACGAGGGTTTCTGGCTTCCTTGGCTCGAAGAAGATGTTCGAGAGCGATTTCACCACGACAGAACTCGATGCTGTCAGAATGTGGGTCGGCTCCTATAACAACGGCGGCAATACGGCGAATGTCGAATGGTATGAGCAGGATGTCTGGAACAACGTTCTGATTCCTGATGCCGATTTCCTCAATCTCATGAAGAACGTTGGCGATGCCTGGGATTGCTACTACGAAGCAGTCGAAACCGTTCAGGGAAGCACCGTCACCGAAGGACAATCCAACGCCGGCACAACGCTCAATGGTTCGAATGAGTATCGCGTGCGCCTCAAGCAGCTCCTCGGCAGCAACTCCTACCACGGTCAGATGCCGTCCACGGCTCTCAATGTGACCGCGATGGGCGGTTCTGCGGTTCAGAAGGCTGCCTGCGCGATGGGCTCGCCGACGAACTACTGGCTGGAGCAGGATCTGTCCGTCGGTCCGAACATGCAAACAGCCAAGACTGCGATCGCTGCTCATCCTCGCAAGCATCTTCCTTATGTCCTGCAAATTGTCATCGGTGAGCAGGAAAGCGTCGGTCTCGAACATGGCGCTTCGACGTTCTCGGGAACGGTCGGCGATCCCCTCTATCATTCGACGACCATCCAAAAATACAAGGACGGTATCAAACGCATGATCGCAGAGACCACTGCATCAGCGGGGCACGCTCCTGTAAAATCCGTGGTCATTTCGCTCCATAAGACCACCGTGAATAGTTATGATATCGGTTGGGATATGGTGCGCCAGGCGCAGATCGAGCTCAGTGAGGAGGATCCGTCCATTCAGTTCGTTTCCGCCTCCCTAGACCTGGTTCTCGTCGATACCGTACATTGGGCGACCGATCAGGTTCAGGCGAAGTTGTCACCGCGCCTGGCAAACATTACTGCCATGGCTCTAAAACCGTCGCTGAACCTGAATATCCGTGGGCCGAGGATCACAGGCTATCAGTTCACTGACGGCAGCAGAACTGTGATCCGCGCGACAGTGGAGCACGCCCCCAATGGTGGTAACGACTTCACACCCGCGACCGGAATTTCGGGCTTCTACGTGGCGGATAGCGGTGGGGCGAAGACGATCACTTCGGCAGTTCGCGTTGATGCAACGCATATTGATATCACGGTTCCGGCCTGCGTCGGCGCGACCACTGCCCAGTACATCAAGGGCGGCATCTACGATGAGACGAAGACTATTGTCGATAACGCAACGCAGCCATTCCCCTGCGAGGCGGGCAAGCCAATGACGGTTGCTGCTGCAGCCTGATCCACGGCAACCCATCATCGGATTTCTTAACAGCGAGTTGAAAAGGGTATCTCCCGGTCAGGGGAAGACACCCTTTTCTTGCCGACTCTGGCGCGCCAGCAGGAAGAAAATTAGCGGACGCACCACGGTCTGCAATCGGACCAAAGTCCGACTTCCCGCCGCGCCGCTCATCACAACGCTTTTTGCGGTATCCTTATCTCTCAAAACGCTCCGAAATTTGCTGAAGGTAAGCAAGTTCGCTTGAGGGGCCGTAAGCTATATCGGCCTTGCGAATACGACGTTCGGATAGCATCGCAACAATATCTCCACCCAGTGAGACCCCGCCAAACAACAGAGCGCCGATAACGGCCAATAACGGCGCGTTTGATAAGCCGAGCGCCACTCCTGTTGTGCCCCCTAAACCAAAGCCTGCGCTAAAAGCGCCGACACGAGAAGGAAGAGTCGTAATCAGTTTGGCAGTGTCTCTTGTCGTTACCAACCCGTGCTTCCGAATGGCGAGCTCGTACTCGTGCAATTTCTTCCCAATAAGGTCGACAGCTTCACGCTCAGAGCGTGGCTTAAAGTCATTGAGCCACAAGTGAAACGCGCGGTATGCGTTCGATGATATGCTATCTGACTTAAATTCTAGAATTTGCCGCCAACTTAAAGTCTCAGAATCAACCACAGGAATGTTCTTTATTAAGGCGGCTATTACGAAATCATCACCTTCGGGAAGCGCATGATATTCTGATGATCGCTCGCCGAATATGGTAAAACAACGATATCCGGCGCTCCGGATCGCAGAGCTCTGCAACTGAAGAGTCCTCGTGGTGGTTTGCGGGTCTTGAACCTGCTCGTCCGTCGGTGTTTGAAAGGCGGCTTCCCCATAAATTTCGCGTATAGCCTCCAGGGCAGTCATAAAGAAATGGTGGGAACTGAGTCCAATCTCGCCAACGTCAAAGCAGATTTCTGGAGGAGGGGCTCTGTCGAATGACAGATGATTTTCTAGACCTTCAAGGTATAAAGGAGAGGGGACGTATATTCGATCCACGAGCAAGGCGGCCGCTTGGGGTCGCCAGGTGTCGACCACAGCAAGCAAGTCTCCGGTTCTAACCGGCTCGCGCTTTTGATCAGTCATCGACGCAACTGTTTCAATCTTTGGTTCAAACATTTCCCGCTAGGATCGACATCTTATACTATCGGCTCGGTCCGGCTAATAGATAAAAACATACATCGATAGCTGTAGCGGGCGTCATACTATGGATTAACCCATCAATTACACCAATCGTTTCTATGGTGCGGGCGCCATTCGCGGGCAAAACCCTCATCGAGCAACTTGGCCCCGATCTCTTCCCCATTCGTTCGGTAGATGTTGATGAGCGGCCGACGCTTCGGCGTGTTGTCGTAGCCCTTGATTTCAATCCGCAGGCCGCGCTCATCCAAAAGCTCTTTCAGCCTTCCCTTGGCGATTAGCGCCAGCTTCCGTTCCTTGACGCACTTCGCGTGCGATCCGATCTCCGGGGTGTCTATGCCCCATTGGAACGGAACTCCTCCTCCCAGCAATCTCATGAGCTGCCCGTCACAGCGCACGGTGTCGCCGTCGACGGCAACCAGGCTCGCACACATCATCGCTGACGCAATCATCATGCTTTTTTCATCTCCCCGTTCGCCCCTCAACCTATAGAACTGGCTGTGCAGTCCGCTCCAGCCCCGAAAGGGCTCCCCAAGCCGCGACTAACCGGTCGGAGCTTCTGCGTGCTGGGCAACGAAGGCGGCAAGGTCTTTGCGCTTCTGCCGGTCTTCAATTCTAATTATTCCCTGCGCAACTAAACAACCGGCCGCACCGTCTTTGGTGTATCCCACGGTGCAAAGTTGCATGATGGCGTCCTCGATGATCGCTCGGATCTTGTCGTTCTCGTCTGCCTTCATGCCGTGCTCCTCGTCATGGCTTCCACTCGCACGACACACGCCGTGGTTATCGGCTGGATTATTTTCTCGGCGCTATCGTCCGCAACCATGCAAAGCTCAATGCTTTCAAATCAGACGCAGAATTATGAACATCAATAGGAAGGACGTCAGCAGCAGCACGATCGGCATAGCGACGAAGAACTTTACCTTCGGCGACGCTAGGAAGCGCTCATGCGCGAACCGTGACAGATAGATATCAGGCCCGAAATCTTTGCTGAAATCGAAACCGTTCTTGCGGTAGAAAATGATGGATCTGATGTACCAGTACCAGCTGTAGGCGCAAAAGCCGCCCACAACGCACAGGCCGAGCCAGAGCTGATCACGGTCTTCGCTCAATGAAGCTTCTCCATCAACCGCTGCTGCTAATCATGGCGAGCCCACCACAAGGAGACTTCGTGGCGCCCTTTTCCGTAGTCGAAATAATTCAACGGCAAACCGGCCGCGAGTCTAGCATCCAACTCTGCCTTTCGTTCCGTCATGCATGAGTTATCAAGCATTGAGGCGACTTTTTCTGCATCTTTGTTTGAAACTAGATACGATTTTGTCGTCCGCTCCAAGCATTTCCCCAATGCATTTGCGGCCGACGAATGGCGGCGAAGTTCTGGCGTGTTATAGGGTGAAGTTGTACTACACGACACTAAAGCAGTCACAACGGTCAGGATAGCGGCTGAATATCGCAATGCTGCGGCCTTTCATATTCGCGGTGACGCCCATTCATCCCCCGCTTGCGCGGCGATTGAAGGCTTCAACTGCATCGTTAAAATCTGACGTAGCGCTCTGATTGTCGTTGCGAGCCTTTTCCAGGGCCTCTTCCGCTTCATCGTTGTTGCAGCGCATGAAGCTCTCAACATCATCCTTGTAAGATTCCATCTCGCTTTTACAGCTGTCGAACTCCCACTGTTCAAACGCGCCGTAACCGCTTGCGCAAGATGGCGCGCTCGGTTCCGAACAATAGGCATAAGCCCGCGAAACTGGCAGAACCGACATCGCCCCGAAGAAGGTTGCGGAAGCCAGAAATCCGAAACGCCTCATTGCCATCCTCCCGGACGCGAATAGGCACTGCGATGGCCGCAGCGATTTCCTGCGGCATCATATTGCCAATCGTACTGGCAGTTTCCTGGATACCGTCTGTAAGGCGTATAGCCACCACCGCCGCAGTTGCCGTTCGCGCATACCGCAACAGCCGTTCCGACCAATGCAAGCCCGACCAGCGCCGCCGCTGCTTCTTTCTGTTGCGCAACCATCTGCTGACATTCCAGCATGCTCATCCCGCGCCGATTCACTTCTGAAACGAGCTGGAATTGGAACGCCGGATCTGTCGTTTCCAATGCCGTCTTGCAGAGTGCAGCTTTACTTACGGCCGATGGCTTCGCATTAAATTCAGCAGGCGTGGTAGTGCAGCTCGATATTGCGAGCGAAAGTACAGCGGCGCCTGCAGTGCGCGCCAAAAATCCGATTTTCAAAATATCCCCCGACCAGCAGCTTTGTGCTGCACCCTTAACCCGCGTGCATCTAATTGCAAATTTCGCGCGGGAGTCGAGACTTTGTTTTGACTTTTTCTGGCTTCTCTACAGTCTTTAGGTCCAGGTCACCTTGCCAGCGGGTGAAACTTCTTCGGCTTGCAGCGGATGTGCAGAAGGCATTCGGTGAAACGAGCAGGGGTCATGGCGGGCTCCAGTTCGTGTTGCTCGACACAGTGGCAGCGCTTGCGAGCAGGTCAATCAAACTGGTGCTGGTTTGCGACTTATCACTTCCTCGCAAAATGGCCACGTCTCCTGCCAACTTTCGTGCCGACAACCGGATCAAGACCAATCAGTTGCTCCAGCCAATTTCAAATCGATCAAATCGAACCTCGCTCATCGGTTGATTGGAGGGGTTTAGCCTTACCGAACGAAGAACGAGACGAAGCTCAGGGGAATAATATTGTTCGAAAATTATCGGAGGCAATCCGGTCAATTCCAGACGGCTATTGATGGCCCAAACTTTGTACGAACAAACAGCAATAGTTTCCTCTCCCCAGCCGTCGAACCTAATAAAGGTAGTACCCGAAACGGACTCTTTGCCATTGAGGAAAAGCGTAGTGTCGGATTTCCAATTCTTCTTCTGTGGTAGATCGTCCAACGCAATCGCATTCGCATATTTCAGTTCTTGCGTTGTGGCACCAACTCTCTTTTCGACGAGCAAGGGATGCAGATATACAGCCGACACCGGCTGCAGCGAATGATTACTCTCCATCAGTCGTTGTTCGGTGAGGCCTGGACCGTTCGGCTTGTAGAATACGGAATAGAAAGGCACTCCTCTGGTCAGCAGGACGCCCTGTTTGGTCTCATTGGCGGTTAAGCATTTGCTAAAGGCTGGCGCTGCCAATGTTATTCCAACCAGTAGCGACAAACTTCTTAACAAGATCGACATTCCTGACGCCCCTCATCCAAATCCGCTACCATGGTGCTCGGGCGAAATTACTCCATCTTCGTCAAGCGGTCCCATCAACTTCGCCGTCTTCGTCGAGCTCATGAACCGGCAGATAGGTGTTCTTCTCCATCCACTCACGGACGATGAGCCGAACGGTATCATTGCGCGTCTTGCCGAACTCGTCAGACAGATCCCGAAGAGCTTCTTCCATGTCATCATCGAAGGCGATCGACCCGGAGTTGCGCAATAGCAACGCGGCGCGGCGGAGCAAGATCTGCAGGTCAGCCCTGGAAATGTCGGCGATCCGATCAGCGGCATCTTCGAGACGGGTGGCGGTGTCGGATGTGATCATGGTATCTCGGCCGACTGTGGTTCTTTGGTGCAATCGCCGCAGCTAGAATCGTACTCGATCACTGCATGCTTTATGGGAGGCGCGGGGTAAAAATAATAGGCGCAGCCGCCGAGAAGGGAAGCTATCAGAGACAGGCAAATGAAACGGCACACCATCAGCTTACCCGGGTCCCCGCCCGCGGAATGTCTGAGACTCGTCCAACAGCTTGTGATGTTGCTCGTGCATTTCCTTCGACCGTTTATGATGATTCAAAATCTGTTCAGTCGTGTCGCGCCATGGATCGTCACCAGTTTTGGTCTGGTGCCTTAGGCGGCCGGCCTCGATTGCTTCGATCTCAGCTTCGTGAAATGCAATCGCTTCATCGATTTGTTTTCGAGCTCTCTCCGGAGATGGATCGTCCATAGGGTTTCCCCCCTTCATCGATCGCGCTGCCTTCGATTTTTTGGCGCGCTCGCGGACCTCGTTCATTTTCTGCTCGCGCGCTTGATAGTCAGCCAGCTCCCTTTCAAGTCGTTCGTAACCCGGCAGGAGCTGTTCGCCCTCTTTCCCAAGCGTCACGATAATCTCTGCCATACGGTTGAGCGCCCGCTCGATGCGCTTTGCTGTGATGGGCTTGTCCAGCCGGTCCTTGAGGGTCATGGCGTTTCAGGAAGTTTGAGCCTAACGAGCCTCAGACGTAGATCGAACCCTTTTCGAAAGCCGCGAATTCGCCCATTCGTCCAGGTCCGCTATGTTGTAGAGTGGGATGCGACCACTGTACTGCATGACCGGGCCGCCACCGACTGTCGCCCATTTCGCAAGCGTTGAGACCGCGACATCAATCCCGTGAGTTGAGGCTAGGTAGGCGGGGACATCGCTTCGACGAAGACGCGGGCGGGTCGAGGTGGCCGCTGCAGGGTTCTGAATCGTCATATCCATTTCCTGATGCCTCATCTCGCTAATTTGCGCCCTAAGACGCATGGCCAAGAAATATACGCTTCATTCGCATCGAGCATATCAGTCTAGGGGCTTTGGATGACGCGTCCGTGGCGCGCCATCTGCATAGATGTGGCAGAGGCTACATCCACGGTGAGCCGATTTGTGTTCGAAATGTGCTGGCGAAACACCGTCGAGGCTTGCTCTATGTGCTCGCACCGCGCCGTGGCACTCTACGCATCTCAATTTCCGCTCAGACCATTTTTCCAGAACGTCGATAACTGAGACCAATTGCCATCGATCGTTGGCCCAAAGCTCACAAGTGTCAGCTGACACTGCCATAGAAACTCCCTTTTCCGCATCGGTACTGTATCAAATCCGTGAAGCGCGAAAAGTGCCGCGGTCTCAAGAACAAGGGGAGATGGAGTTTTCGGCTACACCGTCCAAACGAGCGCGATGGGTGAGGGGCTCGTTTCGGGTTTCCCTTTAGAATCAAAGGGTGTTTTGGGAGGTTAGGTGAGGGAATTTGCGACAGCGAAGTCAGACATAAGGAATTGATATTGCGATGTAAAAAGCCGATTTTTAATGAGAAAAATGGTGGGCGATGAGAGACTCGAACTCCCGACATCCTCGGTGTAAACGAGGCGCTCTACCAACTGAGCTAATCGCCCTCGATGCTCTGTATCATCGTTCGGTGCAGCGTCTCTAACGATATTGAGAAAGAACCGCAAGCCTCTTTTTGAGTTTCTGTGCAATTTGCTTGTGGGCGCCGCTCTTCCCCCTAGCGGGCATTCTCTGTAGAGGTGCGGTTGAAAACATTCGGAGCAAAAATGACGACGCGAGAGCAGCGGCTGGCCCTTCGGCAGAGCACCCCCCGGACATTTCTGGATTACGCCCACACAGATGAAGCAAAGTTGCTTCCCGATCGTGGCAAGCTTCTCGACAAGCTGCCGAAAGGCGGGATCGTTGCTGAGTTGGGAGTTGCAGAGGGCGCCTTTAGCGAGGAGATCGTTGCACGCAACCAGCCGCAGCGGCTCTACCTCATCGATCCCTGGAATATGGACCGATACTCAGAAGGTCTTCAAATCATCAACGGCAAATTCGGACAGGAGATCGCCGAGGGCAGCGTTGTCATTCGCCAGGGTACGTCGCTCGATATGCTGTCCCAGTTCGACGACGGCACGTTCGATTGGGTCTATATCGACACCGATCATTCCTTCGCGCTTACATGGCAGGAGCTCCTGCTGGCGGACCGCAAAGTGAAGCCGGATGGCAGAATCGCAGGTCACGATTTCTGCACGGGTAACACGGTCAAACCCGTCGTCTATGGGGTTGTCGAGGCGGTCAACAAGTTCTGCGTGGCGTACGGCTGGCGCTTCGAATTTCTGACGCTCGAGCCGGATGCTCACTTTTCCTATTGCCTCAAGCGTATCGGCGCATCGCGATAGCCGTCAGGAGCTTACATATCGATCGTGCCGAGTTCCTGCCTGGCTTCCAGATACCACTCGACGAAGGCCTTGGCGCCTATTTCTAGAGGGGTGTTCGGCTGGTAGCCTGTCAGGGCGAGGAGAAGGTCAGGGCTTGCAAAGGTGCGGGGCACGTCGCCCCTTTGCATGGGAAGCATGACGTGCTTTGCTCCATGCCCCATTACATTCTCGACCTTCTCGATGAAGTCCATGAGGCTGACCGGTTGCCCGCCGCCGATATTGACGATGCGGAAGGGGGCCTGATGCGAAAGCGTTTCAATTCCTGCATCGGCAACACGGTTGGTTTCCGAGGGGATGACGTCTGACAGCCTGACCACGGCTTCGACGAGATCGTCGATATAGGTGAAATCGCGGCTCATATTGCCCTTGCCATATATCTCGATCGGCTTGTCCTCGATCATGTTCTTGACGAACTTGAAGAGCGCCATGTCGGGCCGGCCCCACGGGCCGTAGACGGTGAAGAAGCGGAAGGCCGTGGTCGGAATCTTGTAGAGATGCGAATAGCTGTGCGCCATCAGCTCCATCGACTTCTTGCTGGCGGCATAGAAGCTCAGTGGCTCGTCGGCGCGGTCGGTCTCGCGGAAGGGGACGGTCGCATTGGCGCCGTAGATCGAGGAGGTCGAGGCAAGCATGAGATGGCGAAGCTCAATGCGGCTTGCCAGCTCCAGAATGTTCCAGGAGCCCTCGATGTTCGAACGCAGATAGGCTTGCGGGTTTTCGATGCTGTAACGCACGCCGGCTTGTGCTGCCAGATGAATGAGAACTTCTGGCTTTGCAGCTGAAACGGCGGCTTCCAGCGTTGCCTTGTCTTCGAGCATGGCAACGACTGGATGGAAGGCAGGATATTGGGTCAGCGCGGCATGGCGCATCTCCTTCAGCCTGACATTATAATAGGGCGTCAGTCCGTCGAAGCCTGTTACCTCATGCCCGTCCTGCAACAGCCGGCGGGCTAGATGAAAGCCAATGAAGCCTGCTGTTCCCGTAATGAAGTAGCGCATTTCTACCTTTTTCTCGGGTCTCCTGCCGATGGCAAGTAGCCGAATCCGTATTTGATCGCTTCACTTATCGGATAGATGCTCCCAAGATCAACAATCACCTGGATTTTCGGGGCTTTTAAGCGGTCCAAGGCGAGCGCACAGACGGCGCTACGTCGATTACAGGGGCTGATGTCGGTAGCAATCTCTTGAGATCGTCGTGTGAACAATCGGCTCGAACACATATAGCTCTATTTCTATGGCAATATCTTGCCACCTGTGCCCGAGGAACCTCTGAGAAGGCGTTTCCTCACAGAGTGATGTGACCGATATTTGTGGGATCGCCGACGCGATGGCGCAGAGGCCGAGCGGCCCTTCCCACAACAGGACGAGGTCGGATTCAGGGAACAGAGCGTCCATGGCTATATGCTCCCTCCCGCCGCCAACTCCGAAAACGTGATTGCATGAGTGTGCTTCATCGCTTGAGCACCCAAACGGTCCTGCCGTTCTGCGACGCTTCGATGCCGGCTTTCGTCCGGGTCAGTTGAAGGCATTTTTCGGCATCCCCCGGCCGCGGCCTTATGCAAATCCCGTCCGGAGCGGCCCTCCAGGTCGGACTTATGCTCACCAGGCTGTCGCTGATCGTTCCACCGCCATCCGGACGAAACACAAGGATGTTTGAGGCTTTTCGTTTGACGACGACCATCTCCCACGGCTTGCCGTCGGCGATCACGCCGGCAAGAGGTTCTTCGGCTCGCGCCGGTGCGCCGGCAAAAATTGCAAGGACGAGCAATGGCATGAAAACTCGGCAAGAAGAGCGGTCGCTTGGCAAGCGAACTGTGCGCATTACGTGTTCCTTTGCGTGAATATGACCCTCTGATGGTAGGTCGTGATCGAGGGATAGAATTGAGCGAGCGGAACGTGGCCATGCCCTTCCGCCGGTGGTGATGTTGTCGCGATATTCTCCAACGCGCTCGGCAATGTCATCACGAGAGATATTTTGATTTGTTTAGCGCTCCGGGCCGTCTATCTCCGCATAGCCGTCACCCGATGGGATCATGCGGCATGTCTGCATCAACGCAAGTTTGCACGATGCCGCGCACCGGAATATCCTAGCTGTCGTTTCGGCATCGTCACAGCGCAAGCCGCTCCGAAATCAAAATGAGCATCACGATGGGACCTCCGAGAAGCGCACCGAACAGGATCGTCGCGAAGAACAGGTTTGCGAGCAGGTGAAGCATGGTCTTGCGTGTCATGGCTGCACGCCGATCCGTCTTGGGGATCCAAATCGCATGGGACCCAGTTTCATCTCGGCCATCCGCACCTTGCCTGTCCAGACATCGACGATCCTTCCGTCCCTTCTGAGGACGAGGATGATCAGCCATTGCCCGGTGCCGGGCTTGCCGCATGCCGCCTCAAGGATCATGATGGCAAGTTGGATGGATCCGATAACCAGCAGCGCCGCAGCTCGTCTTGCTGTCCGTTTTGACGCCATAGCTCTGTTCCAAAAGATGAGGTCGGATGTGGTCATGCCCTGCCGTTTCCCAGTTGCATGGCTTTCCATTTGGGCTTCGACAATTGCAGGAACATGACTGGGTTTGCTTTTCTGCGTGTAATGCTGCTGCAATGCGAAAGGAACAGATGGGGTCGTATGGAGCGCATGGACAGGTCATGAGACTGCCGAGCGCATCGACCTCTCCATAATGGGAAACTACCAGCCGGAGATTCCGGCACTCAGTCGAAGCTGAGATGTTGAATAGCGATCGAAACGAGAACTGCCAAAATAGTCGACAGTAAAAGAATGCCCGATGTCGCGAAGAGCGAGCCTGTCACACTCAGTTCGTGGGAGAACCCCGCAACGTGACCGATTGCAGACACAACTGCTGCAGCCAGCGCAATCAGGGTTGCCAAACCGAAGAAAAGCACGACGGCCACAAAGCCATCGATCACAGCTTCTATCAGGGAGTTCCCATCGTTCATGATTGAAATCTCCACGCTTGCCGCGTGTCCCCGGGCGCATTTCACTAAAATGCATATAATGGATAACTAAAATAAAAACAGTGTCTCCGAAACGTTATACGTGGTGCCCAGCAATACCGCGCCGGCAACCCGCGAAACGAGATTCGTAGATTGTCACAGATTTCGCCATTTGCAGGAGGCCAGATCCCTCGTGTTGACCGGCCTCACCTTTTGCTACCTCGTCAGGGCTGAGTGTGCGGACGTAGGTCAGTTCCCGCCATCCCTACGATCGGCGGCGCCCTGTCGGATTTCTTGACGGCGAATTGAAAAGGGTGCCTCCCGGTCAGGGAAAGACACCCTTTTCGTGCCGACTCTGAAGGCGCCAGCAGGACAGAAATTAGCGGAAGGAGCGCGGTCTGCAATCGGACCAAAGTCCCATACTTCCATCGTTCATTCGGGTCAGTGACCGACCTGTGTTTCGGTGGTTATCAAGTTGATGAAATCGTCCCTATCCATCACCCTTGAAACGATGCCATTTTCATGGATGAAAATGACGAGCCAATGTTCGCTGTCGATCTGCACTGCCGTTTGGATTGATCTCATGGTTGCCTCCTGTTTGTGAGGAGAACAACACGGTCCTGGCGGGAGTTCTAACCCTCGGATCTGAGGGGACCCCAATCCTCTTCCGCGGCACGAATAACCTGCTCATTTCCAGCTGGCCGACAAATTCAGTCGAACAGTGCAATTATCTTTACGGCGTGCGCTTCTGAGAACTCTCCGTCGATGATCAACTCTTGATGGAGCTCGTTAGAGTTTGGAGCATGAATTTCGATTTTTTCGCCGGCGAGAATTGGGCCTGCGATTGTTATGGATGAATCGTCCTTGATTACGTCGCCGAAATAGTCCGTCTTTTGAACAGTTACTACCTTCAGATCGCCCTCTTCGTACCTGAAGCCCTCGACCCTTCGTCCGTCGATCTCAGTTTCGAATATATGCGTCCATGCCATTGATCATACCTCCAAAACGCGCGGTGCAGTTCTACCCGGTGCAACACGACGCCGCAACGGGCATGAACTCAACGCTAATTACAATCCGGGTTCCGGTGAAAGCGACATTGCGCCGATGTGCTTGGAATACTAAAGCAGCGAGATGAGGAAAAAACCGAGCCATCGATTCGTATCAGAGAACATCGCCATCGCGTTAGGCGTGACGGTGATTTTTATTGCCCTCGGGCTGTGGCCGAGAAGCAGCGCCGAAACATGGTCTCTGGTAACTTTATCATTCATGTGCAAGACGGTTATCGGCACATGTCTGATCATTGCCGGCTTGGTGGATAAGCGAGATACAGCCCGCAAAACCGCATAGCACTACCCGGCACGTACCCGTAGTGGCACCGGCGACCCGTTCCAAGGGAGATCGCCAGTGCCTTCGCCGTGAGTAACCAGCCCCATGCTCGGCGCAACGGAAGACTGCAGCGGTCGGTGGCCGAAAGATATCCTTAAAATGTCGGAGATTTCGCAAAAGGCAGAGGCGCGGTCCCTCGTGCTGACCGGGCCTTCCCCGTTGCCACCTCGTCAGGGCTGAGCATGGCGGCGGGTCGATTACGCGCATCACTGTTTATCGTCAATCCGGGCCGATCTTTGGGCGGCCTTTTCATTATCCGCATGCCGGAGCAGGCGCGCCGCACGATCAGGCTGTCGACATGGACGAAACCGTTGATCTCGTCGACCTCGCACGGTCGGCGGTCGCAGATCTTGCGGCTTTGGCGCTCGGCACGGCCTATCTGATTCCCTTCGATAGCGACGTGGAGAGCCTTCAACGCAAGGGCAACGCCCCGTCCTTGGACAGAGCGATCAGGAACTTCATCTGCAATGCTATCGACCACGACAACGGCAAAGGAATGATCGAGGTCGTGGTCCTGTCGGGCGGCAAAGTGATCGTCGCCGACGAAGGCCCGGGCATCGCCCCGGAATATCAGGACCTTGTTTTCGAACCGTTTTACCCGCGTGGTTCCGAAGAGCTGGGGGCGCGGGTCTGGGGCTCAGCCTTGTCAAGCAGATCGCCGAAAACCATGGCGAAAGTCGGCATCGAAAGCGGTCCGTCGGGAAAAAACGATCGATCCAGCTCTAAGATGCTGCAAGTGGTGGGCCTTGTAATTGTGTAGCAATTGTTCGCACCGAATGTCCGGTCATCGTCATGACCGGAGGCCAACGAGATACATGCCCAGCAATTCGCATTCACGTCGTGAGTTTTTCAATCAGCCATCCAGGGCACCGCTCCTGGGATTTATTGCCTTGCTGATAACGGCAACCGTTTCCGGATGCGCTGCCGTACCGCTCAAGGAAGCGGGAACGCTTGCCTCCTACGGGAACCTTGGTCCGTCGAAGGGAGCGCTCGCCAAGAAACGGCTCTATGTCGACGGGCAGCAGCTGGCACGGGTAAAGACCGTCGCTATCGTCCCGACCGTCTTTTCCTTCAGCGCTGCGTCCAAAATCAAGTCCGAGGCCGACCGGTCTCTGGTTTCCAATGCTCTCGACCGGGCGCTGTGCGTGGCACTGAGTGACAAATACCAGATGGTCCCGGCCGGCCAGCCGGCGGATCTGACTGTTCGCTCGGTCGTCGCCGACATCGTTCCGACCAACAAGGCAGTTGCCGGGGTCGCGACCGTCGTCAGCGTCGGTTCGGGCTTTGCCCTGCCTGTGAGCATCCCGCGCCTCCCCTTCGGCCTTGGCGGCCTGGCGATCGAAGCCGAAGCTATCGACGCCATGGGAATGCAAAATGCCGCAATGCTATGGGCGCGTGGCGCAAACTCCATTCAGGACAATCCCCGCGTTTCCGAGGTCGGGGACGCCTATGGTCTTGCAACGAAATTTGCCGGCGACTTCTCACGGGTGCTGATCGCCGGAAAGGAACCGAAGGGACTGAACCTTTCGCTTCCGTCGAGGCAGCGCGCCCGGTCCTGGCTCGGCGGAAAGCCGAAATATGCTGCCTGTGATGCGTTCGGCCGCGCACCCGGACTGCTTGGCGTGCTCGCTTCGAAGTATGGCGCTCCGCCGCAGTGGACGGAAAGGAAGCCAAAGCCTGCCATAACGCATTGACGGAGGGCCAACCGAGCGGCCATCCAGCCGCTCTGCGAAGGTTCGGAAGAGGCGCCAAGGAGATCGACCAGCCTCGCTGGTCGAGGACGGGCGGAGACAGTGCCGGAACCCCGCGGCATTGCTCTGCCCGCCTGCACTTTGCCTGCCGGGAGCGTCAGATCCTGATGATCTGCCCGCATGGCGACTTGCCTCCGTTGACAAGTGCTCGATCCATCCTGGAAGACGTCGCAGGGGACGACCTGATGCGACATTCTTTCATTTGCACAGAGACATTGTATTCTGATGTCGCAGACACACTTCGACTTGAGGAAAAGTATGCGTGTCGACCATTTTGAAATTCGTTCGAAGACGGGATCTAGCCCGGCCGGCGACATGAAGCGTCAGGTCGTGATTTGCCGGAACGGTCGGCGCCATCTGAGGTGCATGGCGCTCAGCGTGATCATTGTTGCCGCATCATCTTTGAGCTCGCCGGCATCCGCCGCCAATGTTCTCGAACGGGCGATCGAGACCGCTCAGCCCTGCAAGCCTTTGAAGGTCAGGCAGCAGGTTTTGGGCGTCAAGGTCGAACTGGGCATCGACGAGCTCGACTTCGTTAAGATCGACACGATCGAAATCAGAGTGAACGGGGATTTGGCGGAAGCAAGCGCACTCGGCACGCTCGCATGCAAAACGTCGGACGACGCCCCTCTCAAGGGCGGCTTTTCAGCAAAGGCTCGAATTCACCTGCAGGCAAATCTTGCCACCTGCATAATGAACGCAAGTTCGATCGATATCATCGAGGTAGGGGGAGAGTTTGGTGACGTTGTCACGACGTTCGAACCCGAGATTTCGGCCGCCCTTCGCAAAGGCATGGAGAAGGCGCTGAAGAAGCTCTGCGCGAGCTGAAATCGGGGGATACGTGAAACGAGGTGATCGGTCTGCAAGCAGGCAGCTCCGTGCCTCAGCCACGCTGCCTCGTCAGCGGAGATAGTGGATGTGCGGCCGGGCGTGATAGGGCGAGGCTTCGACGCGCGCATTCACCGAGAAAACGTCCCTGAGGACCTCTTCGGTCACTACTTCGGCCGGTGTGCCGGACGCAACGATCTTCCCGCTTTGCAGAACGATTAGTTCGTCGCAAAACATGGCCGCATGGTTGAGGTCGTGCAGCGCAATGATGCTGGTGACCGGCAGACCGGAGACGAGACGCATGAGGCTGATCTGGTGCTGGATATCGAGATGGTTGGTCGGCTCATCGAGGATCAATTCTTTCGGCGACTGGGCCAGAGCTCTTGCGATATGGGCGCGCTGCTTCTCCCCACCGGACAGGCTCTGCCAGCGGTCATGGCGCTTGTCGGTCATGCCGGCCCGCTTCAATGCTTCCTCAACAGCCTGGTCGTCGGCGAGTGTCCAGCCGGAAAACATCGAACGGTGCGGAAAGCGTCCGAGCTTGACGACATCCACGACCTTTAGATCGGCGTTTGTTGTCGAATTCTGTTCGACGAAGGCGACGCGCTGCGCGATCGTGCGGCGTCCGATGGTGCTTATGTCCTTCAAATCGAGCGAGATGCGCCCGGAATTGGGTCGCTTCAGGCCGGCCAGAAGCCGCAGCAGCGAAGTCTTTCCGGAGCCGTTCGGGCCAAGAAGGCCGAGCATCTTTCCCGGTGGCGCTTCAAAGGAGACGCCATCAACTATGGTCTTCTTGCCAATTTTCCAGACGAGGTTTTCGGCTTTGATGCTCATGATGCGCGTTGGAACCGGTAAAGAATGACAGAGAAGAAGGGGACGCCAACCAGCGCCGTGACGACCCCGATCGGCAGGACCTGCTGCGGGATGAGCGCGCGCGAGGCGATGTCGGCAAGCACCATGAAGATTGCGCCAACGATGGCGCAGGCCGGGAGAAGCCGAATATGGAGCGGCCCGACGACGAAGCGCGCCGCATGCGGCACGACAAGGCCGACGAAGCCGATCGAGCCGACCATGCTGACGATCGTGGCCGTCATCATTGCGGTAAGCGCAAACAGCACGATGCGGACCCTGCCGACGTTGACACCGAGAGATGCGGCCGCTTCGTCACCGAAGGCAAAAGCATCCAGAACCCTGGCATAGAGCAGGCAGACGACAAGCCCGAAGCCGACGATGCCAGAAACCAGCATGAACTCCGGCCAGCGCACGCCGCCGAAGCTTCCGAGCAGCCAGAACATGACGTCGCGAGCCTGCTGCGCATTGCCCGAAGTCGTGACCACGTAGGATGTGGCGGCGTTGAAGAGCTGCGACGCGGCAACACCGGCGAGAATTGTCCGGTCAGCGCCGCCACGCGTACCGTTGGACAGCAGCGCCACGAAAAAAAAGGCCGCAAATGCGCCGGCAAAAGCCCCGGCCGACAACGAAACCGCACCTGCACCAACGCCGAGAATGACGATGGCGACCGCGCCGGTGGACGCGCCGGCGGAGATACCAAGCACATAGGGTTCGGCCAGCGGATTGCGAAGCAGCGATTGCATGATCGCACCCGACAGAGCCAGTCCCGCGCCGCAGAAAGCGGCCACGAGCGCGCGGCTGAGACGATAATCCCAGATCACGGTCTCGTGGATGCGGTTGAGTTCCACCGCCGTCCATCCCAGCCTGTTCGTGACGGCAGCAAAGGTCGTGGTAAGCGGGATCGGCAGGTCGCCGATCCCGACACTGATGCCGACGACCAGGCCGACCGCCACAAGGGAGGCCAACAGGAGGACGCCGAAGGGGGCAGCCCGCTGGAAGGGGCGGTTCGAGGCGGTCACTTGATCAGGCCGAGTGCTTTCAGTTGTTCGGCCACCTGTTCGGCGCCGTAGATGGTGCGGATCGTCGGGTTCATGGCCTGGCCGTCCATGACGACGATTGCCTTGTTTTTCACTGCCGGCATCTGGCTGACGGCCGGGTCGCTGTTCAGGAACTTGATCTTGGCCTCCGGCTTGTCGAGTTCCCAGCGGTTGCGGTCGAGATTGGCCACGACGATGACATCCGGATTGGCGGCTATGATGCTTTCCCATCCGAGTGTCGGCCATTCGGCTTCGGCGGTGACGGCATTCTTGCCGCCGAGGAGATCGGCGATGAAGCCGGATGCAGCGTTCTTGCCCCCGAGATAGGCGTCTGCGGAAGGCGATTGGCTGGAGAACCAAAAGACGTAGGAAAGCTGCTTGCCATCCTTGGACACGCTGGCGCGCAATGCCGCCTCACGCTTCTTGAAGTCGGCAATCAGCGCCCGACCACGATCGGCGACGTCAAAAATCTGCGAAAGCTCGTCGATCTCCTTGTACAGCAGATCCATATTCCAGAGCTGGTCGCGGCTGCCGTACTCGTTCTTGACCTTTTCGGTGCTGAGGCAGGTACTGGGCGAGATGTAGCTTGGTATGCCGACCTTGTCGAAGTCCTCGCGCTTGGCGACCTTGCTCGTCGGTCCGATCAGGCTTGGCAAGGCCGCTGCCACGAAATCCGGGTTCTGCGCCAGAATCGACTCGAAGGTCGGAAACTCGACAGACAGAAGCTTGACCTTCGCATTGGCTTCGGCGAGCTGCGGCAGAACCTTGCTCGGCCAGAATGCGGTGCCGGCCATTTTGTCTTCCAGACCGAGAAGCAGCATGATCTCCGCGCTGTTCTGGCCAAGTCCGATGGCTCGCGCTGGAGCCCTGGCGACGGTGACCTTCGCGCCGCAATTGTCGAGCGTCAGCGGATACTTGGTCGGTGCGGACAATGCCGGCGTCGCGATCAGGCCGAGTACGGCGAGCAGTCCGGGAACCGTAAGGGACTTGAAAATTTTCATGAAAACTTCCTGTTCTTCGAGCCCCCAACATGGGGATTCTAAGGGCGCGGGCGGTATAACCTGCTTGCCCAAGGAAAAACAAGAGTAACGTAGTCACCTTTGATAGTGGCAGATGCTGGCTCCCGTTCCCCCGGCGGCTAAGCTGCTTGAGAAAACGAGGAACCGGTTCGTTCGTGGCGGCTCCTAAACGTAGCACTGGAACTGCCGGCCGATCAGCGACTTCATTGCGTTGCGATCGAAGCGGGGGGCTTGGCGGAGGACTTTCGGGGTATGAGGGTCGGCGCCGAAACGCGGATCCGGTCCTCTGCCGAAACAGCGCCACCTGTGAGCAGATCCAACGCGTTTGATGCAATCTGCTCAAAGGGGACGCGCAGTGTCGTCAGCGGGGTCGCAAGATGGCTGACGATAGGGATATCGTTATATCCGACGACCGAAACATCGTTGGGTACGGAAATCCCAAGGCGCGAAAGACCGGAAAGAGCGCCGATCGCCGTGTTGTCGTTCACGGCAAAAATCGCCGTAGGACGATCTTCCAAGCGCATGAGCTGCTCGGCCGCATCTGCTCCAGTGTCGATTCCGAAGGTCGACGGAACAATGCAGTCCGGACGGAGCAAAACCCCTGCCTCTTCCAATGCCTGCCTGTAGCCTTCGACGCGTCCGAGCGCACTGGAGGCGTATGAAGGACCGGCGATCACGCCGATACGACGGTGACCAAGGTCCAGGAGGTGGCGCGTCGCCAAATAACCACCCAGCCGGTCGTCGCCAATCGAAGAAAGGCTCCGTCCGTCGGTCCGCAGAGCCAGGACAAGAGGCACGCCCCGGGCCACCAGCTCATCAGGGAAGTCATCGTCCTCGCGCGCGGTCGAGAGGATCAATCCGTCAACGCCACGCTTTAGAAGTGACTCGGCGGCAAGTCGATCGGCTTTGGGCTTGTCATCGGTCGTCGCGACAATGGCAAAGCGACCGCTTTTGCTGCACGCCTTCGCCAGGGCCTCGTAGAGCATCGCCATGACCGTATCGGTTAGCCGGGGAACAATCACGCCGACTGTCATCGTGTTGCCGCGTCTCAGGCTCGCAGCTGAGACATCTCGGACATAACCCATGTCTTCCGCGATCTTGCGAACGCGGCGCGAGGTTTCGTTGTCGGACCGGGGAAGCCGCTCGTCGAGGATGCGTGATACCGTGGATTTGGAAACGCCTGCGGCCGACGCAACATCCAGGATGGTCACGCGTGTCTGGCGGTTGCCTTCTTCGGCCTTTGAATCCATTTCACCTTTTCCCATCTGCAGCGTTCTCGCGATTGAGGCCTCAAGCATGCATTAAAAAAAATGTTGACTCCAGCAAAATCGGAAACGATAGTGGGAACGTTCCCATTAACGATCCCATCGCTGATCGCATAGGCGGACAGCGGCTATCTAGGAGGAGATACCCCGATGCAAGCAATGGATTTGAGAGGCCTGAGCCCGGCACCCGTCACCGCATTCACCCGCGACGGAGAGGTCGATTACGCGGCCAATGCCCGTATCGCCAAGTGGCTTGCCGGCATGGACGGCGTGAAGAGCCTCGTCATTCTTGGCCATGCCGGCGAAGGTACGTTCCTGACCGAGGAAGAGCGCCTGAAGCTCATCCGCACCTATGTTGAAGCGGTCAATGGTCAACTTCCCATCGTTGCAGGTATCACCGGTGAGGGCACCAAGGTCGCCGCGGAAGAAGCCAAGAAGTGCAAGGCTGCCGGCGCGACCGGCGCGCTGGTCTACCCGAACCACGGCTGGCTGCGTTTCGGGTTTCAAAAAGGCGCGCCGCAGGATCGCTACAAGGCGATTTGGCAGGAATCAGGCCTGCAGTGCATCCTGTTCCAGTATCCGGATGCCACCAAGGCTTCCTACGATATTGACACGCAGCTTGCGATTGCGACCCAGGACGGGGTCGTTGCCACCAAGAACGGCGTCCGCAACATGAAGCGCTGGTACGTCGAGATTCCGGAACTCAAGAAGGCCAACCCGAACCTGCAGATCCTGAGCTGCCATGACGAATGGCTGCTGCCGACCATGTTCGACGTTGACGGCCTGCTTGTCGGCTACGGCAATATTGCACCGGAGCTGCTGATCGACCTGATCAAGGCAGGAAAGGCGCAAAACTATCCGCAAGCCCGCCAGATCTTCGAACGTCTCCTTCCGGTCACCCGTGCCGTCTATCACCGTGGCTCCCATATGGAAGGAACCGTGGCCCTGAAGCTCGGGCTCGTCCATCGTGGTGTACTTGACCATGCCACCATCCGCGAGCCGCTGAAGAATCTGGGCGAAAAGGCAGAGGCCGAAATCTTCGCCGCCTTCGAGGCCGCGGGCATCGGCCGGGTCGACCAGTTAATCGCAGCGGAGTGACTAAGAAAGCCCCCGTCGTTCAAACGGGGGCGTCTTCTTAAGGGAGGAAAATTGCGGTCGCATCGGGAGTGACGCGCCGCCGCAGTCGCACGGTCTGTTACGCCGTGCATACCTCGCCGACGAGAGAGCCGTTCCTTCCGGATCCATGGCCGTACCCAAAAGGATCCCGAAGTGAGCCATCCAACGTGTAGGTTTGAAGCCAGGCCGGGAGAGGGCCTGGCACAGGGAGGAAAACATGAATATGGAACAGCGAATAACCGGACCGTCACCGGTTGTCGATCCGCAAGCAGAAATCAGCGCCCGCCTTGAACGGTTGCCAGTGACCCGGGAGGTGTTCTGGGCCCGAAACATCGTTGGCGCCGCGACATTCTTTGACGGTTATACCGTGATCGCTATCGCCTATGCGATGCCGGTTCTTGTCCGCGAATGGGGTTTGACGCCGGGACAGACGGGAATGATCCTGTCGATGGGCTACCTCGGACAATTGATCGGCGCTGTCTGCTTTGGCTGGCTCGCTGAGCGGATCGGCCGCCTGAAAGTGTTGCTATTCACGATCCTGCTATTCGTCAGCATGGACGTCGCATGCCTCTTCGCAGCCGGCGCCGGCATGATGATGGCATTCCGCTTCGTTCAAGGCATCGGGACCGGCGGCGAAGTTCCGGTCGCGAGTGCCTATATCAACGAACTGATCGGCTCGAAGGGGCGGGGCCGCTTTTTCCTGCTGTATGAGGTCATGTTCCTTCTCGGCCTCGTCGGCGCGGGCCTGATCGGCTACTTCATGGTCCCAGTCTACGGCTGGAAGGCGATGTTTGTCGTCGGTCTGATCCCTGCAATCCTCATGATCCCCCTGCGCTGGTTCCTCCATGAATCACCCCGCTGGCTGGTCGCCAACGGCCGTTATGAGGAAGCCGATCGTATTGTCGCCAGGTTGGAGAACAGCGCCTGTGCTGGCGGCAAGGAATTGCCGGAGCCGAAGGTCGTGGCCGCTCCTGCCCGGCGCAAATCCGACTGGCACGAGCTTTTCCAGGGTATTTACCTGAAGCGCACCCTGTCGATCTGGGCCATGTGGTTCTGCGCCTATATGGTCGCCAATGGCACGATCACCTGGCTTCCGACCCTCTATCGCCAGACGTTCAACCTGCCTCTTGAAACCAGCATTTTCTACGGCTTCGTCACCTCGGTCGGTGGCGTAATTGCGGCCGTTATCTGCGCACTGCTCATCGACAAAGTCGGCCGTAAGCGCTGGTATACAGGCGCCCTTTTGATCGCACCGATCCCGCTCGTCATCCTCGCCTGGCTGGGTGCGACGTCGGCGATCCAGGTTCTCATCTTCGCCGGTCTCGCCTACGCCATCGTCCAGACCGTAACGTTCTCGCTCTACCTCTATTCGGCGGAGATCTACCCGACCCGCCTTCGTGCCATTGGCACGGGCACAGGCAGCGCCTGGTTGCGTCTCGGGTCCTCTGCCGGTCCTATCGCGGTAGGCTGGGTCATGTCATCGATGGGCATCCAGTATGTCTTCGGCGCCTTTGCCGCAATCCTGCTGGTCGGCGCCCTGGTGACGGCCCTCTTCGCGGTCGAAACCAAGGGACGCGTTCTGGAGGAATTGTCGCCGTAATATCTACCATCCGCATTCGAGGGACCCGAGAAGGCTTGGCGGGTGACCACCAGGCCTTCTCGCATATGTGGACCCGCAGAATCTCCGGCATCCGTTTGGTACTTTCGCTTGATTGATCTGGGGTTCGATCCCGCTCAAGGCGACCGGCCGGGCTCGTTAAAGGCACGACGCGACTTCTCTTCGGTGCAGTTCTTCGCCTGTCTCAGGTCGGAGAGCATCGAGCGAATTCGGACTATGCGGCGATTGCCGTTCCGCGATAGCGGTGCCCTTCAAGGTATCAGGACAGCCGCTCCGCTCAGGCGGCCGGCGCGCAAATCGTCAAGCGCCGCATTGGCATCTACTAGCCGATAGGTTTTCGTATGGGTGCGCACATCTGCCTGGCGGGCGACGGGGAAGAATTCCTCGGCGTCTTTCCGCGTCAGATTGGCGACCGAAACCACGCTTCGCTCGCCCCAGATCAGCGCATAGGGCATTGCGGGCAGATCACTCATGTGGATACCGCCACAGACAACCCGGCCCCCCTTACGCACCACCTTCAACGCTGCCGGCACGAGTTCGCCAACCGGTGCAAAAATGATCGCCGCATCGAGCGCGACGGGTGGGCGCTCGTCCGAGCCTCCCGCCCAGACGGCGCCGAGACCGAGTGCGAAGCGTTGCGCCGCCACATCGCCGGGGCGCGAGAACGCATAGACGTCGCGGCCCTGCCACCGACAGATCTGCGCGATGATATGCGCGGCCGCGCCGAACCCGTAGAGCCCGATCCCCTTGCCGTCGCCGGCCTTCTTCAGCGAACGCCAGCCGATCAGGCCGGCACAGAGGAGCGGGGCAAGGGCGACGGGATCGGCCTGGCTGTTGAGCACAAAGGCATAATCGGCATCCGCAACGACATGAGTGGCAAAGCCTCCGTCGCGGGTATAGCCGGTAAATTGCGGCTCATCGCAAAGATTTTCCTCTCCGCTCCTGCAAAACGAGCAGCAGCCGCATGTATGACCGAGCCAGGGCACGCCGACCCTTTGCCCCACGCGCGACGGCGCTATTCCTTCCCCGACAGCCTCGACGATGCCGACGATCTCATGGCCGGGAACGAGCGGCAGTTTCGGGTTCGGAAGATCGCCGTCGCAGACATGAAGATCGGTCCTGCACACCGCGCAGGCCTCGACCCTCAACATCAATTGTCCTTTTCCGGGCGCGGGATCCGGCCGGTCGACCGGACGCAAGGGCATCCCGATTGCCTCAAGGATCATAGCTTTCATGAACCGTTCCTCATCTTCATGATGCCATGATCCTGAAATCGCGGCAAACCGGCATTGACGGTTGTCAAAGACGGCTCGCGCCCGTTCTTCGCTCTTATGGAGACTTCCCCTCACGGGAGATGTTGATCCAGCTCAATGAGCCGAGCCGCGTGTCGTGATTGGCTTTGCAGGAGCAGGGAGACCTAGAAATGGATCGTCGTCACTGGCAAGACCACGCCGCCTTTATCGTCGGGATATGGCTCATCGCCGCCCCCTGGGCACTCGGAAGCTTCAGCCCGGATTCCGTTCCTCTCGGGGCTGCGGCCTGGAATTTCCTGGTCTGCGGAGTTGCCGTCGCCATCCTGGGCGCGACGGCACTCGCATCCTACCGCTTATGGGAGGAATGGGTTAACCTCCTGATCGGTATCTGGCTTATCGCTTCGCCATGGATGCTCCATGACGCCGGAAAGCCGCCCTTTGTTTGGAATGCATTGATCTGCGGCATTCTTCTCGTTGTCCTCGGCATATCGGCACTTTACGGCACGAAACCGTCCGAGCGCCGCTGAAGAACAGGCCGCGGCGACTGGACCAGCCAATGATGACATTGCTGATGACAACGGAAGCCTTCCAGCGCCTCAGCCTGGCGCTTGCGATTGGCGTCCTCGTCGGCATCGAGCGCGGCTGGCAGGAGCGAGAGGCGGCACCGGGCGGAAGGGTCGCAGGCATTCGCACCTATGGCCTTTCAAGTTTCCTTGGCGGCCTGTGCGGCTTCCTTCAGCCCGCAACAGGACCGATCCTGCCGACGACCGTCTTTGTGTTCTTTTGCATCACAATTCTCGTTTTCAGCTCCATGCAGGCGGCGCGCGACGAGGATTACAGCGCGACCGCTGCCATTGCCGCGATATCGGTTTTCGTGCTTGGTTTCAGCGCCGTGGTTGCCGACATGACGACGACTGCAGCGAGTGCCGTTGCAATAACGGTGCTTCTGGCGGCGCGCGAACCGTTGCATGGGTTTCTTCGGCGGCTGACCTGGCTCGAACTCAGGGCCGCCTTGATCCTGCTGACGATGACGGTCGTCATCTTGCCCATCCTGCCCGACAAGGCGATCGATCCCTGGCAGGCGATCAATCCCTTCGAGCTCTGGATGATGACGATCCTCGTGGGCGCCGTCTCTTTTTTTGGTTACATCCTGATCAAGATCAGCGGCGCACGCGCCGGAATTCTGATGACCGGCGCAAGCGGCGGCATCGTTTCCTCGACGGCGTTGACACTTTCCTTTGCCCGCCAGTCAATCCAGGTGCCTGCGCTCTCGTCCCTGCTTTCGGCAGGGGCGATGCTGGCTGGAGCGGTATCCCTCACCCGGGCGCTTCTGATCTGCGGCGTGATTGCGCCGGCGGTTCTGTGGGAGCTTGCGCCATTGCTCGCTCCAGCGGCTGCAGCCTTTGCTATCGGTGGCGGCCTCGTCGGAGCACTGCGGCGTCCGGAAGACAGTCCCAACTTCTCGCCGCGAAACCCGCTCGAGGTTATGGTGGCGCTGCGTTTTGCTCTAGTTCTCGCCGTCGTGACAATCCTGACGCGGGCGACCCTGGTCGTCTTCGGAACAAGATCGCTGCCCGTCCTCGCCTTCGTGACAGGACTGGGCGATCTCGACGCGATAACGCTTTCGGTTGCGAAACTGGCGTTGATCCAGCTCTCAGCGGATGCGGCCGCCCGTGCCATAGCGGTCGCGGCTTTCGCCAATCTTCTCGCAAAAGCTGTGCTGGCGGCAATCATGGGGAGCCTCGCCTACGCAGTTCGTCTGGCGATCGCAACCGCTGCAGCGGCTCTTGCCGGACTTGCGGGTTTTCTTCTGACATGAGTGCTCGCCGTGACGACTGCCTCCGAGAATTGAGACATGTCAATGCGAGGCTTCGAACGGATGCGAGAGTGATGAGGATCTGGTCTCATTATTTTCCGTTCGGAGTCTCCCAATGAAACAACACCTCTTTCTTCCACTCCTCACCTATCCGGATATGACTTCCGAGTTCATGATCGCCAATGCGGTCGCACTTGCTCACCACATGCAGGCGACACTCACCGTCTGTGCGGTGGAGATCACGATTCCCGATATTTCCAATGCGCTATCGTCGCTGATCATCGACGCCGCGAAGATGGCGCGGGATGCCGAGGCTCTGAGCCGTCAGCGCGCCTCGGTACTGACCCAAAAGGCGCTCGATCAGGCGAAGGCCGCCTCCGTCGATGTGCGTCTACGCGAGATCAAGGCGGGTGAGCCTTTCGTCGCTGAAGCGCTTGCGGAAGCATCGCGTGCCTACGATCTCGTGCTTCTGGAATCGGCGGGTGTCTCCCGCCCGATCGTTGAGGCAGTCCTGTTTTCCTCCGGCAGGCCGCTCATCCTTTATCCCGCCGCGCCGTTCGGCGGGAGGCTGGATCACGTCGCTATCGCCTGGGACGGCAGCAGGGCCGCCGCGCGTGCTGCCCATGACGCCTCGCCCTTCCTGGAGCGGGCGTCCAAGGTCTGCCTGCTCTCCGTCATCGACGAGAAGCCGGTCAAATTCGATACGGGCGACCATCTTGTCGAGAATCTGCTCAAGAGCGGGGTGATGGCGGAAACGGTGCGAGCGCATGCAGGCAGCGAGCCGGTTGGCGAAGTCCTGCAGACAAAGGCTTTCGAGTGGCGTGCCGATCTGCTCGTCATGGGCGGCTTCGGCCATTCGCGCCTGCGTGAATTCGTGCTCGGCGGCGCAACCGAGGCCGTGCTGACCAATATCACGCTGCCCATCCTGTTGTCGCATTAAGGACTGACCGGCCATGTTCAAGGATCGTCTTCGGAGCAAGACCCTCTGGGATCGCATCGTCAATGCCGACGAGGCCGCGAAGCTGATCACCGACGGCATGACCGTCGGCATGAGCGGCTTCACGCGAGCCGGCGAGGCCAAGGCGGTGCCGCTGGCATTGGCGGAAAGGGCAAAGCGCGATCCGCTGAAGATTACGCTGATGACCGGCGCATCGCTCGGCAACAATCTCGACAGGACGCTTGTCGAAGCCCACGCTATTGCCCGCCGCATGCCTTTCCAGTCAGATGCCATCATGCGCAAGGCGATCAACGCCGGCGAGGTGATGTTCATCGACCAGCACCTGTCGGAAACGGTCGAGTTCCTGCGCAGCGGCCAGTTGGCACCCGTCGACGTCGCCGTCATCGAGGCGACTGCGATCACCGAGGACGGCGGCATCGTGCCGACCACCTCTGTCGGCAATTCGGCGAGTTTCGCCATCCTGGCGCCGAAGGTGATCGTCGAGATCAACCTGTCGCAGCTGGAAGCGCTCGAAGGGCTGCACGATATCTATATCCCCACCAGGCGGCCAAGCCGCGAGGCGATCCCGGTCGTGGCACCCGACAGCCGCATCGGCGTGCCCTTCATTCCAATCCCGCCGGAAAAGATCGCGGCGATCGTCCTCACGCAGAGCAGCGACAGCGCGTCCACGGTGGAGGCGCCGGATGCGGAGACGAATGCGATTGCCGGTCATCTCACCGAATTCCTGCTCAACGAGGTGCGCCATGGCAGGCTGACGGAGCGCCTCTTGCCACTCCAGGCAGGCATCGGCACGATCGCCAACGCGGTGCTCCAGGGGTTCACCGAAACGCCCTTCCACGATCTCACCATGTATTCCGAGGTGCTGCAGGATTCGACCTTCGATCTCATGGATGCCGGCAAGCTGAATTTCGCCTCCGGGTCCTCCATGACACTCTCGACGGAGAAGCATTTGCGGGTATTTTCCGCGATCGAGCGCTACAAGCGGCGGCTGATTTTGCGCCCGCAGGAGATCAGCAACCATCCCGAAGTCATCCGCCGCCTCGGCATCATCGCCATCAACACGGCGCTGGAACTCGACATCTACGGCAATGTCAACTCGACCCATGTCGGTGGCACGCACATGATGAACGGTATCGGCGGCTCCGGCGATTTCGCCCGCAACGCCTATATGTCGATCTTCGTGACGAAGTCGCTCGCCAGGGACGGCGCGATTTCGCGCGTCGTGCCGATGGTCAGCCATGTCGACCATACCGAGCACGATGTCGACATCCTCGTGACGGAGATTGGCCTTGCCGATCTGCGCGGCCTGGCGCCGCGGGAACGGGCAGAAGTCATCATCGCCAACTGCGCGCATCCGAATTATCGCGAGGCACTGGCGGACTATTACAAGCGGGCGCTGCTGCGCGGCGGGCAAACGCCGCATCTGATTGAGGAAGCGCTCGGTTGGCACGACAATCTGCGCCGGACAGGCAAGATGCTTGCGTAGTCATCTGCTGCGGCCTGATGAAATCCGCTATGGCATAGACCGCGTCACCCGTCTGGCACGGTTTCCACGTTCTCTCCGAACCTGAGCACGGAAATGACGCAACGTGATGTTCGGCCATCGGACAGGCGGCCACGAGTAATTCTTCACGGTACCAGCGCGGGCTCTTTCATCTGCGCCGGGTCAGCGTCCTGCAAGGCAGCGGCATCGATGCTCGCATCGCGGATCATAGCGTATTTGACCTGCGTGACCTTCAGGTCACGGTACCAGTCGACCAGTGCGCCCCACGGGTCGGTTATCTTGGAAAGGCCGGAGATGAAGGCGACGACGGTGCCGATCTCGGTCTTGCCGGTGACGACGTAATATCCGCCGAGCGCGAAGATGCCGGCATATCCCAGCTGCGTCATCAGGTTCATCAGGAAATTCATCGTGAACTTGATCCTGTAGATGCCCATATTGGTCGAAAAAAGCGTCTGGACGCGGTCGCTCTGAGCATTCAACGTCTCGCTGGTAACCACGTGCTCGACCATGCCTTCGCTGACATGACGCATGACGGTGATCTTGCTCGCCACCCGGCGGTTGATGGCCGATTGCATCAGGGGAACGAAGCCCAGCTGCGGGAAAAAGACGACGGCGACGGCAAACGCCATCAGCGGCTGCAGGAAGATCATGTAGCCGCCGACAGCAACGAGGATGCCGGCCTGCAGCAGCGGCTCGGAAAAGCTGGTGCCGACGAAGCCGCCGACGGGTTCGGCTTCGGCGAGCACGATCGAGAGCTGTACGCCTTCGGCAAGCGCATCGAGCGGCGCCTCCCGCGAGCGTTCCGAGACGGCAAGCACCGACATGCGCAGCCAGCGGATCGCGACTTCGCCGATCCAGCCGCGATAAAGGTTCAGCGCGAGCTTGGTCAGGCCTTCCAGCAGTACGAGGCCGAGATAGGCGAGGACGAGGAGGAGGATGGCGGGATAGGGCGCGCCCTGCGTCACGGCATTGACGACGCGCCTCTGGACTTCCAGGGGCGCTGTGCCGGCGAGAAAGAGGAGGATCGAAAGGGCCGCGATCGCGGTCTGGTGGCGGCGGCCCATGAGGAGTACGAAACCGAACAGGTTTCCCGGCATCTTCCCTTCGTCCTCTGCTGCGTTGGTGGAATAGAACATCCTGCATGGTCGCTGTTGCGCGTCTTTTAGGCCCTGCGCCTTGATCCGCGTCAAATTTGAGGAACGGGCCGCTACTGGATCACGGAGTTCTGAGGGGCGGAAGGGCGCGCGCTGTCGGCCTGCGGCTTGATCCAGAGGATGCTGAATACGCTGGCGAGCATGAGAAGGAGGATAATCAACAGAAGTCTGCGCAACGACGTTTCCCGGCAGGGCGGAGAGGCTGCTCCGCCGGAACAGGCGGGCTGTCTTGCCCGCCTCGCCATTCTCCATGCCGTGCAAAACCTGACCTTGATCGCCGTCAAAGTCCGTAACGAAGCTATCAGCGGCCGCTGTCGTCGAGCTCTTCGAGCGCGGCGAGCAGGCGTTGCTGGATCTCGGCCTCCTGCCGGTTGATGGCGACGACAAGACTGCGCATCGCACCGCGCATGCCGTGGAGCTGGTCGACGAGCTCCATGACGACATCGACGCCGGCCTCGTTGACACCCATTTGGCGTGTGAGGTCGAGGATCAGGCGGGCGCGGGCAAGATCGGCATCCCGGAACCGGCGTCGGCCCTCGGAAATATCGGGGGCCAGCCAGCCCTGCTCGACCCAAAGATCGAGTTCAGTCACGTCGATTTTGAGGTAGAGACGGAATTCGCGATCGTCCATGGTCAGGCCTCCATGTTCTTTCTCGGATCCTGTGTGTCGGCTGCCGCCCAGTCCTTGGCGAAGGCGGTCAGCTGTTCGTCGGGCTGTTCGGGCAGCATGATCTTCAGTGTCACATAGACGTCACCAGCGTCGCCGCCGCGCTTGGCAACACCCTTGCCCTTGAGGCGCAGCACCTTGCCGCTGCTGGAGTTCGCCGGCAGCGTCAGGTTGACCGGCCCTGAGGGCGTCGGCACGCGCACCTTTCCGCCGAGTACCGCTTCTCTCAACGTGACGGGCAGATCGAGGCGGATGTCGTCGCCGTCCCGGGTGAAGAAACGGTGCGGGCGCACATGGACGTCGATCAGCGCATCGCCGGCCGGCCCGCCGCCGAAGCCGGGTTCTCCCTTGCCGCGCAGGCGCAGCGTCTGGCCGTCGCGCGTGCCGGGCGGGATCTTGACGTCGAGCGCCGGCCCGTCCGACAGCCTCACCTGGCTCTGCGTGCCGTTTACGGCATCAAGGAAATCCACCTCCATCGAGAAGCGCCGGTCCTGGCCCTTTGCGCGGAACTGGCCGCCACCGCTGCCGCCGCCAGCCCGGCGCGAGAAGAAGCTTGCGAAGGGATCGTCGGCGTCTCCAAAATCGGCAAAGCCGGCGCCGTTGTGATAGGCGCCGCCCGGGCCGCTCGAGGAGGCATAGTCTCGATAATAGCTGCGGGGCGCCTGTTCGGCTCCCGTGACGTCGATCTCGCCACGATCGAAGCGGCCGCGCTTCTCCTCGTCGCTCAGGATTTCATAGGCGGCAGAAATCTCTTTGAACTTCGCCTCGGCCTTCTTGTCGCCGGGGTTCAGGTCGGGGTGGAGCTTCTTGGCAAGCTTGCGGAATGCTCCCTGAATTTCCTTCTGGGTGGCATCCCGTTTCACGCCCAGAAGCTCGTATGGATCTTGGCTCATACATGTCTCCGTGTAAGGGCAGCGAATACTGCGGACTGGAATCCGCCTTGATATAGGTTGCCGGTCCGATGTCGGGGAGGGGACGAGGGCAGCGTCCTGTCATTCGGCCTGGCCAGAAGGGGCGGCGCCAGCTCATACGGTGGGCAGGAGCGCCGGCACCGGCCGTTTCCCCCTTCCGGCAAGCAGTCCAGCCGGCAGGCACGAAGAGCAGCGCCGTGCAGGCAACCCTGCCCAAAGGCCGGCTGCCGCATGCCCAAAGCCAAGGAGCCAGGGTGACACGGCAAACCATGCGGCGATCGCCACCTGTTTCCGAAGCTGCGCCTCTCCATCAGCCAGAATGAAGCAAGGTTGACGACCGGGACACTAAGTGCCTTGATCAACGTCAAAATTGACGTGCCCGCGGCTATTTCTCATGCCGCCCCCGCCGGTTTCTCTCCGGCAATATCCAGCACCATCCGGCCTTCGATGGTTCCCGCTTTCAGGCCGGCAAAGATATCATTGATATCGTCAAGCGGCGCCCTTGTGATCTCGGCCCGGACGCGGCCGTCGGCGGCAAAGGCAAGCGCTTCGTCAAGATCGCGGCGCGTGCCGACGATCGAGCCGCGCACGGTTATGCGTTTCAGCACGACGTCGAAGATCGGCGTCGGGAAGTTGCCCGGCGGCAGTCCGACAAGGCTGACGGTGCCCTTCCGGCGCACCATGGAGAGCGCCTGCGAGAAAGCCGGCGGGGAGACGGCGGTGACAAGCACGCCATGTGCGCCGCCGCCCGTCGCCTTCAACACCTTCTCGACCACGTCTTCGGAAAGCGCGTTGAGCGCAAGATCGGCGCCAACCTCCCGAGCGAGGTCGAGCTTGGCGGCGGCGATATCGAGGGCGACCACCTTGAGGCCCATCGCCTTGGCATACTGGATCGCAACATGGCCAAGGCCGCCGATGCCCGAGATCGCTACCCATTCGCCGGGCCGGGCTTCAGTTTCCTTGAGACCTTTGTAGGTCGTAACCCCGGCGCAGAGGATCGGCGCGATTTCGGCGAAATTGACGTCATCGGGAAGGCGTGCGGCAAAGGCTGCCGAGGCGATGACATATTCGGCAAAGCCGCCATCGCAGCTGTAGCCGGAATTGTGCTGGTGTTGGCAAAGCGTTTCCCAGCCGGTCTCGCAATATTCGCAGCGCAGGCAGGCGTCGTGCAGCCAGGCAACGCCGACGGCATCGCCTTCCTTGAATTCGGTAACGCCGGGGCCGAGGGCGGCAACGATGCCTGCCGCTTCGTGGCCGGGAATGAAGGGCGGCGTCGGCTTGACGGGCCAGTCGCCGTCGGCTGCATGCAGGTCGGTATGGCAGACGCCACAGGCGACCACCTTCACCAGTATTTCGCCCGGTCCGGGAACTGGCACCGGCACGCATTCGATTACAAGCGGCTTGCCGAATTCACGCACCACCGCCGCCTTCATCATCTTGCCCGTCATGATCTTCATCCTTTCGCGATGATTGTCCGGCGTGATGATGAAGGGCACGCCCACCGGCGCATTGATCCATCGCAAGACACAAGTCTCCGGCCTCGCAGGTCGGGGCGCGCCCGTTCGGATGCTTGCCCTATCCTTCATGACATATGTCAAGGATGGCGGACGGGATTGCCAATAGAAGGACGAACATCGGCAATGTCCGCACAGGTTCGATTGGAGGCTCCGTAATTGAGAAAGCATCAGCTTTGTGTCCTGGTATCCGCCGCTTTTCTTCTTGGCCTCGGTCAGCCGGTTCTTGCGCAGGATCGCCCCTCGGTCTTCTCGGCTCGATTCGAGGCCCTCTGGAACAAGATGACCGGCCGAGGACTGCCCGAAAATGTCTCCATGTCTAATGGCCGCATCGAGGCCCAGCAGGTGCTGATTTCGGCGAAATTCGCTGGCCGGCTTGCCGATGTACTCGTCGATGAAGGCCAGATCGTCGATGCCGGCGCGCCGATCGCCCGGATCGACACGGCTGATCTCGATGCCCAGCTTGCTGGCGCCAAGGCTCAGGTTCGCCGTAGCGAAACGAGCCAGGTCGAAGCCGAGGCCTCAATTGCCCAGCGCCAAAGCGAGCTGACACTCGCTAAGCAGGAATTCGAGCGCGCGCAATCGATGAGCAACACGGGCAGCGGCACGATGCAGCAGCTCGAATTGCGCCGCAGCCAGCTGAGCGTTGCCGAGGCTGCACAAAGGGCGGCGCTCGCAAGCCGCGACGAAGCGGAAGCGGCAACGGAAGCGGCGCAGGCGGAAGTGGTGCGCATTCAAACTCTACTCGACGATGCTGTGCTGAAGGCGCCGCGCCGGGGCCGTGTCGAATACAAGCTCGCGCAGACAGGCGAGGTCGTTGCCGCCGGTGCGCCGGTTGCCACGCTGCTCGATCTCTCCGACGTGTCGATGACGATCTTCCTGCCTGCCCGTGCAGCCGGCACCTTGGCGATCGGCGACGAGGCGCGCATCATCCTCGATCCGGCGCCGCAATATGTCGTGCCGGCGACGGTCTCCTTCGTCTCTTCGCAGGCACAGTTCACACCGAAGACCGTCGAGACACGGGACGAGCGTGAGAAGCTGGTCTTCCGCGTGAAGCTGAAGATCGCCCCCGATCTGCTCAAGGACTATGAATCGCGCGTCAAGACAGGTGTGAGGGGGATCGGCTATGTCCGCACCGATCCCAAGTCGGCCTGGCCGGCCGAGCTGCAAGTGAAGCTGCCGCAATGAGCGAACCGACCGTTCGCTTCACGGGCGTGACGCATCGTTACGGCCGGATTGCCGCGCTCGATGGTGTCGAGCTCGCCGTTCCCGCCAGCTGCATGGCCGGACTGATCGGCCCCGATGGCGTCGGCAAATCGACGCTGCTCGGTCTTGCGGCGGGTATTACCCGCATCCAGCACGGGCATGTCGAGGTGCTTGGCGGCGACATGGCCGATTGGCGCCATCGTCGTGACGCCCGTGCCCACCTTGCCTTCATGCCGCAGGGCCTCGGACGCAATCTCTATCCGACGTTGAGCGTCGCGGAAAACCTCGATTTCTTCGGCCGTCTCTTCGGCCAGGACGCTCCGCAGCGGCGTGCTCGCATGGATGAACTATTGCGAATGACCGGCTTGCTGCCCTTTCGTGATCGGCCCGCCGGCAAGCTTTCGGGTGGCATGAGGCAGAAGCTCGGCATCTGCGCTTCGCTCCTTCATGATCCCGATCTGCTAATCCTCGACGAACCGACGACCGGCATCGATCCGCTCTCGCGGCGACAGTTCTGGGAGCTCGTCGATCACATTCGTGAGCGGCGGCCGCAGATGAGCGTGATCGTTGCGACCGCCTATATGGAGGAGGCCGAACGCTTCGACTGGCTTGCTGCGTTGCACGCGGGCAGGCTGATCGCTGCCGGCAGCCCCGGCGATATCATGCGACAGGCCCAGCAGCAGACCCTGGAGGCGGCCTTCACGGCGCTGATGCCGAATACCGGCACGCTGGATCGCAGCCCGCTGACCGTCACGCCGCGCGTGATCGTCGACGGACCGCCGGCAATCGAGGCGGAGGACCTGACATGCCGCTTCGGCGATTTCGTCGCGGTCGATCATGTCAGTTTCCGTATTGCGAAGGGCGAGATCTTCGGCTTCCTCGGTTCGAACGGCAGCGGCAAGAGCACGACGATGAAGATGCTGACGGGGCTATTGCCGGCAAGCGAGGGTGTCGCAAAGCTCTTCGGCCAGCCGCTGAAGGCCGACGATATCGAGACCCGCAAACGCGTCGGCTACATGTCGCAGGCATTTTCCCTCTATGGCGAGCTGACCGTTCGCCAGAACCTCAGGCTGCATGCGCGTCTTTTCGGTTTGCCGGCGGCAGATATCGACGGGCGCGTCGGCGAGATGCTCGCCGAGTATGATCTCGCCGAATTCGCCGACCAGCGGCCGGAAGACCTGCCGCTCGGCATTCGCCAGCGTCTCCAGCTTGCGGCCGCCGTCATCCACAAGCCGGAAATGCTGATCCTCGACGAGCCTACGTCCGGCGTCGATCCGGTGGCTCGCGACGCCTTCTGGCGATCGCTGATAACGCTATCGCGGCGCGACGGCGTCACCATTTTCCTGTCGACGCATTTCATGAACGAGGCAGAGCGCTGTGACCGCATCTCGCTGATGCATGCCGGCAAGGTGCTGGCGATCGGCAGCCCGGCCGAACTGCGCGCCGAGCGGGGCAAGGCGACGCTGGAGGAAACCTTCATCGAAGTGCTGAGCGAGGCGGGCATGGGAGAGGGCGCCGACGCCGATTCCGGGGGCACTGCGCTCGCCGGCGGAACCGCCATGCCCAAGCGGCTCTTCGACCCCCGCCGGCTCTTTGCCTATGCGCGGCGGGAGACGATCGAAATCCTGCGCGACCGGGCGCGGCTCGTCTTTGCGCTGCTCGGGCCGGTCCTGCTGATGCTCACTTTCGGATACGGCATCTCCTTCGATGTCGAGCATCTGCCTTTCGCCGTCTACGATCAGGATCAATCTTCAGAAAGCCGGCAACTGGTGGAGAGCCTGCAGAGCTCGCGTTATTTCCAGGAGCAGCCGCCGATTGCCTCGACCGAGGAGCTGCAGCATCGGCTGCAGGATGGTGAGCTGATGGTGGCCATCGAGATCCCACCCGATTTCGGCCGCGACCTGCTGCGGCAGGAGGCGCCGGAGGTCTCCGTATGGCTCGACGGCGCGATGCCGTTCCGTGCCGAGACAGCGCGCGGTTATGTTTCCGGTCTCGTCTCCTCCTATCTCGCTGACGTCTCGGCGCGGCACTCGGGCCGCTTCGAACAGCCCTATCCCGTCGATATCGAAAGCCGCTTCCGCTATAATCAGGATTTCAAGAGCGCCAATGCGATCGTGCCGAGCGTCATCATGCTGATGCTCGTATTGATCCCGGCGATCATGACCGCGCTCGGCATCGTTAAGGAGAAGGAGACCGGTTCGATTGCCAACTTCCAGGCGACGCCGGTCACGCGTATCGAATTCCTACTCGGCAAGCAGCTTCCCTATGTGGCGATCGCCTTCGTCAGTTTCCTGATGCTGGTGCTGATGATGCGCCTCGTCTTCGACGTACCGATCAAGGGCTCCATCGGTCTGCTTGCAGCGGGTTCGATCCTTTATATCCTCGCGACGACGGCCTTCGGTCTCTTCGTTTCGAGCTTCGTGCGCAGCCAGGTGGCGGCGATCTTCGCGACGGCGATCGTTGCGGTCGTCCCGGCCGTGAATTTTTCCGGTCTGCTGGTGCCGGTCTCGTCGCTCTCCGGGGGCGGGCGGTTCATGGGGCTGCTCTTTCCCTCGGCCTGGTACCAGCCCCTGAGCGTCGGCGTCATCACAAAGGGCCTCGGCCTTGCCGAACTCTGGCCTAACCTCATCGCCCTTGCCGGTTTCGGTATCGTGTTCGTTGGTGCTGCCCTTGTGGCACTCAGAAAGCGGAGCGCCTGACATGTGGGGCAAGCTCAACAGGATTTTCCGCCTCGGCGTCAAGGAACTTTACAGCCTGAAGGCCGATCCCGTGATGATGGTCCTCATCGTCTACACTTTCACCATCGCCGTCTATACGGTTTCGACCGGCGCCAAGATCGAGGTCGAGAACGCCTCGGTCGCCGTCGTCGACGAGGACCGTTCGATGCTCTCGACACGGCTACGAGACGCGATGCTGCAGCCCTTCTTCAAGGAGCCGATATTGATCGGCGCTGATGAAGTGGATGCGGCAATGGATGCCGGTCGATTCGTCTTCGTGCTGGAGATCCCGCCCAAATTCGAGGAGGATGCGATTGCCGGCCGCAAGCCTTCGCTGCAGCTCGATATCGACGCGACTGCCATGGCCCAGGCCGGCAACGGAGCCTCCTATATTCAGAACATTATCCTGCAGGAGATGGCGACGGCCTTGCCGAACAGCGCCGCCGCGTCGCCGGTCAATCTCGTCGTCAGCGCACGATTCAATCCCAATCTGCAATCGACCTGGTTCACAGCGGTCATGCAGGTCATCAACAATGTGACGATGCTTTCGGTCATCCTGACCGGTGCGGCGCTGGTGCGAGAGCGGGAGCACGGCACGATCGAGCATCTTCTCGTCATGCCGGTCACGCCGGCGGAGATCATGATGTCGAAGGTCTGGGCGAACGGGCTGGTCATCATCGTGGCGGCGGTGCTGTCGCTCGTCGTCGTGGTCGAAGGGCTGCTTTCGGTGCCGATCGCCGGTTCGCTCTGGCTTTTCGTCTTCTGCGCGGTGCTCTACCAGTTCTCGGTCACGTCGCTCGGCATCCTGATCGCCACGGCATCCAGCTCGATGGCACAATTCGGGCTGATCTCGATGCCGATCCTGATTGCCATGAACCTGCTTTCCGGGAGCACGACGCCGATGGATAGCATGCCGCTCTGGTTGCAGTATGCGATGGTGGTTTCGCCTGCGCCGCATTTCGTCTCGCTGTCGCAGGCGATCCTCTACCGCGGCGCCGGCTTCGATGCGGTCTGGCAGGAGGTGGCGGCGCTGATCGCGATCGGCGTGCTATTCTTTTGCAGCGCGCTCATGCGGTTCCGACGGGCGCTGGCGGATGCGCGGTAGGGACGAATGCCGTGAATCGTGCGGGGGTGCCTATATTCGCGTCATGTGCGGGGCGAAGGTGGAAACACAGCGACGCAAACACAGGACGCCATCGCTGAGGTCGCAAGGCTGTCAGCGCGCCACCGTCTCCACGGTGCGGCTCAGCTTATGCCCCGGATTTTTGCGATCGACAAGAACCGAGCATTTGGCGTGACGCGCCACGCGGTCGACCACGGCCCCGAAAATATAGTCGGTAATATCCGCCACATGGGTCGACAGGATGATGAGGTCCGCCTCCTTCTCCTGCGCAGCGGCCAGAAGCACTCTGGCTGCGCTGCCGGCATGGACCTCGACCAGGGCAGGGATCTTCATCTGCCGGCACAGCAAGGTGAGCTTTTCCTCGGCATCCTTTATGGCGGCAGTCTCGAAGTCTTCAGGCAGGCACGTCGTCATGTAGCGCGGCATGGTTTCGACGGCGTGGATAACGAAGATCGAGCCATCCTTGTCGAGGAGGCCGGATGCCTTTTTCAGGATGCGTTCGGCCGTTTCGCGGGGGCCATTGCCTATTGCGCAGACTATCGTTCGGTACATATCGGATCACTATCCTCATCCGCGAGATGATTATGGGATTTTAGCCTCCTGCATGGATCATACATTGACCGACATCAAGAAGCGGTCCCGCATCATATTTGATGCGGGACAGGGCGGCTGCGCAGGCGGCGCCTGATTTTCAAGCCATGGAGGGAAATCAGCCGAACCGCTGCCCTGAAAAACTCAGATAGCTCTCAGGTCCAAAGGGCGCTGATGGCAAGGGTCAGGGAGAAGGCAACCAGTACCGCGCAACCGCAATGGCGCGCAAGAGGTGGCATTTGCGCATGGCGCCCGACAAGCAGATTGCCAAGGCCAAGCCAGATCGCCGATGTCACCGTCACGCAGCAGACGAATATCGCTATCGCTGCGGGTACCCCCGCTTCGACAGCGGGCACGAGGGTAAGGCCGATGATGATGGCCTTGGGATTGAGCAGTGTGGTGATGAAGAGCTGACCGACGCCGAGCGTGTTTTGGCCGCCCGCCGGCGCCGGAACCCATAGCTTGAGCGCAAGATAGAGAACCCAGATCGCCGAAATCAGCTTGACGATGCTGGCGATGCCTGGATGGCCATGAAGGAGCGGAGCGGCGATGCTCGATACCGGAACGATGATTGCGAGATAGGCGAGCACCACTGCGGTGATGAGCGACAGGGACCGCCAGACGGTCAGTCTTGTCGACGCCAAGGCGAGAACCGCATTGGTGGGGCCTGGAAGGATCAGCAGCGAGAAGATGGCGATAAAGAATGTCGGCAGGTTCATCAAATCCGGTCCTTGATTGTCTGCCACCCTTCTCATGAATTCTGACGGACGGTTTTGATCTGTATCAGTTCGAGTGCCGCTCCCGCCAGATTGAGAATTATCAAGGACGAGCAAGCAGAGGGGCGAAAGCAACGGCGTGCGAAGACATCAGCACCCCTGTTGTGCTGCCTCATCGAAGACGAGCGAAGCTCTCGCATCACCATAGGGATGTGAAATCCATCTTTGAAAAGCGGCCTCTCCCACCATGCTGCTGAGAGATCTCGATCCAGTCACCGCCAGGCGCATTCTCCACATCTACGACGGTATTGCGGAGGCGTCGTGGTTCAATCGCAACCGCGCCACCGAATGGGAGTTGCTCAAGCTCGTGCCTCGCCATGTCGCGCGCAGTCAGGACGAGGAGTGTCTCCAGAAACTATGCACCCGCGAAGCGCTCGAGCGTTTCTGCCGAAGCGCGCAGCCGCGATGAGGGATCCGTCGGGCGGGGAAAGGGTCTGATGGTGCTGCCGATATCCTGCCACGTCCACAGCGGTTCTGACTGTGAATGACCGCGGCGCCAGCGTCTTACGTCGGTTGCTGTGACGACCAGGGTTTCCGCCTGCCTCGGATCGCATTTGCCATAGGTGAGCGCGATCTCGCAAAAGCTGTGCAGAAACTGGAAAAGCCTCGCCTCACTCGCACGCGGCGGCGAGGCAACGCTCAGCAGCGATCTCCTGGTGACGATCAGTGGCCTCGTTTGGTCAGCGACTCGAAGATCGATGCGACCGCATTTTTCCGCGTCGTCGAACCGGGCCGAGATAATCGAATACTCCATCTTGCGCTCCCCCTGACGTTCAGCATGACCGATTACACGTCGATCCGGATCAGGGCCGATCTGCATCGCCACCCCTGTCCTTTTCGCCGACCTGCTCGTCATCGATGCCCTTCTTGAAGGCCCGAATCCCATGTGCGACGTCGCCCATGAGTTCAGGGATCTTTCCACGTCCAAACAGGATGAGGACGATCAGCCAATGCCAGGTGCTAAAGCTTCCCATTCCAATCACTCCTTGTAATGTGACGAGCTTAGACCTTCCGCCTCGGCCGTGATTGATCTGGCGCAAATGCAATGATGTTGGTGAAACTGGCGGTCAACCGCTGGCCGCGGTTGCCGGGGCCGCGGACTCACGGATATGGATGCCCGCCGCGCGGTGTAACCTGCTTGCACATGGCGTCAAGATCGGCATCTGCATGCGTTCGAAAAAGCGGCAGTGACTTCAAAACCGCACCGTCGTCCTTCATCGTCGTCCCGCTAAACTGCTTTGAAAGTGGCGCCCTCGGTCGTATCGGCCCGGGCGCGGCGCGAGGGCAAGTGTCGAGCTGGTTCCTGCGCCCGGCTTGCTGTTGTCAGGCTCACGCGGGTCATTATTGATCCAGGACAAGGAAGGCAGCCCCTCATCGGCATATGCGCATCATGACACTCTCATGAAGGAAGCCGAAATGTCCGATGCCCTGATCGCCAAATATGGCGAGGCCCGCCTGCCACGCTACACCAGCTATCCGACCGCGCCTGCGTTTTCGCCGGCCGTCGGGCCGGAACAATATGCGCATGATCTTTCAGAGAGCGCAGCCTCCGGACCGGTCTCCGTCTACCTGCACGTTCCCTTCTGTCGCTCCATGTGCTGGTATTGCGGCTGCCACACGACGGTCACGCGCCAGGATGCGCCCGTGCTCGAATATCTCGACATCTTGAGCCAGGAGATCGAACTCGTGTCGCAGGCGGCTCGAAACGAGGTTCCGGTCAAGAACGTTCATTTCGGCGGCGGCACGCCGACGATCATGAAGCCAGACGATTTTTCCAGCCTGATGGACAAGCTCAAGAGCGCGTTCCAGTTTACCGGCGACTGCAGCGTTGCGGTCGAGATCGATCCGCGGACGCTGTCGAGTGCAATGATTTCCGCCCTCGGCGAAAACGGCGTCGACCGCGCAAGTCTCGGCGTCCAGAGCTTCGACCCGGTCGTTCAAAAAGCGATCAATCGGATACAGAGCTTCGAGCAGACGCAGTCAGCCGTGGCGGGGCTCAGAGGCTACGGCGTGACGAGCATCAATTTCGACCTTATCTACGGGCTCCCACATCAGACCATTCGATCCTGCATCGAAACGGTGAGAACGGCTGTCGAGTTGCGGCCGGAGCGTTTTGCCGTCTTCGGATATGCCCATGTGCCAGCCTTCAAGAAGCATCAGCGGCTGATCGACGAGGCGGCACTTCCCGATGCTGCGCAACGCAACGAGCAGGCCGAGGCGATTGCCGACGAGCTGGAGCGCGCCGGATATGTTCGTGTCGGCCTCGACCATTTCGCATTGCCCGACGATCAGCTCGCCGTCGCCTCCCTCTCGGGAACCCTGCGGCGGAACTTCCAGGGCTACACGACCGACGAATGCGAAACTCTCATCGGGCTCGGCGCGTCGGCGATTGGTCGGCTGCCGGGCGGCTACGTCCAGAACCATGTCGCTCTTGGTCGTTACGCAGAACGGATCAGTTCGGGAATCCTCGCGACTGCCAAGGGATATGGGCTGACCGATGAAGACAAGTTTCGGGCGAGAGTGATCGAACGGCTGATGTGCGACTTCAAGGTGGATCTCGCAAAGCTTGGTGCGGAGGCCGGCTACGATGTCGGCTTTCTCCTCGAACGGAACGATCGGCTGGACGGCCTCGTATCGGATGGCGTGGTGACATTAGAGAGTGGCCGCATCACCGTCTCGAAGGAGCATCGCTTCATGGTCCGTGCCGTCGCGGCGGCCTTCGACGCCTATTTCGGCTCCTTCGGCCGGACGCACAGCAAGGCGGCATGATCTCCGGCTGACCGCCACCGTTTTGACAAGCGGCAGGTGATCGGCAACGATGCACCTGCCTGTCACTCCTAGCCACAAGGATTTCCTTCGCCACGGTGGCGAAGCACAAATTCATCATATTCGTCGTCGCCAAGCGAACCGCTTTGCCACACGATCTCGGTGAGACCTCCCTTGGCCTACTCGAGAGTGATGTGGGCCTGCGCCGTTCCCGCAATGCAAAACATGCCAGCTACTGCGAGCGCAAAGTGTCTGATCATGACATGTCTCCTGGTCCGCAGGTGGGGCGCATGGCGCCGCCACCTGCGAGTGCCTCAACGTTATTGCGTGACCTGTGCGATCTGTGCGAGATCGGCATCGAGGCGCTTGCGCACCATGTTTGGAAGCTTGGCGGTCTTGATGACTTCGAGGTTGGCGGGGTTGTCGCCGACCTGGATCAGCGCCACCATGCCCATGCCTGCGTGCGGCGCGCACTTGATGACATAGGCGCCGGGGACGTCGAATTTGGCCTGATATTGCTCGCTGGGCTTGGATTTGAACTCCGCGGCTCCATCCGGAATAAGGCCCTTGTAGGTCTCGGCATTGTGGCTCTTGTCGGTGGGCACGAAGGTAACGGTGTCTCCGGGCGCGATCTTGACAAATCCCGGCTCGAAGACCATCGCGCCGTCAGCGCCCTTGTTGAGCATCTGGATCTGATGGTCGGCGGCCATGAGCGGCGCTGCCGATGCCATCAGAACCGCTCCGGCAGCGATCAGTCCAAATTTCAGACGCATTGCATTTCTCCTATCGTTCGGGGCCGATCTTGGCCTCGGCCGCGGTTCTAGGACATGCAAGCGTGCCACTCTTTGATGCCCGTCAAATTGGCAGTGCCATTTCAGGCGACAGGCGGCTCTCTTTGTCCGGTTTGGACGACACGCAGGGAAACGGGAGAGCGCGCCCCGAATCACGGTGATGATAGCATCCACGTCGAGGCAGGCATGGATGCAGGTTTGCATCTGCGGAACCGTCAAAGGCTCCGGCGGACAATCGGATCGCTGGATTTTTTGAGAGGCTTTACGCGCCCCGCTTTACCGGGCGTCGATCAGCTCACGTACTTTCAGCGCGAGGTCGCGCGCGGTGTAAGGCTTTCGAAGCCATTGCGCGCCGGTGATGACCTCGTTTGCCGCCAGTGCGGGCTCCGAATATCCTGAGGTGAAGAGCACGGCGAGGTCAGGCCGTTCCAGGCGGGCAGCCCTTGCCAGCTCGTCGCCGGTCATGCCTCCGGGCATGACGATGTCGGTGAACAAAAGCGCGACGTCGGGCTGGCTCTTGAGCAATTCCAGTGCCCGACGGCCATTGTCGGCCTCGAGCACGGCATATCCCATCCCGGCAAGCCGGGCGACGGCAACCCTGCGGACGCGCGCGTCGTCCTCGACCACAAGAACGCGTTCGTCGCCACCCGGCAATGCTGCTTCGACCTTGCCGCCGGCCGTCGCTTCGTCCCTAGCGCTGGCGCTTGAAAGAGCCGGCAGGTAGATGCGGATCGTCGAGCCGCGACCGACCTCGCTATAGATCTGCAGGTGGCCGCCGGATTGCTTGACGAAGCCGTAGACCATGCTGAGGCCCAGTCCGGTTCCGGATCCCACTTCCTTGGTGGTGAAGAAGGGCTCGATCGCACGCTTCTTGACCTCCTCGGTCATGCCGTCACCGGTATCGCTCATGGAGACGAGGACGAAGTTGCCGCTGCGAACTTCCGGATACATTTTCGCATAGTCCGCATCGAGCTGCACACGTGAGACCTCGGTGGTCAGAGTGCCGCCTTTCGGCATGGCGTCGCGCGCGTTCAGAGCGATGTTGAGGATCGCGTTCTGCAGCTGGGAACTGTCGACCAGCACGTTGAAATCGGATCCTGAAAGGACCGTCGACAATTTGATGTTTTCACCGAGCGTCCTTCGCAACAGGTCCGAAAAGCCGGTGACGAGCCGGCCGAGATCGGCCTGCTTCGGGTTCAACGGTTGACGCCTTCCGAATGCCAACAGTTGTCCGGTGAGCTTTGCGCCGTCGGCCGCGGCACCCTGCGCCTCCTGAAGCATATCGCGCAGCGGGCCTGACGGGAGCTTGTCCTCGATCATCTCCAGATTGCCGCTGATCACGGTCAGCAGATTGTTGAAGTCGTGCGCCAGCCCGCCGGTCAACTGACCCACGGCTTCCATCTTCTGGGCCTGGCGAAGGTCCTCCTCGATCTTGAACCTGCTGGTCAGATCGCGAACGAAGCCGGTGAAGATCCGTTCGCCATTTGCCGTTGCCTCGCCGACATGGAGTTCCATCGGGAACTGGGTGCCGTCAGCGCGCTGACCCGTCACGACGCGACCATAACCGATGATCCGCTTCTCGCCCGTCTGCATGTAATGGTCGATATATCCGTCATGGGCTGCACGATAAGGTTCGGGCATCAGCTTCTTGACGTTCTGGCCGCAGATTTCTTCGGAGCTAAAGCCGAAGAGCATCTCCGCCGCCTTGCTGAACGACATGACATTGCCGTTCTGGTCGATGACGACCATCGCATCGGGTACTGTGTCGAGGATCGACGACAGGTGTGCCTCGCGCGCCCGCACGGCCTCTTCCGCCTTGCGCAGGGCACTGACATCGCTGTTTGCCTCGATGACGACGGGATCGCCGTCTGGAAGATTGACGAGGACGCAGCGGGTTGCCACGTGCATGTCGCGACCGTTCTTGTGACGATGAATGACCTCGCCCTGCCAGAAGCCCCGCGTCGTTAGATGCGCGCGTATGGCGTCCATCGGCTCAGGAAAGCGCGTATCGAGCAAAGCGTAGACGGTCTCGCCCACGGCCTCTTCACGGGTCCAGCCGTACATGTTCTCGCTGCCGATCGACCAATGGGTGATCGTGCCTTCGAGCCGGTGCACGATGATGTCGGCCCCGTCGAGAACATGCACGAGCGCGTCCAGTTCCTGGGGCGATGCGATGCGCGGCGAGATCAGACGGTGAGGCATAGACATTCGTTCCGTAGTCAGTGGACGCTACCCCTATGGCAGGTTCTGTCCGAAAAATCATCCACGTTGCCTGACAACTGTGCGAGGCGGGCCAGATTGACGATGCGCAGATTGTGCCGTCCGTCCGGAAGGACGATTTTCCTCTGGGCGAGCTTGCTGATCGAGCGCGAAACGGTCTCGATGGTCAGGCCGAGATAATCGGCGATGTCCTGCCGGCTCATTGGCACCTCGAGCAGCCCCTGGCGGAGCGATTCGCCGTCACGGGTCGCAAGCTTCATGAGAAAGCTGCAGAGGCGTTCCTCGGCATTTTTCCTGGACAGGAGCACGAGTTGGTCGTGGGCCGACGCGGTCTCCCTGCAGAGCAGGCTGATATAGGCCGGCCGCAGAAGCTCGGAACGCTCGATCTCTTCCTGGAACTGTTTGCGCGAGAGGCGGCGGATCTTGCAATCCGTCACGGCTTCGGCGGTAAAGAGGAAATCGCCCTGCAGGAAAGAGCCGACGACATCGCCGGCGAAGTGAAAGGCGGTTATGACCCGGCGCCCGTCGCCGATGATGCGATGAAGACGTACGACGCCTTCGGTGATCTGGAACAGATGCCGTGCGGCATCCCCCTCCCAACAGATCGCCTTTCCCGCCCCGACCGTTTCGGTCGCCGACATCTGGAAAAGCGACGATAACGAATTGTCCTGAACCGCTTTTACGCCAAGATCGACGTTCTCGAATGCCTGCTGGCCCTGCATCAACATCTCAATGATCCCCGTGCCCTGATTGAATGTGAGACCAATAGAAAGGCGTTCGGTCACAGCCGAATGAGCGGACGGTGCCAAAGGGTAAGGTTCTGTAACAGTCTGTAACAACGGGCAAAGCCACGCCTTCGTTGACCTGGATCAAGGTGTGGGCGCGGTCTCCATGACAGTCGTTCCTCAAAGTACGAGAAAGGCGACCGCGCTGTGGTCGTCTGCGCACTGGGGACGTCATCATGAACTATACTACGGAAACCATGGTGGTCGCCGTGGGAGCATTCCTGGCATTGCTTGGCGCTGCTTTCGCCCACGACCATCTATTTTCAATCCACATGGGGATATTGAGCTTCTGCCTTTTTGCGGGAACGCTGCTTCTCGTCAGAAAGGTGGATTTCTCACCGGCGGGCCGGCTGCCGAAAGCTGACCCGTCTGGATATTTCGACGAGGTGATCCGCTACGGTTTGATCGCCACCGTATTCTGGGGCGTCGTCGGCTTCCTCGTCGGCGTTGTCATTGCGGCGCAATTGGCGTTCCCGGATCTCAATTTCGCTCCCTATCTGAATTTCGGCCGGCTCCGGCCCGTCCACACTTCGGCGGTGATCTTCGCCTTCGGTGGCAATGCGTTGATCATGACGTCCTTCTACGTCGTCCAGCGCACCTGTCATGCGCGCCTCTTCGGCGGCAGCCTCGCCTGGTTCGTCTTCTGGGGCTATCAGCTCTTCATCGTCATGGCGGCGACCGGCTATGTCCTCGGCATCAACCAGGCGCGCGAATATGCCGAGCCCGAATGGTACGTCGACCTGTGGCTGACGATCGTCTGGGTCGCCTATCTCGCCGTCTTCCTCGGCACCATCCTGAAGCGCAAGGAGCCGCATATCTATGTGGCGAACTGGTTCTATCTCGGCTTCATCGTGACGATCGCGATGCTGCACGTCGTCAACAATCTCGCAGTGCCGGTCTCCTTCCTCGGCTCGAAGAGCTACTCGCTGTTTTCGGGCGTTCAGGACGCCCTGACGCAGTGGTGGTACGGCCACAATGCCGTCGGCTTCTTCCTGACTGCCGGCTTCCTCGGGATGATGTATTATTTCGTGCCCAAGCAGGCCAACCGCCCCGTCTATTCCTACCGGCTGTCGATCATCCACTTCTGGGCGCTGATCTTCATGTATATCTGGGCTGGGCCGCATCACCTGCATTATACTGCGCTCCCGGACTGGGCGCAGACCCTCGGCATGGTCTTTTCGATCATGCTCTGGATGCCCTCCTGGGGCGGCATGATCAATGGCCTGATGACGCTGTCAGGTGCCTGGGACAAGATCCGCACCGATCCCATTATCCGCATGATGATCGTCGCCATCGCCTTTTACGGCATGTCGACCTTCGAAGGCCCGATGATGTCGGTCAAGACTGTGAATTCCCTCAGCCACTACACCGAATGGACCATTGGTCACGTGCATTCCGGCGCGCTCGGTTGGGTCGGCATGATCACCTTCGGTGCGATCTACTACATGACGCCGAAGCTGTGGGGCCGCGAACGCCTCTACAGCCTGCGCATGGTCAACTGGCACTTCTGGCTCGCAACGCTCGGCATCGTCGTCTATGCGGCAGTTCTGTGGGTCGCCGGCATCCAACAGGGCCTGATGTGGCGCGAATATAATTCCCAGGGCTTCCTCGTCTACTCCTTCGCCGAAACCGTGGCGGCGATGTTCCCCTATTACGTACTGCGCACAATCGGCGGTGGTCTCTACCTGGCCGGCGGCATCATGATGGCCTGGAACGTCTTCATGACCATCCGCGGCCATCTGCGCGACGAAGCCGAAATTCCTTCCGCCTATGTGCCGCAGGCACAGGCTGCCGAGTGAGGTGACACATGGCATCAATCCTGGACAAACATCAGATCCTCGAGAAAAACGCGACCCTTCTTTTGGTCGGCTCGCTGCTCGTGGTCAGCATCGGCGGTATCGTCGAAATCGCGCCGCTGTTCTACCTGCAGAACACGATCGAGAAGGTGGAGGGAATGCGTCCCTATACGCCGCTCGAGCTGGCAGGTCGCAACGTCTATATCCGCGAGGGTTGCTATCTCTGCCACAGCCAGATGATCAGGCCGTTCCGAGACGAGGTGGAGCGCTACGGCCATTATTCGCTGGCTGCAGAATCCATGTACGACCATCCCTTCCAATGGGGCTCGAAGCGCACGGGTCCGGATCTCGCGCGCGTGGGCGGCCGTTACTCCAATGAGTGGCATGTCCAGCACCTGTCGAACCCGAGAGCCGTCGTGCCGGAATCGATCATGCCGAGCTACGCTTTCCTCAGGGAGCATGAAGTCACCGTCAAGGACGTCGGCATGGACCTCAAGGCGAATGTGGATGTCGGCGTGCCCTATAGCGACGACATGATCGCCAATGCGGAGGCGGACATGAAGGCGCAGGCCGATGCGAATGCCGATACGACAGCACTTCTCGAGCGATATCCCAAGGCCAAGGTCGGCGACTTCGACGGCGACCCTTCGAAGCTCACCGAGATGGACGCCCTTGTGGCCTATCTGCAGATGCTCGGCACGCTCGTCGACTTCTCGACCTATGACGACGCCACCGGCTACCGATGAGGTGAAACATGGAAACCTACACCGCAATGCGGCACTTCGCCGACAGTTGGGGCCTCCTGGCGATGACCGCCTTCTTCATCGGAGCGATCATTTTCACGCTCCGGCCCGGTGGCAAGCAGGCCGCGAAGGATGCCGCCAACATTCCTCTGAAGGACGATTGAGATGTCGGAAAAACATATCGATGAAATCAGCGGCGTCGAGACGACCGGCCATGAATGGGACGGCATCCGTGAACTGAACAATCCAATGCCTCGGTGGTGGGTCTGGACCTTCTACGCGACGATCCTGTGGGCGATCGGCTATGCCATCGCCTATCCGGCCATACCGATGATCACATCGGCTACGAAAGGCTATTTCGGCTTTTCCAGCCGTGCCGAGCTGCAGCAGGACCTCGATCTGGCCAAGGCATCGCAGACGAAGTTCCACGACATGATCGCGGCCAAGACCGTGCAGGAAATCGATGCCGATCCGGCTCTTCGCGAATTCGCGATCGCCGGCGGCGCCTCTGCCTTCAAGGTTAATTGCGCGCCGTGCCACGGTTCTGGCGCGAGCGGCGGACCGGGTTTCCCCAACCTCAATGATGACGACTGGCTCTGGGGCGGCGACCTTGATTCCATCCAGACGACAATCGCCCACGGCATCCGCTTCGATGGCGACACGGACACGCATGTCTCAGAAATGCCGGCCTTTGCCGACATGCTCGACAAGGATCAGATCCGGCAGGTTGCAGCCTATGTCTGGAGCCTGACGAACAGTCCATCGGACGAAACCCTCGTTGAGCCCGGAAAGCAGGTGTTCCTGGACAACTGTGCGGCCTGTCACGGCGAGAATGCCAAGGGCAAGCCGGAGATGGGCGCGCCTGATCTTGCCGATGCCATCTGGCTGAAAGGTAGAGGTGAGGACGCCATCATCCGCCAGGTTGCGGCTCCGAAGCATGGTGTCATGCCGGCGTGGTCCGCGCGCCTTGGAGACACGACCATCAAGGAACTCACCGTTTTCGTCCACTCGCTCGGCGGCGGTCAATGAGAGGCCGGCAGGATGACGAACCATGATCATAACGCGCTCCTTGAACTCTATGGCACGCCGCGTGCGGTGATCCGCTCACGTGTGACGATGCGCGCAAGGTCCGCTCCGCCGGCCTGCGAGCAGGAAGATCCCGCAAAGATCGGCAGTTCGATCGTAAGCTTGATCTGCCTCAAAGATCATAACCCGACCAGCCGGTAGATCTGCAAACGAGGACGTCCCAGCGGCTTCTCCCCGGTGTCCTCCAGGCCGTGCCCTCCTTTCTGGGCGCGGCCCTTTTTCTTTGATCAAGCGCAAGGCGCGATCGGACGCAACAGCCTATGCCTGTCGGTTGCCCGGCTCCTTCAGGGCCGCATCCTGCCCGGGCAGGGCGTGTGCCATGCAAACCATGGCCTTGATATGAATCAAGGATCGTCAGCTGGAAACGGAGGAGAAGGGCAGTCACAAATCGGAACAGGCCCATGAACCTCTACACAGCACCCGATCCCAAATCAGTGGAACGTGTCAACGCCGAGCCGGTCAACGCCCGCCGCAACCGTCAGCCGCTTTATGCAGCGCGCAAGAAGGTCTTTCCCAAGAGGGTCCAAGGACATTTTCGCCGGTTCAAGTGGATCGTGATGCTGATCACGCTGGCGATCTATTATCTTGCTCCCTGGATCCGCTGGGATCGCGGACCCTACGCGCCCGACCAGGCGATCCTGATCGACCTGTCGTCGCGCCGCTTCTTTTTCTTCTTCATCGAGATCTGGCCGCAGGAATTCTACTATGTCGCCGGATTGCTGGTCATGGCGGGGTTTGGGCTGTTTCTGGTCACGTCGGCCGTCGGCCGCGCCTGGTGCGGTTATGCCTGTCCGCAGACGGTCTGGGTCGACCTCTTTCTCGTCGTCGAGCGCGCCATTGAAGGCGACCGCAATGCCAGAATGAAGCTCGACGCCGGGACGTGGAAGTTCGACAAGCTTCGCAAGCGCCTGCTCAAGCATGCGACCTGGCTTGTCATCGGCGTTCTCACCGGCGGTGCATGGGTATTCTATTTCGCCGACGCGCCAACCCTCGTCAAAGGCCTCTTCACCGGGCAGGCTCCGGCCGTCGCCTACGCCACCGTCGCCATTCTGACATCGACCACCTACGTCTTTGGCGGGCTCCTGCGCGAACAGGTCTGCACCTATATGTGTCCCTGGCCGCGTATCCAGGGCGCCATGCTCGACGAGAACTCGCTGGTCGTGACCTATAACGACTGGCGCGGCGAGCAACGCTCGCGCCATGCCAAGAAGGCACAAGCAGAGGGGCAGGCCGTCGGCGACTGCGTCGACTGCAATGCCTGCGTTGCGGTCTGTCCCATGGGCATCGATATCCGCGATGGACAGCAGATGGAATGTATCACCTGCGCGCTCTGCATCGACGCCTGCGACAATGTCATGGACAAGATCGGCAAGCCGCGCGGCCTGATCGCCTATGCGACGCTCAGCGAATATGCGAGCAATATGAACATTGCCACCAACGGGGGCAGGACACCCGTCCAGCCGGCGCGCGTCAGAAATCCGGACGGTTCCTTTGTCGACGGCATTCGCCACTTCAACTGGCGCATCATCTTTCGGCCACGTGTCGTCTTTTACGCGAGCGTATGGACTTGCATCGGCATTGCCATGCTCGTGCATCTGTCGATGCGCGAACGGCTGGAGCTCAATGTCGTCCATGACCGCAACCCCCAATATGTGCTGGAAAGCGACGGCTCGATCCGCAACGGATACACGCTGCGTGTGCTCAACATGGTTCCCAAGCCGCGCACGATCGAGCTGACCCTGTCGGGCATCGATGGTGCGACGATGCGGATCCCCGAGCTCGGCAAGGAGGAGGGACGTCGGTTCATGATCGATGCCGCCCCCGACGCAGCGACGACGCTCAAGGTGTTCGTCACCCGCAAGCAGACGGGCGATGCGGTCAACGAATTCCTCTTTTCGATCGAAGATGCCGGTCACGCCGACCGCGCGACCTATCGCGCCGCATTCAACGCCCCAGGAGATGTCAGATGAGCCCCCGCACGCAAGGATTCACCGGCACGCATATGTTGCTGACGACGTGTGCGTTTTTCGGCGTGATCATCGCTGTCAACTTTACGATGGCCTGGTACGCTTCGTCGAGCTGGAGCGGGCTGGTGGTCGAGAACACCTATGTCGCCAGCCAGGAATTCAATGAGAAGGCTGCCGCCATGAAGGCGATGGCTGCCTCTGGTATTGCCGGCAGGCTTTCGTTGAAGAGCGACGAAATCCATTATGATATCAGCAACAGGGACGGCTCGCCGGCTGTTGTCGACGACGTCGTGGCCAACTTCAAGCGGCCGGTTGGCGATCATGAGGACTTTCGCGTTGCCCTGACCAAGCTCTCGGAAGGGCGGTTTAAGGCGGATCACGCGATTGCCGAAGGCGACTGGATCGTCGAAGTGACCTCGCGCCGTGGCGGCGAGATCGTCATGCACGAGGCCGTGCGCATCGACACTGCGGAGTTCGGCCAATGACCTGCTGCACCATGAATGCGGACGGCGTCCTGGCGATGAGCACGACCTCCTTCAGCGCCGAGGAGATCGGGCTTGCGAGCCACGCGCTCGGCGGCGGTCTTCGTCAACTCGATCTCAGCGTGCCTGACGTCCATTGCGGCGCCTGCATATCGACCATCGAGCGGGCTTTGTCGGGCCTGCCCTATGTGCGAAAAGCCAGGGTGAACCTCACCTCAAGGCGCGTGAGCTGCGTCTATGCCGAGGAGATGGACAACAAAGCGGTTGATCCAACCGGCATCACTGCCGCGATCAGCGCGACCGGATACAGGGTCCATCTCTTCGCACCGCTTGCGCCGGAAAGCGACAAGACACGGAACCAGCTTCTCCTTGCGGTCGGGGTTGCCGGCTTTGCCGCGACAAACATCATGCTGCTGTCGGTATCCGTGTGGTCCGGCGCGGATGCCGCGACGCGCGACATGTTCCATTGGATATCGGCGATGATCGCAGCTCCTGCACTCGTCTATTCCGGCCGGTTCTTCTTTCGATCGGCCTGGAACGCGTTGAAGCGCGGGCGCACGAACATGGATGTGCCTATCTCACTTGCCGTGACGCTCTCCTTTGCGGTTTCGCTCTGGGAGACGATGCATCATGGCGAGCATGCCTGGTTCGATGCGACCGTGTCGCTGCTATTCTTCCTGCTGATCGGCCGCACTCTCGATCACGTCATGCGCGAGAAGGCGCGCGCAGCGATCAATGGGCTGGCGCGGCTTGCTCCGCGTGGGGCGCTGGTGGTGGCAGCCGATGGGTCGAGGCGCTACGTGGCGGTCGAGGAGATCGCCGTCGGCGACGAGATTGCCGTGGCGGCCGGCGACCGCATCCCGGTCGACGGCATCGTCGCCAGCGGCGAGAGCGACCTCGACCTGTCGATCGTAACCGGCGAGAGCAGCCCGGTGGCCGTCAAACCCGGCGCGGAAATCCATTCGGGGGCCATGAACCTGACAGGCTCGCTCATCGTACGTGCAACCAAGCTCGCGCGCAACTCGCTGCTTGCCGAGATCATCGGCCTCATGGAGGCCGCAGAAGGCGGGAGGGCGCGCTATCGGCGGATCGCCGACAGGGCCGCAGCACTCTATTCGCCCGCCGTGCACCTCCTTGCGCTGGTGTCGTTTCTGGGCTGGGGGATCATCGGCGGAGACTGGAAGCAGGCGATGCTCGTCGGCGTCGCCGTGCTCATCATCACCTGCCCATGCGCTCTCGGACTGGCCGTTCCGGTCGTGCAAGTCGTTGCAGCCGGCGAGCTTTTTCGCAGGGGCGTCATGGTCAAGGACGGTTCGGCGCTCGAGCGGCTCGCAGAGGTCGATGCCGTCGCCTTCGACAAGACGGGTACGCTGACACTCGGGCGACCGAGGCTCGTGCGGACCGAAGCCGACAATATCGGGAGCGTCGCGGTCGCAGCGGGACTTGCTCAGCATTCCAGGCATCCGCTCTCGCAGTCGCTTTCCCGTCAGGCAGTCGTGGCCGAGCAATTCGATCGCGTGGTGGAGGTTGCAGGTGGCGGTCTCGAAACCTCGCGCGGGGATGTCGTCTACAAGCTCGGAAACGCATCTTTTGCCTGCGTCGGCGCCGAGATCGCGACATCAGACAGTCCGCTTTCCGATGTCGTGCTTTCGGCAAACGGGGTGGCGCTGGCGCGCTTCTTCTTCGATGACACGCTTCGTCCGGGAGCAGGCGAGGCGATCGCCGATCTGGAATCGGCCGGTTTCCAGACGCTGATTTTTTCGGGGGACCGCCAGTCGGTCGTTGAAAGCACGGCACGCAGCCTCGGCGTCGACCGCGCCCTCGGCGCATTAACCCCGAAGCAGAAAGTGGAAGCCTGTGAGGCCCTGCAAGAGGAGGGGCGCCGCGTTCTGATGGTCGGCGACGGCATCAATGACGCGCCTGCGCTCGCCGCAGCCCATGTCTCGATGGCGCCGTCGAGCGCTTCCGACATCGGACGCCAGGCGGCCGACCTCGTCTTCTTCAACGAGAGGCTCGATGCAGTACCCGATGCGATCCGGATCGCCAGGCGCTCGGCCGCGCTCATCCGGCAGAATTTCGCCCTTGCGATCGGCTACAACATCCTTGCCGTGCCGATTGCGGTCGCCGGCTTTGCGACGCCGCTGATCGCGGCCGTGGCGATGTCCACCTCCTCGATCATCGTCGTCACCAACGCCCTGCGTCTCAACGCCTTTACGGCGCGAGGCGCTCCTCTGCCGGCTTTGCAGAGACCGATCCACGATCAGGAGGTCGAAGCCGCATGAACATGCTCATCTATCTGATCCCGATCGCGCTTTTTATGGGCGGCCTCGGGTTGGCGGCGTTCCTCTGGTCCCTGAAAAGCGGTCAGTATGACGATCTCGAGGGCGCTTCCTGGCGGGTGATTGCCGACGATGATTCCGATCCGACCGCTACATGATCGCGTCAGTCGGAAAAAGACCGAACGGGCGTTCGCCGCTCTCTCGCAGTGACGGTTCGATGTGAAGGATCGGACGAACCGCATCGTCCTACTCCGTCAGGTCTGTTAGCTACGATCGCGCCGGCCAGCGATTCCGTTGGACGCTATCGTGACAAAGCCCGCCGCCGAGGCGTTCATCATCAGGTTTCTTTGGGAAGCATCGCACAGGGCCCCAAGAGCGGTGGCGCTGGCCGAATTCCTGCGCTATCTGATTGGCAAGTCGAAACGAGCTTGACGAGGACAATGGAACCGGACCGTATTCTGGTGGTCGATGATGACGCGCGGATCAGGCAGATGCTGGTGCGTTACTTCGAAGACAACGGATTTAAGGTGAACGCGGTCGCAAACGGTGCGGCGATGCGTTCCGAACTCGCCAAGGGCTCTTACGCGGCAATTTTTCTCGATCTGGTGCTCCCGAACGGCGAGAATGGTCTCGAATTGCTTCGGGAGCTGCGAAGCACATCCGACGTGCCGGTTCTCATGCTAACCGGTCAGGATGATGTCACGGACAAGGTCGTCGGCCTTGAGGTCGGCGCCGATGATTACATCGCCAAGCCCTTTCATCTGAGAGAACTGCTGGCTCGTCTGAGGACAATCCTGCGCCGCCGCACCTCCTCGGACGCGGCCCGTGCTACCAACGGAGAAGACGAAACGCTCGCCTTCGAAGGCTGGTCCCTCGATGTGTCGCGCCGGCGACTGACCTCACCCCATGGCGACGACGTTGCTTTGACGACGGGCGAGTTCGACATGCTTCTTGTTTTCGTGCGTAATCCCGGCCGGGTTCTTTCGCGCGAAACCCTCATGGACCTGACGAGAAACCGCAATCTCGAAGCATTTGATCGCGCAATCGACGCCCAGATCGTCCGCTTGCGCAAGAAGATCGAGGATGATCCGAAGAGCCCGAATCTCATTCAGTCTGTACGCGGCGTCGGTTATGTCTTCACCGGCCGAGCGGGACGAACACCGAGATAATTGATCCTCGTCAATGTCCGGTCCGCTGCTGCGGCTATGTGTTGAGCCATTATGGCTGCAACGATGACGATCTGGATTCTTTTCGCGGTGATGACGACCGCAGCGACTGCCTTCCTACTTCACCCTCTTTCGAGGGGCCGCCGGAAGGCGGCGAGCACCGAAGCGGATGCCGGCAAGGTCTATCGTGACCAGCTTTTCGAACTCGACGAGGATGTCGCCTCCGGACGCATCTCGCCGGACGAATACGAACTGGCCAGAGCGGAAACGGCGCGACGCCTGTTCAAGGCTGCAGATGACCACCGGCCCACGCAGATCGTGCAACGTTCCGGCAGATGGCTGAAACACGCCATCGCCGTGTTCCTGCCATTGCTCAGCATCGCCCTTTACGTCTCGCTCGGCTCTCCCGATCTCCCCTCCCGTCCGCTGGCCATAAGGCTCGCCGAGCCAGGCGAGGATCTCGCAATCCTCGTGAAGAAGATGGAGGATCACCTGGCCACTCAGCCTGAGGATGGGCGGGGATGGGACGTCATCGCTCCGGTTTACCTCAAGATTGGCAGGGTCGATGATGCGGCAAGAGCCTATCGCGCGGCGCTTCGCCTCGGCGGAGCCAATGTTTCGCGCCTGGAAGGACTGTCGGAAACGCTGATGGCCACATCAAACGGTCTGGTGAGCGCAGACGTGCTTGATGAACTCAAGCAAATCCTGTCTCTTGAGCCGAACAACCCGCGCGCCCGCTTCTATGTTGCGTTGAGCCTTGAGCAGGCTGGTCAAGCCGATCAGGCGCGCACCGCCTTCGAGGCACTGGCCAGGCAATCGCCTGATGATGCACCCTGGCTGCCGCTGGTCAACGAGCATATCGCCAGGAACGGCGGCACGGCGGTCGCCCCTGCAGCCGAGCCGGAAGCCAAGCCTGCCGCCCCGGGCGGCCCGACGGCGGAGGATGTGGCGGCAGCTCAGAATCTGAGCAGCGGCGACCGGCAGCAGATGATCCGCGGCATGGTGGAAAGCCTGGATGCCAAACTGACTGATGATCCCGACAATTTCGAGGGCTGGATGCGTCTCGTCCGCTCTTACGCCGTATTGAACGACAAGGATCGCGCCGCCGGCGCCTTGAAGCGGGG